>CAMYMH010000043.1 GCA_947259275.1 uncultured Acidimicrobiaceae bacterium | reverse complement strand
GACCGCGCCGTGATCGACGCCATCACCGGCCAAGTCGAGACGGTGGAAGGCGTCCGGCTCCTCGATGTCGATCCCGGGCATGCCACCAACCGCACCGTCGTCACGTTCGTAGGATCACCGGACGAGGTCATCGAGGCGGCGGTCAGGTCCATTGCCAAGGCCACTGAGCTCATCGACATGAGCCAGCACACCGGCGAGCACCCCCGGTTCGGGGCGACCGACGTGTGCCCTCTGGTGCCGGTGTCCGGGGTAACGATGGAGGAGACCGTCGAGTACGCCCACCAGCTCGCCCGCCGCCTGGCCGACGAGGTAGGCCTGTCGATCTATTGCTACGAGAACGCCGCCCGGGTTCCGGAGCGGCGCAACCTGGCTGACGTTCGGGCCGGCGAGTACGAAGGCCTGGTGGTGCGCCTGGAGGATCCAGAGTGGAAGCCGGACTTCGGCCCCGCCACCTTCAACCCCCGGTCGGGGGCCACCGCCGTCGGCGCCCGCGGGTTCCTCGTGGCCTACAACATCAACCTCAACACCACCTCGACCCGGCGAGCCAACGCCATTGCCTTCGACGTGCGCGAACGGGGCCGGCCCAAGCGGGTCGGCGATTCGCTCACCGGCGAGATCGAACGCGACGAGAACGGCGACGAGATCTGGATCCCCGGATCGCTGGAGAAGGTCAAGGCCATCGGGTGGTTCATCGAGGAGTACGGGGTCGCCCAGATCTCGATGAACCTCACGGACATCGGCGCGACGCCGTTGCACGTGGCGTTCGACGAGGTGTCCCGGCGGGCCGAAGCGAGGGGAGTCCGGGCCACGGGGTCGGAACTGGTGGGTCTCATCCCGCTCGATGCCATTCTCGATGCGGGCAGGCACTATCTCCGCAAGCAGCATCGCTCCACCGGGGTTTCTGATGCCGAGCTCATCAAGATCGCGGTCAAGTCGCTCGGGCTCGACGAGTTGGGCCCCTTCGACCCGCAGGCGAAGATCATCGAGTACGCCGTCGATCAGGGTTCGGACCGGCTGGTCGACCTGTCGGTGCAGGGCTTTGTCGAAGAAACGGCCTCTGAGTCGGTGGCACCGGGCGGCGGCTCGGTGGCGGCCAATCTCGGGGCGCTCGGGGCAGCCCTCGGAACCATGGTTGCCAACCTGTCCTCCCACAAACGCGGCTGGGACGACCGGTGGGAGGAGTTCTCGGACTGGGCCGAACGCGGCAAGGCGTGCCACGACCAGCTGCTGGCCCTGGTCGATGCCGACACCGAGGCGTTCAAAGAGATCATGGCGGCATTCGGCCTGCCAAAGGGCACCGAATCGGAAGCGGCGGCTCGGGCCGCGGCGATCCAGGCGGCAACTCGCCGGGCGATCGAGGTGCCGCTGCGGGTGATGGAGGCCGGCCTCGCTTCGATGGAGGTGATCGGTGCCATGGCCGAGATCGGTCTCCCCGCCTCGACCTCGGACGCCGGGGTGGGAGCGCTGTGTGCTCGCTCGGCGGTGATGGGTGCCTATCTGAATGTGAAGATCAACACCCAAAGCCTCTCCGACGAGGGGGCGGCTGCCGAATTCCTACGGCGCGGTCTCGACCTTCAAGACCAGGCGATCGCACGCGAAGCCGAAATCCTCGCCGCGGTGGAGCGGCGCCTCGACACCAAATAGCCCTCGACCGACGGCCAGGCGCTAATTTCGCGGTATTGGACCGAGCGTCACCGGGTACACGATTGCGCAGTTTGTGGTACCGACCACTGCCCCGAGGCAGACGCCTCGTACAGGGCGGTCGTCATTGCCTCCGAGCCGATCACCGACGAACAATGGACCGAGGTCGAGGAAGGCACGATTCTCGCCGTTGACCGGGACGCCCGGGTGACGATTCACGAGCTCGCCACCAGGGCCGCCTGAAGCCATCCGCGCCACCTAAGGTTGCGCTGTGGCGTACGACGTTGCGATCGCCGACGACATCCGCGCCCGCATCGGGAGTCACGATGGTGTCACCGAGCGGGAGATGTTCGGCGGCATCGCCTTCATGATCAACGGCAACATGGCGGTCGGCGTCTCGGGCAATGAGCTGATGGTTCGGGTGGGCAAAGAGGCTCACGACGAGGCGGTCGCCCTGCCGGGGGCGCGCATGTTCGACATGTCGGCCCGGCCGATGCGCGGCTGGGTGGCGGTCGCCCCTTCCGGATTCGCCGAGGAAGCAACCTTCAACGGCTGGATCGACCGGGGCGTTGACTTCGCCGAGACCCTGCCAAGAAAGTAGGACTGAGCTCAGTGCGGGAGTTGCAAAGCAACTCCCCAGGAACGCGCAGCGTTCCCGGAGCGCGCAGCGTTCCCTATTTCTGGCGGCGGCGCCAGCGTGCAGTTGTCCTGCGGAAGTCCCGCTCAACCGCACCGTGCTCGGGCGCTCCACCTCCGAGGCGGTGGGGAACCCACCACGCTCCGGCCGGAGTGCCGTCCGGATACTCCGCCACGATCTCGGACAGCATCGCCTGCATACGGTCGCGGAGCTCCTTGGTCATGACCTCGACGTCATCGTCCGGGCTCACCAGAATCGGCTCGCCGAAGCGGATGGTCACGGGAAGCCGCCACGACCACCTGGGGCGGTGACCGGTGGTGAAGAAACGATGCGAGCCCCAGGAGACCGCAGGCACCAACGGCACTCCGGCCGATCCGGCCATGCGCACCGCTCCACTTTTGAACGGGAGCAGCTCGAAGGACTGTGAGATGGTTTGCTCGGGCAGCACGAGCACCAGCTCACCGGCGTGCAACGACGTCACGGCGTGAACCAGTGCGTCCCGCCCGTTGCCGCGATCCACCGGAATACAGCCGGTGCGGGTGATGAGCGCTCCCACCAGGGGAATCCGGAACAGCGACTCCTTGGTAAGGATTCGAGACGGCCGGCCGAGGCGGAGATAAGGAGCCCGGGCGACGGCAAAAAAGTCCCAAAACGAGGTGTGGTTGGCGGCGATGACCGCGCCGCCGCCGGTGGGAACATGATCGAGACCCTCCACCTGGAACCGCCACTTTTGGATTCGCATGAGCGCGAGGCCCACCCAGGCCGCCAGCCGGTAGATGATGCCGGGTCCCGGCACGTCCGGCGGTGGGTTGCTTCTTCGCAAGGTCGTCCTCTGGCGGTGAAGAGTGATCGTAATCCCGACCACGTACGATCTGCCGACTCGAGAGCACCGCAGGAGTAGGCGCCGGGCGCTATGACCCGTCGAGGCCGATCCCTTCCTCAGGCAGCCACTCGGGCCAACCGTCGTACCAATCGGGAATCTCGATCTTCGCCACCCGATCCACCACGCCGATGTACGGCTTGATGTCCACCAGAGGAGATCCGTCGTACGCATCTATGTTGCGAACCAGAACCGAACCCGCATCCTCGTCGACCTGCTCGACTCGACAGACAGTCACCGCGACGGGATTCGGGCGGTATTCGGCCCGGCACGCGAAGACACCGGCGGTGACTCCGGGTGCGTATGGGAGCTCGGTTTGCAGTATCGCCCTGCTCTCCGGATTGTCGTGCTGGTTCGCCCACCAAACGACCACGGCGTGGCTGAACAGCTCGAGAAACCGAAGGCCGGGACGGTACGCCTCTTCCACTTGTAGTCGAATCCCCTCCGGACCATGCCGAATAGCACCAATCGGTTTCACCATCAGCTTCGTACTCATGCCGCCTCCAGCCGTGAGCCCCCAAGGTATCGAAGCCGGGGGGTCGATGACCAGAGCCATTTGTCCCAGAAGATGGAATCTTCGTGCCGCGACTTCTGAGACGGTCGACCTATGGCCAGAATGCCGCTTCGACCCGATGATGTTCGGGTAACGACCTGAAAGGTGGCCACATGCTCGCGATGTGGGTCCGATGCCAAACCTGGTGGGAATCTGACGACGGCGCCAGCCTGGTGGAATATGCCTTCCTGCTCCTGCTGATCGCGGTGGTCGCCATCGCCGTCATCACCCAGGTGGGGAGCAACGCGTCGGGCGCCGTCTCCAAGGCGAACGAGGGCTTCAAGTAGGCCATCCCGCCCAGGTGTGAGCCCCGAATCCCCCCGGCGGGGGATGACGCGGGCGGTCTGATCGTGCATCGTTGAGGTACATTTCATTTGATGCCAAAGGAGCGACGATGACGAATGAAAGCCCTCCTGCCAGGCGTGACACCACGCTGTACAAGGACCCGATCGACAAGAAGATCGGCGGTGTTGCCTCAGGCGTAGCCAAGTACTTCGACCTGGACACCACGCTGGTGCGAGCCATCTGGGCGGTTTCCGTGCTGGTGGGCGGCTTCGGGCTGCTGCTCTACCTGGTGCTGTGGTTCATCCTCGATGACGACCCCGAGGCCTTCGCCGACCCCATCGAGCCGCGAGCGGTGGAAGCCGCCGTGGTCGATGAGGCGCCGGCCGTAGAGACACCGTCCGAGCCGGACGCCACGCTCGAAGCCGCCAACGAGGAGATCGAGGCTGAAACCTTCGAGGCAGACCTCGAGGACTCAAAGCCCGAGAGCTGAGCGGCAACGGCAACCCTGCGGGTTACTTGGCAGTTGCTACGCAACTGCTCATCAAAGGCCCGGAGAGCCCTCCAGCCGGAGGGCTCTCATCGCGTCTAGTCCCCCTAAAGCGCGAACACTCCATCGACGAGCCGATCAACCGCCAGGACTATCAGCGTGGCGGAGAGAACGATGCTGAGAGCGCGGTCGAAACGGTGCAACCAGAGAACCGAAGCCACGACGAGGAACAGCGCAACGGCGGCGCCAACCGACATGATTCCAACCCCTCCGTCGACCGCCACCGACATCGCCGTCAAGGCGATCTCGGGGCGAAACAACACCGGAAAGAACCCGGGGACAATTGCACCCTTCATTCCGGACCATTCGGCGCCCGGGCCCGGCGGGCGGGAAACCATGTCGATGACCCCTCGCACCAGCAGCACCATGCCGACCGCCACCCGGAAGGTGGGAGCACTGATGTCAAGCGTGTCGAGCAGCCGGTCTCCGACCGCCCCGACGCCCAACAGCACCGCCAGCGTGAGCCCGGCACCGGCGGCAACTACCGCGGCGTCGATTGGCAGCTCGCGGCGACGTCGGGGCGGATTGACCGCTGCCGTTAACAGAAGGATCGCCAGCCAGCCACTCATGCTCGCTCCTCGAAGATTGGCAGCGTTTGCAGCAACGCAGACAGCGGGTGTTGCTGATCGTCCATCTGGGTGACACCGAACTGGAACCAGGCACCGGCGGCCCGCCCCGGGTCATCGAAACCAACCGCCTCGCCGACCCCCACCTGCCGTTCGACCAGGAGCCCGGCGATGCACCGGGAACGCTCGGCCGCATCCTCCTCCAGATCGGCCAGGCCCGGCTCGAGCTGGGCCGCCAGCCACAGACTGGTGGTTCCTTCACCCAGCGTTCCGAGACCGGCACCGAGCGTCTGGCGTCCCCGGGTCAGGTGCGTGAACCAGGATTTGGTCCGTTGCGAGGCGTACCGGACCTGCGGCCCGAAAATGCCACCCAGCGTGTTCGCATGGGCCAGCTCGGCGGGAGTGAGATCCCGCCACTGCGCCGTCTCGGCCAGTCCGTAAGCTCCCCAATGGTCGCTCACCGCCGGGAACCAGTCTTCGGTCTCGTCGCGCTCGGTGGCCAGGTAATTACCAATGCTGTCGGCAGCATCTCCCCAGCCTTCACCCGGGAAGAGACGCTCGAGCCGGGCCAGTGCGAAATAGGCCTCGCCGGTGAAGAAGGGCGAGTACTCCCCGAACACCGGCTGATCAGAGGCCGGATCCCACCGTTTCGCAACCGCTCCGTTTGGCTCGATCTGCGACACCAGGAAACGTCCCAGACCGCGCAGCTCGACGTCGTAGAGGTCATCACCGGTCAACAGGCGCCGCTCGCCGAGGGCAATCGCCCATAGCGCAGAACCACCAATGGCCACCGTGGCGCCATGATCGTCGACGGCCACGCCGCCGCCGGCCGGGATCAGCCTTTCCATCAGCCACTCGGAGCCGCGGTCGGCGGATTTGAGGGCACCCGGGATGTCTGCCGCCGCTGCTCCGTAGAGAGAGAACGCCACCCCCGAATGACGGGCCAGGTTGTAGCCACCGAGGTCTCGATCGGCCTCGACATCGTATCGATACAGCCATTGGCCGTCCGCCTCCTGGTTCCGAATCAGCCAGTTGACGGCGGCCGTGGCCGCCCCGCGTACCTCATCCGGGCCGACGTTGCCGCAGCGTTCGGGTTGGAGGATGAATAGGCGCAGCCCGACCGTTACTGCCACCCACACGATCACACCCATCCGGACCCGCCCGCCGACTGATCTGGTGTTGCGATGTTCGTTCACGGCCCGCAATCTACGCTTGCATCATGCACAAATGGGCCAGATACGGTTTCGCCGCACTCATGGTGGTGCTCGTGGCCGCGCCGGTGATCAAGTCTCCGGCCGACGACGGCTTCCCGCTATCGACCTATCCCATGTTCAGCCGTGCCCGCCCCCAGGAGACGACGGTCAGCTCGGCGGCCGGCTACGACGCGGCCGGCAATCGGCTCACCCTTTCGCCAACTGTGGTGGGTGGAACCCGCGAGGTGATCCAGGCGGCCGGGACCGTCGTCCAGGCCATCGGAACCGGCAGCACTGAGGCACTATGCCACGAGGTCCTCGCCAACGCAGCAGACCAGGTGGTGGCGGTTGAGATCGTCACCGAGACCTACGACGTCATCGCCTACTTCGACGGCAGCGAGGAACCTCTGCAGCGAACGGTTCATGCCCGGTGCGAATCATGAGGGACCTCTGCCGGCTATCCGAGGAGGCGCCGGCCCGGCGGCTGGCCGTCGTCCGCATTCTCGTCGGGGCCTATGCGACGGTCTTTGTCGCCATCCGGGCATTCCATTGGCTCGATCTGGCCCGGCTGCCTGAGCGTCGTTTCGAACCGGTCGGAGTACTCGGAAGTCTCAGCACGCCGCTGCCCTCCGGCCTCGTGACCGTGCTTTCGGTCCTGGCGATCGCCGGGGCCGTCGCATTTCTCCTCGGGTGGCGATTTCGGCTCGTAGCTCCCGTCTTCGCCTTTCTGCTCCTGGTCTTGACCACCCATGGAAACTCGTGGGGCCAGATCCTCCACACCGAGAATTTGCTCGTGCTCCACGTGATCATCCTGGCGTTCAGCCCGGCCGACGCCGCCTATGCGATCGGACGAAGCAGCGGCGCGGATGACAAACCGAGCCACGACTACGGCTGGGCGCTGCGGATCATGACCCTGGTCGTGGTCATCGCCTACGTAATCGCCGGCCTCGCCAAGCTCCGCAACGGTGGATTCGACTGGCTCACCGGGGACGTGCTCCGCAATCAGGTGGCACACGACAATCTCCGCAAGATCGTTCTGGGCGACGTCCACTCCCCCATCGGGGCCCGGCTGGTTCAGTTCGGCTGGCTGTTCCCTCCGATGGCCATTGCCAGCGTCTTCGTGGAGCTGGGAGCGCCCATCGTCCTGCTGGGTCGGCGCTGGAAGCAGGCCTGGGTGGCGGCCGCCTGGGGGTTCCACGTGGGCGTGCTGGCCTTAATGGCGATTCTGTTCCCCTACCAGCTGTTCGGGATTGCCTTCGTTTCGATGCTCCCGGTTGAGCGCCTGGCCGAGCGAGTGACCGCCTGGCGGGCAACCGTAACCGGCCGGCGCTAGCCCGACTTCCGTCGACACACGGCTCCTTCGCCCCTGCAAGCCCCGAGTGTCGAAAGGACCTCCGGCACTAGTTCGAGGCGTCCCGACTATCGACGATGGACGGGTCCGTCGTGTTGAGAGGCCGATTCAGGCCAGTACAGGAGGTAGTGATGGGACGGTTTGATGGAGCGGTCGCGCTGATCAGCGGGGGAGCGCGCGGCATGGGAGCCTCGCATGTCCGGGGCCTGGTTGAAGAAGGAGCCAAGGTGGTGTTCGGCGACATCCTTGACGACGCCGGCAAGGCCCTAGAGGAGGAGCTGGGTGGGTCCGCCCTTTTCGTTCATCTCGACGTGACCAAAGACGACGACTGGAAGTATGCGGTGGCCACCGTTGAGAAGGAGTTCGGCCCGATCAGCCTGCTGGTCAACAACGCTGGAATCCTCGCCTACGGTGCCGTTGATGAGATGGAACCCGATGAGTTTCGTCGGGTTATCGACATCAACCTGACCGGTACCTTCCTCGGTATGCACTACGCGGTGCCTTCATTGCGCAAGGCGGGCAGTGGCGTGATCATCAACATCTCCTCGACTGCCGGGCTGATGGGGTATGCGACCATTTGTGCATACGGAGCTTCCAAGTGGGGCGTCCGTGGTATGACCAAGGCGGCAGCTATGGAGCTCGGAAAGGACAGCATCCGTGTGATGTCGATCCATCCCGGACCGATTCGCACCCCGATGACTGAGCACATGGGCGACGAGTTAGCCGCGACCCAGCCAATCGCCCGATTCGGAGAGGCCGAGGAGGTCACCAAGCTGTTGATGTTCATGGCGGCTGACGCCACCTACAGCACCGGATCTGAATGGGTGGTCGATGGGGGCGCGGTTCTCGGACCGGTGATCGACATTCCGGAGGAGTAGCTGGGATTTCGAGTAGGGGGCATCCAGCCCCGGGTGCCCCCAACCCTGCTGTTGCCTCGCCGGTCCAGCCTCAGGTCTCCGACTCGAAGAAGCGATACGACCCCACCAGGGTGGCTGGCTGGGGATCCGGACCCCGGCCGGGCTCGCAGCGTTCGGCGATGTCCTTCTGGAACTCGGCGAACGCGGCGACCGCCCCGAGCGGATTGGGGTCGGCCTCGACGTCGGCGATATGGACGAAGGTTCCATCCGCCAGCCGGTAGGTGACGTAGCGCACACCGCCCGGATCGGCGGCGTTGAGCTCGGCGAAGACGGCCTCAACCAGCTTCTGGTTTTCGTCGGCACGATCGGCCTTGGGGCGGTAACGGACTACAACAGCCATCGGTTCTCCTATCGATGATGACCGACCTTAGGTTCTTCCTTCCCATTGAGGTGAACTGGCGCGGTTTGTGTGCGACACCTTCGAGGATTCCTGCTCGCGTTCCTGCTCCTTCCCCTGAGGGGAAGGTGGGACGGGAACCCTTCGGGTTCCTATGGAGTTGCGAAGCAACTCCTGAGCCGGGCGAAGCCCGGCCGAGCTCCGAGGACGACACTCATGACTGCAAACCCGGTGATGTGGCGGGGCTCCTGGCCTCCCCCACCCCGTCTCCGCCTATCGGCGGAGCCACCCCGCCCTCGAGGGCGGGGAAGAAATGCGACCGACCACGAACCGGCGACGGCCTCCCCTCGCGTCGCCCTATCGCGCAACCCGACACCCTCCGGGGGGAGCATGTCACCTAGAACTGCATCGCCGCCGAGGCCCAGTGAAAGCCGGCCCCGAAGGCGGTGAGCACCACGAGGTCGCCCGGTTTGATGCGCCCCTGCTCGTAGGCCTCCCACAGGCCGAGCGGTACGGTGGCCGAGCCGGTATTGCCGTACCGGTCGACGTTGATGAACACCTTGTCTTCCTCGATACCGAGCTTGTGGCCGACGGCGTCGATGATGCGCTTATTGGCCTGGTGAGGAATGAGCAGAGCCACCTCTGACAGCGGCCGATCCAATTTCTCGAGGAGCTCGAGGGTGACGGCGCTCATGCGTCGCACCGCCTCGCGGAACACCTCGCTGCCCTTCATCTCGAGCCGCTGATGATCCCCCGCCGCCGCCGATTCGACCGTGAACGGATGGCGGGTTCCCCCGGTCTGGAGCGTGAGAATGTCCGCCTTGCTCCCGTCCGTGCCTGATATGACATCCAGCAGCTCGGCCTTGCCATCGCCGGGCCCCATAACCACGGCGCCGGCCGCGTCACCGAACAGAACGCAGGTCGCCCGATCCTCCCAGGAGATCAGGCGTGAGATGAGTTCCACTCCAACCACGAGCACTTTCTTGGGCTCGAACGCAATGCGGGCGCGAGCCACGTCGATTGCCTGGATCCAACCCGCGCAGCCGCTGCCACCGAGGTCGTAGGTGGGGACGTTGCGGCATCCCAGGCGGTCCTGCAGGAGAGAGGCCGTGTCGGGCGTATAGACCTCGGGGGTGTCGGTCGCCACGACGATTTCGTCGATGTCGTCCTGGTTGAGCCCGGCGTCCTTCATCGCGGTGAGCGCGGCCAGCTCGGACAGATCGAGCGTCGATTGGTCGTCGGCGGCGAAGCGACGCTCCTTGATGCCGGTGCGGGTGGTGATCCACTCGTCGTCGGTATCGACGATGGCGGCCCAGTCGTCGTTTGTCATCACCCGATCGGGTACGTATCCGCCGAATCCGAGGACTGCTGTCACCAGATACTCTCCTTGTGCTCGTGCCGAGAGTAGACGAATCCGCCGAAATCCCGCTCATGCCCGCCCAGCAAGGGGATGCGAGCAGGGCCGGGAACCTGACACCGCCGACCTTGCGTCTCACTCTCAACAGGTCGTCAAAAAGGGCGTATTCTGGTATTGGATGGAAAGGGAAGAGTTGTGCTGACTGGGCTCCTGTCCTTGGGTGGAGGCGGATTTCTGATTTTCCTGGGCTACGACGCCTCGAGCTGCGAAAACGTCGGCTTCGGTGGACGGCTGCTGTTTTGCAGCGGCAACCCGGCGGTGCTCGAATCGTCCAGTGGCGTGTCGGGCTCACTCATCGGCCCCGCCCTCATGTTCGCCGGGGTGTTGCTCATCTTCGTGGGCTTGACCCGTCTGGCGCGGGGAAGTGGCATTCGCTAGCCAAGCGGCGGTATTCGCTGGCCACGCTGGGTGGACTTGACTTTCGGCCCTAGTTGCCGCGCCCGTCGTCCAACACCCTGACCCCGAGGAACGGGGTATGGAAGACACCGAACCTGCACTCCAGGAAACGCGAGTCGGTCCGGCAGAGAGGCCCGACGACCCACTCGCCGCAGCCAGGCGCAAGGCCGTACGCTGGCCGCTGTCGGAGCAGCCTCGGAGACCCATCGACACCGCCAAGACGGCACCGCCCAGCAAGGATCAGGAAGGCTGCTATTACCTGGGCTGAGTGGGAAGCCTGAACTGCAAGGGGCGGGGTCATGGTCTCGCCATCCCCAGGCCTCCTCACCGGCCCGCGCCGTAGCATCGACCCGTGACTACCAGTGCCCTTTTTACCCATCTGCGGCCGGTCGCCCTCCCGACCGAACACGGCGGATGGAGCCTCACGCTCGAGCCGGTGCTGCTTGGCTTGCTCGTCGAGCCCAGCTGGGCCGGATTGGCGATCGGCGTGGCAGCCTTGCTGGCCTTCCTCGCTCGCACTCCGCTCAAGCTGGCGCTCGTCGACCGCCATCGCGGGCGTGATTTGGAGCGAACCCGGCTGGCGCGCCGGGTGGCGGCAACGGAGCTGGCCGTGCTCGCAGTACTTGGCGCGCTGGCCCTGGTCCTGGCCGAGGAGCCATTCTGGTGGGTGCTGGTGCTGGCAGCTCCGCTGGTCGCCATTGAGCTGTGGTATGACATTCGGAGTCGCAGCCGTCGGTTGACCCCCGAGCTGGCCGGTTCCATCGGAGTGGCCGCGGTGGTGGCAGCCATCATCCTGGCCGGCGGCGGAAGCGATCGGCTCGCAGCTGGGCTCTGGTGCGTGGCTGCCGCCCGGGCGATAGCCGCCATCTCGTTTGTGCGCGTACAACTCCGGCGCTCCAAGGGTCGGCGTCACGCCCTGCTGCTGAGCGACGGCTTCCAGCTGGCAGCAGTGGCGGCGGTGCTCGGCGGCTGGCTGGCCGATGCCATTTCCATCGCCGGCGTCATCGCCATCGCCACACTGGCGCTGGTCCACGTCCTGCTGGTGCGCCGCCCGGTACCGACCACCCCCATCCTTGGCGCCCAACAAGTCGTGTTTGGCCTGGCCGTGGTTCTCACCGCCGGATTGGGGGCGCTGGCACCTTGATCGTCGTCGGCTACCCGTTCCCCCAACACCAGAGCTAGGGCCCCGATCGACGCGAAGGAACGAGGGTGCTGGCCCTCGTTCCTCACCGATCTGGGATCGCTTGTTACCGGATGTTCACCACCGCCGCGAATGCGGACTGGGCGAACAATGCCATCGCCGTGGCCAAAGCCAGAGCGAAGGTCACTACTCGTCTCATTCTGCCCCCTCCTCTCGAGGATCAATCGTTGAGGAAGAAATCGGCAGAATCGAAAAAACCTACAGGCCACGAGAAGGAAAAACCGGCCGGGATCAGCCCTCGGTCACGGAGCTCCTGGTGCCGCGGGTGACCGCCGGTACGCCCTCCCGGCGAAGTATCTGGAGATCCCGGCGGATGGTACGCACGCTGGTTCCGAGCGCGTCGGCCAGGTCGGCGATGGTGGCGGCGGCGCCGTGCGCCTCCGCTTCGGCGAGCAGCCGCCGCAAACGGTGGCGCCGTCGCTCCCCCTGGTCCTCGAGCCGGTCGTCTTCGACCGCCCCGACCGTCCAGGCCACTCCAACGAAATCATCGTCCCGCAGCGGGCGCCCGGTGGGAACATCCCGCCGGGCCAGGCGCACCTCCACTTGACGCGGGCCACGCCGATGAATCGCCTCCACGATCGCCCGATGCTCGGGAGCGGCGAGCGCCAGCGACCGCTGTTCGGCTGTGAGGTCGCGCAATCGGTGGGTGAGCAAGGAGTGAGCGTCGGAAAAGGCCGCGACCGCCTCCTCGATTCGTCCGGCGGCTTCGAGGACCAACGCCCGGCGAAAGGGCACGAGATAGTCCTGATCGGTGCCCCGACTCAACTGGCGGACGGCATCGGAGGTTGCCGCCATGGCCTCGTCGACCTTCCCCTCCGCCAGCCACGCCAGACCGAGAACCGATAGCAACCCGCTCTCGAAGTCCGACAGACCGAGCTCCCGACATAGTGAGAGACCCTTATCGGCGGCGACCACGGCACCGGCGGCATCGGCCATGGCCAGGCGAAGTTGCGCCTCTGCATAATGCAGCTGAACTTCCAGCCACCGATTGCCCGCTCGCTCGACTGCCGCTAGCCCGTGACGGATATGGTCCGCCGCCGCCTCGAGCCGGCCGGCACGACGCTCGATGTCGGCCAGGTTGCACAGCACCTGGGCGGCCCCATCTTCATTGCCGACCTCGGTGAAGTACTCGAGCGCCGACCGGCAGTATTCGCCGGCAGTGGAGTCGTCTCCTACCACTGAGTGGTGAATCGAGGCCGCGTTGGCCTGCACCAGCGCCTCGCCACGCCGGTTTCCCATCGATCGGAAAAGCTCGATGGCTTCGGCGAATGAAGTCAAGGCATCCGGCACCCGTCCGGCGAACCACAGCGCGTTGCCCCGATTGCCGGTATTGACCGCCTCGCCATGCCGGTAGCCGATCTGGCGACACAGCAAGACCGCCCGGTCGTAGTACCCGACGGCGTCGAGAGCTCGGCCGCGTTCCATCGTTATCACTCCGAGCAGCCCGAGTGCCTCCGCCTGCCCACGAGGGTCGTCGGCGGCACCAAACAGCTCGAGGGCCGCTCCAGCCTCGAGGGCCGCCTGTTCATATTCCTGAACTGCGCTCAAGGCGCTGCCCAGCGCCCGCCGGGCCCGTGCCTGTTGCGAAGCCGTAGCAGCCAGGCCCGCTCCCTCCCGAAGATGGTTCACCGCGGCCGCCAGATCACCCGACCAGAGACCGATCATTCCGAGCACCAGCCGGTCCTCGGCCATGGCGGACTGGTCACCGGCCGCGGTATCCGCCCCCAGTGCCTCGTGCGCCGCCCGGCCTGCCTCCTCGAATCGGTCGGTATGCGCGCAGTGCCAGGCGGCCCGCCGCATGACGGCCGCCCGGCGAGGCCCCGGCGCGTCGACCAGGGCTTTCATCGTGGCCAGCGCGGCGGCCTGTTCGTCCCGCCGTCCCAGAACATCGAGCACTTGCTCGTAGCCGAACAGCAGGTCGAGGCGTTCGTCGTCTCCCGTAGTTTCGGCCTCGAGGGCAGTCCGGTAGTGGCTGGCGGCCGTTGCGTACGCTCGCATCGCCACGGCCCGTTCGGCGGCTTGGACGGCGTAAGGCTTGGCTGCCAGACCCCGGCCTGCCTGCACGAGATGATGCGCGATCGCCTCGGAGTCGCCCGGATTCAATCGCTCGAGGGCCGCCGCGATGGCACCGTGCAGCGCATCCAACTCGCCGGCCGGCAACGCCCGGAGCACCACGCGGCGGACCTGCTCGTGTCGGAAGCGGTACAGCTCGTCACGCTCGAACAGAATCCCCCGGGAAATCAGAACATCCAAGGCCTCGAAGAACTCGGGTCGGGGACGGTCGAGCGCGGCGGCTATGACCGCCGAATCGGCCTCGAGGCCGGCGACGGCGAAGAGGTTCAACACGGCACGATCGGCCGATCCAAGCGATCGGAGCCGGCGTGCGATCAACTCTTGCACGGTGGCCGGAAGCGGGAAGTCACCGATGGCGTCTTCGGACTCAGCGACCGCAACGTTGTGCTCGTGGAGTGCCCGCAACGTCTCGAGCACGAACAGCGGATTGCCGCCGGTTTCGGCTTGAATCCGGCCAACCAGGTCGGCGTCTCCCCGGGCGGCAGAGCTCACCCGGATGAGTTCGGCGGTCTCACCTTCAGACAACGGTTCGACGGTGAGGCGCCGCGAGCGGCCAATGGTGTCAATGGTCCGAAGCCGGTCCCAGACCTCGGGGCGGTCGCGGGCCTCCTGGTCCCGATAGGACAGACACAACACGACCGGCGCCTCACCGATGGCGCCCGCCAGGTGCGCAACGGCCGCGATGGTGTCGTCGTCCGCCCACTGGAAATCGTCGAGGATGAGCAGATGGGGAGTAATCCGGCCTAGCCCCACAACGGTACGGGCGATCGCCTCCCGCATCCTTCCCGCCTCTTCTGACGGTTCGAGCGCCGGCGGGAAACCAGGAAGCAGCTCGGGCAGACCAGGAACCAGCCGGGAGAGCTCACCGAGCCAAAGGTCGTCTACCTGGGCAGCGAGCTGCTCCGACCGGAGACGCGACAGGGCGCTTCCGAGCGCAATGGCGAGCGGGTGATAGGAGCGGGCAGCATCTCCTTGCCGCGCCTCTCCCCACAACACTCCGAACCCGCGCCAGTTGGCGTCCTCGGCGATGGCTTCCAACAGCCGGGTCTTCCCGACCCCGGGCTCCCCTTCCACCAGCAGCACCACTCCCCGACCCATCAACGCTCCCTCGATCGCGTCGATGGCGGCGGTCCTGGGACCTTCTCGCCCCACCATCGGCACCGGAGTGGCGAGATCGAAGAGGGGGGATCGGACTGCAGGCACGAACGGTTGGCGCCCGGCCCGGCGCTGTGCGGCAATCGATTCGAACAGCTCGGTGGTAGTGGCTTCCGGCTCGGCCCCCAACTCGTCTGCCAGCGCCGAGTAGCACACCTCGTATTGGAGCAAGGCTTCGTTTGGCCGTCCGGCCAGGAGACAAAGACGCATCACGTCTCGGTGGGCGTCCTCCCGCAAGGGTTCGAGGAGGGCAAGCCGGCGGGCAAATACCAGCGCATCCTCGAACTCGCCGCGGCTCTTGTGAACCATGGCCAGGTGCGACAATGCCCGGTAGTAGAGCTGACGCAACCGTTGCTGGTCCATGAGGACCCAGTCGTCGTAGACACCCGCCAGCAAATCACCGCGATAGAGCTCGACCGCCTCCGCCAGCTCGGTGGCATGCTTGGCACCCGACGATCGGCCACCCTCGGCCTCCTTCAGAGGCCCGACCGCCGACTCGAAGACCTCGACATCCAGCCAGTAGTCGGCACTGGGATTGAACCTGACGGTATTCGGGGTGGCGAGGAGATAGGAGCCGGCTATGCCGGCTTCGGCGAACAAGGTTTGAATCTGCCACAGGGCTTGACTGAGTCTTCGACGAGCCTGGGTGTCGGGCATATCGGGCCAGAACATGCCCGCCAGCAGGTCGCGGCTCAGCTGCCGGTCGCGGTTGAGCACCAGGAACGCGAAGAGGGATCGGCCGGGGCGCGATGGAATCCGGGGGAGGATCCGCCCGTCACTCTCGATGAGCAAGCCCCCCAGCAGCCGTATCTGGAGGCTCACAAGTCACACGCTACCGCCCGAGCTACCGGGCCGCCAGTGGTTGTGGCACGGAGGGTGGCTGGTCCACCACCCCTGGTGATGGCCGCAAGGTTACGGACCGGCAGCCCCTCTCGCGAGACAACCGCAATAGAGCCCTTACCTACGGTGGCAACAGCTAACACGGGAGGTCGGGCATGTCTTGGTTTGGACCACAGCCAGCATCCATCCGCCCGCCGGTCATCACGGCAGCTCGGGCGCTCAGCAGCGCCGCACTGCTGCTCGGCCAAACGGGCGCCGGACGAGGGGCAACTCCCGTCGGCCAGGTCCGTGGCGCCCGGCGTGAGACACGCGGCCCGGGGGCGAGTCGCTATGCGCTGCTCGACCGCGTGCGGGGTAAGCGGCGGGGCGAGCTGCCGGCTTCCCCGCCGGCCGGGCGCCACACCTCTCCCGCCCGGTTCGCCACCGACAGAGCACGGGCAAACACCAGAAACGGCGAGGGCTGCTCGAATCGCCCCGGTGTCGTCATCATCGCCGCTCCCTCCGACCTCCTCGCCCAGCTGGTGGCGACCAGCCTCATCTACGCCCATGTGCCCACCTGCCAGTTGCACCCGGCCGAGCTCGCCGACATCGAGCTCGAATGGCACGGAACCGCCGTCACCATCGGAGGGCAGCCGATCTGCGGTTTGCTGTGGCGAGGCCTCGATGCCTTTGACCGCGACCCCGGGCTCGATCCATTAATCGCTGCCAGCTGGCTGGCCGCGGCCAGCTTTCCGTCGATGCGGGCGGTAAACGCCTACGACCCGGCCGCATGGCGGCGGGGCGCAGGCTGGTCCGTATGGAAGGACCGACTGGGCGAGTGTGGAGTGCCGGTTCAGCCTCCGCCGGAACGGCACTCCACCTCGCCCGGCACCCGCAGCCTGGTGGCGTGCGGAGCAGTTGTAGCCGGACCGGAGACCAAATGCGTTTCGGCCGCGGCCGAGGTACTCGAATCCTCCGGCGTGCGCCTCGCAACCGTCACGTCGCTGCCGGATGGACGGGTGTGCGACGTCGACGCACATCCCCAAGTCTCCGACAGCCTCGAGGCGCGTCGGGCCGCCACCCGCATCGCCGACTACCTCGCGGCATGAGGCGCACCTCATGCAAACCCCCAACCCCAAATGTCGGCCCGGTCGTGGGCTCGGGGGCCTCCGCCCGAGAGGCCCCCGTAAGCCCACTTCACCAAGTGCCGCTCCACCTACGGCGACGCCCACCTTCCCCGACGTTGCCGCGCTTGACGGAACATCGGGTCAGGCGTGATGGCGATGGCGTCACGGGCTAGCCCGTAGGTGGAGTGGCGCTGGTGACTGGCAACGCCTTCGGCGTTGCTTTGGAGTTCGCCTTCGGCGAACTCCCCACCGTGGACCGCCCACCGGAGCTTGTCCGATCCCCTTGACAGGCGTAGGGCTTTCAGCGGTAGCGATAGGTGGTAGGCAGTCGCGGTTGGCGGTTGGCGGTTGGCGGTTGGCGGTCGGCGGTGGGCGGAGATCCCCTGGAAACTGGGGCCACTTCTCTATCGTGCCGGGCATGGCCAGCTTGTTTCAATCACCTGCCGAATTGGCCGATGCCTGCGGCGCCGACCCCAGCTTCATCTGCGAGCTTGTGTTCGACTTCACCGAGAGCGAGCGAATGGCCGAGGTGGCCGACGCACTCCTACCACTCACCAAAGTGTTGCTGATCTTTCTCGGAGCCTGGATCCTCGGACGGGTTGTACGGCGCTTGATCGACCGGAGCATCAACCGAGTCATCGAGAACCAGAGTCAGACGGTGGCCGACGACGACGAACCGATGGTTGCCCACGGTGATGAGGCAGGAAGGCTCGAGACGTTTCTCGAACTAGCCCGCCGCCGGGCTGAGAAGACCGCCATTCAAGCCGAACGGGCCCAGAGACGAGCCGAAACCCTTGGATCGGTCCTCAAATCCGTTGCCAGCTTGGTGATCTACACGGTCGCCGCGCTGATGGCACTGAGCGAATTCGAGGTGAACCTCGGGCCGCTGGTTGCGAGCGCAGGTATCGTCGGTATCGCGTTTGGATTCGGCGCCCAGAGCCTGGTGAAGGACTTCTTGTCCGGCATCTTCATGCTTGTGGAAGATCAGTTCGGCGTTGGCGACATCATCGATGCCGGCCCGGCCTCCGGAGTTGTTGAGGTCGTGAGCTTGAGAATCACCCAGCTTCGGGACGTGAACGGGACTCTTTGGCATATTCCAAACGGCGAGATCGTCCGCGTCGCCAACAAATCGCAGAAGTGGGCGCGGGCCGTGCTCGACGTCGAGGTGGCGTACGACACGAACCTGAATCAAGCCATGTCGGTGATCAAGGAGGTGGCCGACTCCGTCTGGCATGAGGCGATACCAAACGCCACCATCATCGAGGAGCCCGAGATCTGGGGCGTGGAGAACTTCGGCTCAAACGCGATTGCCATCCGGCTGGCCGTCAAGGTCGAGCCGGGAGAACAGTGGGCCACGTCACGAGAAATCCGCCGCCGGCTCAAGAAGGCGTTTGATGAGGTTGGAATCGAGATTCCGTTCCCCCAACGCACGGTCTGGCTCCATGAGGCCATCGACGAGCCGACTTCGGTAGTTTCGGCTCCTGCTCCACAACCGGAGGATTTCGAACCCAAGGCCGCCCCGGAAGGAGAGTAGGGGGCTAGGCCGGTCGGTACTGGATGTACTCGGGCCACCAGACCAGGTCGTCGACCAGGGCGCCGACTTCGTCTTGAGGTGCCGCCGGGCCTTCCTGTTTCGCCAGCTCGCCGACGGCCACCGCCACGGCGCCGGTGCGCACCGTGGCCGGATATGGCCAAGTAGCGCTCACCCCGCGAAGCTCTAGCTCCGGGCGAAGAGGTTGCGGGCCACGAAGGCGAGGTTGGCGGGCCGCTCGGCCAGGCGCCGCACGTACCAGGGGTACCACTGCTCGCCGTAGGCGGTGAGATCCCGCATGCGATAACCCTCGGCCGCGTATCGAAACTGGTCCTCCATCCGGATGCCGAACAGCATCTGGATCTCGTACCCGTCCTTCCCGACACCGGCGGCGCGGGCGACCACTTCCAGCCGGTCGAGCAGCCCCACATCGTGGGTCGCCAGCCCCAGCCTCACCCCTTGGGCGGTGAGCAGCTCGGAACCCAGCCGGAAGAACGCCTCGTCGATCTCCGCTCGCTTGGTGAGCGCCTGCGACGCCGGCTCCTTGTATGCGCCCTTCACCAGCCGGATGCCGGGCTGGAGTGGGATCAGATCGACCATGTCTTGCTGGGTGCGGTGCAGATAGGCCTGTAGGCAAATGCCGACCTGGAAGTGGCTGGCTTTTGTGCGTTTGAACAGGTCGATGGTCGGCTGGACGTACTCGCTCGACTCCATGTCCACCCACAGCCAGTTACCCATCACCTCCGCCTTGGCCGCCAGGACCTCGAGGCTGCGAGCGGCATACTCGGAATCGAGATCGAGCCCGAGCTGGGTGAGCTTCACCGAGATCTCGGTGTCGAGGCCGAGGGCGGCAATCTGGTCGAAGGCTTCCAGATAATGCTCGACCACCGCATCGGCCTGGGCAAGGTCGGTGAGGTTCTCACCCAGCCTGGTGAACATGCTGGTGACCCCCTTGCCGGCAAGGCTGGTGGCGGTTTCGAGCGCGTCCTCCAGCCGCTCCCCCGGCATGAATTGGCGCAGCGCCCGCTTGACGAACCCCCAGCGGGGGACGTGGTTCTTCAGTGTCTCGTTGCGAGAGGCCCACAGCAGCGCATCGCGCATGAGGCTCATACGCGTGAAGTTAGCATCGCCCGCCCCGCGCCCAGGGGCACCTGATTTCGGGGAATCGTGGCCATTTGGTGGCTCAGCCGGCGAGATCGAAAAACGGCTCGGCCAGGCGAAGCGTTGCCGCCTCAGCCCGATCCGCCCCGGGGAGCGACGGATTCCAGCCGGACACCGAAAAGGCCGCCACCCGGCCGGTGGCGGCCAGGTGGATGAGCGCTTCCCGGGTGGCTTGCAGCGAAGGCCCGTTCGGCGCCGGATAGTTGACGGCGGGAAGGTCGCCCGGATCGACCACGTCGACGTCAACGTGCACATACAGCGGTCCGGCGGGAAGCTCGCGGTCGGCCAGCTCATCCACCGCGATGACGGTAATGGCCGAGCTCGCCAGTGCTTCGGCTTCTCCCGGGTCCAGATCCCGCGCGCCGACATGGAGGACCCGCTCATCCGGGATTGTCTGCATCCCGGCGCCCTCGACGATGGTCTGCTCTCCCCGGCCGGTCGCCATCGCCACCGGCATCCCCCCGAGAAACCCCGACGGCGTGGTGTCCCGGGTGTTGAAATCACCGTGAGCATCGAAGAACACCATCGTCGGGTCGAGCCCCTTGCCCTGGAGCCCGGCCAGCACCCCGATGATGGCGACGCAGTCCCCGGCGTACACAATCGGCCGGTCGCGACCGGCCACTTCAGCGGCCAGGGTTTGGTAGAGATGGGCCATCCGCTGCTGCGGCGACCCGATTGGCAGCTCAGGTGATAGCTCGGCGAACGGCTCGGGAACCCGGAATCCCTCGAGCCGCTCCCCCATGAAATACGGGACTTTGATGACCGCGGCCGCTATGCGCCACTCCCTGGGCGATACGGCTCGGGCAGCTCCACCATTGTCTGGGCCTCGGCGGTGTCGAACAGCTCGAGGGCTGCCATGGTGACCCGCCGGTGGCGGGCATGGTCCCCGGGCGCCCCCAGCGGCCGCCCCATCGGATGACGGGTCACCACCACGCGGGCCAGCTTCATCTCATCGGGTACATGTCGAAAGGCGTAGGTGTAGATGGAGCTGGTGGGGATTCCGGCCGACTCGATGGCTCTGGCGACGTGCCCGACCGACACGTGGCAAACGGGTCAGACCGGGACCAGCAGCGCGAGATCGACCTCCTCCGTCGCCAGTAGCCGCGCCCACTCCGGTCCCGTCTGGTTGATGATTCGCTGTTGGGCGGTGGCACCGGCGAACGAGAAGGCATCGGCATGGAGCTTACCGATGACACCTTCGGCCTCCAGCTCGCGGAGAACTGTGACCGGGAACGACACCCCGGGGTCGGTTGCGGCCGCCGTGATGTCGTACCCACCGTGACGCACCCTGAGATCCTCGTGAACGGTGTCGATCGGGATCCGCGAGAGAACCGGCGCCGCCTTGAGGAACTCACCGATCCGATCCTCCGCCTCCTGCTGGGTCATCTCCTCGATGCCGAACGGACGGGGGTCGTCGCCGGCGACGTAGTGGCCACTCGAGGTGAACAGGGCGACCCGGCTCTCGGACAGCGGCTTGACCGGCTCGGCAAACGGGCCGTCTTCGTACACCCACTGCCGGGGCATCCCCTCCCGCGGAGCATAGGCGCGGGCTTGCCAGTCGATGGCCAGCTGAATCAGCGGATCGAGCGATCCGTGGTCATAGGCATCACCGAGCTCATCGAGCAATTGCCGGAAGAACTCAGCGGCCTCGTCGTCCGGGAGGCTCTTGAGGAACTTGAAGTTCAGATCTGAACGGTTGCCGTAGGAGAAAGAGAGTCGGAACTCCTCGAAGGTTTCACTCACCAGGCGATTCTAGAACCGCCCAAAGGCTGGTTGGATAGGTTCATGACACACCGATTCGCAACCGCTATCGCCATCGTTGTGCTGGCGGCGGCGTGCTCGGGGGATGAGGGTGTCGACCCCACTTCCGCCACCAGCACCTTGCAGCCCACGTCCACCGTCACGCTGATCGGCCTTCCGGTTACGGTCGCGCCCGAGGCGGTGGCATGTGAGCGGGATTTGCCGATCGAGGAGTGGGAGATCGAGGCCGCGGTCCCGCTGCCCGGCTTTGTGCTTCCGGATGGAACCGAGCAGCCGCCTGCCATCTATCGGCTCCTGTTCCAGCGCGGCCGGGAGGACGGCTACGACTCGGTCCCGGCGGCCGCCGAGGCGGCTACCAGCTGGCTGCCGGCCGAGTTCCAACCCGATATCCGGTCGATCATCCTCAACCACCTGGGACGCGACTACGTGTTCGAAGGTGCAGTCGTCGAGGCTGGAGGGGTACCGGGGGCCCTGGAAGAGCCCTGTTTGCTGCTGGCCTCGGTGGCTCAGATCGTCGTGTGGTACTCGATCCAGGTGCTCGATCCGCTCGGCTCACCACAGGTCTACTGGGTGTGGCAGAGCCAGGGGCGCCCCATCGCCATCGAACCGTTTGTTGAATAGGGGAACGCCTTCGGCGTTCCTTGGGAGCTGCTACAACTCCTAGCAACGGACAACTTGGCGTAGCTAGGGGGAGCTGCAGCCAAGCGCTACTTCGATGGTTTCCGACAGCGTGGACGGCAGCCATGGCACGTCATCGAACACGACGCGGGCCGCGGTTTGGTCCAGGGCATTCTGGAT
This sequence comes from uncultured Acidimicrobiaceae bacterium, assembly GCA_947259275.1. Taxonomy (GTDB): domain Bacteria; phylum Actinomycetota; class Acidimicrobiia; order Spongiisociales; family SHLN01; genus SHLN01. The sequence continues at coordinate 7,321 of CAMYMH010000043.1, read as the reverse complement.
CCGGCGACACGCCGCCAGTGCGGATGCATTGGAGGAAAGGGTCGCCTGCGCCTGCGGACTGTCGAGGATCTCGATGACAGATTGGGCAGTGTCTACGCTTTCGGCCCATTCCTGTTGGGCGGCCAGAACGTCCCGGTGCAGTTCGAGCAACACCTCATGGAGATCGGCCAGCTCGTCCGGCGGATCGAGTGCTCGGAGGTCGGCGTGCAAGTCGTTCCCAATCACGACCCCCTCCTTGACGGCCGATTGGGCGTCTGCCAAGTTCGCGTCCGGTCCGGTGAGAGCCGCATTGACGCGGTCGAAGCGGCTCGATGCATCTGCACCAGACGCCTCGAGAGCCTCGGCATACTCGGTCAACGACATCGATCCGCCACAGGCCCCCAGCAGAAGGCCGGTAACGACTACCGCAGCCACGGATCTGATCAGCACACACGCTCCCCGCGCTCACCAACGAGTCTACGGACGGTCAGAGTCCATTTTCGGCCAGGGCTGGCTCGGTGAGGGGCCAGCCTATGAGGCGGCGCTACCGGTTGCGGGGGTCCCCGACTTCGGGATCGATGCCGTACCGGGCAATGGCTTCCTTCACTACGGAAGGGTCGAGTCGACCCTGCCCGGCCAGGCCCGACAGAACTGCGACGACAACGTGGCCGGTGTCGACCTCGAAGAAGCGGCGCAGCGCCGCCCGGGTGTCGGATCGTCCGAACCCGTCGGTGCCGAGGGTGATGAAGTTTCCCGGCACCCAGCGAGCGACCTGATCGGGCACCATCTTCATGTAGTCGGTCACCGCCACGATCGGCCCAACCACCGCCTCGAGGGTGGCGGTCACGTATGGGACCCGACGGGCATCTCCCGGATGGAGCCGGTTCCACCGCTCGACTTCCAGCGCTTGTTCGCGCAGCAGCTTGTAGCTGGTGGCACTGAAGAGCTCGGCGCCAACGCCGTAGTGCTCGATTAGCTCAGCCTGGGCGGCCCGGGCGGCGATGTGGCCGGTGCCACTGAACAGGATGGCAGCCCGGTGCACTCCCCCTTCCGGGGCGGCGCCGAATTGGTAAAGGCCCCGGCAGATGCCCTCGTCGACGCCCTCCGGCTTTGCGGGCTGGAGGTAGTTCTCGTTGTACAGGGTGAGGTAATAGAAGATGTCCTCTTCGTCGCGGTACATCCGCGTGAGGCCGTCCTCGATGATGACGCCCATCTCATAGGCGAAGGCCGGGTCGTAGGCCTGACAAACCGGCACGGTGGATGCCAGCACCAGGCTGTGGCCGTCCTGATGCTGGAGCCCCTCTCCGAGCAACGTTGTCCGGCCGGCAGTCGCCCCGAGCAGAAATCCTCTTGCCCGGGCGTCGGCTGCCCCCCAGATGAGATCGCCGACTCGCTGAAACCCGAACATCGAGTAGAAGATGAAGAAGGGAACCATCGGCACGCCCCGGGTGGAGTAGCTGGTGGCGGCCGCAATCCAGCTGGCCAGTGCCCCGGCTTCGGTAATGCCCTCTTCGAGGATCTGGCCATCGGTCGCCTCTCGATAGGAAAGCAGCAGCTTGGCGTCGACCGGCTCATACAGCTGGCCTTGCGGTGCATAGATTCCCAGCTCCTTGAACAGCGCGTCCCACCCGAAGGTTCGGCCTTCGTCGGGGATGATGGGAACCACTCGCTCGGCGAAGACCTCATCCCGGGCCAGACCGCGCAGCAGCCGGGTGAAGGCCATGGTGGTGGACGCTTCCTGGGTTCCCGAACCGGCGGCGACTTCCTCGAAGGGAGCCGGCCCCGGCAGCTCGATGGGAATCCGGGAAGACGTGGTGCGCTTGGGAACCGAGCCGCCCAGCGCCTTCCGGCGCTCCATGAGGTATTGGAATTCTGGCGATTCCACCGGCGGCCGGTAATAGGGTGCCTCCTCCCCTTCGAGGGCCTCATCGGGGATCTCGTTCTGCAGCTTGAGCGTGTCACGCAGGCTCAGCAGCTGCTCTTTGTTGAGCTTCTTGATTTGGTGGGTGGCGTTGCGGCCTTCGACGTCTTCTCCCAGCGTCCATCCCTTGATGGTCTTGGCCAGGATGACGGTGGGAGCACCGGTGTGCTCGGCGGCGGCCTTATAGGCGGTGAAGATCTTGCGGTAGTCGAGGCCGCCCCGCCGCAGGTTCCATATCTCGTCGTCGGTCATGTCCTCCACCAGGGCTCTCAGTCCGGGCTCGGGACCGAAGAAGTGCTCCCGGACATAGGCGCCGCTCTCGGCCTTGTAGCGCTGGTACTCACCGTCGACGGAGTCATTCATCTTCTCGACCAGCAGCCCATCGGCGTCCTTGGCCAACAACGGATCCCAGCTGGTTCCCCAGATCACCTTGATGACGTTCCAGCCGGCACCCTTGAAGATGGCTTCGAGCTCCTGAATGATCTTGCCGTTGCCGCGCACCGGGCCGTCGAGACGCTGCAGGTTGCAGTTGATCACCCAAGTGAGGTTGTCGAGCCGCTCCCGGCCCGCCAGCGAGATCGAGCCGAGGGTTTCGGGCTCATCGGTCTCACCGTCGCCGATGAAGCACCACACCCGGGACTCGGACGTGTCATCCAGGCCCCGATTCTGCAGGTACTTGTTGAAGCGAGCCTGATAGATGGAATTGATCGGCCCCAGGCCCATTGAAACCGTCGGATACTCCCAGAAATCGGGCATGAGCCGGGGGTGCGGATAGCTGCTCAGTCCGCCTTCGAGCTCGCGCCGAAACCCGTCGAGGTCGAGCTCGTGGATGCGTCGCTCGACGAAGGCGCGGGCGTAGATGCCCGGGGAGGCATGCCCCTGGATGTAGATGGCGTCGCCGGGCCGGCCTCCGTCCTTGCCGCGGAAGAAGTGGTTGAAACCGACCTCGTACAGCAAGGCAGATGAGGCATAGGTCGAGAGGTGGCCGCCGATGGCGTCGGCGTTGTGGTTGGCATTGATGACCGTGACGGCGGCGTTCCAGCGAATAAACCGGCGGATCCGCTTCTCGAGCTCGGCGTCTCCCGGATAGACGGCATCGGCTTCTGCCGGGATGGTGTTGATGTATGGCGTGGAGACCATCCCGGGAACGCCGACTCGCCGGTCGTAGGCGTGTTCGAGCAGCTTGGCCAAGAGGTACTTGGCCCGCGGCCGGCCTTCGACCTCGATGACGTCGTCGAGCGCCTCGAGCCACTCATCCGTCTCGGACGCATCCGGATCGGGCAGATTGTGGGTGTAGCCGTCGCCGATGACCACGTGGTTCCTTTCGATTCGGCCCCGAGACTACCGAAACGGCTGAAACAACCTCTAGGCCAAGACCCAAGACCCAAGACCCAAGACCCAAGACCCAAGACCCAAGACCCAAGACCCAAGACCCAAACGAAGATCGCGCGTTCAGGCTTGGGACTTGGGACTCCGGACCTGGGACTCCTCTGGCTTAGGACATACGACTTGGGACTTTCGACTGGTTATCTTGCGTCCTTCTCGTCCCGGCTGCGTCTCTAGATGTGACAGACTTGCCAGGAGGAACCATGACGACATATAAGGCCGACGAGATAAGAGAGGCCGTCAAACAGCGCTACGCCGCCGTTGCCCAGCAAGGCAGCAGCTGCTGCACCCCGGCCGACGACGCCTGCTGCTCCCCCGCCGAAGTGCGCTTCACCAGCAAAGACGAAGCCGAATCGATCATCGCTGAGGCCGACCTCGGCCTCAGCTGCGGCAGCCCTACCGCCTTCGGCGATATCAACCCGGGAGACACCGTCCTCGACCTCGGCAGCGGCGCCGGCGTCGATGCGTTCCGGGCCGCAGCCGTGGTTGGGCCGGAAGGTCATGTCATCGGGGTTGACTTCACCCCGGACATGATCGAGTTGGCGGCCGCCAACGCCCACCAGGCCGGCCTGGACACTGTGGAGTTCCGCCCCGGCGAGATCGAGAACCTCCCGGTCGTGGACGGCACCGTCGACGTCGTCCTGTCGAACTGCGTCATAAACCTGGTCCCCGACAAGGAGCGGGCCTTCGCCGAGATTTATCGGGTGCTCGCCCCCGGCGGCCGCTTTGTCATTTCCGACATCGTGACCACCGGCGATCTCTCCCAGGAGGTGCGCGCCGACCTGGAGCAGTGGGCGGAGTGCGTTTCCGGCGCCATTGACCGCGACGACTACCTCGGCATCATTGTGGACACCGGCTTTACCGGCGTCGAGGTCATCACCAGCCACACCTACGAGGGGACACCGACCGAGAGCATCACGGTGCGGGGCTTCAAGCGGTGACTATCACCACCGAGAACGTGTGGCGGGAGTTCAGTGACCGGTTGCGCGGGTTCATCGGCAGGCGGGTCTCGTCGGCGGCCGATGTCGACGACCTGCTCAGCGACGTGTTCGTGAAGGTCCACACCCGCATCGACACCCTCGAGGACGAGGCGCGGCTCGCCCCCTGGCTGTATCAGATCACCCGCAACACGCTGACAGATCACTACCGACGCCGGCCTTCCCCCGGGGCCAGCCTGGAAGGCGTCGAAGCGGCGGTGGCCGAGGACGACTACGACGCCGCGGCCCTCATCTCCGCGTCATTGCGTGATCTGGTCGAGCAGCTCCCTGCCAAGTACCGGGACGCCCTGGTGCTCACCGAGTTCGAGGGCCTGACGCAGGCCGAGATGGCCGCCGAGCTCGGTTTGTCCGTCAGCGGTGCCAAGTCCCGGGTCCAGCGGGCCCGCGCCATGCTCCGCGACCAGCTGTTGGACTGCTGCCACTTCGAGTTCGACCGGCTCGGCCACGTCATCGACTACCAGCCGCGCCTGCGCTGCTGCCAGCCGGCGTTGACGCCCTAGGAGTCTGCTGAGTAATGCCGTTGCCGAGATCGGCGGCCAGGCGCGCCGGTCGCAAGGACGAGGTTTTGCCACTCCTCGGGTGGAATGGCGGGGCCGAGGACGCCGCGAGTGGTGATGACTGGTCGTTGAGATCGGTGACATGCATCTGCTCAGCGGGCTCCTAGACGCCGTAGGAAGGCACTAGTCGCTCCGTTAGCCTCCGAATGGTGAGTGCCGTCTTCAATTCCACCGGACACCGGCTGGAGCTTCCCGAGATCGTTTCCGGCGAAGGCATCTATCTGACCGCTGCCGACGGCAACCGGTTCGTGGATCTGGAGTCCGGGGTCTGGTGCACTTCGGTGGGTCACGGGAATCACCGGGTGAACCAGGCCATGCGAGACCAGCTCGGGGTGCTCACCCACGCCGGATTCTGCTACTCCAATCCGATCGTCGAGGAGGCGGCCGCGGCCGTGCTCTCGGTTTGTGACCTGCCGGACGGGGCCGTGGTCTTCCTTTGCTCGGGGAGCGAAGGAATCGACTATGCCCGCCAGGCCTCGAAAACCATCACCGGCGGGACGCTTTCGATGACCTTCCACGATGCCTACCTGGGTTCCTTCAGCTCGGTCCTCGACCGAAGCCGCGACTGGCTCGTCCTGGACTGGGAAGCGTGCCCGGCCTGCCCGGGCGGAAACCGGTCCGCCGATTGTGACCATCTCGACGACATCCCCGAAGGCCTCTCCGAGTTCATCTTCGAACCGGGCAGCTCGAGTGGACAGGTCCGTTTCGCTCCGATCCCCCTGGTTCGCAAGATCGTCGACACCGTCAGAAGCAACGGCGGCAAGGTCATCGCCAACGAAGTAACCACCGGCATCGGCCGGACCGGGTCATGGTTTGGCTTCGACCACTACGGCATCAGTCCCGACCTGATCGTGGTCGGGAAGGGGATCGGCAACGGATATCCGGTGAGTGCGGTGGTCATGGACAGCCGGACCAGGGGCGAGCTGGAAGCGACCGGCTTCAAGTACATGCAGTCTCACCAGAATGATCCGCTCGGCGCCGCGGTCGTCAACGCGGTGCTCGGAGTCATCCGGGACGATGATCTCATTGCGCGCGCCGCCACCAATGGCATGGTGTTCCTGGAGGCCGTGGAGAAGCTTGCGACGCATGCGGCCGTGGTGGCGGTTCGAGGCCGGGGCCTGATGTTTGCGATCGATCTTCGTAACGAGTCGACCGGTGAACAGGTCTTCCGCTCGCTCCTCGAACGCGGCTACATCGTCGGCCACCGGGGAGCAACTTTGCGGCTCGACCCCCCACTCACCATGGGTCGGGACGAGTTCCTGTCCTTCGCCGCCACGCTCGACGAAATCCTGGTCACGCTCTGACCATCTGCGACATCGTGACGGTCACCCTCCCGCCCCGGACTGGAACCTATTGTGGGGTTGCGAACGTCAAACCCTGGTACCAAAAAGGGAAGGGCCTACGCCACAATGTCGACAGCCGCAGGCGGCCGTACTGCCGCCCGATACGGGAGCGTTCTGGTTGTCTTCCTGGTGCTGGCCCTGGTAGCGGCCATGTGCACGTCGGACGAAGACGCCGACCCAAACACCATTGGCTCTAATCCGGTGAACACCACCCGGCCCGGCACCGTCTCTGCCCAAGCCGGGGAACTCCTGTCGGTGAGGCTGAGCGCCGGCAGCGGTCAGACCGCCGAGGCACAGCCGGTCAAGCTGGTGGCGGGCGAACCGCTCGACGACGCCGCGGTGGCCGCCATCTTCGACCGGCTGCCTGAGTGGATGCAGCCGGACACCGATCAACTCGACTTCAACCGGCCCGCCGAGACATTGCGGCCCCCGCTGGTGGGCGAAACCATCGAGGTTCCATTCCCCGCCGGCACCGACGATCCGCCACCCGACGTCCCGACCGGCCCGCTCGAGGTCCTTCGCTTTCAGCCAGAGGGCGACATCGACGTCGCCCCATTCATCAGCATCACCTTCAACCAGCCGATGGTGCCCCTCGCCACCCTCGAGCAGCTCGACACCCTCGAGGTTCCGGTGACGGTCACACCCGAGCTGCCGGGTCGCTGGCAATGGATCGGCACCCGCACTCTGCGGTTCGAGCACGAGCCCGAATTGTTCGACCGGCTGCCGATGGCGACCGACTACCGGGTCGAGATCCCGGCCGGCACGGTCTCGCAGACCGGAGGCGAGCTGGCCCGAACCGTGGCCTGGGAGTTCAGCACCCCGCCGGTCCAGGTGCAGTCATTCGAACCTCAAGGCGAGTCGCTTCCCCTCGAGCCCATCTTCCTGGTGGTATTCGACCAGCGAATCGACCCGGCGGCGGTGCTCGAGACCATCGCTCTAGCTGCCGACGGCGACGAACGGTCGCTCCGGCTGGCGACTGCCGCCGAAATCGCCGCCGACGAGCGGATCGGCAAGCGGGTCGACGGCCTGCTGGAGGATCGCTGGCTGGCGTTTCGGGCCACCGAAGCCTTCGAGCCGGACACCGCCCTGGCCATCCGGATCGGCCCAGACACCCCGTCGGCCGAGGGCCCGCGGGTT
>CAMYMH010000042.1 GCA_947259275.1 uncultured Acidimicrobiaceae bacterium | reverse complement strand
CTGACTACGGATCAGAAGGTTGGGGATTCGAGTTCCTCCGGGCGTGCTGTAGACCCTGCCAAGGCTGACGTGTTGCTGGGCAACGCCGCCCTTGGCGGGGGCAGGTTCATTGACACCGACGACGAGGAATTCAGCGGCTTCTGCCGGATTGCCGCAACGCTTGAGGACATTCCATTGGATCGCCCGATCTACCGGGTCCGGCTGGAGGGCCCTCCGGGCGAAGGGATCAGCTGCGAGCTGGATACAGTCAAACAGCGGGAACCAGGTCGGGATCAAGTACTACGACCTCGACGCAGAGAAGACACGGGACTTGAACCGTATGGAAGATGGCGATTCGTGAGGCTCGTCCCCTGGTGCGAAACCGTGAAGTATCGGCACCCGTAGAGCGGCCTACCCGATAGAGAAGGCGGTCCTAGATCGGGTGAATCAGCCGTGTGGCCAGGTCACGCTGAAAGTCCGGCCAGCCAAGAGGCCAGCATTGGTAACTACAGCTTCACCAACCGCACTCTCGCCGCTACGATTCAACTTGCCGGCGTTCAGCGACCAGCACAATGGGATCGTCAGCCGATGGAGACCATTCGACAGAACCCTGTGATCGCCGCGGTCCTCGGTGGACTCGCTGTGGTGATCGTGCTGGTCCTCCTGCTGACCGGCGGAGGTGATTCTGGCCCCGACATCGTGGCTTCTGATCTCACCACAACGACTGGAACGGTCTCCACGCAGACGACGACCGATGCGGGCCGATTCCCCGGACCGAATATCGCACAGATCGAGTGCGGACCGCTCCTCAACTTCGAAGACGTCGACGCGGCGCTTGGGACCATGGACTGGCTCACCGGCAGCAGGGGCGAAACCTGCACGCACGTACTCCTCGACGACAACGAGACCTTCGTCCGCATCGAGCCCGGACACCCGACGGACCTGGTCGACGGCACACTCGAGGGCGCCTCTGGCCAGCCGCTGTCCGAGGTCGGCGACGCCGCGATCTGGTTCAGCGAGACCGGAACCCTCAGCGTTGCCGCCCAGAGCCGCTTCGGCATCGTCGTCTTCCGGGTCACCGTCGCCCGCTCCGACGTCGACGAGGCTGCACGCCTTGAGGCCGCGAAGGTGCTCGCCGTGGCGGCCCTGCCCCGCTTTCCCGGGATCGACGCACCCCCGCCTCCACCGCCCGAGGAAGTCGTCGTCACGATCGAGCACGAACCGCCCGATCAGGCCGATCAGACCTACGTCGCCAACCTCCTCGCCCGCGAGGCCGAGGGCGACTGGACCCGAGGCGAGGGGTTGATTGCCACGCTTCGCCTCTTCGTGCGAGAGACCACGAGCAGCCAGGTCACCCCCGCACGCACCATCGCCGAGCAGTCCGCGACCGGCATCGTCCGGATGGCACTGTCCTACCTCGACACTGCGAGCGATCCGGACGAGGTCGCCGAACTGGAACGCCTCCTCGGTCTGCTTCTGCCGGCGGACCTGCGGCCGCTCGAGGCAACCGCGGCGTCCCAACAGCCGGCGATCGTGGATATCGCTTTTCCCAGCGCGCAGGAGGATCCCGACGGATGCATCTCGGTCTGGCCGGAGCACGGCGATCCCTGTTTCAAGTTCGCCGACGAGATCGTTCCCGAGTTTGACGATAAGTACCAGCTCCTCCACCCTGACCTCGATGAATGGGAGGGTTGGGTTCGAGGACCGTCGTCCCCGATCAGTGAGTCGATCCGCAAGACCGCGCGATTCCTCGAGGGTCTCGATGGTGATTCCCCCAGGATGGACATCATTCTCGGCCCCTTCAATGCGAGCAGTGCGGTGACACTTGTGGAGGGGCACTGTCACATCGTGTTGAACAAGGGCGCTCAGCTATTGCGCGACGTCGACCCCGCGCTGCTGCAGCAGGGCGTCTCAGCGACTATGGCGATGTGTTATCTCGAGCACAACTTCGGGTACGACCAGCAATCGGAGCTGGCGGCCTCCTACTACCTCAGCGACGTCGTGTACCCCGACGCTTCGATTGAGACCGTGGTGTTCAAGATCCCGGCGACGCTCGGTGGTGAGGAACTGCGCACCACGCTGACCGAACGGTCGCTCACCAACATGCCCTTCTTCGAGTACGTGGACAGCGCACGCGGCCTCGATGGTGCCCTCGAAGCGTACGAGGCGATGGTCCAGGGCGGCCCGGCCGCGGTCGGCGGCATCGACGACCTCTGGCACGACTACGTGGAAGCGCTCACCGACGGTGTGATCATCGACCAGGGCGGTGCCCATCCATTCGGTCCCGGCGCCCAGCGCTTCGACGCGAGCCCCGGCCTGCGCATCAACGCTGAACCGCGGGCCTTCGGCCTGGAGCGTATTCAGCTCACCGTCCCCTCCGGAATGTACGCCTGCATGGAGTACCCGGATGAGTTCAACCTCGACCTGATCGTCTCATGGCGGCCGGGTTCCCCCGGTGAAGGCGGAGGCTGGAGCACCAGCCTCCCCGAATCACTCGAGGGCACGGCGAGCTTCGTCGTCACCGCCGGCGAGGCAGACGGCCTCTTCGGTCTCAAGGTAAGGGATGTCAAAGACAATCCCGATTGCGAGGATGACGAGGACGAGGAATCAGGCTCGGCGGGCCGGCCGGGCCCGCCGTGCGGGTACTGCGATCCGACTTCGTTCTACTACGAGAGCGTCGAGGAGTGGCTGATGAGGATCGTCAGGGGCCGCGGGCCGACGGATTGAGACCTTCATGGGACACGAAACGGACGCCCTCAAGGGCGGCCGCTCCCGACGAGCGGCCGACCAAGTCCATCTGGCCGCTCATGTATCCCAAGCTGCTTGAACTCATCGAAAAGCACCGGTCGACCATCGTGTTCCGCAACAGCCGCGGGATGGTGGAACGCCTCGCCCAACAGCTCAACGAGCTCGCCGGTCGGGAAGTGGCCCAGGCCCATCCCTGTCACGCGAGCAGCGGTTGGCGATCGAGGATCGTCTCAAACGCGGCGATCTTCCGGTGGTGGTGGCCACCAGCTCACCTGCCGATCCTCGTGACCTGGGCCGTGCCCCTTGCGTACCCCTACGCACCGATTGATGGAGACTCATCGCCCAAACAAAGGCCTGCAATGACAGCGATTACGAATTAACGCTGCCGTGCCGACCTGACTGACTACGGATCAGAAGGTTGGGAGTTCAAGTCTCTCCGGGCGTGCTGCAGAAACCCCTGCGAGAGCAGGGGTTTCGTCATGCGGGCAATCCGATTCCTGTGACCGCGCCGCTATTTGCCTCAACGATCCGGGAACAGCGACTGCGGTCGTATACCACCTCGTCGAGCCGCTGCGGGTGGCACTGACCGGCCATGCTCATGCCCGAGTCCTTCACGACGGTGACCGTCGGGTCGCGATGCCGATGGCTCCCGATCGTGAGGATTTCGTCAGTGACACCCTGGCGGAGCTTCGCCAGTCGCTCCGTGGTCAGGTGCCGGTTGCAATCGCCATCGTGGAAGTGATTGGATCCTTGCAGGAGCAGCTGCGTGACAGCGAACTGGACGCTCGGACCCGGGTGCTTGACCGGGAGCTGCAGTTTCTGCTCAAAGAGATCGAGAGTTGGAACCTGCTACCGGCCGACTATGAGCCGATTGCGAAGGCGCTGAAGCGAAAGCGACTTGAGGGATTAGCTCCGGGCCCGAGCCCGGACGCAGGTGCCGTTGGATCGGACCTCGGAGATGAATCCGCACTCTGAATGTTGGCTCAAGGCCTCGGATGAGAAATGCTGCCTCACCGAGGGTCTTTGTACGCATCCTTCGTACGCCAACCGTGAGCAGGTGAACTCAAACCGTCGGCTAAAGAGCCGGGCCTCGTCGGCGACCTATGGCCAAGACACGGACGGTCAGCGCAGCTGTCGCACCGAATACCACGCTGCCAGCACCAGGTCGACAGCCCGAATCAGGCTCGCGTCACGTTGTTCCTGAAAGCAACGGGTACCCGGGTCGCAAGGAATGCCGGGTTCCACATGCAAGGACCGGCGAGACTGCTCCAGACTTTCCTGGGCGGCATCTCGAGAAGCTGAGCGTCGAGGCGATGGATGGGCTGGAGGCAACCTTGAGCAGATAGGAAGTCGGCCACGCACCCGTGGTCTGCCAGCGCTCACATTGCCACTGACTCGTCAGGTAGTTGCCCGTCCTCTGGCTGTCTGGTATGCGTCGAGGGTTCGAAGCCGGGCCGTGCGGTGTTCGACGATTGGCTCAGGGTAGTTGTCACCGAGCACGACTCCGGCAGCGGCGAGATCGAGCGGTTCGCCTTCCCACGGGGCATGGATCAGCCCGGCAGGGAGGTCCCCGAGTTCGGGCACCCAGCGGCGGATGTACTCACCGTCGGGATCGAACTTCTTGCTCTGGCTGACCGGATTGAAGATCCGGAAGTACGGAGCGGCGTCGGCTCCGGTGCCGGCTACCCACTGCCAGTTGCCCACATTTTGGGCGACATCGCCGTCGAGGAGCAGGCGCCGGAAGTGCTTCTCGCCTTCCCGCCAGTCGATCAACAAATCCTTGACGAGGAATGAGGCCGTGATCATCCGGACTCGATTGTGCATCCATCCCTCAGTGCGCAGCTGACGCATCCCGGCATCGACAATCGGGTATCCGGTTGCTCCCACCTTCCAGGCTTGGAGCCCCTCGGGGTCGTGACGCCATTTGATCGAGTCGTACTCAGACCGCATCGAGCGCTCAACCGTGTCGGGGAAGGCATGGAGAATGTGGGCGTAGAAATCCCTCCAGGCAAGTTGGCGCAGGAACGGTCCGGCTACCTCGTTCGAGAAGGCCTCGGCGACCATGCGGGGGGAGATGGTTCCATATTTGAGATCGATCGACAGCCGCGAGGTGCCGTCCAGATCCGGCCGGTCGCGGATTTCGGCATAGCCGGCGACCCGGTCCCGGAACTGCTCGAGACGCTCCACTGCGGCCGCCGGTCCCGGTGCCACCAACGGAGGGCGCGACGGTTCAGGAATCCCGTCACCGGGGTCGGCGACAACGGTGGCGTCGCTCGGCTCGGGCCACTGCTCCCAGGTTGTCTCCAGCCACCGGCGATAGAAAGGAGTAAACACCTTGTAGGTTGCGCCCTCTCCGGTCATGACGCGACCGGGAGCGTGGACAAGAGAGCCGTACCAGGTGTGAACCGGGCCGCGCAACGAACCCTGCACGGCCACGTCACGCCTGGCGGAATAGGGACTGACGTCCCGATTCCAATAGATCCCCTCGGCCTTGACCGCGGCCTCTACGGCCGGCACTACCTCGGCCGGCGCGCCCGATCGCACCGTCAATCGGCCGCCGAAGCGGGCCAGTTCGGCGTCGAGCGCCGAGAGATTGTGGAGGAGATGATCGCTGCGGGGCGAGCCAGGGATAAAAAGGCAGGGGTCGAGCACAAAAAGAGCCAGCACTCGGTCATGGTCCGAGGTGGCCGCGGCCCAAGCGGGATTGCCCTCGAGGCGCAGATCGCGTCGCAACCAGACGATAGCCGTACTCATGCGCACCGAACCTACCCATGGAAGAAGTCATTTAACCACCGGCTCAACAGCATCGACGTCGGCACCACCGTTACGGAGCGGGTCGAACCCAGGGACTGACAGGCGCGATATCAAACCGCCGTCAACAAGGAAGCCCATGGTTCCGCGCTTGCGTTCAGGCTCGCGGACCGGGCCGTTGCGAAAAGACCTCGATGTCGCCCTCCATGACGATATCCGGACTGCCTGGGGCAGCGGCCTGATCGGCCCGATAGAGCTCATTGAACCGCAGGGCGAGAAACACGATGGTGGCCCAGGTCAGAAAGATGAAGATGACCGCCCCGATCGAGAAGATCCATACATCACTCATGATGAGTCATCCTCTCCGACGAGGATGAGGGTTCCGAGAGAATGGATGGCCGGCACCCACAGGCCCACGAAGAGCCCAACCTCGCGGTCGACGAGGAACCAGAGGGACACCGACAGGATGAATGAGATGAACGCCGCGCCCATGAAGGCAAGCTTTGCCCGGTGGAAGGGCGAAAGCACTGACCAGATTCGGTCGGTCCGTCCCGCTGGAGTCGTTGAAGTTGACACGTTGGTTCCCTTCGTTTGCTCACTGTTATACGAGCCCGACGGCTCACCCGGATGGCTCGAAACTGCAGGAGCGGGAAACGTCCAACAACGCCTTGGTTCCGTTCAGATCGACGCTGCCAGAGAAGCTCCCCCTGCATGAACCGCGCGGCGGCGCTCTCTGATGTGCACACACACTCCGCGTGCGGGCGGCGAAGGTTTCGCCTGCCAGGATCACGGGACGGGGTGCGTTGGTGAGCAGGGCTCCGTCCCGCCGCACTTGACGATGCTTGGAGCACCGCCAGCGGTGGGGTGACTGACTCGACTACTTCGCCGCGTCCGGCACACCGGACGATATGCCGACCCCCACCAGGGAACGGGCCGCCGCGAGTCCGGTCACGCCGGCCCATGCCGCGCGTCATCGTGTGACGGAGCGGGCGGCAGGCTCACGACAGCAGGTCCAGCACCATTTCGGCAGCGGCCAGTCCGGAGATGTGGGCGCCCTCCACCCGGGCACCGGCGAACACCTCTCCGGCTAGGACCACCGGGATGGGAGCGCCCACCGTCATGGCACCGCACCCGAGCGTGGAATGCGGCTGGGAGAAGCGCCAGCGGTGGGATACGGCGTCCGTCACGCCGCCAGCGTGGTGCGGACGGGCGGCCTCGAGCAACGCCTTAGTCCAAGCCTCGGGGTCGCGGTCGATGTGGGCGGCGGCAAACTCGGCGGTCGAGTGGATCGTGAGACTGGGCACGGCCGACACCCCCTTGTGCTGGTTGTCGGCCATCCACGCCACCGGTCCGCTCGCCGGCGCAACATGACCATCGGGCAGGTCGGCCGGCTCGTCCAGGGTCGCCATCACCGCCAACGTGGCGTCGTATTCGATGGCGACCAGCTCGTCGGGCACCGCCAGTCCGTTGGCGGCGAGGATCCCCATCGTCTGCGGTGCCGGCGGGGTGAGGACGATGGCGTCGGTGGCGGCGAACTCGAGCCGGTCGACCGGCGTCCCGGTTTTGACGGCGAGGCCGGCGGCCAGCGCTTCCGGGATGCGGCGCATCCCGCCCACCCCCGCATAGCGGGCTTCGACGCCCCGCTCAGGATGGGCGACGCTCGGCGTGCGCAGCCACACCCGGGTGACGCCGTCGTCGACCAGCCGCTGCATCTCGTCGGCGAACGCATCGGTGCGGACGCTGACGTGCTGGGCGCCATGGTCGAACGCGGCGTCGCCGATGCGCCGGGTGGCCATGCGGCCTCCGACGGCGCGACCTTTGTCGACGACCAGTACGTCGATGCCCTCGGCTGCCAGGGCGCGCGCGGCGGTGAGGCCGGCCATGCCGGCGCCGACGATCAGAGTGGACGGCATGGCCCCGACTGTACGCCCGGGAACGTCCCCACCGTCGGATCGTGAAGACTCGGGCAACCTGAAGCGGACGATCGAGTGGCCCAAGGCCTGGGAGGTGTGCGTCTCGACCGGGAGGTGCTGGTCGCCCCCACTTGCATCGACGACTAGAGAATCCCCGCATCGAGCAAACCAGAAACCTCATCTCCCCGAAGGCGAAGCGCAGCCAGATCTCCCAGGCGGTCAAGGGTCGCTAGCTGGCGTGCCATCCGATGATTGGCGGCAAACCGGTCGCGATGGGTGTCGAGGAAACACCAATACAGCGTGGTGAAAGGACAGGCGTCGTCGCCGACCCGCTGGCGAGGATTAAAGCGACAAGGGCCGCAGTAATCGCTCATGCGCTTGATGTAGTTCCCTCCTGCGGCATAGGGCTTTGTCGCCATCATGCCGTTGTCGGCATGAAGCGCCATCCCGAGAACGTTGGGGAGCATCACCCATTCGGCCCCGTCGACAAACGACGCCCACATCCAATCCACCATTTCCAGTGGCGCTACACCGGCGAGCAAGGCGAAGTTGCCCAAGATCATGAGTCGCTGGATGTGATGGGCGTACCCATGTGCCGCGACCGATTGGAGCGTCTCGCTCACACATCGCATCTGCGTGTCACCCGAGGTGAAGAGGGGAGGGAGCGGCCGGTGGGCGTCGAGGGAGTTGCGCGTAGCGTAGCCGGGCATCCAAAGCCAGTAGGCGCCCCACACATATTCGCGCCAGCCAATGATCTGACGAATGAAACCCTCGGCGGAAGCGATCGGAACCTTTCCTTCGCGAAAGGCCGACTCCGCCGCCTGACACACCTCATCTGGATAGAGGAGGCCGAGGTTGAGATACGGGCTGAGCAGCGTGTGCGCCATCGACCACTCCCTCGCCAGCATTGCATCCTCGTGCGGTCCGAAGATCGGGAGGACGTTCTCAACGACATGCCGCAGCCGGGCTTGGGCAGCTCGGCGGGAAGTTGCCCACGTGCCGTCGGGATATGCCCCCACCGCATCAGCGGGCAGCTCAGCCATCACCTCCCGATCGAGCTCGTCCAAGCGGCTTCGAACCGGCCGCGGCCAGTCCCGTCCATCGCGAGGCGGCGGTTGCCGATTCTCGGCATCGAAATTCCATGCACCGCCGGCCGGCTCCTTGCCATCCATGAGATATCCGAGGCGCCGGCGCTGTGAACGGTAGAAATCCTCCATTACGAGGCGTTTGCGTCCTTGGGCCCAATCGGCGAACTCCTCGTAGTGGCAGAGAAACTGGTTCGAACGGGTCACTTCGACATTCATCTCAGGTAGGCGGTGGCGCATGCGGTAGGACATTGATTCCATGGCGACCACCCGACTCGGCTCAAACTCCTTCCGGTGGTCGGCCAACCCCGCGGCGAAGCTGTCCGCTATCCGATAATCGACTTCAAAACCCTGGGCCGCGAGCTCCGCTGCGAACCGGCGCATGGCGGTGATCACGAGATGGAGACGCTGCCGGTGGAAGCGCTTCGAGGTGATCTTGGCGCTGCTCTCTATGAAGAGGACTCGCGTGTCGGCCGGGGGACGGGCCGCCAGGCTGCTGATCCGCCGGTTCAGCTGATCGCCCAACACCCACACCGTGTCCATGGCGCCCATGCTAAGGATTCAGATGCGCCCGTTCCTTCGGCCGTCCGCAGCCAACCCGTTGCTCGCCGCAGAAGTCAAGCCAGGTGTTGCGCCGCGGGGAACGGGGACTGTCAGGGCGACAGCCCCGCCCGGTGAGACTTCCCATCCCTAACCTGTGCCACCTCCGAATACTCGGTGATGACTCAATACGACCTCCATCCCCTCAGTCCACCGGAGCCCGTGGACAGGCCGGTGATGCTGCAGGCATGGCGGGACCTTGCCTACATCCATTGGCGATACCCGCCCGGGGTAATCCAGGACAGGCTGCCTTCCGGTATCACGGTCGACACGTCCGATGGCAGCGCCTGGGTGGGCCTGGTGGCGTTCCGGATGGAAGACATCCGCCTCCCCGCCACACCGCCCATCCCGTATCTAGGCACCTTTCCCGAAACCAATGTTCGTACCTACGTACGCGGGCCGGACGGCCGCCCCGGTGTGTGGTTCGACTCGCTCGACGTGACTCGCTTGCTGCCGGTGCTGGTCGCGCGAGCCTCGTACCGACTGCCGTATATGTGGTCTCAGATGTCGATGAGCCACACCGGTGACCACGCGACCTACCGGGCCCGTCGCCGCTGGCCGGGACCACGGGGAGTCAGGAGCGAGTTCACAGTGAGGCGCGGCTCCCCTGTTGCGCGGTCGGAGATCGGCGAGATCGAGCGGTTCCTCACCGCCCGCTGGGGCCTCTACACCATGCTCCGCTCCCGGCTCGCCTATGCCCCCATCGCCCATCCCCCCTGGCCGCTCGAGCGAGCCACCCTCACCCACATGCAGGATGAGCTGGTGGAGGCGGCGGGATACCCCGCGCCGGCGGGCCAGCCCCTGGTCCACTACTCGCCCGGTGTCGAGGTGCGCATCGGACTCCCCCGCAGGATCTCCGATGCCTGAGGGCCACACGATTCACCGACATGCCCGGCGTCATCAAAAGGCCCTGGCCGGGCAGACCGTGGCGATGGGATCCCCTCAAGGTCGTTTCTCCGACGGTGCCCGCCGGCTGGACGGTCGGGTGCTCGAGACGGTCGACGCCCACGGCAAGCACCTCTTCTATCGCTGGGAGGGCGCCGAAACGTTGCACATTCACCTGGGGCTATTCGGCAAGTTCCGCTTTTACCGCACCAGTCCCCCCCCTCCCCCCTCGGTCAATACGCGACTCAGCATGGCGGGAGAAGACACCACCATCTACCTGGCGGGACCAACCATCTGCAGGCTGATCGATCCAGCCGAGGAAGAATCGATCCGCTCGCGTCTCGGACCCGACCCCCTCCGCAACGGCTCCGCAGCGCAGAAGCTCAGTCAGTTCCATGTCAACCTCCTCCGCCGCCGCATCCCCATCGGGGCAGCCTTGCTCGACCAGCGAGTGGTCGCAGGCATCGGCAACGTTTATCGTGCCGAGGCCCTATTTCGCACCGGCATCGACCCGCACCTGCCTGCTCGCGAGCTCGCCTCCGAGGCTGTCGACCGCCTCTGGTCCGAGAGCACGGCGCTGCTGCGGGCAGGAGTGAAGGCCGGAGGCATCATCACCGTCGATCCCGCCGACGTCGGTGCCCGTCGACGAAGCGAAATCGAGAGAGACGAGCGTCTGTATGTCTACGGGCGCCACGGCGAGCCCTGTCGCCGCTGTGGCAACACCATTGCCACGACCGAGATGGCAAGTCGCCGCATCTGGTGGTGCCCCGCCTGTCAGCCCATCGGAGCCGGAGCATGAGCCACCTTCACCGCATGCTCGACCGCTACCGGAACCGGGTCGTGACCTCCACTACCGACCTCTTCGCCCACGCGCCCTACCCGCTCGCCAACACACTCGCCCACCAGGGGGATCCCGGCCTGTGTGGTCCTGGGTCGGTGACCTGGCCGGTCATCGGTGATGCCGCAGCCTTCGTCGGCGGGATACGGGCACTGCTCATCCAGGCAGCTCATCCTGAAGTCGTGGCCGGCGTATCGGATCACTCGCGCTACCGGGAAGATCCTCTCGGACGGCTCAGCCGCACCTCGGCATACGTGACGGCCACGTCGTTTGGAGCGATGCCAGAGGTCGCAGCCGCGGTGGCGATGGTCCGCGCCGCGCACCGACCGGTGAAGGGCGAATCGCACCGGGGCCGCCGCTACCGGGCGGGAACTCCCGCCCTGGCCGCGTGGGTTCACAACGCCCTCACCGACTCTTTCCTTCAGGCGTATCAGGCCTACGGCCCGAGACGCCTGAGCACCGCCGAGACTGACCGATTCGTTCTCGAACAGACCGCCATCGGAGCCCTGCTCCACGCCGATCCCATGCCCGAGACTGCAGCCGGGCTGGCCGACTGGATCGCCGAACACCCCGACATCGGGCCATCACCGGGCGTGGTCGAGACCGTGGCTTTCCTTCGCAATCCACCGCTGCCCTGGCATGTCCGAGTTCCGTATCGCTTGATGGTGGTGGCAGCCGCAGCCACCATCCCACCCCAGGTGCGCCGCATTCTCAGGATTCGGAGATACCCCGGCGCACAACTCCTCGGACGGCTGACCATCGGGGCACTGCGTTGGGCGCTCGGTTCGTCGCCGTCGTGGCATGTGTCGCTGGCACGGGTGGGGGCACCCCTCCCCCCCGGACTGTTCAAGCAGCCGCTACCCACGGAGGGTCCGATCGGCCACGACCGCGCCACGCCGGAGTCGAAACCCGATGCGTATCGCGTGGCTCAGCAGCCAGCTCCATGACGAGCACGCTCAGGGTGTGCGCTCTGTCTAGGTTCGGGGAGGGCGGGGAATCAGCACCGGCGTGGTCTGGGTATAGCTCCGGAACTCATCCTCGTCACCCCACCGCTTCTCGGCGCGGGCCTCCAGCATCGGTATGCCGCTCACCCGGGTGAGCAACACAACCACGAATACCGGGGAGATCAGAGTGACCCAGCGCCACCCCGACAGCACCGGCATGGCCATGATGGCGATGCCAGTCCACAGCAGGATCTCGCCAAAATAGTTGGGGTGACGGGACCAGGCCCAGAGTCCTGACGTGATGAACCGTCCGTCATTTGCGGGGTCACGTTTGAAGGCGGATTTCTGCCGGTCGGCCACGACCTCGGTGGTGAAACCGGCTACCCACAAGGCGATGCCGACTATGGCCACCCATCCGATCGACTCGCGGTCGACGCCGGTGATGATCGCTAGCGCACACGCCAGGGTCAGCAACACCCACAGGCCCTGCAACGACCACGTCATGAAGAACCGCAGGGAATCGGCCTTGATCTGATCAAACCGACCGTCCCGCCCATCGCGGCGAATCCGCCGGAACAGGAAGGATCCGAGTCGCAAGGCCCACACAACGACCATGGCCCCGACGATCACCGCCCGTGCGTCGAGATCGTCGCTGAGCAGCATTGCAGCGGCAACAACCGTCACGTACGTGGCGCTGCCGGTGAGATCGAAGTAGTGCTCCGTCTTGGCCAGATTCGAGGGCACATACACCGCCCAGTTGATGATGTAGGCGAGGAAACCGCACACCGCGAACACCGCGATCGAGCCAACCTGCGCGCTGCCGTCACTTCCGGCGAGGATTACACCCGCACCGATCGCCACGCTGGCAGCTATTCCGAGAAGAGAGTTTCGCTTCTGGTCCGCCATCTCACAGACCCTATCGGGCGCGGGACCGGCACGACGATGAGGTGTCGTACGTTGTCTATCAGGGTCGCGCCGACTTCTGGGTCCGCGGACCTGAGTCCGGGGATCTGCGCTTGACCGGCAGCTCGGACCAACGACACTGGTCATCCAGATCCCGCGATGGGCACTTGCGAGTGCGGGTATTCGCATCGCGTCGATGTCAGGTCATCCTGACAGCATGAAGGTCATCGATTACGATTCACCGTCGGCTGATCCGCTCGAGGCGTTGCGGGAACTGTCCCGTCTCGGTGTCGAGTTGGAGGAGCTGCGACGCCGACAGGTGGATGCCGCTCGCCAATCAGGCGCCACATGGGAGCAGATCGGCGAGAGTCTGGGGATGTCTCGGCAGTCGGCGTCGGAGTTCTACACCCGTGACGTCCGGGCCTCGACGAGGCTGCGGCGAATGTCGGGCTCGACGAGGATGTCGCCATCGGGATCGCGACCGACGAGGTAGGTAGTTGATCAGAGCCTCGAGGTCGTTGCCGCCGTCGAGTCTCGACGACGCCGGGATCGTGGCGGACGTTCCGAAGTTGTCCCCACCGTCAGCGAGGAAACTGTTGGCCGTCACGATGTAGGTGCCGGCAGGAACAAGCGGCTGGAACGGGACGTCCACGGCGACCGTCTCGATATAGGTGATCATCCCACCTCCTCTAAGAGCGCGGTGTCATGTCGCGATGCTCAACCGTACCGTCGGCGTGGAGCGCGAATCGGCCTGCGGATCGGGCGTGGACCGGGTCGGGCTGGGACCAGGGCCAGCCGCCGAATTGGGTCTCGCGGTAGTCGATGAAGGCCTGCTTCAGCTCCTCGGGTGAGTTCATCACGAAGGGACCCATCTGGAACAGCGGGGCGTCGATCGGCCGGCCCTGCAGCAGGAGAAACTCGGCCGGTGCCCCGCCGGTCCGGACGGCAACCGCCGCCTCCGGGTCCAGCCGGACCGCCTGCTGCTCCTCGAGCGCGGTCTCCTCGATGACGATGTCGGAGCCGACAAAGCAATACAGCATCCGGTTGAGGCCGGACGTCGCCGCCGGCAGCGTCCAGGAGGCCGAGGCCGGCATCTTGATGAGCCAAATCGCCAGGTCCGACCCGGGCCGGCTGGCCCAGGAGTCGGGAGGGGCGGTGGGCGCTGATTTCCCTTCCAGCCGACCTGCGATGACATCGACCGTCACCCCGCTCGCCAACTCGACGGTCGGGATCTCCTCGCTCCACAGCATGCCGAAGTAGGCGGGCACCATCTTGGAGTCGGGCGGCAGGTTGAGCCAGATCTGGAACAGCTCCATGGTGTTGGGACCATCAGATCGGATGAGGGGGAACATCTCGGCGTGCATGATTCCCGAACCGGTGGTGAGCCACTGCACGTCACCCTCGCCATATCGGGCGGTGGCGCCCAGCGAATCGGAGTGATCGACGAAACCGTGACGGACCACGGTGACCGTCTCGAAACCCCGATGCGGGTGCTGAGGAAAGCCGGGGATCTTGTCGCCGTGGTACATGCTCCACCCGTCCTGGTAAGTGAAGTCGGTGCCGACGGGCCGCCCGGCCAGCAACTCGGGAGCCGGGCCCTGGTGCTCATGACCCTGCGGGTAGAGGTCCAGGTGGTGAACGGTGAACAGAAACGGATCGAGGCAGGTCCACGGAAAGCCAAGTGAGATGTGTTCGAGAACGGCGGTCATGGTCAACCACCATAGGCCCAACTCGGCTTCAACGGCTCGGTTGTGGTCGACCTCCGGTGAGGTCCGACTGTGACTCCCACACCCGGGCGGCCGACCCACCGAGCAGCCCGACGGTCGAGGTAGCCAACGCCGGTCCGAGGCTGAGAGCTCCGTATCCGGTGGCCGGCCCAAGGATCTGTCCGACGATGGCGGCCTTGCCAGCGAGGGCATTGGCTTCGAAGTCGTCTGAACCGTCGGCGATCCGTAGCTGGAGCAGGGCCGCCTGGGCGGTGGGAGCCAGCATGCCAACCACCACGCCCAGCAGGGCGATCCCGGTCAGCGGTTCGACGGCGCCGATGGCCGCTCCTACCCCGAGCACCGCCAGCACGGCCGTCCACGACCGGCTGGTCTCAACAAAGCGGGGAGCCAGTACCAGCTGACCGATGCCGAGAGCGATGATGGCAACCGCCGGGGCGAGGAAACTGACCGTCTGAGTGGCGACGACCAGTGCCAGTGCCGGCGCAATCACCAGCAGGCCGGACTGGGCCGCCTGGGCGGCCACGTGTCGTCCGAGGCCGGCCCGGGTGCTTGGCCCGAGCGGAGGGCTCGGCAGGGGAGGCCGGGTGATTTCGCTGCCGAGGGCCGGCCGCCGTCTATATGGGGGACCTCCCTCCTCGACCGCTCAGGGTGGCGTTAGGGCGTGTTGTCCATTCGCGAAAAAAAGCACGGTTCGGGTTCTTGTATCTCACTGTCTGTTGTCTAGTGTCGTTCTCAAAGAGCACGAGTAAGGGACAGAGCGTTGCAGGTCGCCGACCGGGGTTATCGCACCGCCACCACGAGAGACGCGCTTTTGCGTCCTCCAAGTACGTCTCTTGACCGCAATCGCCGATTACATGCGTCTTCAAAATGAGGGCGCCCAGGGAGGGCTAACCATGCGACCGAGGACGAAGCGACGGATTTCACTGCTGGCCGGACTGACGCTGCTGATGACGCTGCTGGCGTCGACACTCGTGGGAGCAGCCACAGCCGGCGGCCCGGCCGCCGACGAGGGAGTGGACTTCTGGCTCACCATCTTGCACAACAACGACGGCGAGTCCGAGTTGCTGCCAAGTGACGTTCTCGACGAGGACGACATGGTCATCGGCCAGGAAGGCGGTGTAGCCCTCTTCGCCACGCTGCGCAAGGAAGCGGAGCAGTCCGCCAAAAAGAAGCCACTGGGCTTCAAAGCCAAGCGGGGCGTGATCTTCGTCTCGTCCGGCGACAATTTCCTGGCTAGCCCGGCCTTCACGGCCAGCCTCAACGACGGCGTCTTTTACGACGCCCGGGCGCTCGACATGCTCGATTACGACGCTATCGATCTGGGAAACCACGACTTCGACTTCGGACCGGACCTGCTCACAGAGTTCATCTCGGACGGTTTCAACAAGCCGGGCAAACCGCCGTACCTCAGCTCGAACCTCGATTTCTCCGGCGAGGCGGGACTCCAAGCGCTCGTAGACGCGGGCGTGATTGCCAAGAGCACGGTTGTGATCGAGAAGGGCGAAATGATCGGGATCATTGGTGCGACCACCGAGAACCTGCCGTTCATTTCTTCGCCCCGTGACGTGGTCGTGAATCTGGTGAAGCCGGCCGTCGAGGCCGAAATCGCCGCTTTGGAGGCGATGGGGATTGACAAGATCGTCCTCATTTCGCACCTGCAGGACATCGATGGGGACGTGGCCCTGGCCGAAGAGCTGAGCGGGATCGACGTGATGATTGCCGGCGGCGGCGACGAGCTGCTCGCCAGCCCGGGCGATCTGCTTCTGCCCAGCGACGAGGGCGAGACGCCCTTCGCCGACTACCCGGTGATCGCCACCGACCTCGACGGCAACGACGTGCCGGTGGTGACCACGTCGGGCCAGTACGGCTACCTGGGCAACCTGGTGGTCGGCTTCGACGAGGACGGCGTTGTGGTGGAGGTCGACGACGACCGCAGCCTGCCGCTGCGGGTGGTAAGCGAGTCGATCGGGCCCGACGGCGTAGAGCCGAACAGGTTGATGGACCGGAAGGTTGTCGATCCAGTGGCCGCCTTCGTGGCCGATCTGGCGACCAATGTCATCGCTCAAACCGAGGTCGAGCTGGACGGCGTCAGGATTAACGTGCGCTCGATGGAGACCAACGAGGGCAACCTGATCGCCGACTCCCAGCTTTGGCAGGCGCAGCAGCTTGCCGCCAGCTTCGGTCAGCCGGTGCCCGACGTGGCTCTCCAGAACGGCGGGGGCATTCGCAATGACTCCATCATCGCGGCGGGCGCCGACCCGGGCGCCACCCAGGACATCACCGAGCTGGATACGTTTGACATGGTGCCCTTCGGCAACTTCCTGTCGATCGTGCCCGACATCCCGCGTAGCCAGTTCAAGGAGATCCTGGAAAACACGGTATCGCGGACCCAGCCGGGTGACACGCCCGGCGGCACCGGGCGCTTCGCCCAGATCGCCGGCTTCTCCATGACCTGGTCTGGTTCGGGCACCGCCCAGGTGCTCAACCCGGATGGCACGGTGGCGGCGCCGGGCACCCGGGTGACCGAAGTCGTGCTCGATGGAGGCACGGTCATCGTGAGCGGAGGCGCGGTGGTAGCGGGACCCGACCTGACCATCGCCATCACCGACTTCCTCGCCCGCGGCGGCGACCAGTACCCGTTCCGGGGTGCGCCGTTCACCAACGTCGGCGTCAGCTATCAGCAGGCGCTGTTCAACTACATCGTGGGCGCCACGGGCGACGGTGCCCTCGGCGGCCTGATCAGCGCCGCCGACTACCCCGAGGGGGGTGAAGGCCGGAACAGCGAGCTGCCGTAACGGACAAGCAGCAAGGCCCCGGGCGATCGCCCGGGGCTCACGATTGGACACAGATTCAGGAGATCAAGGTCTAGGACAACGGAGGAAACCGTGGATGTAGCAAGAAGAAAGAGGCTGGCGCCGCTCGTCGTGTTGGCCATGGTGGCGGCATTATTGCCCCTGCTCGGAGTGACCCCGGCACGGGCCGAGAGCCATCCGGTGATCAACGAGTTCGTGGCCAACCACACCGGTGCCGACACTCAAGCGTTCGTCGAGGTATTCGGTGAGCCGTCGACGGATTATTCGGCGTTCACCGTTCTCGAAATCGAGGGCGACAGCACTGGGGCGGGTGTCATCGACGCCGTGCTCCCGGTGGGAACGACGAACGCCGGTGGATACTGGACCGATCCCGAGGACATGGAGAACGGGACGCTCACGATCCTGCTGGTCGAGAACTTCTCGGGCAGCGTGGGCAACGACCTCGACACTAACAACGACGGGACGTTTGACACTACGCCATGGGACGCGATCATCGACGACGTTGCCACCACGGACGGAGGTGGCTCCGACCACACGTACTCGGCGACGGTCCTTGCTGCCTTCTTCGACGGCAACCCGTTCGGCGCCGGCGGCGCCTCCCGCATCCCGGACGGCACCGACACCGAAAGCACCGGCGACTGGGTCCGCAACGACTTCGACGGCTTCGGCTTCCCCGGCTTCCCGGGCTCGCCGGCCCTCGGAGAGGCCGAGAACACACCGGGCGCGGTCAACGTGGCCATCACCGTCGCCACCGACCCGCTGGGGGACTGCGGCGACAGCGCCACGCTCATCCACGACATCCAGGGCAACGGGCTCTCCAGCCCTGACGTGGGCAGCATCCGCGAGATCGAGGGCATCGTCACCGGCGACTTCGAGGCGAGCAACCAGCTCGACGGGTTCTACATGCAGGAGGAGACCGGCGACTTCGACGGCGACGGGACCACGTCCGAGGGCATCTTCGTCTTCAACAACGGGGTCGGCTCGGTCAACCCCGGCGACACGGTGCGAGTCCGCGGCTCGGTGGCCGAGTTCTTCGGCCTCACCGAGATCAACAACGTTGTCAGCGTCACGGTCTGCCCCGCAACGGGCACCACGGCGGCGGCTTCATGGTCGTTGCCGGTTTCGGCTGTCAGTGACTGGGAGTGGGTTGAGGGGATGGAGATCACCATCAACCAGACCCTCTACGCATCAGGCAACTTCAACCAGGGTCGTTTCGGCGAAGTCGACTTGTCGGTCGGCGGCCCTCTCGACAACCCGACCAACGTCGTGGCCCCGGGGGCGCCGGCGAACGCGCTTCAGGCCCTGAACGACCGCAGCCGCATTCAGCTGGACGACGGCAGTACGGTGCAGAACCCGCTGCCGCTGCCGCCCTACATCGGGGCCGGTGGCACGCTGCGGACCGGTGACACCTTGCCGGGGATCCAGGCCAATGTGGGCTTCAGTTTCGGCAGCTACGAGCTACACCCGACCCAGGCGGTGAACTTCACCCGCGTCAATGTGCGGCCCGGCGTTCCCAACGTCGGCGGCACCATGGAGGTGGCGGCATACAACGTGCTGAACTACTTCACCACGCTGGACAACGCGGGCCCGATCTGTGGTCCGTTGGGCAATCTGGGCTGCCGCGGTGCCGACAACGCGTTCGAATTCGGGCAGCAGCGAGCCAAGCTGGTGGACGCGATCAGCGACCTGGATGCCGAGGTCGTCGGCCTGATGGAGATCGAGAACCACCCGGGCGACGTGCCCACCGCCGACCTGGTGGCCGGGCTCAACGCGGCCACTGCGCCCGGGACGTACGCGTACATCGCCACAGGCGCGATAGGTGGCGACGCCATCCGGGTGGCGCTGCTGTACAAGCCGGCGGCGGTGACCCCGCTTGGGGCGTTTGACATTCTCGACTCCAGCGACAATCCGCTGTTCGACGACACGCGGAATCGGCCGATGCTGTCGCAGACGTTCGTCGAGAACGCGACAGGGGCCGTCTTCACGGTGGCGGTCAACCACCTGAAGTCGAAGGGCTCGAACTGCAATGCCGTGGGTGACCCCGACATCGGCGACGGGCAGGGCAACTGCAACGTCACCCGGACCAACGCCGCCAAAGCGATAGTCAGTCACCTGGCCGGCGATCCGACCGGCAGCGGGGATGGCGACTTCCTGGTCATCGGCGATCTGAACGCCTACGCCCAGGAGGACCCGGTCGTCGCCCTGGAGAACGGCGGGTACACCGACCTCATCGAGGCCTTCGTCGGCTCCGGCTTCGGCGCCGGGGCGTACTCGTTCAACTTCTTCAGCCAGTCCGGCTACCTGGACCACGGCATGTCGAGCCCGACGATGACGTCCCAGGTGACCGGCGCCGCTTTCTGGCACGTCAACGCCGACGAACCACGGGGTCTGGACTACAACGACTTCAACCAGCCGTTGCTGTTCAACCCGGACGAGTTCCGCTCGTCGGACCACGACCCGGTCGTGATCGGACTTGACATGAGTGCCCGGGCGAAGAAGGAGCGGGTCCAGCTCGAGCTAGCGGCGTTGCTGCCGACCGGTGACAAGAACGACGACATGTTCATCGGCAAGGCGATCGATCGTATCGACCAGAGTTTGAACCCGGACTGGTGGCAGGGCGAGGCCCTCGACCCGAAGGATGGCAACAACGTCTTCGACCGTGAGCACCAGGCCGTCGTCGAGCTGGAGAAGGTCGCGACGGTGGACGTGTCGGCGGCCATTGCTGGGATCCTCGACGCTGACGAGCAGCTCGCGCAGCAGGCACTCACTGCCGCGATCAACGGCGGCGGCGACCCGAAGGACATCGCCAAGGCGCAGGGCAACTTTGCCGACGCGACGGCCAACATCGCCAACGGCGAGTTCGCCAACGCGGTGCTGGACTACAAGAAGGCGTGGATGAACGCGGTGAAAGCGCTCTGAAGCAAGGGACCCCGAGGGGCGGCCGGGCCAGTCCGGCCCGGCCGCCCTTGATCGAGAACGGGAGAAACATATGAAGGTCAGACGACTATTTGCTCTGGGTGCCGCAGTCGCGCTTGCGTTTGCAGTGCTGCCGGCGGCGGCCTCAGCCAAGGGACCGGTAGTTCACGAAGAGGTGCGGTACGCAACGTTCAACGCCTCGCTCAACCGTTTCAATGCCGGCGACCTCGGTGCCGAGCTTGCGGTCCCCGGTAGCGCCCAGGCCGACACCGTGGCTGAGATCATCCAGCGCGTGAGACCCGACGTTCTGTTGATCAACGAGTTCGACTTCGACCCGGCGGCGTTGGCGGACTTCCAGACCAACTACCTCTCGGTACCGCACGGCGACGCTGCTCCCATCGTCTATCCGTACACGTTCATCGCACCGTCGAACACCGGGATACCGTCGGGCTTCGACCTGGACAACAGTGGCGGCGTGGGCGGCCCCAACGACGCCTTCGGCTTTGGGTTCTTCCCCGGCCAGTTCGGCATGGCGGTGCTGTCGATGTACCCGATCGATTACGACAACGTCCGGACCTTCCAACTGTTCAAATGGAAGGACATGCCAGGAGCGCTGCTTCCTGACGATCCGAATCTCCCCGGACTGGCCGACTGGTACTCACCGGAGGAGCTCGAAGTGTTCCGGCTCTCGTCGAAGAGCCATTGGGACATCCCCATTCTCGACGGCGGGAAGACGACGCATTTTCTGGTGAGCCACCCGACACCGCCGGTTTTCGACGACCCGCCGTTCTACCCGGAAGGAGTCGACTTCAACGGCCGCCGCAACCACGACGAGATCCGCTTCTGGGCCGACTACATCCACCCGGGCCGGAGCGGCTACATCTACGACGACAACGGCAACTTTGGGGGCCTGGCAGCAGACGCCCGCTTCGTCATCGCCGGGGACCAGAACTCGGATCCCAACGACGGGGACAGCATCCCCGGCGCGATCCAGCAACTGCTTGATCACCCCAAGGTGAACGATGGCAATACGCCG
>CAMYMH010000041.1:40275-46568 GCA_947259275.1 uncultured Acidimicrobiaceae bacterium | reverse complement strand
GACGAGGGCTTCACACTCATCGAGCTGATGGTCGTGGTGCTGATTATTGCCATTTTGGTCGCCATTGCCATCCCCACCTTCCTGGGTCAGCGGAAGAATGCACAGGACAGCGCTGCTAAGAGCAACGTCCGCAACGCCCTGGCCACCGAGAAGGCTTACTTCTCAGTGAACCAGGCCTTCACTGCCGATATCGACGCGTTGGCCGCGATCGAGCCGAACCTGTTCAAGACGAACGGTACGGACGGAGCCGCCGACCCGGTGACGGCAACCATCACCACGAATGGCGTCTCTGTCTGCCTCGTGCAGCAGAGCGACAGCGGTACCTACTTTGCGGTGTGGGATGGAACCAACTTCGGAACCACCTACTACCAGCATGCAACCGTAGCTCCCGCGGCTTGCTCGGATACGCAGCCGTCGGCTGCGGGGTGGTCAACCGCCGGTTGGTAACCCAACTCGACAACTAAACAAGAAGCGGGCCCTTCGGGGGGCCCGCTTCTTGTGGTGTACCGCCAACCGCCCACCGAGGACCGTATCGACAGTGGTCTGTGGGCGGTGGGCCATCACCGTTCCTTTTCCCTCAAGCGACCCCCAATTGGGGCCGAAACACCGGTTGTACTTCATAGGAGAGCGACAGGCATGCCGAGAAAGAATGACCGCGGATTCACGCTCATCGAGCTCATGATCGTGGTGCTGATTGTTGCGATTCTCGTCGCCATCGCCATTCCCACCTTTCTCGGGCAACGCAAGGAAGCTCGGGACTCAGCTGCCAAGAGCAATCTTCGCAACGCGCTCACCACCGAAAAGGCCTACTACGCCGGGGGTGCCCAGCAATTCACCACCGATCTGGATCTCCTCTCAGCCATTGAGCCCGGCCTGTTCAATGTGACCGGGGCATCTCCGGCGGTGAACACTTTCGACCCGGTAGTCGTGACGACGGATGCAACCGCTCAGACGGTCTGCATCGTGGCGGTAACTCCGGGTGGAGATTACATGGCCATCTGGGAAAGCTCGGACGCGGGAACCCAGTACGGACGGCACTCGACCAATCCCTTCAGTTCTTGCAGCGCCGCCGGACCGCCTGCCGTCGGCACCTGGACCTCGAACAGCTGGTAATTCCGACAGTCGCTAGGGTCCGTCCCGCATGGAAACGTCTCTGGCCGTAGCCGTCGCTGCCATCTTCGGTCTGATCTTCGGTTCCTTCGTCAACGTGGTGGCCCACCGCGTCCCCAACGATCGGTCGGTCATCTCCCCGCCCTCGGCGTGTCCCAACTGTGAGCACCCGATCCGCCACCGCGACAACATCCCCATCGCGTCTTGGCTGCTGCTGCGGGGCCGATGTCGGGATTGCGGTGAGCCGATCAGCGCTCGATATCCGATCGTCGAGGCCGCCACCGCCGGGCTGTTCGTCGCCGCCGTCCTGGTTATCGGCATCGAGCCGGTGCTGCTCGCCTACCTGTGGTTTGCCGGCGTGAGCCTGACGCTGGTACTTACCGATCTCGATGTCCACCGAATCCCAAATCGGATTCTCTATCCGGGGACCGTCGTCGGGCTGTTGCTTCTCTTTGCCGGCGCCCTCATCGATGGAGACCTCACTGGCTTTGGGCGGGCAGTGGCGGGGGGAGCGGTCTACTTCGGCCTGTTCTTCGTTCTCGCCCTGGTGGCCCGCGGCGGATTCGGGTTCGGTGACGTGAAGCTGGCGTTCTTCCTCGGGTTGTTTCTGACATTCGAATCGTGGGGAGTCCTCGGCGCCGGCATCGCGCTCGGCATCGCGGCCGGCGGAGTGATCGCCATCGTCCTGCTCGTCACCCGCCGCGCCGGGCGAAAAGCCAAGATACCGTTCGGGCCCGCCATGGTGTCTGGCGCCTACGCGGCGCTGGTTATCGGCCAGGAATTATCCGATTGGTACCTCGGGGTCTGACCGCTTTTCCCTGACTTGCGCTTGTGAGTTCATTTGGTAACCTGCCGAATAACATTGTTGTAATTACAAGGCACGGACGCTGGTGCTTTGAGGCGGAGTGGTAAATGGCGGTCAACGTGGGGCTGGACATCGGAGCCACCGGTGTGCGTGCCGTTGCCCTCGATGTCGGGAAGCAGCCTCCGGTCATTCGCAGAATCGGTCAGGTAGACATCGACCGGGGCGCGGTCGTGGCCGGGGAGATCGTCGACCCGCACGCCGTAACCGACGCGGTATCGCGGCTGTGGAAACAAGCCAAGCTTCCCAAGCGACGCGTGGTACTCGGGCTGGCCAATCAGCGGGTAATTGTGCGGCAGGTCGATGTGCCCCGCATGAGCGAACTCGAACTGGTTGAAGCCCTTCCCTTCCAGGTGCAGGAGTACATACCTATTCCGGTGGAGGAGACCTTCCTCGACTTCGTGCCGATCGAAGAGTTCACCACTCCGGACGGAGAGCCGATGCTCTCGATCCTCGTGGTCGCAGCTCAGCGGGAGATGGTGGACACGCTGATGAGTGCCGTGACCGCAGCGGGAGTTATCCCCGTCGCCATCGATCTGCAGTCTTTCGGTCTCATCCGCGCCCTTTTCTACGGCGACTTCGATCTCGATACCGTCACCGCGGTCGTTGACATTGGCTCGGGCGTGTCGCAGGTGGTTCTGGTCAGGGCCGGCGAGCCGCGCTTCGTCCGGCTGCTTCAGATGGGAGGTGAGGACTTCACCTCATCGCTCGTGGAGGGCCTTGATCTGACCTGGGACGAGGCCGAAGAGCTCAAACGCCAGGTTGGTGTGACGCCCGTCGGGGGAGTGGTGGCGGCCGCCGGTGATCCGTCCATCCCGGTCGAAGAAGAGCACGCCTCGCCGCTCGAGGCAGAGGCGCAAGTCATCCTCGATCGCCAGGCCGACCGGTTCATCGACGAGGTGCGGGGTTCGGTGAACTTCTATCTCAGTCAAGGCGAGGAGCCTGATCTGGCCCGGATCATCGTTTCCGGCAACGGCGCCCGGCTCCCGCACCTGGCGAACCGACTCGGCGATGTGCTGGGCGCTCGCATTGAGCCGGCCCGGGTGATCGAGGGCCTCAATACCGGCAAGCTCTCCGAAGCCGAGATCTCCGCCATGCAGCCGGTGATTCCGGTGCCGGTCGGCCTGGCGTTGTGGGAGGACTGATGCGAACCATCAATCTCATCCCCCAGGAAGGCAAGCGGCAGACCGATGGGCGCCAGCAGCTGCTGCTATTGCTGGCGCTCGGCCTCATCTACATCCTGCTACTCGGTGTCATTACGGTCTGGCGGCAGGGTGCGGTCGACGACGCGGAAGCCGAGGTACAGGAGCAACGGCAGGTAAATCAGGCGCTCGAGGTTGAGATCAACTCCCTGGCCGACGCTCAGGCCGCGAGCGATGAATTCGGTGCGGCCGTCGCAACCCTCGGTGTCGCTCTGATCAACGACGTCTCATGGGGCCGGCTGATCAACGACTTGGGTCGGCTGATTCCGGACCGGGTCTGGCTCACGTCGTACTCGGGGACGGTCAACCGTCTCGACCCGGCCGACACCGAGACCAGCAGCATTGGCGAGCTGGCGTTCTCCGGGGTTGCCTTCGAGCGTCCTGATGTCGCTGCCTGGCTGCGGGTACTCGATTCCGATCGCTATCCGGGGGTGGTGGGAACCTGGGCGACGGGAATCACCCAGTCGAACATCGGAGAGGCCGAGACCATCAACTTCGGTTCGACGACCAGCTTGACCGAGGGTGCTCTCTCATCCCGTTTCTTCGACCGAATCCCGGAGATCCCCTGATGCGACGCGGTCTCATTCTGGGTGCCCTATTGCTGTTCATCATCACCGCCGCCTGGTGGTTTCTGTTCATGGCGCCCAAGTCGACCGAGATCAGCGACTTCAATGAACAACGGGATGCGGCTCAACTCGAGCAATCCACCCTCGAGGGCCGGCGCAACGAGTTGGCGGCCCTGGCTGCCCGGGAAGGTGACTTCTTGCTTGGTATCGCAGAAGTTGAGTCCTCGATCCCGGCGACGCCCGACGGTGCCGCCCTGATCGAGGACATCAACCGGATCGCCGAGGACACCGATGTCGAGCTCCTGACGTTCAGTCCCGGGCTTCCGGCGGAAAGCGCCATTCCGGGGCTGGTTGAAATCCAATTGCAGATGACATTCGAGGCGCCGTATTTCAAGGTCCTGAGCTTCCTGTTCGCGCTCGAGGATCTCGAACGTCTGGTCCGGGTCGACCAGATCGCGATTACGTCCCGCGTGCTCGAGGACGGGACCAACCTGCTTTCCACCAGCCTGACCGCATCGGCTTTCTCGATGAGCGGCCTCAGCGGGGCAATCCAGGAGGCGACGCCATGATGAAGTTCGAGTACCGCGATAGCCGGCTCTTGCGGGTGAGGGACTATTTCGGGAATTCGTCGGCCTTCATCCTGCTGGCGGGCCTGGCAGTTGCCGCCCTGTGGCTGCTGGTGGCCCCATCCTTGCTCGGTTCGTCGTCTGGAACCGACCCGGAGCCGCTGGTGCTTGCCGATTCGGGAGTCGTCAGCGAGAGCCCGCTCGATCTCCTCCCCGGCATGCGCCTCATCGACGATTTCCAGGTCAGCCAGCCGCGCGACCCCTTCCGTCCGCTGATCACCGAGGAAGTAGTCGACACCGGTGACGGGGGCGGTGACGGATTCGATCCCACCGGCACCCCGGTCTCACTCATCTCGATAACCACCCTCGGCGATGGCTCGCGCCAGGCGGTGGTCCGGGTGGCAGGCACCGACTACACGGTTGGGGTGGGCGAAACGTTTGCCGGCAGCTATCAGGTGGTGACGCTAACCGACACCGGCGGCACCTTCCTGTTCGGGGACAGCCCGTTCGCCCTCGCAGTCGGCGAAGAGATCCTCAAGTAGCCGGCCGGGCTTCGCCCGGCCATGGCCGTCGTAGTTTCCTTCATGGGGATCCGATGGGACCGGGCTTCGTCAGCGCCCCCTGCTCGCCTACCATCTCGCCCATGTTGCGGTTCCTTACCGCCGGGGAGTCGCATGGCCCCGGCCTCACCACCATCGTTGAAGGGCTCCCGGCCGGACTAAAGGTCGACGCCGAGGTCATCAGCGCCGAACTGGCGCGCCGCCGGCTCGGGTTTGGCCGCGGGCCCCGCATGAAGCTCGAGCGCGATGAACTCGAGATCCTGGGCGGAGTCCGGTTCGGTGAAACGCTGGGTGGGCCGGTGTCGGTGCTGATCCGCAACACGGAGTGGAGCAAGTGGAGCGCCGAGATGTCGCCGCATGCGGGGGAGTCGGGTCGCCCGGCTACCGCACCGCGACCGGGCCACGCCGACCTGGCCGGCATGCAGAAATACGACACCCACGACGCCAGGGACATTCTGGAGCGAGCCTCGGCGCGCGAGACGGCGGCCCGCACCGTGGCCGGCACTCTGGCCAAGGCCTTGCTGGCAGAGGTGGATATCACCGTGTTGAGCCATGTGGTTGCCATCGGTGGAGTGACGGCTCCGGACGGTCCCCTTCCGACCCTGGCCGACCTTCCCGCCATCGACGAGTCGCCGGTCCGGGCGTTTGGAGCCGAAGCCGCCGGGAAGATGATTGAGGCGATTGAAGCCGCCAAGGCAGATCGCGACACGCTTGGTGGAGTCGTCGAAGTCGTGGTGCACGGTGTGATGCCCGGCCTCGGCAGCCATGTCCACTACGACCGGAGATTGGATGCCCGGCTGGCCGAAGCTCTCATGTCGATTCAGGCCATCAAGGCCGTCGAAATCGGTGATGGCCTCGCCAGCGCCGGTCGGCTCGGATCTGAGGCCCACGACGAGATTCACTACGACGGCGAGTTCGTACGCGACACCAACCGCGCCGGGGGAATCGAAGGCGGGATCAGCATGGGGGGAGTGATCCGGGTGCGGGCGGCCATGAAGCCGCTTTCCAACCTGATGCGCGCCCTCCAGACCGTCGACGTCGAGTCCAAGCAGCCCGAGCAGGCGATTCGGGAGCGGTCCGACGTGTGTGCGGTTCCCGCCGCCGCAGTTGTCGCCGAGCAGATGGTTGCCATCGTTCTCGCCCAGGAACTGCAACGCAAGTTCGGCGGTGACACGGTGGAAGATCTGGTGGCGGCCGTCGACCACTACCGCAAGCGACTGACCCGGTTCTGAGCCTGTTGTGAACCTCTGGCTGGTCGGAATGATGGGCTCCGGGAAGACCACTGTTGGGCGTCTGGTTGCGGTCGGGGCGGAGCTCCCGTTCCACGACGTGGATCTCATGGTCCAGCAGCGTCTCGGTACCAGCATCCCCGACCTGTGGGAACGGGAGGGTGAGGATGCGTTCCGGGCCATCGAGTCGGCGATCGT
>CAMYMH010000041.1:14619-40135 GCA_947259275.1 uncultured Acidimicrobiaceae bacterium | reverse complement strand
CTCCGTGAGCACCGATGGGCGCACCCCCGCCGAAGTGGCCGTAGAGGTGAGCCAGTGGCTGTGAGCGACTCAGAGATTGTCATCGGCCGGGGCGTGCTCGAAGACGAGATCCTCCCACCTCGCCCGTCCCGGCATCGGGTCGCCATTCTCAGCCAGGCGGGCTCGAGCGCGATCGCCGGCCGGATCAACCAGGCGTTGCAGAACGGCCCGGTCGACGCAGCCGTGATCGAACTGCCCGACGGCGAACCGGCCAAGACGCTGGCGGCGGCTGAGCACGTATATCGGGAGTTGAACCGGCTCGGGCTGACCCGCCAGGACACGGTGCTGGCAGTTGGCGGCGGAGCCGTAACCGATGTTGGCGGGTTCGTGGCGGCCACGTATCTGCGTGGTATAGAGGCCGTCTACTGCTCGACCACGTTGCTGGGTGCAGTCGACGCGGCCATCGGGGGAAAGACGGGTGTGAATGTCGGCGGCAAGAACCTGGTCGGCGTGTTCGCACATCCCACCCGCATCGTCATCGACCTGGACGTGCTCGACGCCCTCCCGGCCGACTTACGAAGCCAGGGGATGGCGGAGGTATTGAAGGCCGGGCTGATCGGGGACTCCGAGCTGGTCGACTTGCTGGAACGCGACGGGCTCGGAGCCGATATCGAAGAAGTGGTAACCCGAGCCATTGCCGTGAAGTTGGGTGTCGTCGCCGAGGACTTCCGGGAGTCAGGGCGGCGCGCCTTCCTGAACTACGGACACACGCTCGGTCACGCCATCGAGGTGGCATCCGGTGTCAGCCACGGCGAGGCGGTGGCCATCGGCATGGTGGCCGCCGGGGTGGTTTCTGCGGAGCTGACCGGCTTCGACGAGGAGGCACGGGTGGGCAGCATCATCACCGACCTCGGGTTGCCGGTCCGGTTGACCGGCCATTTGGATCGCGATCAGATGCTCGCCTTGATCCGGCTCGACAAAAAACGCGACCAGAGCGGAATCCGCATGGTTCTACTCGAGGCGATCGGACATCCCATCGTCCAAACCGTCGACGAGCCCGTCATCCTCGAAGCGCTCACAGCCATCCAACCCTCTGGTTCCGTCGGGCAACGAGCAACCGGCAACGGGTAACGGGAACCCGCCCCCTACTGGTAGCTGGCAGCTGGTAGCCGGCGGCCTCTCAATCACCGGTGAGATAATCCAACCACCGAGGCTCCGTACAATTACTGGCTATGCCATCAGCTAATGACCTCAAAACCGGCCAGGCCCTTGCCCTCGACGACGGCCTGTTCCAGATCGTCGAGCACACCCACACCAAGCCCGGCAAGGGCAAGGCCTTCGTGAAGATGAAGCTGAAGAACCTCGACGGCGGCGGGGTGGTCGAGCGCACCTTCCGTCCCGACGAGAACGTCGAGCGTGCCATCATCGACCGCCGCCAGCATCAGTATCTCTATCGCGACGACCTCGGTTTCCACTTCATGGACAACCAGACCTACAGCCAGCTTTCCCTTCCCGCCGAAGCAGTGGGCAACGCTTCCGACTACCTGAGCGAGGGCATGATCGCCCTCTTGCCGATGTACGACGGCCGGCCGATTTCGGTTGATCTGCCAGCCTCGGTTGAGCTGACGGTCACTGCCGCCGAGCCGGGCGTCAAAGGGGATCGGGTCTCAGGAGCCACCAAGCCAATCACCCTCGAGACCGGCCTCGTGATCCAGGCGCCGTTGTTCGTGGAACCGGGCGACGTGGTCAAGGTCGACACCCGCACCGGCGAGTACATGACCCGAGCTACATGAAGGGTTCCGCACGCGAGCAGGCCCTTCGGACCCTGTATGAGGCCGATCAACGGCCCTCACAAGCGAGCGGTTGGGAGATGGAGCATGGCGGCGGCCGCTCCGGGCGCATTGTGGCGGGGGTGACCGCCGAGATGAGTGAGCTGGACGAAGTGCTCGAGTCGGTATCGCAGAACTGGCGGGTGGCTCGCATGGCTCCGATCGACCGGTCGATCCTTCGGATCGGCCTCTACGAGCTGCGCCACGACCGCGGCACCTCGGTCGGGACCATCATCAACGAAGCCGTCGAGCTGGCGAAGCGCTACTCGACTGAGCAGAGCGGCGGATTCGTCAACGGCGTCCTTGCCGAGCTGGCGCGTCAGGAGAGGCCGCAGGAAGCAACCGAAGCCGACACCTAGGTAGTTAGCATGGCCCGGGAGCCCGGCGAGCGACAGCCGACCGGCTCAGTCGGGCGAGGTGGAGAAGGTGGAGACCGGAGCGAGCCTACAGCAAGCCGTGCGCGTCTTGCGCGACAACCCCATGAGCGACTCTTTGCTCCTCTCCGGTGGGCGGGTTCTCACTGATCGCGGGGTTGAGCAGGCCGACGTCTTGGTGCGGGCGGGCCGGATCGATGCCGTCGGCACCGGCCTCGACGCGGAAAACGTGATCGATTGCACCGGCTGCTGGGTTGGACCCGGGTTCGTCGACCTCCACACCCACCTACGCGAACCGGGACAGGTCCACAAGGAGGACATGGGTTCTGGTGCCGCAGCCGCCGCCGCCGGGGGATATACCGCAATCCTCGCCATGCCCAATACCATTCCGGCGATCGATACCGCCGCCCGGGCCGAAGCGGCCATGCAGCGCAGCCGGGACATCTCGACGGTGACGATTGGCACGGCCGGCGCGGTAACCGCGGGACGGGCCGGGAGAACTCTGGCGGACCTGGGAGGGATGCTGGCCGCCGGAGTTCGCTGGTTCACCGACGACGGCGACAGCATCAGGACGGCCGGTCTGCTGTCGGCAGCCGTTGAGGCGCTGGGCGAGTCCGGAGCAGTCATCTCAGAGCACGCCGAGGACGCCTCGCTCACGGCGGGAGGGGTGATGCACCACGGCGAAGTGGCGGCCCTGCTCGGCCTGGCCGGCATGCCGGCGATGGCAGAATCGCTCATCATCGTCCGCGATCTCATTGTTGCCCGGGAAACCGGAGCAGCCCTCCACATACAGCACGTCAGTACCGAAGCTGCCGTCGAGCTCATCGCCGGAGCCAAGCAGGAGGGTCTGGCCGTAACTGCCGAAGCGACCCCCCATCACCTCACCTTCGACCACACCGAGCTCAAGAACCGCGATCCACGATTCAAGATGAAGCCCCCCTTGCGGACCCAAGCCGATGTGACGGCAGTCCAGGCCGGCCTCGCCGACGGGGTAATCGACGCGGTGGCCACCGACCATGCCCCCCACACCAAACGCGAGACGGTCGAAGCCGGGCTCGAGGCCGGGGCCTTTGGCGTTATTGGGCTCGAGACCGCCGCCGCCGCGGTCAACACTGCGCTCGGGCTGAGGCTCGAGGCGTTCTTCGACCGGATGTCGGTGGCACCGGCGCGCCTCGGTGGTTTCGACCTCCACGGGAGGCTCGTCACTGGTGGCGGTCCCGCCAACCTGGTCGTGTTTGACCCGGCATTGGAGTGGGTCCCAACCGAGTTCCGCTCACGGTCGGCCAACTCTCCGTTCATCGGCCGGCCGATGCGAGGCCGGGTGCGGGCGACAATTCACGAGGGCGCAGTGACCTACCAGCTTGGCGGATCGTGAGGGGTCTCCTCATCCTCGCCGATGGCACCCGATTCGAGGGCGAGTCGGTGGGAGCGGCCGGCGTAGCCACGGGCGAGGCCGTCTTCAACACCACCATGACCGGTTACCAGGAGGTGTTCACCGACCCGTCATATGCGGGCCAGGTGGTGGTCATGACCTCGCCGCACATCGGGAACTACGGGGTCACTGCGGCCGATGATCAGGCCGCGTCGCCGCATTGCGCCGGCGTGGTGGTGCGGTCGCTCAGCCGGCGAGCCTCCAGCTGGCGGGGACAAGGCGAGCTATCTGATTACCTGGCCGCGGCCGGCGTGGTGGCCCTGACCGGAGTTGACACCCGTCGCCTCACCCGGCACCTGCGCGCCCGCGGAGCCATGCCGATGGCGATGGGTGCCGGTGTCGATGAGGGCGAGATTCTGACCCGGGCCGAGTCGGCCGCGCCGATGCAGGGACAAGATCTCGTCGGCTCGGTCACCACTCGTGACCCGTATGAAGCGGCGCCCGACGGCCCGACGCGGGGCCGCATCGTCGCCGTCGACCTGGGCATCAAGCGTGACATCCTCACCCAGATGACCAGTCGCGGGCTGGCGGTCACCGTGGTTCCGGCGACCACGCCCGCCCGGTCCATCCTCGAGCTGGCACCCGACGGTGTCTTTTTGTCGAACGGACCGGGAGATCCGGAGCCGCTGGTGGATACCATCAAGGCAGTCCGGGGCATACTCGGCCGGGTCCCCATATTCGGCATCTGTCTCGGCCACCAGATACTCGGCCTGGCGCTCGGGGCCCGTACCTACAAGCTCCCGTTCGGTCACCACGGCGGCAATCATCCGGTCCGAAATCTCGAGACCGGCCGGGTGGCGATCACGTCCCAGAACCATGGTTTCGCGGTCGATCTGTGGTCGCAGGCCGGCCAGGCGCCACCCCCGCGGTCGGGGGTTCCGGGGCCCGACCTCCTGCCGGCCCGGGTGGGCTCCGACTTCGGCGCGATCGCTGCCACCCATCAGAACCTCAACGATGGCACGCTCGAAGGCCTCCGTTTTCTTGATCTTCCCGCGTTTGGCGTGCAGTTCCACCCCGAGGCCGCGCCCGGCCCGCACGATGCGGTTCATCTCTTCGACCAGTTTGTCGAATCCATGGGGCTGGCCTGATGCCCAGGCGAGCCGATCTCGACAGCATCCTGGTGATCGGATCGGGGCCCATCGTCATCGGCCAGGGCTGTGAGTTCGACTACTCGGGCTCACAAGCCACCAAGGCCCTCAAGGCCGAGGGCTACCGGGTGGTGCTCGTCAACTCCAACCCGGCCACCATCATGACCGATCCCAGCTTCGCCGACGCCACCTACGTAGAGCCGCTCACTCCCGAGGTGGTGGCCGCCATCATCGAACGGGAGCGCCCGGATGCGCTGATCCCGACCCTGGGTGGGCAGACCGCGCTCAACATCACAACCAAACTGGCTCAGGGCGGCATCCTGGAGAAGTACGACGTTGAGGTCATCGGGGCCGGTATTGCCGCCATCGAGGCTGCGGAAGACCGGGGTCGGTTCAAAGCCGCCATGGATGATGCCGGCATCGCCACCGCCCGGGGTCACCATGTTCGCTCGCGGGCCGAAGCCGAGTTGTTCGCCGCCGAGAACGGATTCCCCATCATGATCCGCCCCTCGTACATCCTGGGAGGCGGAGGGACCGGGGTGGCGGCAGACGCCGACGAGCTCGGGCTCCTGGTCGAGAACGGCCTGGCCGCCTCTCTGATCGGTGAGGTGTTGGTCGAAGAGTCGCTGCTCGGCTGGAAGGAGTACGAGCTCGAAGTGATGCGTGACGGCGCCGACAACGCGGTCATCATCTGTGGAATCGAGAACCTCGACCCCATGGGGGTGCATACCGGTGACTCGATCACAGTGGCACCGGTGCAGACCCTGTCCGATCGTGAGTACCAGGAGATGCGCAACGAGGCCATCCAGTGTCTGCGCGTCATCGGGGTCGAGACCGGCGGCTCAAATGTCCAGTTCGCGGTCGATCCCGCCTCCGGTCGGCGGGTCATCATCGAGATGAACCCCCGGGTCTCGCGATCGTCGGCGCTGGCCTCCAAGGCGACCGGCTTTCCCATCGCCAAGATCGCGGCGTTGCTGGCGGTCGGATATACGCTCGACGAGATCACCAACGACATCACCGGCGCTACGCCGGCCAGTTTCGAGCCGGCTCTCGACTACGTCGTCGTCAAGGCGCCCCGGTTCGACTTCGCCAAGTTCCCGCACACCGGCTCGGCGCTCACCACCGCCATGCAGAGCGTTGGGGAAGCCATGGCGATCGGACGAACCTTCCCGGAAGCCCTCCAGAAGGCTCTCCGCAGTCTCGAGATCGGCCGGGCCGGGCTCAACGCCGATGCTGGTGAACTGGGGTACCGGACGATGTCGGTAGCTGAGCTGGTCGACGCCGCCCGGGTGCCGACCCCTGACCGGATCTTCCAGGTGGGAGAGGCGCTGCGGCGAGGTGCCGATGCTGTTGATCTGGGGGCTGCCACCGGGATCGACACCTGGTTCCTCGATCAGATCGAGCAACTCGTCGACCTGCGGCGTGAGCTGGAAGTGTCGCCGCTCACCCAACCGCTGTTGCGCCGGGCCAAGCGGATGGGCTTTTCAGACCGGCAACTTGCCTATCTTCATCAGTCGACCGAGGCCGAGGTGCGGGCCTTGAGACGGGCGGCCGGGATGACGGCTGCCTTCAAAACGGTCGACACCTGCGCTGCCGAGTTCGAGGCCGAGACCCCCTACTTCTACTCCAGCTACGAAGAAGAGAACGAGACCCCGCCTCCCGGGACCGAAACGGTCATCGTCCTCGGCTCCGGGCCCAACCGCATCGGCCAGGGCATCGAATTCGACTACTGCTGTGTGCATGCCTCGTTCGCTTTGCAGGACGCCGGTTATGAGACCGTGATGATCAACTGCAACCCGGAAACGGTCTCGACCGACTACGACACCTCGACTCGCTTGTACTTCGAGCCGCTCACGGTTGAGGACGTGCTCGAGGTGGTGGAGAAAGAGGATCCGCGGGCGGTCATCGTCCAGCTGGGCGGCCAGACGCCGCTCAACCTGGCTGCGGCTCTCGAGGCGGCCGGGGTCCCGATCGCCGGAACGGCGCCTGCCGCCATTGCCCGGGCGGAGGATCGGGAGCAGTTCTCGGCGCTCTGTACGCGTCTCGGAATCGCACAGCCTCCCAACGGCACCGCCCGCTCGCTCGCCGAAGCGGAGGAGGTAGTCGACCGGATTGGGCTCCCGGTGCTGGTCCGACCATCGTACGTGCTGGGTGGTCGGGCCATGCGGGTGCTGTACGGTGTCGAAGAGCTCGCCGACTACCTTCGAGAGCTGACCGGGCCCGGGATGGGAGTGGACCTGTCTGAGGCGCCGGTGCTCATCGATCGATTCCTAGAATCTGCCATCGAAGTAGACGTCGATGCCATCTATGACGGCCACGAGCTGTACGTGGGTGGAATCATGGAGCATGTCGAAGAGGCCGGGGTCCACTCCGGTGACTCTGCCTGCGTGGTGCCGCCCCCCACCATCTCGGATGACGCCCAGCAGACCATCCTCCGCCACACTGCCGAGCTCGCCGAGGGCCTCGAGGTGCGGGGCCTCATCAAT
Organism: uncultured Acidimicrobiaceae bacterium; assembly: GCA_947259275.1. Lineage (GTDB taxonomy): Bacteria > Actinomycetota > Acidimicrobiia > Spongiisociales > SHLN01 > SHLN01. The sequence continues at coordinate 32,947 of CAMYMH010000041.1, read as the reverse complement.
CTGCAGTTCGCGGTTCGGGGCTCCGAGGTGTTCGTTTTGGAGGCCAACCCGCGCGGCTCGCGCACCGTACCGTTTCTTTCGAAGGCGACCGGAGTGCCGATGGCCGGCATCGCCACCCGGGTGATGCTCGGTGAGTCGCTGGCCGAGCTCCGTGGCGCCGGGGTGCTGGCCGATCCGCCGGTCCGGAGCTTTGTGGCCGTCAAGGAGGCCGTGATGCCGTGGGATCGCTTCCCCGGCGAAGACGTGGTGCTGGGTCCCGAGATGCGGGCGACCGGCGAGGTAATGGGCATCGGCCCGGACCCCGCCCATGCCTACGGCAAGGCGCAGGTGGCAGCCGGACGCGGCCTTCCCGTCTCCGGTACGGTGTTCTTGTCCTTCGCCGACCGGGACAAGGACGCCGGTGAGACAATTGCCCGGATTGCCCACCAAGCCGGCCTCCGCTTGCTGGCGACCACCGGTACGGCTGCCTACCTGGGTGAGCGGGGCTTACCGGCCGCGTCGGTCGACAAGGTGGGGGAGGGACCGTGGGATCCGGTGCGTCTCATCAGCGAAGGCAAAGTCGACCTGGTGATCAACACGCCGCGGGGGCGCCGGGCTCACACCGATGGCCGGCTGATACGAATCGCTTCCACCCGGGCAGGCATCCCGTGCGTAACCACCGTGGCAGGGGGTCGCGCCATGGTCGAGAGCCTGCGGCAGGGAATCGAAGGTATCGTCGACGTCAAGAGCCTCCAGGAGTACCACGCATGACTGAGATGAAGGTCTCCCTCGGCAGACTCCCACTTCGCTCGCCTCTGATAGCTGCCGCCGGCACGGTTGGCTCGGTATACGACTTCGCCGATGTGGACGCCCTAAGCGAGTACGGAGCCGCAGTGGCCAAGTCGGTGAGCCACGAGCCCTGGCCCGGCCGTCCTCCGCCCCGGCTGGCGCCGGCCGGCGGCGGGATGCTCAACGGGATTGGGATTCAGAACCCCGGAATCGATGCCTGGCGAAGCTCGATGCCCGATCTCTCCTCGCTGCCGGTTCCGGTGTGGGGGTCGGCCGTCGGAACCAGCGCCGCCGAGTACGCCCTGGTTGCGAAGGGGCTGACCGCCTCCGGCGTGGTGGCGATCGAGGTGAACCTCTCCTGCCCGAACCTCGAGGAAGGAACCATGTTCGCTCTCGACCCCGCCGCCGCCGGCCGGGTCATCACGGCGGTGCGGGACTCGACCGACCTGCCCGTCGGCGCCAAACTCTCGCCGAACAGCGAGGACATCGTGGCCGTTGCCAGAGCGGCCACCGAGGCAGGTGCCGACTTCCTCGTGCTGACCAACACCGCGTGGGGCTTGGGAATCGATCTGGACACCCGCAAACCGACGCTGTCGGGCATGGTCGGCGGGTATTCCGGCAAACCGATCAAGCCGCTGGCCTTGCGTTGTGTGTGGGAGGTTGCAGCCGCGCTCGACGTCCCGATCGTCGGGTGCGGTGGCATCAGCACCGGTGAAGACGTCATCGAGTACTTCCTGGCAGGTGCCAGCGCGGTCGCGGTTGGAACTGCTCATTTCGCTGAACCCCGGGTGGGCAAGCGGATCCTTCGTCAAGTGGATGCCTGGTGTCGGAGCAACCGGGTGCGAGAGCTGGCGGAACTCACCGGCGGAGCCCATTCCGAATGAGCGATCGCATCCTGGTGGCGCTCGATGTGCCGACCGCCGAGGAGGCGGTCCGGCTGGCTCGGGCGGTTTCCCCCCACGTTGGCGGATTCAAGGTTGGCCTCGGTTTACTGTTCGGCCCCGGTCCGGCCACCGTGGCGGCAGTTGCCGAGGTCGGCAAACCGGTGTTTGCCGACGCCAAACTGCACGATATCCCGAGCCAGGTTGAGCGGGCCGCCCAGCGGCTGGCCGCCCTGGGAGCGCGCTGGATCACCGCCCATGCCGCCGGCGGCGTGGCCATGCTGGAGGGAGCCGTTGCCGGCACCACCGCCGCTGCGACGGGCAGCGGCATTCTGGCGGTCACGGTCCTGACCAGCCTGGGAGACGGAGATGTCGAGCGAGTTGCGCCCGGCAGCAGCCCCGGAAAACTGACCTCGCGGCTCACCCGGAGTGCCGATGAGGCCGGATGTGAGGGGGTGATTTGCTCGGCGCGCGAGCTGGGCGTGGTTTCCCAGGTGGCGCCCAAGCTCGTGAAGGTCACGCCGGGCATCCGACCATCCGGTACGCCGGCCGCGGACCAGGAGAGGACCATGACCCCGGCCGAAGCAGTCGCCCGGGGCGCCGACTTTCTGGTCATCGGACGCCCCATCACCGGAGCCGATGACCCGGCGGCGGCGGCGGCGGCCATCGCCGAGGCAGTAGAGTCGTGAGCCGAACCGCGGGAGAGACAGTCATGGGAGTCCCAGAATCGAGTCCCGAACAGCGGGCGGCGGCCCTGGCGAAGGCGGCGGCCGCCCGGCGGCTGCGTGCCGAGCTCAAGGAGCTGCTCAAAACCGGCAGTCTGACGCTGCCCCGGTTGTTCGAGCGGGCCGACGAAGATGAGCTGGTCGCCGGTATGAAGGTCTACTCACTGGTAGCCTCCCTCCCCGGCGTCGGCAAGGTCAAGGCGGGGCGCATCATGGCCGAAATCGGGATCGCCGACAATCGACGTATTCGCGGGCTCAATGACCGACAACGACAAGCCCTCCTCGACCAACTCACCTGAGACGGCGCCGGGGCGTCTCTTCGTGGTGGCCGGGCCGTCCGGCGTCGGAAAAGACACGTTGATTCGAGAGCTGATCGGGCGCTGGCCCTTCTACCTATCCGTCAGTGCTACCACCCGGCCGGCTCGTCCCGGCGAGGTGGATGGGCACGATTACATCTTTCTGCCGGAGGACGAGTTCACCCGCTGGGCCGAGGAGGAGCGGTTTCTCGAATGGGCCCAGTTTTCGGATCAGCGCTACGGCACCCCCCGGGCGCCGGTCGAGGCCGAGCTGGCGGCCGGGGTCGACGTGGTGCTCGAGGTCGAGGTCCAGGGGGCCATGCAGGTGAAGGAACGCAACCCCGAGGCAGTCTTCATCTTCATCGAGCCACCCTCGCTTGAAGAGCTCGAGACCAGGCTGGCCCAGCGGGGAGATACTCGCGACATCGAAGCCCGGATCGAGCGGGCCCGAGTCGAGATGGCGCTGGCGGATGAGTTCGACCATCGGGTGGTCAATGACGTCCTCAGTGATGCCGTGGCCGGGCTACTATCTGTACTCGCACATTCGGAAGGTTCCCAGAATGATCAATCCGCCGATTGAGGCCGTCCTCGACAAGGCAGGCAACCGGTTCACCCTGGTGGTGCTGGCGGCACGTCGCGCCCGCCAAATCAACGCCTATTTCAACCAGCTTGGGGAGGGCCTCGGCACTTACGCGCCGCCGCAAGTGACCTCCCTGTCACGCAAGCCGCTTTCGATCTCGCTCGAGGAGATTGCGGAAGGCAAGGTCGAGGTCGACATAGCCACCGAGGAGTAGGGGCTCCGTTCATGCTGTCCGGCCGGCACATCCTGCTCGGCGTCACCGGGGGGATAGCCGCCTACAAGTCCGCCTACCTGGCACGCCGTCTCGGTGAGGCAGGCGCCGACGTACGGGTGATTATGACCAAGGCCGCCGAGCGGTTCGTAGGGCGCCAAACGTTCGCGGCGATAACCGGGCATCCCGTAGAGCGGGATCTGTTCGACGGCTCGAGCGTGTCTCCGCACACCGATCTGGCCGACTGGGCCGAGCTGATCGTGGTGGCGCCCGCCACCACCAACCTCATCGGCCACCTTGCCAACGGGCTGGCCGACGACCTTCTCACTAATACGCTGCTGGCGACTCGGGTGCCGGTGGTGATTGCCCCGGCGATGCATACCGAGATGTGGGAGCATCCGGCCACTCAGCGAAACATTCATCGGCTCCGGGAAGACGGGCACGAGATCGTTGGACCCGATACCGGTGAGCTGGCGGGCGGCGACGTCGGTACCGGCAGAATGTCCGAGCCAGAAGCCATACTGGCAGTTGTGGAGAAACTGCTCGAACATGAATGATCTGGCGGGCTGGACGGTGCTGGTAACCGCCGGCGGCACCCGCGAGCCCATCGACCCGGTGCGATACATCGGCAACCGATCCTCGGGAAGGATGGGCAACGAAATCGCGGTCGACGCCGCATCGCGAGGCGCCCAGGTCACTCTGGTAACCACAATGACGCCGCCGGATTTCGCCGGCGAGGTGGTAGATGTGGAGACCGCGGCGGAGATGGCCGAGACCGTGTGGGAACGGGCCCCCCACCAGGACGTGATTGTCATGGCAGCAGCGGTGGCCGATTTCCGTCCGGTGGTAGCGCATTCGACCAAGCTGTCCCGGGCCGACGGACCACCCGTGATCGAATTGGAACCGGCACCCGATGTTCTGGCCGGCGTGATCGAGCGCAACCAGGGCGCCATCGTGGTCGGATTCGCGGCCGAGACCGGATCGCTCGAGCGAGCCGTTGCCAAGGCCCAATCCAAGGGGGTCGACGTGCTGGTTGCCAATGATGTGCTGGCAACCGGCTCGGGGTTTGGCACCGCCACCAATCAGGTGACCATCATCATGCCGGACGGCACGATCGATCCGTGGCCGCTGGTCTCGAAGGCGGAGGTGGCCCACCGGCTCTGGGACCTGCTGGTCGAGCTTCGGGCCCAGCAGGACTGACATCATTTCCACCCTCATATGACCCCGGCCGACTCCGGCCCAACCGTCGCTCAGGTGGTTCCGGCGGTGCCCAGCTTCGCCGTCGACGACGGTTTCAGCTATGCCATTCCACCCGACATGAGTCTCTCGGTCGGGTCGATCGTGCGAGTTCCACTCGGGGGCCGCCGGGTGCGCGGCTACGTAATCGGATTGCGGGCCGGAGACACCGAGAGCCTCAAGCAGGTTATCCGGGCTTCCGCCGGCCAGCCCGTCTTCCACCCCCGGCTGCTCGAGACGCTCCGGGCGATCGCGGTGCACTACGTCGCCCCGCTGGCGGTGGTGCTGGCCAAGGCGGCCCCTCCTAATCTTCCCGGGAGTCCCCGGGCTGCGGCCCTCCCGGACATCGTCAGCACACAAGTGTCGCCGCTGCCAGAGCTCACTGACCTCCTGGCCGGACACCAACATGGGCGATCACACTTCCTGCTCGGTCGCAAGCCCTGGGATGAGGCGGTCTCCGGGCTGGCCCGGCCGCTGCTGGAGGCGGGAAGGTCGGTCTTAGTAGTGATGCCGACCGTTTCGGAGATGAATTCTCTGGCCGACCGGCTCCAGCCGGAGTTTCCCGGGCGCCTCGTCCGAGCCGCCTCGGCGACGGCGGCAAAGGCGGTGACGGCAGCCTGGAGTCGAGTCGTCCGCCACCCGGGCCACATCGTGGTCGGAACTCGGGAGGTGGCGTTCTGGCCGGTCGCCGATCTCGGCTTGGCGATGATGGTGGGGGAGGCCCGCAGAGGCATGAAGGAGAAGAGCTCCCCGACCATTCATGCCCGCGAGGTTCTGCGCCGCCGGGCCGCAGTCGAGCGGTTCGGGCTGGTCTTGCTGGGGCCGGTCCCCACCACTGAGACCATTGCCTCCGGAATGCCGGTGGTGCGCAAAGCGGGGACCCGCAGCTGGCCGCTGGTCGAGGTGGTGGACAGAAACGAGGAGCCACCCGGAAGTGGCTACCTGGCTGCTCGCTCAATGGCGGCGATTCGGGCGGTGGCCGAGCGGGGTGGGCGAGGGTTCGTGTTCACCCACCGCCGGGGCTACGCACCCGCTTATCGCTGTACGCATTGCCGCCGGGTTCGTTCTTGTGCCCAGTGCGATGCCCGGGCCGATCGGGCGCAGGCCTGCAGCCGCTGCGGTGCACACCTGGGACCGTGCCTCGAGTGCGGTGGCCGCACCTTCGAGCCGCTCGGAGCCGGCGTCGAGCGGATCGCCGAGCGTCTCGCACTGGCGGTGCCGGTGGGGGCGGTGGGATCAGCCGCCCCGGTCTGGGTCGGAACCGAACGAGACCTTCCCGATGTATCCGGTGCCGATTTGGCGGTGGTGGTCGATGCCGACGGCCTCATCCATGCTCCCAACTATCGGGCCGCCGAGGACGCGCTCCGTCTCCTGGCCCGGGTGGCTGAGACCGTGGACTCGGGGTCGGGCCGACGCTGCATGGTCCAGACCGGCCGGCCAGACGATCCGGTGGTGACAGCACTCCGCCGCGGGGATCCGCTCAAGTTTCTCGCGATGACCATCAACCAGCGTGCTGAGACTCGCCTGCCACCCAGCGGGCAAGTGCTGGTCATCGAGCTGGACTCCACCGGGGCCGCCGACGCCGAAATCCGGGAACTGGCCGCCGATCGAGCCGAAGTATTCGGCCCCGCCGACCGATCCGGACGATACCGCTGGCTGGTGCAGGGAAGCGACCTGCGGCCGTTCCGGATCGGCCTGCGGCGGCTGGTTCACGGCTGGCGCGACCAGGGAACCCGGGTGCGGATCGACGTCGACCCGCTGGAGCTCTAGGGCTTGGCGGTAAGGGAGCCGTCTCGTGAGGGCCCGGAGTACGCTTTCCCGTCATGGCAGTTTTCCCGATCAGAACGTTTGGCGACGCAGTCCTCAACACCGCCGCCGATCCGGTTGAGGCGTTCGACGATGCCCTGGCCCGGCTGGTGGAGGATATGCTCGAGACCATGTACGCCGCTCCCGGCGTTGGTCTGGCGGCACCTCAGATCGGCGTTTCCAAGCAGCTGTTCGTCTACGACGTCGGGGAGGGTCCCGGCCACCTGATCAATCCGGAGCTGGTCGAAACCTCCGGCGAGTGGGAGTTCGACGAAGGCTGCCTGTCGGTGCCGGAACGTTTCTGGCCGATTGTGCGACCCGCCTATGCTCGGCTCAAAGGCGTCGACGCCGACGGCATACCTCGCGAGATCGAGGGCGACGAGCTGATGGGTCGAATGCTCCAGCACGAATTCGATCACTTGGGCGGAAGCTTGCTTCTGGAACGGCTGGACAAGAGCACCCGGAAGGCCGCCCTGCGCGACCTGCGGGCTGAGGCGCTCGGAATCGCCCGGCCTGAGTGATGTCGGGGCGGGCCGCTTTTTTCGGGACGCCGGCGGCGGCAGTGCCGTCGCTGGCCGCCCTGGCGGCCGCCATGAGTATCGAGGTGGTGGTTACCCGGCCCGACCGGGCGCGCGGCCGATCGGGCACGCCCCAGCCTTCGCCGGTGAAAGCGGCCGCCGAGGCCTGGGGGCTGCGGATCGAGCAGCCGCACCAGGCAATGGAGGTCACCGACTTGCTGGCCGGCCTCGACCTGGCGGTGGTGGTCGCCTACGGACAGATTCTCCCCGCCGACATGCTGGCCATCCCCGCGCACGGCTTCGTAAACGTGCACTTCTCACGGCTTCCTCGCTGGCGGGGAGCTGCTCCGGTCGCCCGTGCCATCCTGGCCGGTGATACCACGACCGGTGTTGACATCATGGCGTTGGATGCCGGGATGGACACCGGCCCGATCATCGCCGGCCGTTCGGTCGACATCGAACCGGGGGAGACCACCGGCACTCTGACCGCCCGGCTGGCCGGGCTGGGAGCCGACCTTCTCACCGAGGTGCTGGGAAGCATTCTCGATGGCAGCGCCGCCTTCACCCCTCAGGCCGAGGGCGGGGTAACCATTGCCCCCAAGCTGACCAGCCAGGAGGCCCGGATCGATCCGCGCACGATGCCGGCCGAGATGTGCCTGCGAGCGGTTCGGGCCTTCAATCCCAACCCGGGAGCGTGGGGAACCGTCGATGGGGATCGCCTCAAAATATGGGAAGCGCGTCTGCGGGAGGACCTGGAGATTGCAGCGGGAGAATCCCGGCTCGACGCCGGTGCGCCGGTGGTGGGAACGCCGAGCGGGACCCTGGAACTGGTCGAGGTCCAGGCGGCCGGGAAGTCCCGCATGCCGGCCGCTGAGTGGGGACGGGGTCACCGGGGAGCCTTTCACTGGGATTGACGCGCAGTCCGCGCGCCGAGGCGGCCGTCCTGCTCGGCCGGGTGCTTCGCGCCGGTGCCTATTCGAACGTCGTCTTGTCCGGGTTGGGGAACGATCCGGACGAGCGGCTGGTGCGTCGGCTGGTATACGGAACCATCCGCCATCTGCTTCGGGTGGACCGCCTCCTGGCCGCCGCTTCCCACCGTCCGCTGGCCGACATCCAGCCCGGCCTGACCGACATACTCCGCATCGGTGCCTGGGAGCTTCGGTTCGGTGAGGGAGCTCAGCACGCGGCCGTCAACGAGGCGGTTGAGTCGGCTGCGGCCGGGTTTGGAAAACCGGCTGGCGGCTTCGTCAACGCGGTGCTTCGTAATGTGCAGACCCGGGACGAGAACCTGCCGGAGGGTGCAGCCGGCCGGGCCCTCGAGCTTGGAGTCGACCCCTGGATCTATCAGCGGCTGGCCGCGGCCTGGGGAGAGCTAGAGGCCGGTGGCTTCCTGGCGGCTTCGTTATCGCCCGCCGCCCGCACCGCTCGGCTCCGATCACCCACGGAGAGATCGGGGACGCCGATTCCCGGAATTGCCGGCGCCATCACAGTGGCCGATGATCCCGCCGGCTCGGTGTTGATGGACCCTTCCTCGGTGGCAGTCGGCCTGGCGGTCGGCATCGAGATGGGCATGACCGTTCTCGACATGGCCGCTGCCCCGGGAGGCAAGACGCTCCACCTGTTCGATCAGCTTGCCGGCACGGGCCTGCTGATTGCGGCCGATCGAAATCGGCGACGGGTGGCTTCGGGCCGGCGACGCTTGCAGCGGCACGGTGCCGAAATCGCCTGGATCGTGGCGGACGGTACCGAGCCACCCTTCCAAGCCCGCAGCTTCGACCGGGTGCTCCTGGACGCGCCCTGCACCGGCCTCGGAACCCTGCGGCGGCGCCCCGAAATCCGCCACCGGCTCACGCCGGACAGCCCGGGGCGTGCCTCCGCCCTTCAGGGGAGGCTGCTCGATGCCGCGCTCAAGCTGGTCAAGCCGGATGGCTGGGTCATATATGCGGCGTGTACGGTGTTTCCTGAGGAGACCACTGAGCTCGTCGCCGGCCGCCGTGCCGAACCACCCCACGGCCTGCCGGGCCGTCCGGCCGGGCAGGGCTGGCTGCTCGGGCCGCACCTCAACGGCAGCGACGGAATGTTCATCAGCCTGGTGCGCCCATGACCACCGGTCGTATTGCCCACTGGAAGTGGCGGTAGGCTCCCCGGGCATGGCTGCCCGCATCTACCCCTCCCTCCTCGCTGCCGATTTCGCTCAACTCGCCGATCAGGTGGGCCGGGTTGAAGAAGTGGTTGACGGTCTCCATGTCGACGTGATGGACGGCCATTTCGTACCCAACATCTCGTTTGGGCTGAGCGTCATCGAAGACTTGCGACCGAAGACCGGACTCTGGTTCGACACTCATCTCATGATGACCAATCCGGCATTCTTCTTTCCCCACTTCAAAGCTGCCGGGTGCGACATGGTGACGGTTCACATCGAAGTGGCACCGGATCCGAGTTCGATGGCCGAACAGGCACGGGCGGCGGGGCTCAAGTTCGGGCTGACCCTCAACCCTCCGACGCCATTCGCCGCCGTCGAGCCCTTTCTCCCGCTGGTGGACAATCTGCTCGTGATGTCGGTTTATCCAGGTTTTGGGGGACAATCCTTCATTCCCGATGTCCTGAGGAAGGTGGAGAGGGCACGAGAAACCATTGATGCCGAGGGTCTTGCCGCCGATATACAGATCGACGGGGGCATTACGCCCGAAACTGGCAGGCTCGCAAGAGCCGCCGGCGCCGACATATTCGTTGCCGGCTCTGCCATCTTTGGGCAGCCTGATCCCGTCGAAGCTGTGGCTGCGTTGCGAGCGGCCCTCAAGGACTAGAGCCGATGAGCGAACATATATTCATTGCCGACGACGACCCGGACATTGTTCAGTTCGTGTCGGTGAACCTGCAGCTCGAAGGGTATGAAGTCTCCTCGGCGATCGACGGCAAGGCGGCCCTGGCCGCCATCACCAAAGATGCCCCCGACCTCGTCATTCTCGACATCATGATGCCCGAGATGGACGGCCTGGCCGTCCTACGCCGGATGCGCGCCCACCCCGTCAGCGCCAACGTTCCCGTCATCGTCCTCACGGCCAAAGCGCTTCCCCAGGACCGCATTCGCGGGCTCGAGCTGGGCGCCGACGACTACATCTCCAAGCCATTCGAACTCGACGAGCTCATGGTCCGGGTGCGCACCGTCCTGCAGCGCGCCAAGGCGATGCGGGACCTATCACCGCTCACCGGCCTGCCCGGCAACTTCCGCATCACGCAGGAACTGGAGCGCCGTACCGAGAGCGGAGATCCTTATGCCCTCGTCCACGCCGACCTCGATAACTTCAAGGCCTTCAACGACCACTACGGCTTCATGCGCGGCGACGGCGTCATCAAGTTCACCGCCCATGTCATGCTCGAGTCTCAGGCCGGCCTCGACGACCCCGAGGCGTTCGTCGGCCATGTCGGCGGGGACGACTTCGTGGCAATCGTCGACCCCGACAAAGTGGAGGACTTCTGCAAGACCCTGATCCGCACCTTCGACGAGGGCATTCTCGATTTCTACGACACGGGTGACGTGTTGCGCGGTTACATCGAGGTGACCGACCGCCGTGGTGAGCGTCATGCCTTTCCGCACACCTCGATTTCGCTTGGAGTGGTCAGCACCAAGGACCGCGATATCTCCAATCAATGGGAGGCTTCGGCGGTGGCCTCGGAGATGAAGGAATACGCCAAGCGGCAGCCCGGCTCCGTCTACGAGATCGATCGCCGCAACACCTAGCACATCGATTCTCGCGTTCGGCGTCCACTCGAGAACGCTTGGAGCGCTTGGTCGAATCCGATAGTCTGCCTCCATCGACTCGCGCGCTGGCGGGTCTTGATTCGGAGGAAAGACCTTGAGACGTTTTCTCGTCCTCGTTGCAGCTTTGTCCATGATTGCAGCCCTCGGCCTCCCGGCCGCCGCTGACGATGCTCCCGATCGCTTCGATCGTGAGGTACCGGCTTCGGTAGCAGATCTGAAACTCGACGCACCGATCAGTGTCGATGGTGTCGGCCTGGCGTTAGCTCCGAGCCTGGTGGGCGTCGAAGGCGACCAGCGGGTGATTGTGCACCTCACCGGAGATTCGCTTGTTGAATCCGGCATCTCGTCGGGTTCGGCCCAGGCTCGGTTCGTGAGGGCTCTCGTCGCGCGCCAAGACAGGTTCGCCGACCGGATGAACAGGAGCTTCGATGCTCGTAGCCTGGCATCCGTCCAGCGGGTGGCAAATGCAGTCTTCCTCGAGGTAGATGGGTCCGCTTTGGCGGCCATCGCCGCCGACGACGAGGTCGCCCGGGTGGCGCCTGTCGGCGACTATGAGATGGACCTCAGCGAGACCGTGCCCTACATCGGAGCTGGTGCCGTCCAGGTCAATGGCGTCGATGGATCGGGTATCAAAGTGGCCGTGTTGGACAGTGGCATCGACTACTACCACGAGGATCTTGGTGGAACGGGCGCCGCTGACTATGACGCAGACGATCCGAACGTCATCGAGCCCGGCACGTTCCCGACCGCCAAAGTGGTAGGCGGGTATGACTTCGTCGGGGATCTTTGGCCCGGCACCGACGATGACCCGGCAGATGAGTTGCCGGATCCAGACCCACTCGACAAGCCGACGTTTGGCGACGGGCACGGCACCCACGTGGCCGACATCATCGGCGGCGTCAACGGGGTGGCTCCCGGCGTCGACCTGTACGCCGTCAAGGTCTGTTCGTCCATTGCCAGCTCATGCTCGGGTATCGCTCTGATTCAGGGCATGGAGTTCGCAGTCGATCCCAACGGCGACGGCAAGCTGAAGGACCGGGTCGACATCATCAACATGTCGCTCGGTTCCGTATACGGCCAGCCGTTCGACGACGATCTGGCGCTTGTTGTCGACGCTGCCACGGCGGCAGGTGTTCTCACCGTCGCCTCGGCGGGTAATAGCGCCGATAAGCCCTACATCACCGGCACACCGGCGGCTGCACCGACTGCCTTGTCGGTCGCCCAGACGTACACGCCATCGGCAACCGTCCAGGGCATCGAGATAACCGCTCCGGCCCCGGCCGGGGTTGGTGCGGTGTTCCAAGACTGGTCGGTTCCGCCGGCCGACGTGATTGGCCCGGCACCTGTGGCGTTTGGCGGACTGGGATGTTCGCTCGGGTCGGACCCAAACAGCGTCGATCCCCTCGATGCCCCTTACCCGCCGGGAACCTTTGCAGGAGAGATCGTCCTGGTCGACCGAGGTGCTTGCAACTTCTCGATCAAGATCTTCAACATCCAACGCGCTGGCGGCCTCGCCGGAATCATTGGCCTGGTCGGCCCAGGCGAACCGTTCACCGGAGCCTTCGGCGCGGGCGGACCGTTCACCATTCCCGGCTACATGATTGGACAGGCCGAGGCGAATCTGATGAAGACGTCCGGAACCACGGCCATTATCGACCCGGCGTTCACGATCCCTGCGATCGGAAACGTTGTTGGGAGTTCGTCGCGCGGACCCTCGAACTTCTATCAGATGATCAAGCCTGAGATCGGTGCCCCCGGCGCCAGCGTTTCTGCTGTTGCCGGTACCGGCACGGGGACCAGCGCCTTTGGTGGAACATCTGGTGCCGCGCCCATGGTGGCCGGTTCGGCGGCATTGGTACTGTCCGGAACGGGCGGAACTAAGACCACTGCCAAGGGTAAGGCCAACGGCAATGCCATCGGCCACGGCTTGACGCCGGCTGAGACCAAGGCGAGGCTCATGAACAACGGAGAGACGGAGATCGGAAACTCCGCGTTCACCGGAGACCTTGCTCCGATCACCCGCTTGGGTGGCGGTGAGGTGCGGGCCGACCGGGCCCTGGCGGCTCCGGTCGCGGCATGGGACGACGCAACTGCACAAGGTGCCCTGAGCTTTGGCATGCACGAAGTTGCATACGACATGTCGCTCACCAAGACGGTCCGTATTCGCAACTACGACAACACCCCGCGGACGTACACGATTACGCCAACGTTCCGGTTCGACGAAGATGCCGCCTCCGGTGCCATCTCAGTCGATGCTCCGTCATCCGTGACGGTCAAGCCGGGCCTAGGGCGTGACACCCTGTTCGACGTCACCCTGCACATTGATGCAAGCGAGCTGCCGGGGAACTTCATGAACTCCGGTTCTCAAGGTGCCAATGGCGCCGCGCTCACCATCAACGAGTTCGACGGGTACCTGGTGCTGGACGACGGGGACCACCCGATTCACCTTGCATGGCAGATCCTGCCTCGACAGGCAGCCAACGTTGTGCCCGACTCGATGTCGTTCGCAGCCGGTGGCTTGATCGGTCTCGACAACCAGGGTGCGGGTACGGCACAAAACGATGCCTACTCGATCGTGGCTCTCAGCCCGGATATCCCGAGTGGGGCCCAGGGCACACAGAGCCCGACACCGGACCTGCGGGCCGTGGGTGTAACAACCTTCTTCGTGCCGCCGACTTTCTGTGAATCGGAGTTCCTCTGGGCGTTCGCGTTCAACACTTGGGAGGAGCAGAGCCATCTGCTGCCCGTGAGTCACCAGCTCACCTTGCAGGCAGACGTTGACGGCGACGGCACCCTGGAGGTCGACGCCCTCCTGCTGAACCGAGATCTTGGTGCGTCTTTGCCCGCACTCAATCAAGTGAGTGACGGCCGTCAGGCTGTTTGGGCGCTCGACTTCGTCAACGGGGCCGCATCGATCTTCTTCTTGGTCGAGCACGCAACGAACACAGGGAACACCGTGTTCTATGTGTGCGGCGAACAGATCGGTATGAGCAGTGCTGACATCCTGGCCACGAACGTCGACGGACAGGTGGTCACCCAGGACTTCTACTTCGGAGGACCTGGTGATGTCAGTGATCCGTTCACGATCACGCCGCTGGGCGAGCAGTACTTCGGCACTGTGACGGGCGATCTCCCATTCGGGGGTATCACTCCTGGTGGAACGGGAGTGCTCGACGTGTTCGACTTCGGACCGTTCCCGGGCAACACCCCCGAACTGGGTGTGATGCTGGTCACCAACGGTGACCGGGGACCGGGAGCGAGGGGCGGTGCGACCGACGCGACCGAGGCGTTGATCTTCACACCAGCGTTCCCTTAGTCCCGACCAGCGAGCAAGACAGAAGCGGGGCCTGCGGGCCCCGCTTCTTTCATGCCGCATACCCGGAAGTGGCCGTCGCCGGTTGCCCGATAGTCGTACGTCACTCCCGCGGAGTCGAGTACTACCCAGTAGCCCGCGACGGTGGCTTGGGTATAGAACACGCCCGGCTCAGGGCAGCCAAGGGACCCGTCGCTCCACACGACCTGTTCGGCCCGGACGACCGTGAACTCATTGGCGGAAACACCGGTCTGTTCGGCGGCGTGGGCGAGGATGTCGCTCATGATGGGCTCCGGCACCTCACCGACCGTGGCAGAAGTTTCCGATGCCGGGACCCGCTCGGGAAGTTTGGTGGGGGACTCGGTCTGGCGATCGCTGCGATCCACTGGATCCTCTCCTACTGTGGTCGTCGTTTCATCGTCATCACCGGCCGGGAAGCCGTAGTCGTCTTCCACCACTGTGGTCGCCGAACTCGTCGTTTCGGTAGAGTCGATCGGCTCGGGAACTGTCGAGGACGATTCAGGGGGAGAGGAAGCCTCGGACGTAGTCGAGGTGGCGATTGCCTCGGGTCGGGCAGTCGGAATCTCGTCCGAGCCGCACGCCGCCGCCACTACGGCCAGGATGACGAGCATCAGGAAGCGTTTGTTCACAGTCATGGGACGGCCACCAGCGTATCTCGGGTTCCCACCCAGCGTAGTGGGACATTGCAGACAGCAGTGTCGTTCTGAGCCGGGAGGGCGTTACACTTAGCACAGCTCTTCTTCAGGGCAGGGTGCAATTCCCGACCGGCGGTGAAAGCCCGCGACCCCGCAAGGGTTGACTCGGTGAAACTCCGGGGCCGACGGTAAGAGTCCGGATGGAAGAAGGAGGGTCTGCTTCTGCGTGAGCGCGGACTCCCTTTGACGTGACTGTTTGGAGTGCCGTGCCCGATTACATCGACCACATGCGGAGCGCCATCGAGGCCGCCGGAGACGCCAACCCACATCCGAATCCCCGGGTCGGTGCGGTGGTGATCGACCAGGCGGGCGTCGTGGTCGGCTCCGGCATCCATCGGGAGGCCGGGGGGGTGCACGCCGAACGGGCCGCCATCGACCAGGCCGGGAGCGCGGCTCGGGGCGGAACTCTCATCGTCACGCTCGAGCCGTGCAACCACGACGGACGTACCCCACCTTGTGTCGACGCCATCCTCGAATCCGGGGTAGACCGGGTGGTGTTCGGAGCGTCCGACCCCGACACCCGGGCCGGTGGAGGAGTGGAGCGGCTGCGGCGGGCCGGCATCGAGGTCACGTCGGGAGTTCTGGCCAACGAGGCCGAGCAAATGGATCCGGCCTACTTCCATCACCGACGCACTGGACGTCCGCGGCTCACCCTCAAGGCCGCGCTCACCCTCGACGGACAAGTTGCCGCCCAGGATGGTTCGTCGCAGTGGATCACGTCGGATGAAGCGCGCCAGGACGGACACCGGCTCAGGGCCGAAGCCGACGCCGTCATGGTTGGAGCGGGCACGGTGCTCGCCGACAACCCCCGATTGACCGTGCGGCTGCCGGACTATGAGGGTCGCCAGCCGATTCCGGTCGTCATCGCCGGCAAACGTCCCTTCCCCAACGATCTGCGAGTTATCGAACGAAACGCAGTCGTCTTTGCACCGTCTGCCCGCCGGCTGGACACGGAAGTGGTCGTCGTCGAGTCGGGCGATCGAGTTGATCTAGATAAGGCCCTCCTAACCCTCGGAGGGCGCGGCATCGTCGACCTGCTGGTGGAGGGGGGTCCCATCCTGGCCGACGGTCTTCTCGAAGGCCGGCTGATCGACCGATGCGTCTTCTACTTCGGCTCCAAGCTGGCGGCCGGAGTCGGTCGGGCACCGTTCAACGGTATCTTCCGAACCATCGACGACGCCATCGACGTTCATCTGGTCGACGTTCGCCGGGTGGGGCCGGACCTCCGGGTGGAGATGACGCTCGCCGGCCGGGAGGCCCGCTGATGTTCACCGGCATCGTGGAAGCCGTTGGACGGGTCGCAGCAGTTGCCGACGGCATGGGAGATCGCCGATTCACGATTGCGGCCGAGAAGGTGCTCGACGGCACCGAGATTGGCGACTCGGTGGCCGTCAACGGTGTGTGTTTGACGGCGGTCGCGGTCTCGCCGGGGCAGGTCGACGTGACTGCGGTCACCGAAACCCTCGAACGGACCAACCTGGGGGCCCTCACCCCAGGAGACACCGTCAACCTCGAGCGTCCCATGCCGGCCGCCGGCCGCTTCGACGGTCACATCGTGCAGGGCCATGTCGACGGAGTTGCCGTGGTTGCGGAAATCCACTCGGAAGGCGACTCGCACCGGATGCGCTTCGCTGCCGAGCCGGCGCTGCTCCGCTACGTTGTCGAGAAGGGCTCCATAACCGTTGACGGAGTTTCGCTCACGATCACGGCCGTGGAAGCCGATTCCTTTGAGCTAGTACTCATCCCCCACACCCTCGACATCACCATCCTCGGCAACCGCCGGGTCGGCGACCAGGTCAACGTCGAGGTGGACATCCTCGCCAAATACGTCGAACGACTTCTGGAGGGCCGCTCTTGAAATATGCACCGATCGAAAAGGCTATCGATGCCATCGCCCGCGGTGAGTTCCTCGTAGTCGTCGACCATGAGGATCGCGAGAACGAAGGCGACCTCATCCTCGCCGCCGACAAGGTGACCCCCGAGGCAATCGCTTTCATGGTCCGATACACCAGCGGCCTCATCTGCATGCCGGTGGTCGGCGAGCGCCTCGACGACCTCCAACTACCGCTGATGGTTGCCGACAATACCGACATCCATCGAACATCGTTCACCGTATCGGTCGACTACACCCCGGGCACTACCACCGGTATCTCGGCCGAAGATCGAGCCGCCACCATTGCGGCCATGATCGATCCGGCCACCCGCCCCTCCGAGATGGCTCGACCCGGCCACGTGTTCCCGCTCCGTTATTGCGAGGGCGGCGTGCTCCGGCGTCCCGGTCACACCGAGGCCGCCGTCGATTTCGCCCGGCTCGCCGGCCTGTATCCCGCCGGAGTCCTGTGCGAGATCGTCAACGACGACGGGACCATGGCGCGGGGCGCCGACCTGGAGCGGTTTGCGAAGGAGCACGGGATCTTGTTGGTCACCATCGATGATCTCATCACCTATCGGCGCCAGATCGAGCGGCTCGTCACCCGCACGAGCGAGGTGATCCTGCCGACTCCGCCGGGGGACTTCAGGGCGATCGGGTATCGCGACCATGTCGAGGGCGCCGAGCATCTGGCGCTGGTGCACGGAAACATCCACGACGGCAGCTCGGTGCTGGTGCGGATTCACTCCGAGTGTCTGACCGGCGACGTGTTCCGAAGCCGGCGG
Source organism: uncultured Acidimicrobiaceae bacterium (assembly GCA_947259275.1). Classification (GTDB taxonomy): domain Bacteria; phylum Actinomycetota; class Acidimicrobiia; order Spongiisociales; family SHLN01; genus SHLN01. Next base: position 15,479 of record CAMYMH010000041.1, on the reverse strand, counting down.
TGTGACTGTGGCGATCAGCTGGAGATGGCCATGGCCGAGATCGTATCGGTTGGCGCCGGCGTGGTTGTATACCTCGGGGGCCACGAGGGCCGCGGGATCGGCCTGCTCGACAAGATCGAGGCCTACGCCCTTCAGGACCAGGGCCGCGACACGGTGGAAGCCAATCTCGACCTGGGACTTCCCGCCGATGCTCGCGACTTCAGCTCGGCCGCCCAGATCCTCCGGGATCTCGGAGTGTCATCGGTGAGGCTGCTGACCAACAACCCGGGCAAGGTGGCGGCAATGGAGGTCGCCGGGATCAAAGTAACCGATCGCCTGCCGCTGGTGGTTGCCGCCACCGACAATAACGGCGGCTATCTGCGTGCCAAGGCGGAGAAGCTCGGACATCTCTTGTGAGCGACGCGCCGGACTCGGAGCTGCTCGGTGACTTCGACGCAGCCGGCCTCAAGGTGGGGGTAGCCGCCGCCACCTTCAATTCGGAGATTACCGACGGGCTCTTGAGTGGGGCGCTATCGGTGCTCGACGACGCGGACGTGACCGTCGTGCGCGTCCCCGGTTCCTTTGAGCTGCCCCTGGTTGCCCGCACTCTCATCGAGGCGGGCTGCGATGCCGTGGTCGCCCTCGGTGCGGTGGTGCTCGGCGAGACCGACCATTACGAGCACATCGCCCGGGAGACCGCCCGCGGCCTGCAAGATGTCATGCTGGCAACCGGAGTCCCCGTCGCCTTTGGTGTCCTGACCGTTCGTGACGTCGAGCACGCCCGGCTTCGCAGCCTCCCCGGCCCCGGCAACAAAGGAACCGAAGCCGCGGAAGCGGCGGTACGTACCGCGCGGTTGTTGGCCAGCCTGCGTGCCTGAGCA
>CAMYMH010000041.1:0-14553 GCA_947259275.1 uncultured Acidimicrobiaceae bacterium | reverse complement strand
TTTTTATTTTCCACCTGAGGAGGGCCATATCGCCACCGAACCGCGAGTGAATGATCGGATCCGAGCCAAGACCGTGCGCGTGGTCGCACCCGACGGAGCACAGATCGGCTTGAAAGACATCGACGAGGCACTGTGGCTGGCGAGCCAGCTCGGCATGGACCTGGTTGAGGTAGCTCCCGGATCCGACCCGCCTGTCTGCCGGCTCATGGACTACGGCAAGTACAAATACGAGCAGTCGGTCAAGGCACGCGAGGGCCGCAAGAAGTCAACTCGCACGGTTATCAAAGAAATCAAGTTCAAGACCAAGATCGACAGCCACGATTTCGACACCAAGGTTCGGCGAGCCGCCGGCTTCCTGGAGGAAGGCCACAAGATCAAGGCGGTTGTCATGTTCTTTGGCCGGGAGATCACTCATCCGGACCGCGGTCGTGCCCTGCTCGACCGGATGGTGGCCGACCTGGAGGGGATCGCGGTGATTGAATCGCCGCCTCGTCTCGACGGTCGCAACATGACCATGGTGCTGCTGCCCGACAAGCCCGGTCTCAAGGCGAGGGCGGCGGCGGCGGCGGAAGCTGCTGCCCAGGCTGCCAGCGAAGAGGCCGAAGCCGCCCGCGAGGAACCACCGGCCGACGAGGCAGTCGCAGCCGCCGAGCCGGCTGCCGACGAAGAACAAACTGCCACTGAGGCTGCCTCGGTGGAAACGGAGGAAGACGATGCCAAAACAGAAGACCCACAAGGGAGCTAAGGCCCGATTCAAAGTGACCGGGACCGGCAAGCTTCGCCGGCGCCAGCAGGGTATGAACCACCTGAAGGCGGCCAAGTCCAGCCGGCGCAAGCGTCGCCTGACGGGCGAGACCGAGGTTGCCAAGGCCGACGCCAAAGAAGTCAAGCGGATGTTGGGGAGGTAGCCCGATGGCACGCGCAAAACATGCAGTTCCCTCAAAGGCGAAACGTCGCAAGGTCCTCAAGCAGGCCCGCGGCTATACCGGCGCCCGCAGCCGGCGCCACCGGACCGCGCACGAGCAGTTGCTGGGGGCTCGTGACGACGCCTTCGCTCATCGTCGTGCCAAGAAAGGCGACTTTCGTCGGCTGTGGATCACCCGGATCAACGCCGCCGCTCGCCAGAACGGGACGACCTATTCGCAGCTGATCGCCGGTTTGAAGTCTGCCGACGTGGACATCGACCGCAAGATGCTGGCCGAGCTGGCGATCAATGAGCCGGCGGCGTTCACTGCGCTCGTCGAGGTGGCGAACCAAGCGACCAAGTAAATGCAGGATCTCGACGCCATCCTGGGCTCCGCTTCTGAGCGGATCGACGGCGCCTCCAGCCTGGAGGACCTCGATGCGGTCGAGTCTGAGCTGCTCGGGAGACGTTCCTACATCAATCAGCAGCGCCGGGGACTTGGAAAGCTGGATCCGGCCGACCGGCCCGCCGCCGGCGCCCGGCTCCAGCAGGCAGCCGACCAGTTGCAGGGTCTCATCGACGGCCGCCGCCGGGTGCTCGAGCGCCAGGCCGCCGATCGGCTCCTGGCCGATGACCTCGTCGACGTCACGGTTCCGCGGCGGCCCGTTCGGCAGGGTCGATCGCACCTCATCACCCAGACGATCGACGAAATCAGCGACATCTTCACCGCCATCGGCTATCAAATCGCCGACGGTCCCGAGGCCGAGACCGCCTGGCACAACTTCGACGCCCTCAACACCCCGTGGTGGCATCCGAGCCGCCTCGAAAGTGACACCATGTACCTCGACTACGGGGATCCCGAAGACGAGATTCTGCTCCGCACCCAGACCTCGACCGTCCAGGCCCGCGTGATGGAGTCTCAGCCGCCTCCCGTCTACGTCCTCGCGCCAGGCCGCTGCTACCGAACGGACACCATCGACGCCACCCATCTTCCGGTCTTCCATCAGTTCGAAGGGCTGGCAGTCGCCGAAGGCATCACATTCGCCGACCTCAAGGGCACGCTGGCGTACTTCGCACGTCAGTATTTCGGCCCGGAGCGAACCATCCGGCTCCTGCCGCATTTCTTCCCCTTCACCGAGCCCTCGGCCGAGATGCATGTCTCGTGCTTTGCCTGCGACGGCTCCGGGTGCCGGGTGTGCGGCAACAACGGCTGGATCGAGCTGCTCGGTTGCGGCATGGTCGATCCCAACGTCTTCGAAGCGGTCGGCTACGACCCATCCGACGTGACCGGATTCGCGTTTGGTGGGGGGATCGAGCGCGTCGCCCAAGTCCGGCACGGCATCCATGACATGCGCCATCTCATCGACAACGATCTCCGTGTCAACGAGCAGTTCGTATGAGGGTCTCGCATCGCTGGCTCCGGGATTTCGTAGACCTCCCTACGTCCGACCCGGACGAGATCGAGGCCCTGCTGGCCGGCCTCGGCCACGAAGTGGAGGGCATCGAGACCCTCGATCTTCCCTTCAGCGGAGTCGAGGTTGCCCGGGTGCAGTCGATCCGACCTCATCCCGACGCCGACAAGATCCGGCTCGTCACCGTCGACCGCGGCTCGGGGACCCAAGAGGTCGTCTGTGGCGCCTGGAACTTCGACGTGGGTGACATCGTGACGCTTGCCACCGTCGGGGCGGTCCTGCCGGGAGGATTCGAGATCGGCGCCCGTGAGATTCGGGGCGTCGTGTCCGAGGGGATGATCTGCTCCGAACGGGAGCTCGGCTTTGGCGATGACCACGAGGGGATCCTCGTGCTGGCCGGCGACTATGAGCTAGGCCGCGACTTCGCCGACTACCTGGAGCTGCCCGACGTGGTCTACGAACTGTCCATCACCCCGAACCGCCCCGACGCCATGAGCATGCTCGGCATCGCCCGGGATCTTGCCGCCAAGCTCGACGTGGAGCTCCGCCAGCCCGAGATACGGGTCGACGAGGTGGATCCATCAACCGGACTGGAGATCGAGATCCAGGATCCGGCCGGATGCCCGCGATTCGTCGGCCGCGAGGTCCGCGGAGTCATGAGCGGGGCCTCTCCCATGTGGATGCAGTCGCGTCTCCGGGCGGCGGGAATTCGTCCCATCTCGAACCTCGTCGATGCCACCAACTATGTGATGATCGAGCTCGGGCATCCGACCCACGCCTTCGATCTCGACCAGGTGGCGGGGGAGAAGCTCATCATCCATCGAGCCGGGCCCGGGGACACCCTCACCACCCTCGACGGCGTCGAGCGACCGCTCGATCCGGGGGATATCGTGATCTCTGATGCCGAAGGCGTCGTCTCGCTGGCCGGTGTCATGGGTGGCGGGCCGACCGAAGTGTCTGAAGCGACCACGCGAGTGCTCGTCGAAGCCGCTCATTGGCATCCGCCCGCCATCCTCTACAGCTCCAAACGCCACAATCTGCGGAGCGAAGCATCGGCTCGTTTCGAGCGCGGCGTCGACCCCAGCCTCTCGGGGCGAGCGGCCGCCCGGGTGACTCAACTCCTCGTCGACAATGCGGGGGGAGAGGCTGCTACCGGCGTCGTCGACGTTTACCCGGCACCAGTCGAACCCTGGACCGTTGAGCTGCCCATGGGAGAGGTGGAGCGGATCCTTGGGATACCCATCGGCTCCGACGTTGCTTCCGGCCTACTTACCCGGCTCGGGATGGAGGTTGCAGGGACAGACCCGCTCGTGGTACGAGTCCCAACCAGCCGTCCCGATCTGACCCGCCCGATCGATCTGGTGGAGGAAGTGGCCCGCCTGTATGGCTTCGAGCACATCCCCGAGACCCTTCCCCACGGAACCGGCGGAGGCCTAACACCGGAGCAGCGTCGGCTACGTCGGCTGCGGTCGATCCTCACCGGAGCCGGCTTCACCGAAGCCAGCACCCTCGGGTTCATCGGTGTGAGTGACCTCGACGCCCTCGACCTGCCAGCCGAAGACCCGCGCCGGGCCACGGTGCGGGTCAAGAACCCGTTGAGCGAAGCCGAGGAGACGTTGCGCTCCACTCTGCTTCCCGGGCTCCTCAGGGCGGCGGCGCGTAATCGCGCCTACGGCCGTGACGATGTGGCGCTGTTTGAGGTGGGCCGAGTATTCCGAAATCGTCCTGCTGCCATCGACAGCCGCGTCCCGCATCAGCCCGTCCATCTGGCGCTGCTGGTAACTGGGCAGCTCCACGGCCCGCTGGAGCCGGTCGATGACCCGGCCGACATTTTCGACGTCACGGCCGTTCTCCAGACCATGGCCGAGCGCCTCGGCTGGAGCGACGTAGGTCTGCGGCAGGCCGACGTTGCCGGGCTCCACCCGGGCCGGGCTGCGGTCGTGACAAAGGACGGTGAGGTCATCGGCACACTCGGAGAGGTCCACCCGTCGGCGGCGGGCAGGTTCGACCTACCTCAACGGGTGGCCACGCTCGAGATGAGGATCGCCCCACTGCTTACCGAGCCGCCATGGTGGAGCTTCGGGCCGCCCAGCGTTTATCCACCCCACAAGTTCGACCTTGCTTTCGAGATGGATCGATCCGTGGCAGCGGCCGATCTGATGACGGTCGTCCGCTCCGCACCCGGAACCGGGCTGGAGTCGGTCGAGCTATTCGACGAGTTCGACCTGGGTGGCGGCCGCAAGAGCCTCGCCGTGACCGTCGTCGTCAGGGCCTCCGACCGCACCATGACGGACGAGGATGCCCAGCAGGTTCGTCGCGCGATCATCGACCACGTTCAATTGGAGCTGGGCGTGAAACTTCGCGGGGGCGAGTGAGCCGAGCGTTGGAAACCGCCCTCACCGGGCCCGTCGAGGAGGTAGCTCCGAACCTGCTCGGGCTCAGGTTGCGCACCGAGCTGGCGGAGGGCCAAACCGAAGTGGTGATTACCGAGGTAGAGGCCTACGCCGGTGGCCGCGACCCGGCCAGCCACGCCTTCACCGGCCAAACCCCGCGCAACGCCTCCATGTTCGGGCCTCGCGGAACGCTGTATGTGTACCGCTCGTACGGCATCCACTGGTGCATGAACATTGTGACCGGTGATCGGGGAGACCCGTCGGCGGTGCTGTTGCGCGGAGGCCGCCCGGTCACCGGTGCCGATGTCATGGCTCGACGCCGCGGCCGGTCTGATCATCTCGCCGACGGTCCCGGCAAACTCACGCAGGCTCTCGGCGTGGGAGGCGACGCCAATGGCACCTCGGTGTTCGAGGGCCCGGTCACGCTCCTCGACACCGCCGGGGTTTCCGGCCAGATCATCGCAACCCCGCGAGTCGGCATCAGCAAGGCAGTAGCGTGGCCGTGGCGATTTGTGCTGGTGGACGGCTAGCGCCGTTCGATGGGCCTTCAGCTTGGCCCTGAGCCATCGGTTGCCTTGTCGAAACGATGGGAGGTGGGCGGTGTCGTCGAGGGTCATACCGACGATGCGATATCAAGATGCACGGGCTGCGATCGCATTCCTGAGTGAGGCGTTCGGTTTCGAGCCGGCGATGGTAATCGAGGGCGACGGTGCGCTCATCGATCACGCCCAACTGGTCTACCAGGGCGGGATGGTCATGCTGGGGAGCGCGAGGGATGACGAATTCGGGCGCCTCGTTGGGGGATCGGATCATCCCTTCCTGGCGTCCGTCTACGTAGTGGTCGATGACGTTGCCGCCCACGCCGAGCGGGCGCGGCTGGCCGGCGCCGAGATCATCATGGAGCCTGAGGAGCAGGATTACGGAGGCAGCAACTACAGCGCTCGCGACCCGGAGGGAAACATCTGGAGCTTTGGCTCATACGACCCGTGGGCTTCGCCCGACGCTTGACGGCTGGGAGCCGATAACACAGGAACGCGCCAAGGAACTCATGGGAAAGGTGCCAGAAGGCTCTCTCTTGGGATGACAGTGCCCAGCACGAGGCCTCCCATCGAGAACGATTGGCGGTGGCTGGATCGCAGAGCCCGCCTGGTCCACCAAGCGGTGGAGCCCCCGACGATCGGGGGCTCCACTCAGCTTCTTGGCTGGTGGCTGGTGGCTGGTAGCTGGTAGCGGACTCGTTCGCAATCAGCTCTTCAGCTTGGCTCGCATCCGCTCCATGGCCTCCTGGGTGGCGATCTGGCTGGCCATGGCATTGGCAAGGACCGTCTCGGCCTCCGTGAGGATCTCGGCGGCTTGCTTCTCGGCCTTGGCCAGGATGGTGGCAGAGCGCTCTTGGACGTCTGCCAGCTTCGCTTCCTTGGACTCGATGACGTCGAGGCGCTGCTTGAACTCGGTGCGCAACTCCTCCATTTCCGCCATGTGCTTGGCTGCCGTGTCACGAACCGCGGCTGCCTCGCGACGGTCCTCTTGGGCCGCAGCCAACTCCTTGGCCGCGTCCCGGCGCATGCCTTCGGCCTTGCCGGCGGCTTGCTCGTGCTTCTCCTGCGCCTCCCTCAGCAGCTTGGTCGTCTTCTCGCGCATGGTCGAAGCCTCAGCGCGCGACTCCTTCAGCACCCGGGAAGCCTCTCCACGCATTTCCTCGGCCTTGAGCTTGGCCTTCGCCTGCGCCTCGCGGGTCTGGCTGAGGATCTCTTCGGCAGCGGCTGCATCGGCCGTGGCCCGGGCGGCGGTGGCCTTGGCGGCCTCGATTTCAGCACCCGCTTCCTGTTTGAGCCCGGCCGCCGCTTGCATCTTGGCGGCTGCCTCCTTCTCGCGTGCCTTGAGTGATTTCACGAAATCAGATACCTCGGCGCGTTTGCGGTCCGCCTCCGCGGTGGCCGCCGTCAGGATGTTCTTGGCCTCGACGTGCGCTTTGCGATCGGCTTCCTGCAGCTTGGCGACTACCTCTTCGGCCGTCGAACGCTGAGCCCTCGCTTCGGCCAGCAGCTCGCGGCCGCGGGCATGCGCCTCGGCGCTGGTCTGGGCGGCCTCCTTCTGGGCGGCCTCTAGTTCTGCCTCGGCCTTGGCGTGCAGCTCACGAGCCGACGTCCGCATTCGCTCCACTTCTTCCTGGGATGAGGCGAGGATCTGGTTTGTCTTCTCGCGCAGGCTGTTCGCTCTGCTCTCGGCGGAGCGGAGCGCCTGGGCAGCCTCCTGGCGCTTGGCGGCTGCGTCCCCCTCGGCGGCGGCCAGTTCCTCCTGCGCGCGGGAGCGTATGGCTGCGCCCTCGTCACGCACTCGGATGAGCTCCTGCTTGGCGGTGCTGACTGCGGCGGCAGCCTCCTTCTGCTGAGACCGCACCGACGCCATTAGAGCGGCCGCCTCCTTCTCGGACGCGATCTTCTGCTGCTCGGCGCCCTTGAGCAACTGCGCGGTCTTGTCCTCGTTCGACTTGACGCGTTCGAGCTCGGCACGGGCCGTTGCCAGCACGGTGCCGGCCTCCTTGCGTTGACGCTCGGCGTCGTGCTTGGCGGCCGCCGCTTCCTGCAGAGCCTGGTCGCCTAACCGCTTGGCTTCTGCCTGCGCCTCGGTCAACGCGGCCTGGGCACGGGCCCGGATGTCATCGCTGTCCGCTTGGGCTTTGACCAGCTTCTCCTTGGCCCGGGCATCGACCTGAGCCAGTTCCGACTCTTTCTTCCGTAGCGCCTCCATCTGCTTGGCGGCGTCGGCGCGGATGTCGTCGGCCTCGGCTTGGGCCGATGACAACAGGGCCAGCGTTTCCTTCTGCAGGCGGGCAGCTTCTTCCTGGGCCTCCGAGAGGGCCTTTTCGGCCGCGGCCTTGCTCGTGTCGGCCTTCGCTCGCAGCTGGGTTGTCTCCTCGCGGACCTTGGCGGCGGCCTGGTCGGCCTCGTGGGTGGTCTGGACAGACTTCTTCTTGGCCTGCTCCAGCACGCTGGTCGCCTCGGCGCGGGTTTCGATCGCCGAATCCCGTGCGGCGGTGAGGGCATCGTTGGCCTCGGACAGGGCCGTCTTGGCTTGCTTGCGCGCCTCGGCGAGAACCGTCTCGGCATTGGCGCGGGTGGCGTCGGCCGCGGACTTCGACTCGGACAGGACGCTCTCCGCCTGGGCCTCGGCATCTGCCAATGCATCCTGGCGGCGCCGGGCTTCCTCGAGGAAGCGGCGCGCCTTGCCGAGAATGCTTTCGGTTTCGATCTTGCTGGCCGCCATCAGCTCCTGGGAGCCGGTGAGTGCGTCCGCACGTTCCTGCTCGGCAGCCCGCAACGCGTCCTGAGCGTCGCTTCGCAACTGTGCGGCCTGCGAGCGGGCGGCGGCGAGAATGTCGGCCCCCTCCTGCTCAGCCGTCGCCATCTGCTCGGCCATGGCTTCGGCGGCCACGAGCTTCTTGGACGCTATCGACATGAGTGATGAGTACTTCTCGGCGGAGGCGTCACGGAGCTGGGTGGCCTCCTCCAGGATCTTGGTGGCTTCCTTTTCGGCAGTTTCGAGCAGCCCGGTGGCCGACTTCTCCGCCTCGAGAACCGTTTGGCGCGCCTCGCGAGCAGCCTCGGAGATCGGTAGTGCTTCGGTCTCGGCCTTGGCCACCAGGTCGGCGGCCTGCTTCCTTGCTTCGGCGAGTTCCTTTTCCATTTGAATGGTGAGTTCATCTCGAACGTCGACCTTGGCGTTCTTCAGTGCCTCACGGGCATCGGCGAGCGCCTTTTCGAGAGCTTCGACTCGTGCCAGCTGATCGGTGGCAGCGCGGCGCAGGCGGGCGACATATTTGTCGACTTCGGTCGGCTCGTACCCCTTGCGAACGACTTTGAAGTCGCCCTTTGGGAATAGGTCGCGCGGTTTGGCTTCCGAGACCATGATGTTCTCCGTTTTGTGTTAGCTCCGTACCACTACAGGGAAACCCAAGAACGGCGAACTGTCAACACCCATAGTGGTGAAACACCACTATGGGTGGCTAGGAGTCTCCGCCGGGATTCACCCACAGCTTCACGGTAGCATCCGCGGGCGAGCCTTCGCTAGGCGACTGCTTCCATACTCGCCCGGCCCGGCGGGCAGCGTCGGCCGGGTCACTCTCGGCCTCCTCGACAAACTGCACGGGAATCCCACGAAGGTCCAACTCGGCCCTCGCATCGAGGCGAGTGAGGCCGAGAACTCCCGGCATCACCGCGCCCGGCTCCGGACCGGCCAGGGTGAGGGTGACAATCGAACCGGCCTGAGCGGGAATTCCGGGGTCGGGAGATTGGCCGAAGATGGTTCCCTGAGCCAGGCTGCCGCCGTCTTCCCAGTGGAGACGTACCTCGAAGCCGGCCCGGTTGAGGGCGCTCACCGCCTCGCTCAGTTCCAGGCCGATGGCCGGTGGAACTTCGCCGGCGCCCACCCCGACAATGTCCGAGGGGTTGTGAATCGGGCAAATGACAGTTGGCACTTCGCCGGGCGGCAACCGGAGGCGGTGGACGTGCTCGTGGGGACAGAGCGGCCCGGCCAGATATCCGGTTGAGAGATCGACGTCGACTCCAACCGTGCCGTCCTCCTCGACCACGGCCAGTTGCGAATAGGGGACGGTGGCGAGCGCGTTGAGCGAGAAGAGCGCCCAGATCTCGGCAGGCCAGGTCCCACCGGTGACCGTGATCGGGGTGAAGGGGTCTTCCATGATGTTGTTGGTCTGGGCGAACCCGACCCAAACCGCGGTTGCCAGTTCCGGTGTGTAGCCGACGAACCAGGCGTCGCGGTGTTCCTGGGAGGTACCGGTCTTGCCGGCAATCGGGCGGCCGATGCGGGCTCGCTGGGCGGTGCCCCGCTTGACGACCTCGGTGAGCGCGGTGGTCACTTGCCCGGCGATCTCGCTGTCGATGGCCTGGATGATCACCGGTTCGTTTTCGATAACCGTGTCCCCGTCGTGGGTTTCGATGGTGGTGAACATGGTTGGCTCGACATGGAGGCCGTCGGCCGCGAACGTCCCGAAGGCAGAGGCCATCTCAAACGGGCTGACTTCCTGGGCACCCAGCGCCAGTGCGTGAAAGGGCTGGAGCTGCGACGTGATGCCGGCACGCTCTGCCAGGTCTTTGACCCGGGCCGGGCCGGTGGCGTCCATCAATCTGGCATACACGACGTTTACCGAATAGACGGTTGCCTCCAGGACCGTTAGGGCGGGGAAGGCAGATTGGTTGTAGTTCTCGACCGTCCAGACGCGGGAGTCGGTCTCAATCTCGACTGTGCGGCCGGCGTCATAGACGTCGTAGAGGTCCGTCCCGCTCTCGAGGGCGGCCGCCAGCACAAAGGGCTTGAACGCCGAACCGGGCTGGCGCCGTCCCTGGGTAGCGAGGTTGAACTGTGCGATCGGGTCGTTTTCGTCGTAGAAGTCATTACCGCCGACGATCGCTTTGACATACCCGGTGCGAGGGTCGATGGAAACGAGGGCTGCCTCCGGGCCCTTCTCGTCGACCATGACGGCCGCCACCGATTGTTCGGCCGCTTCCTGGATGGCAGGTTCGAGGGTGGTATAGATTCGCAAGCCGCCCTGGAAAAGTGCGTGGTACCGATCGGTGGGAGTCTCCCCGAGCCGCTCATCGTCTAACAGCTGTTGTTTCAACCCCTCCACGAAATACGGATAGCGGGCCCGTGCCAGGGTGCGCGACGGCGGTGCCAGCACGATCTCCTCGAGGCTGGCATCCGAGGCATCAGCAGACGAGACGTATCCCTGCTCGACCATCTTCTCCAGGACGATCTTGCGACGAGCGACGGCGGCTTCGGCATTGGTACGCGGGTTGGTGGCGCCGGGTGCCTGAATCAGCGCAGCCAGCAGGCTCGCCTCGGCCAGGCTGAGCTCGTCGACATCCTTGCCGAAGTAGTGCACGGCCGCGGTGCCGACCCCGTAGGCACCGTCGCCCAGGTAGATGGTGTTGAGGTACCGCTCGAGGATCTCTTCTTTGGTCAAGCCCTCTTCCAGCCGGACCGCCAGGGCGGCCTCCTCGAGCTTCCGGTCATAAGTCACGGCATTGGTCAGCAGCACGTTCTTGAGGTACTGCTGAGTGATGGTGCTCCCGCCCTGCACGATTTCGCCGGCGGCGCCGTTGGCTTCGGCGGCCCGGATGATGGCCCGCAAATCCACGCCCGGGTGGTCCCAGTACCGTTCGTCTTCGATGGCGACCACGGCGTCGATGAGATGCTGCGGGATGTCTTCGTACACGACCAGCGTCCGGTCCTCACCGGCATGCCAATGCGCCAGAACCGAGCCATCGGCGGCGTAGACCACGGTGGTGAGGGAGCTCTCGCCGATGCCGGGATCATCGAGCGGGTCGACCGTCAAGCTGCAGGCACTCGCCAACAGCGCGAGCGTCAGCAACCAAGGAACGCGAAGCGTTCCCGAAATCCAGCGTCGGTTCCCGCGTGTCATTAGCCGTCCTTACTCGCGGATCACGGTACCGACGGGGGAAGGACTTACGGTGGATTTCGGCAACGGGAACGCTACGCGTTCCAGGCAGATCTCTCGCCAACGATGCAGTGGCGAGGCAACTGCCAAGCTGCCCGTAGTACTCCCGCCAGCGGTGGCGAGGCGACTGCCAAGCCGCCCGCAGCACTCCCGCCAGCAGTTGCGAGGCGACTGCCAAGCTGCCCGTAGTACTCCCGCCAGCGGTGGCGAGGCGACTGCCAAGCCGCTCGCAGTACTCCCGCCAGCAGTTGCGAGGCGACTGCCAAGCTGCCCGTAGTACTCCCGCCAGCAGTGGCGAAACAACTGCCAAGCCGCCCCCAGTACTCCCGCCAGCAGTGGCGAGGCGACTGCCAAGCCGCCCGCAGTACTCCCGCCAGCAGTTGCGAAGCAACTGCCAAGCCGCCCGCAGGGCGGCCAGCAACTCCATTTACCTATGCAGTTTCGAAGAAACTGCCAAGCCGCCCGCAGGGCGGCCAGCAACTGCCAAGCTGCCCGAAGGGCAGCCGGTATCCTCCCGTCATGGCGAATATCGACCTTCTCCTTCAGGGCGCGGACAAAGTGGTGCCCGAAGAGGAATTCCGCGCTCGCATTGCCGAAGGGAACCCTCTCAGGGTCAAGCTCGGCATGGATCCCACAGCTCCCAAGGTGACCCTCGGGTGGGCGGTGGTCTTGCGGAAGCTGCGGCACTTCCAGGAGCAAGGGCACAAGGCGGTCCTCATCGTAGGTGATTTCACCGCCCAGGTTGGCGATCCGTCCGGACTGAGCGAGACCCGCAAGCGCCTCACCGAAGCCGAGGTTCGCAGCTACGCCGCCAACGTGCTCGAAGGGTTCAAGAAGGTATTGATTTGGGATGATGACGATCTGCTGGAGGTCCGGTACAACTCCGAGTGGCTGGCCAAGCTCGACATGGGAGAAGTGCTGGCGTTGACCTCCAAGATGACCCTGGCCCAAATGCTCGAGCGCGACGACTTCTCCAAGCGACACGCAGCCAACCAGCCGATATCGATGATGGAGTTCATGTACCCATTGCTGCAAGGGATGGATTCGGTTGCCGTCGATGCCGACATCGAGTTGGGCGGCTCAGACCAGCTGTGGAACAACCTCGTCGGCCGCGAGCTCATGGGCCGGTACGACAAGCGGCCGCAGATGGTCATGACGGTGCCGTTGCTGGTCGGGACCGACGGCGTCCAGAAGATGTCCCAGTCGCTCGGCAACTACATCGGCGTGGACGACGAACCCGCCGACATGTTCGGCAAGGTGATGTCGATTCCGGATGAGGCAATGGAGCAGTACTTCCGGCTCGCCACCGGCCTGGCTCCGGACGAGGTTGACTCCGTCGTTGCCGGCCTGGCGGATGGCTCTGTGCATCCGGGAGACACCAAGCGCCGTCTCGGTCGTGAAATCGTCGCCCTCTACCACGACGTGGACGCCGCAGTCGACGCCGAAGCCGCCTTTGATCGAGTCTTCCGTGAGAAGGACGTACCTGAAGAGGTCGATGAGTTCGTCCTTCCCGATGACGATCCCGTATGGCTGCCGGGTGTCCTCAAGGACGCCGCCCTGGTGAAGTCTTCGAGTGAAGGCAAGCGCCTGGTGGCGCAGGGAGCCGTGAAGATCAACGGCGAGGCGGTGCCGGGGGAGGAGCTCACGCGAGCAGACCTCGTCGGTCACGTTCTGCAGGTCGGCAAGCGCCGCTTCATCCGGTTGGTCGAAACCGCCTAGAAGCGGTGTGCTCTTCGGGGACGGGGGACGGGGAACTGGCGACTGAAATGGGGACGGGCAGAGCCCGTCCCCATTCCTATCTACATCTCGATAGTTTCGGCCACCTCAACCGTGCCCCCGGAGTCGAGGATCGGGCAGCCCTGGGCATGCTTGGCCGCCAGCTCCAGGCTGTCGGCAGTGATGAGTGTGTAGCCCGTAACCGGGTTGGCACCGCCACCATCGCTGACACCGCCGGCGGTCACGGTCTTTGCCATCGCAACCGGGCTTCCGCCGTCCACAATCGCGGCGCCCAGCTCGTCGTACCAGCTATGCCACGCAGCCATGATCTGCGTCTTCTGCTCCTCGGTCACCGTGTCGGGCGAGGCTCCACCGTGGTAGGCGAACAGGTACTTCGGCATCGTGCTCCTCCAATCTGTGTGCGCGTTTCGCACGGTCAAGAGAACAACGATCGGCGAAGCCCTATTTCGACATCCGGCAATAGGCGGCTAGGGAGCCGACCGGACGCGGTGGATCTCGCCGGTGATGTGACCCCAGTGGCGGGAGTCGAACCGGTCGATCCACTCCTCGGTCCGCCAGTCCTGGCGCCTCTGACGGCGCTTCTGCACCTCAGTAGCCACCTCGCCCAGTGTCGTGATGAAAGCCATCAGCTGCTTTCGCATCCGGCACCTCCTTTGGCCGTTTGACGACCCCGGGAGCGATCGAGGTTCCCGGCCGTCCGTCATCTGTCATCGCGAGATAAAGTTCAGGTGTGGCAAGCAAGAGCGAGACCGGTCTCGGAACCCAACTGATCCTGGCGATCATCATCCTCTTCATCGCCTGGGTAGTTCTCAAGTGGGTGATTCGGGTGGTCGTTTCGGTGGCGGTGACCGTCGTGGTGATCGGAGCGATTCTCTTCGCGGCCTGGATATTCCTCGGCCGCAGCACCACGGACAAGTTGTAAAGGCAGGCCGCGAAAAACCGGTCTAAACCCGTGCCAGTTATCCCTCCGAACGTGCTAGTGTTCCTCTTCTGCCTCCCCGCGCGCGCTTTTCAGGCGTGGGGTGGGGCTCCTTGACAACTGAACAGTGTGCTTAAAGCCAGAAGTGAATCCTCTGGTTCTGTCGCGTCCTTTCGGAGGCGGCCGGGCGAGAGGACGGTTCACGCACGACGGACAGAAGGTGACAGCCGCTGTTCGGAGACGTGGATCGGTCAAGATACTTTGAGAGAAAGCAGAGATACCCGGTTTGGCCAGGCGTCTCTGCGGATCGCTCTACATGATTCCAAGTGGTTGCCGCCGACTACGGTCGGAGGCAGCCGCCGAGGGTTTTCGATGGAGAGTTTGATCCTGGCTCAGGATGAACGCTGGCGGCGTGCTTAATGCATGCAAGTCGAACGAGGACCTCTTCGTAGGTAACTACAGAGAGACTCCTAGTGGCGAACGGGTGAGTAACACGTGAGTAACCTGCCCCAAAGACCGGGATAGCCCATGGAAACGTGGATTAATACCGGATACCCTCGCGGAACCGCATGATTCTGTGAGGAAAGGCTCCGGCGCTTTGGGATGGACTCGCGGCCTATCAGCTTGTTGGTGAGGTAACGGCTCACCAAGGCACTGACGGGTAGCTGGTCTGAGAGGACGATCAGCCACACTGGGACTGAGACACG
>CAMYMH010000040.1 GCA_947259275.1 uncultured Acidimicrobiaceae bacterium | reverse complement strand
TGAGCCTCCTTCTTGGTTGTGGGTTACGTGCAAGTTCCACACAACCAGAGGAGGCTCACCAATGCCTGTCAACAACCTCTGTGATCAATACACCTAGGCTTGGCAGTGGAAAGGGAGACGCATGATCATTGTCAACACCGAGTCGGTGCCGGGGAAGGACATCACCCAGTTCCACGGCCTGGTGCAGGGGAACACCATCCGGGCCAAGCACATCGGACGTGACATCGGGGCGGCCCTCAAGAACCTGGTCGGTGGTGAGCTGCAGGCTTACACCGAGCTGCTCACCGAAGCCCGGCAGGAGGCAGTCGACCGGATGGTTGCCCAGGCCACTGACCTGGGCGCCAACGCCATCGTCAACGTTCGTTTCACCACGTCGTCGGTGGCAGGCGGCGCCGCCGAGCTGTACGCCTACGGCACCGCGGTGACGGTGGCCTGATGGGTGAGCTCATAATCGGGCTCGGCGTGACGGTGGGACTGATCCTGCTCGGCTACTTCGTCGGCCGGGCGAGGGAGGGTCGGCATCTCTCCGATCTCGACCGCCGGGAAGCTGCCAGCTCGTCGGTGATGGTGGTCGACGTGAAACAACTGCCGCCCGGGGTGCGGGCGGGGGCGGGCAGCCTCGTGTCGGGCGAGGTGGTCATCGCGGCCGACTATTTCAAGTCGGTGGCCGCGGCGATCCGCAACATTCTCGGCGGTGAGGTCAAGACCTATCAGACCATGCTGAACCGGGCGAGAAGAGAGGCCCGGCTCCGCATGATCGAACAGGCCCAGCAGCTCGGTTCGGAGCTGGTGATCAACGTGCGGTTCGAGTGGTCGGACGTCGGTCCCAAGAGCGCCAGCGCCGAGATCTTCTGCTACGGCACCGCGATTCTGGCGGCCTAGTCCGAGTCGCGGCTGTCTTCTTCAGGCCGGCCGATTACCGGTGTCCTGGTCCCAGTACAGAGGCGACAGCTCCTCAACGTGGTCGACGGCCCGGTGGGAGGCGAGCAGCTCGCTCATCATGGAGAGGTCGCCCGACCGGCAGCTCACAGTCAGGATCCCCTCACCCTCGGCGGTGCGCTTGAAGTCGAGCTGCTCCGCCTCGGGGTCAATGCGGCGGATGAACTTGAACAGTGCCTCTAGCTTCTTGACGTCGCTGACGTGGACCTCGAGCCGCCGCCGCACCTTCGCTTTGCGGCGGGCGATCGCGAAATCGGCCGCTGCCAGGCCGTAGAGCGTGGCGATGGTCACCGCGGTGCCGATCGCCGCCAGCCAGTAGCTGCCCGATCCGGATGCCATGCCAATGGAGGCAACCACCCACAACCCGGCGGCGGTGGTGAGGCCGCTGACAATGGCACCCTCGCGGAAGATGGCCCCGGCCCCGAGGAACCCGACCCCGGTGACGATCTGGGCCGCAATCCGCGACTCATCCGGTCCCTCGAACCCGATGATCGACGCCACCGAGAAGATGGCGGCTCCCACCCCGACCAGCGTGTGGGTGCGCAAACCGGCAGCCTTCTGGGCGGTCTCTCGTTCGTAGCCGATCACTCCGCTACACACCCCGGCAAGGAGCAAGCGCCCGAGAATGACACCGGGCTCCATCAGACCTCCTCAACGACCTCTGTCGTCAACGCTATCGGATGGGCTACCGAATTGCCGGTGGCCCCGGAGGGAACAGCCTCCGGGCTAAGACATCACTTCTTCGATCCGAGCCAACGCTCCGGCGTCGAGGCGGTCGATCACATCGAGGGCCGCCAGGTTTTCGTGCACCTGTTCGACCCGGCTGGCGCCGGTGATCACGGTGGTGACGTTCGGGTTGACCGCGCACCAGGCAATCGAAAGCTGCGCCAGAGTGCACTCGAGGTCTTCGGAGACCTTCTTGAGCCTCCTCACCTTGTCGAGACTCTCCTCGTCCGTCAGGGCGTCCCTCAGCCACTCATAACCGGGGAGAGCGCCCCGGCTGTCCTCGGGGATGCCGTCGAGGTACTTGCCGGTGAGCAGGCCCGAGGCGAGCGGGCTCCAGGTGGTCGTCCCGAGCCCGATCTCGGTGTACAGGCGGGAGTACTCCTCCTCGACCTTGCGGCGGTTGAACAGGTTGTACTCGGGCTGCTCCATCTGCGGCTTGTGGAGATGGTGGCGGTCGGCGATTTCCCAGGCCGCCCGGATGTCGTCGGCCGGCCACTCGGATGTGCCCCAGTAGAGGGCCTTGCCGGACGACACGATGTCGTGCATGGCGAACACCGTCTCTTCGATGGAAGTTTCCGGGTCGGCCCGGTGGGCGAACACGAGATCCACGAAGTCGAGACCCAAGCGCTCGAGGGAGCCGTCCATCGCCTGGAACAGGTACTTCCGATTCAGCGTGTTGCGCATGTTGGCGCCCGGCCGGATGCCCCAGAAGAACTTGGTGGAGATCACATAGTCCTGGCGGTCCCATCCGAGGTCTTTGACGGCCCGTCCCATCAGGCGTTCGGACTCGCCGCCGGCGTACACCTCGGCGTTGTCGAAGAAGTTGACTCCGTATTCGAAAGCGGCCTGCATGCTCTCCCTGGCCAGCTCGTCGCCGACCTGGTTGTGGAACGTCACCCATGAGCCGAACGAGAGCACGCTGAGTTTGAGTCCTGAGTTACCGAGCCGCCGGTATTCCATAGCTTCGCCTTTCGATGACCGTCGGCAGAGGATAGGAGAGGGCCGACGACCGCCAGCTGGTGGCGGCGCGCAACTACCCTCTGGCCCATGATTCAGGTGGTTGAGGTCGGCCCCCGTGATGGCCTTCAAAACGAGTCCGTGGTGCTAGCAACCGATCAGAAGGTCCAGTTGATCGAGCGGCTGGTGGAAGCGGGCTCCGGCCGCATCGAAATCGTGAGCTTCGCCCATCCGGAGCGAGTGCCGCAGATGGCGGACGCCGAGGCTGTGGCGGCGCATTTCGCCGAACGGAGTGACTTCTCACGGATTGGGCTGGTGATGAACCAGCGGGGATGGCAGCGGGCCCAGCAGGTGGAGCTCGACGAGTTGAACATCCCGGTGGGGGCCACCAACGGATTCAATCAAGCGAACGTGGCCGCAACCCCCGACGAGACCGTCGAATTCATCGCAGCCGTCGTCGACGCAGCCGAGGTCCCGGTCACGGGAACCATCTCGGTGGCCTTTGGCTGTCCGTATGAAGGAGAGGTTGCCGAGGAGGCGGTGGTCTCCATCGCCACCCGGCTGGCCCACGCCGGATGCTCCGAAATCGCCATTGCCGACACCATCGGGGTGGCCGATCCCTGGACGGTCCGTTGGCGGCTGGAGGCAGTGCGGGCCGTCACCGGAGGGATCCCGTTGCGGGTTCACTTTCACGACACGCGCAATACCGGAATCGCCAACACCTTCGCAGCCATCGAGGCCGGAGTCGAGGTGGTCGACGCCAGCGTGGGCGGGATCGGCGGCTGCCCATTCGCTCCCAACGCCACCGGCAACATCGCAACCGACGACCTCGTTTTCATGTTGCACCGCGCCGGGTACCCGACCAACCTCAACCTCGACTTGCTGGTTGAGACCTCCCGGTGGGTCGGCGATGTGCTGGCCATCCAGCCGCCCTCCGCGCTGTTGAAGGCTGGCGGGTTTCCCGGCTAGTCCGCAGTCAAACCGCGAAGCCGAATACCTCGCCAGCCACCGCCCGAGTAGGAGCTGAGTAGTCGGCGGAGGATCAATCGGGAACTGGATGGCCGGTCGGCCGGACGGTTATCCGTCCAAGTCGGCCTCGGCGACGTCCATGGACCATAGGGTCTCGAGCATGCGAATCTCTTGATCGGCGGCGATGGTACGTGCCATTTCCCGCCTTACTCGATGGATCTGTTCGATGGGGAGCTCGGGATAGCGGCCCGCCACTCGCTGAGCCGACCAGCCACGCAGTGTCTTCTTCCGGATGCGGGCGGTATCCCGGGCGACCTGGGCCTCGATACGCCGAGTGTTGGTCATGTTGACGTCGACGGCGAGCACGACCAGCGCCACAACTATCAGTGAAAGCACTGCGCCCAGGAAGAAGTACACCCGAACCTCCTCATATCAGAATAGACGCTCAGCGGGCGGCTTGTGAACTTGTGAAAAAAATCACAAAGAGTGCGGTCGACCAGCTGAGATTGCTGGCCATCGCCTCTTCGTCGACGTCGACCTCGGCAAGCCGGCCGCGTCACCCGGACGGATCCAATCGACGTCATACTTGGCGTCGGTGGCGACCCGGCAGGTGGGTTTTGCGGATTCCACCGCGAAAAACTGCCGCGCGTAGGAGGAGGCTCGAATAGCCTGGCAGCATGGTCTCGGTGGAACTGGCTCGTATTTTGCGAGACCGGGGGTTGAAGTGGCGCCCGGCACAGTACGACGTCTTCTTCATTCCCGATCGGGGCCTCGACGATCGGGTGTTCGTCTTGTCCGACCTGACCGTCGACGTGCAGCAATTGGCCGGGGGTGCGGCGATCACGTTCAACGGAGCGGTCGAATGGTCGCTCGATTCGATTCTGCACGGTGAGGTGGTGTGGCTGCCCACTGAGGCCCAGTTGCGTGCCCTGCTGGGTGAACGGCTCGTTGCCCTCACCCGCGCTGAGGGCGAATACGTGTGCACCGTGGATGTGGGCGGTGAGGTGGTGGAGTATCGCGACTCGGGGGCATCGAACGCCTACGGGCAGGCGGTTCTGGCGCTCCTGCAACTCGGGCTGTTGGACCCGTTGGTACCAGAACTCGACGCCATCGGGCCGTTCGGTCGAGAATCTTCTCCGGACTACTCCGGCTTCTGACCCCAGAGGTCCGCGACGTCTCCTCGCATGTAGTCGGCGGCTTCGACCATGGCCGCAAACCCTTCCAACTCGTTCGGGCTGGGATCATGCGTCCACACCGGGAGACCACGCAGCAGGTCCGCGTAGGTGCGCTCCTGTCCGGGCTGCACCACCACCCGCAGCGGCACGTCGGATCGAACTTGCCGTCGATACTCCCGCAAGATGTCGCGGTGATCGGGCCGGTCGAGGTCCAGGTGATAGATGATGCCGTGGGCAGTCAACATCTTCTCGCACGGTTGTCCTTCGAGGATCGGGCACAGAGTGCCATCACCGGGCCCGTGGCAGACATCCACGGGGTGACCCAAGCGCTTCAGGAATGCAGTCACCGGGGCCGGGTCGAGGTCGGATGGACTGTCGAACAGGATCCTGCTCTTCCCAGACATGCTTACCTCCAATAGAAGCAGCCTGCCCACCGGCGCCAACCTGCCCTAGAGCATTTGGTCCTATAGCCTTTCGATTTCTTGGCCCGGATGGCTTGGCTGGCGCGTGTTAGAGGGCCAAGAAATCGAGTGCTGCCGCCGGACCTGATCTTTCGGACGGCCGGCGCCGCCGGCGCCAGGCCCAGGGGAACCCCAGGAACCCGTCAGTCCTCCCTAGAGGGGTTCTCAGTACCTTCGGAGGCATGAGTTGCTTCGCAACTGCCAAGCTGCCCGGAGGGCGGCCGCCGCCGGCGCCAGGCCCAGCGAAACCCCCATGAAGCGCGGCACGCTTAGTTGATGCCGGATGCCGACTGTCCAGCAAGCCGATCTACGTGCGAAGTTCTGGCGTCGGCGGTCGGCGGTCGGCGGTTAGCCGCTGGCTACAGCTGCCGTCTCGCCTCACGCGCCATCCCAATGAGATCGATGGGTTCGCCGGCGAGGCGGCGCTTGGCCCAGGCGGCGGGGCGCACAGTTCGGAGCCGGTCGGGGAGCCACGGCCGGGCCCGGCGGAGAATTGCCAGATTGGCGTTGAGGAACCGGTCGCGCTTGGAGTCCCAGGTGACGTTGTAGAGGTCCTGGAGCTCGGGGGCGAGGGTGCCACGGGCGGCAAATGCGATGAACAGCCATACCGGTTTCACGGTCCACGGCACCGGTCCGCCTCGCATGAGATCGAACACCTCGAGGGCCACGTCGGTGAGCAACAGATCGCTTCCCTTCACCACCCCGTCGATGTACTCACGCATCTCCGGAAAGGTCGGTGGCACGTGGTCCCGAGGCAGGAGAATCAACTCGGCGGAGACGAGATTCTCCTTGTGATACTGCTCGCGCTCGGCCGGGCTGAGGGGCCGTACCGTTCGCTCGTAGAACAACAGCGTGCTCTCCTCGAGCGTGGCATGCACCCAGAGGAGCAGGTCGAGGTCGAGGGCGTCGTATCGCAGACCTGTAACCGGGTCGATACCGTTGATCGTCTGGTGCAGCTTGTTCACGCGGTCGGCGGTGGCTTCGGCCTCCTGCTGGGAGCCGAACGCCAGGATCAGCTGGAGCTGGACGGTCCGGATGAGCCGCTTCCACGGGTCGCGGGCATAGAAGCTGGTCTGTCGCGCTCCCGCCGATACCAGGGGGTGCGCCGCCTGCATGAGGAGGGCGCGGGCCCCACCGAACAGGGAGTACATCTCCTGGTTGACTTGCCAGAAGATGCTCTCCGGACCGAAGTAGCCCTCGTCGCTCACGGTCAAAACCTATCCGGCTTCAACCGCAAACAGAGGCGCGAGCGCCTACATCTTTCGGGCAACGGGTAACGGGCACCGGGAAACGAGCCCCAGGCACGCCCTGGTAGAACCAGGTCCGAGCGCCGCCATGGAGTTGCGTAGCAACTCCGAAGGAACGCCGCAGGCGTTCCCCTACTCGTACGCAATCGCCTCGAGCACGTTGGTCTTGGCCCCTCGGAAGCTCGGCCAGATTGACGCGATGACTCCGCCGATGGCTGCCGCGATCACGTAGGTTGTCAGCAACTGGAATGGGAATCCGAACGTGAGGCCCTCGTCCTCGAGTGCCGCCACAACTGCCCATCCGAGTGCGATGCCTAGTGCCAGGCCGAGCAACGCGCCGTACAGGGCGGTTATGACGGCTTCCCACCGAATCATGCGCCGGACCTGGCGTCGGGTCATCCCGACTGCTCGCAGCAAACCGAGCTCTCGCTTCCGCTCGAAGATCGAAAGCGCCAGAGTGTTGGCAATCCCGAGCAAGGCAATGAGGATCGCCAAGAAGAGCAGCGCGTTGATGACAACCAGCAGAACGTCGATCGCCGACTTCTGGCTCTCGATGAACTCGGCCTGGTTGCTCAGGTCCACATTGGGGAAATCCTCGAGCACGCCTTCGATTGCGGCCCGGCCCACTGCCGGCTCGACGCCGCCGGCGAGGTTGACGAACACCATGAAGTCGAGCTTGTTGGAGAACCGTTGGTCGAAGAAGTCGTTGCTGACCAGATAGGCGGCCAGGCCTTCGCCGAGGAATGTCCCGTCCACCTCCACTTGCTCAACGCCGGTGAGGGGGAATTCCATCGTGATGCTGTCACCGAGACCCACTCCGAGATCCTCGGCGGTGTCGACCTGCAGCAGCACTCCACCGTCGGCCAGTCCCGAGATGCCTCCCGACTGGACGTCGGCAACGAACACCGCGTCGAGGGTGGCCGGATCTACTGAAATCAACTGACGCTCCGACCCGTCTTCGTTCTTCCAGAAGCCGAAGCTCATGGGAGACACCACCGCCACCTCGGGCAACTCGGCGATCTGCTCAGAGACGGCCGGGCTGACGCCGACCTGTGAGGGATCGGCAAAGGCCGACGCCTGGATCTGGAAGTCGACGGTGCCGAAGTTCTCGGTTATCTGCTCGGTAATCGATTGCTTGAGCGACGAGGCGAGGATCGCGACGACGCTGACCACGGCGACGCCGATCATGAGCGCCGATGCGGTGGCAGCGGTTCGGCGCGGTCGACGCCGCGAGTTCTCCCGCGCCAGCTTTCCGGTCACGCCGTACAGCCGGGGGAGCGGCGCTCCGATGATGCGGGCGCTGCGCCGGGCGATGAGCGGCGACAAGCCGGCCACGCCGAAGAACAGCACCACCGCGCCGAGACCGACCAGGGTGAGAACGTTGCCGACCGCGGTGAACAATCCGAGGAACAGAATCAAGACGCCGAGCCCGGTGAGGATCGAGGCCGCGATCGCACGCTTGCGAAGCGACTTGGGCCCGCCGACCGTGGCCTCGCTGATGGCAGCCACCGGTGGTATCCGGGATGCCTGCCGGGCAGGAATCACGGCGGAGAACAGGGTGACGATCATTCCCACCAGCATGCCGACGATCACCGTGAACGGCCGGATGGTGAGTGGGCCCTGGGGAAAGGTGATCCCGGAGGCATCGAAGCCGGCCCGGATGAGAATGGTGAGTCCCACGCCCGCCAGCACGCCGATCGCCGAGGCAATCAACCCAACCACCAGGGCCTCGATCACCACCATGCGGGTGACCTGGCGCGAGGTGGCCCCAACCGCCCGCAACAGAGCCATCTCCTTCATCCGCTGGGCGATGATGATGGAGAACGTGTTGTAGATGATGAAACCGCCCACCAGAACCGCGATCCCGGCAAAGACGAGAAGGGCGGTGTTGAGGAAGCCAATCGCCTCTTGGAAATCGGCCTGGTCATCTTCGCTCTGCACATCGGCCGTGACTGCCTCAAAGCCGACCGGAAGAACGTCGTTGACGCGGTCCACCAAAGTTTCGAGTGGCACCGTCCCGTCACCAGCCGCTGAGATCGAGGCGTATTCGTTTGGCGAATCGAAGACTCGGAAGGCGGTCGGCTCATCGAAGATGGCCAGCGTGGCGCCGAGCAGATTGTCCTCGGAGCCGAAGCCGGCCAGCCCGACCAGTTCGAATTCCTCGGTCCCGGTGATCAGGATCACCTTGACCGTGTCACCAATGGCGAAGTTGTTCGTTTCGGCGGTGCCGACGTCCATCATGACTTCGCCGGCGCTCTGGGGAGGTCGCCCTTGCTTGATGGTCAAGACCGATAGGTCTTCGGCGCCGGGAACCCATGAGAATCCAAAGGTCGGTGCCTGCCCCCCAACCGGCTCCCCATCGACGTCGATGAATTGGGCGAAGCCCTGTACGGTGCCGGCGGCACTGCCGATGCCGGGAACTTCTTTCACGTCGTCCAGGATTTCGGCCGGAATTGGCACCACCTGGCCGGTGAACTCGGTCTCGCCTCGAACGTAGAGGTCGACGGTGGCGTTGATCTCGTCGAACAATCCGCTGAAGGCGCGATCCAGAGTGTCAGTGAAGACGAACGTGCCCGATACAAACGCCACTCCCAGCACGATGGCGATGGCGGTCAGGCCAAGTCTCAGTTTGTGGGCGAGGACCCCTTTCCAGGCAAGCTTGACCATGGCTAGGCCCCAAGCTGCTTCATCATGTCGAGCACACTGTCCTGAGTGGGATCGTGCAGCTCACCGACTACCTGGCCGTCGGCCAGAAACACGATCCGATCTGCATAGCTGGCCGCCACCGGATCGTGAGTGACCATGACGATGGTTTGGCCGAGGTCTTTCACGGCTTGCTCCATGAACTCGAGCAGCTCGCCGGCCGAGGTGGAGTCGAGGTTGCCAGACGGCTCATCGGCGAAGATGATCTCCGGCCGGGAGACGAGGGCCCGGGCGGCGGCCACCCGCTGCTGCTGACCACCCGACAACTCGGTCGGGAGGTGGGACAAGCGGTCGCCGAGGCCGACGGTGTCGACCACTTGCTGAAACCACGCTTGATCGGGATCTTCGCTGGCAATGTCGAGCGGAAGCGTGATGTTCTCGGCCGCACTGAGGGTCGGGATCAGGTTGAAGGCCTGGAATATGAAGCCAACCTTCTCGCGGCGGAGCAAGGTGAGTTGGCGATCGTTGAGCGTTCCAAGCTCGACATCGCCGATGAATACCGAGCCGGTCGTGAGCTCATCGAGGCCGGCCACGCAATGCAGCAGGGTCGATTTACCGGAGCCGGACGGGCCCATGATGGCGGTGAAGCGCCCCCGTTCGAATTTGACGCTCAGCCCGGCCAGGGCGTGGACGGCGGCGTCGCCCTCGCCGTAGATCTTCTGAGCATTCTCCACCCGGGCGGCGAGGCCGGTGGCGGACACGGTGTCGGCCATTGCAGTCATACGAGGTTCCCTCCATCAGGCATCTTGCGTCCCCCATGTACCCGGCAACGCTAACGCGGCTTGTGGAGGATCGGCCATGGCCATTCGCCTCTATGCGCTTGGAGAATCTCAAGAAATGGCCACCGCGGCCGATGAAGTCTCAGTGACCCGCGCGTTCGACTTCGACCATCCGGCGCCCTCCATCGAGGGAATTCGTGCCCGGCTGGCGGCCACCCCCGACTTTGAAGCGCCCGGTGGCAATCGGCCGTCGGCGATCTCCGTCCTGTTGAATATGCTCGAGCAACGCGACCGACGGGCCGCCGAACATGCATTTCGGGTCGCCGAGCTGGCTTCGATGCTCGGGATCCGTCTTCGGCTGGCCCCAGTCGAGGTTGCTCGCCTTCGACTCGCCGCCCTCCTGCACGACGTCGGCAAGCTGAGCCTTCCCGACGACGTACTCGAAAAGCCCGGCCCGCTCACCGACGAGGAGTGGCAACGGGTTCGCAACCACCCCGAGTATGCCTTTCAGATGATCGCCTCCTCGGTGCACCCGGTGGTCGCCGAGACCGTCCTCAAGCACTGCGAGCGGATTGACGGCAAAGGCTATCCGCACGGCGACAGCGGCGAGGAAATCCCCGTCGCTTCGCGAATTCTGCTGGTAGCCGACGCATATGACGCCATGCTCAGCCCCCGGCCCTATCGCATGCCGTTCACCATCGGTGAGGCGATTGCCAACCTCCAGGAGGGTGCGGGCAGCCAGTTCGATGCCGCGGTAGTTGCCGCACTGGTGGAAACCGCCGACGAGCTGGGGTGGGCGGCCGCCTAACCAGCCCTACGCCCGGCACTGGGGAACCAGCAGCTAGCCCGGCTTTCCGGGATCGGCCGATGGCCGGGGGAAGCCCGGAAGGTGTCGATCCGCTTGCTAGTAAGTTTCTGGCATGGCTCCCCCCTCCCCGGAACGCGAAGCCGCCCACCGGCCCGGCAAGGTGTTGTACCTGTCACTCGGCCTGGGACTGCTTTGGATTTTCCTGGCCTTCAACCGACCGGAAACGACCTATCACCTCGGACCTCCCCTGGTGGCTGCTGCCGTCGCTCTCAGCCACCGTTCGACCGGATCCGGACCGCTTTCCTATCCGGCGGCCGCCGGAGCTGCGGTCTCCGGTCTCATCAACGCGCTCTTCGCCACCGGCATCCTCGCCTTCAACGACAAGTTACTCGGCGGATCGCTGCTTCCGTTCGGCGATGCCACGGTCGAGGCGCTCGTATTCGCAGTCGGGGGAGCCATCGCCGGGTTCGTGATCGGCATCTGGGGCGGTCGTAGCCGGGCGGAGGAATAGCAGATGTGCGGTCGGTTCGTGCAGAGTGCCTCAGCCGATGACTACGCCCGTTACTTCGGGGCCGACACCATCAAGACCGAGCATCTGGCCGCCAACTACAACGTGGCGCCAACCGACGCCGTCTACGCCATCGCCGAACACGGCGGCAACAGGATTCTCGGCAGCTTTGGATGGGGCCTGGTGCCGCATTGGTCGAAGGATCGGCGCCAGGCAGCCCGCTTCATCAACGCCCGAGTCGAGACCGTGGCGGAGAAGCCGGCGTTCCGAGACTCATTCAAGGCCAGGCGCTGCCTGATTCCGGCCGACGGCTTCTATGAGTGGACCCGGCGCGGTGACCTCAAGATCCCGCACCTGATCTTCATCGGGACCCACGCCCCCATGGCCCTGGCCGGCTTGTGGGCGTCCTGGAAGGACCCGGCCAGTGGCGAATGGATTCGCACCTGTTCGATCGTCACAACCGAACCGAACGAATTCATGCGTCCGATCCACGACCGGATGCCGGCCGTGCTCCCGGAGCTGGCATGGGATGCGTGGCTCGATCGTGACAACCACGACCTGGAACAACTGCGGTCGTTTCTCGGCCCGCCACCGGATTCGCTGCTCGAGACCTATGAGGTGTCGACCGACGTGAACAACGTTCGCAACAACGGCCCGGAGCTGATCCTCCCGGTGTAGCCGGATGGTTCCCTTCCCTCAGGGAGCGAGGACCCGCCCCGGACCTCTCCTGGGAGCTGTCGCATGTCGCGATAGGTGCGACAGATCGCGCTCGTTGGAGCTACTCAGCGTCCAAGACCCGTTGCGGTTCTTATCCTCCCCCGGAGGGGGAGGTGGCCCGTAGGGTCGGAGGGGGCGCCCCCTACCGGCTGCGCCCGGGACTCCGGGAAGGCTTCGCCTTCCTTGGCAGTTGCGGAGCAACTGCGTGGCAACCCAAAAGGTTGCCCCCCTCCGGGTGATTCGGCGCGGTTGTGTACGACCCGGGATTCCTGCTCGCGTTCCTGCTCCTTCCCCTGAGGGGAAGGTGGCCTCGGAGCGAGGCTCCGAGGACGGATGGGGGGAGACAGGGAACGCTGCGCGTTCCGAAGGAGTTGCTCCGCAACTCCACTCCCGCCAGACAGCAGTTGCGAAGCAACTGCCCACCAACGCGGTAGGCGTTGCCCCCACCCCGCCTCCGCCTATCGGCCAATCCGGGAACGCTTCGCGTTCCTATGGAGTTGGGCAACCCTTCGGGTTGCGAAGCAACTCCTAAGCCGGGCAAAGCCCGGGAACGCTTCGCGTTCCTATGGAGTTGGGCAACCCTTCGGGTTGCGAAGCAACTCCTAAGCCGGGCAAAGCCCGGCCGCCCTCAGGGCGGGGACAAGAGCGACCGCCCACGAGCCGGCGACGGCCTCCCGTCGGGTCGCCCGCTCGCGAAATGCGACACTCCGGGGGGAGCAGAATCCACCACAACTCGTCGCCCACCTACTGCGGTAGATCATCTGACGGGAAACCACTACCGTCATGGGGAATAGTGAGACCGCCGGCGTACTCCGAGGGGGGAAGAAAGCACCGGCGGCCTCACACCGCCGCGGTTGGGCGGCGGCTGCGCTGCAGTGGTTACTGCGCACTACACAGCCAACCACCGGTACCGTGCCCAAACCACTCCAACGCGGGATGGTTTGGGCCCTGCACGTGGGGACTAGTCACTCCAGCCGGCGCCAGAAGCGGTTCCGAGGCAACTGCCTCCCTACGATGACGGCTCATGGTCGTCGCGCTCGCACTCACTCTCGGCGGATTAGCCGTGCTTCCCCTGGCAGCCGATCGGTTTGTGGTGGCGGCCAGCCGCATAAGCCGAACTCTGGGGTTGTCACCGATTCTGGTGGGGGCACTCCTGGTGGGCTTCGGTACCTCGCTGCCCGAGATTGTGGTCTCCGGTCTGGCGGCCGCCAAGGGCGATCCGGACTTCGCGGTGGCCAATGTGGTGGGCTCCAATGTGGCCAATCTGGCGTTGGTGTTAGGGGTGGCGGCGGCGATGCGGCCGATCACGGCCAGCCGCGGCCTCATCCGCAAGGAGGGGACACTGGTGTTGGTGGTCACCCTGCTCTATGTCTCCCTTCATATCAACGGCGATATTCAGCGGTGGGAGGGAATCATCCTCCTGGCGGTTCTCGTTCTCGCGCTGGCGCTGCTCATCCGGTGGTCCGAGTCGGGCCTTTTGGAAGACACCGACCTCGGGCGCTATGTGACGGTGCGACGGGAGCTCGTCATTGGCGTAGTCACGATGGTCCTCACCGTGGCGGCGGCAACCGTGCTGGTTGAAGGAGCAGAACGGCTCGCCATCGAGCTCGACATTCAGTCGGCCTTCATCGCCGCCACCCTGGTGGCAGTCGGGACCAGCCTCCCCGAGCTAGCGACCGCCGTCGCCGCAGTCCGCCGAGACGAGGCCGACCTCGTGCTGGGGAACGTGCTCGGGTCGAACCTCTTCAATTCGCTGGCCGTGGGTGGGATAGCGGGGATCATCGGTCCCGGCGTCATCGCGTCGGGCTTCGACGTGCTGCTGGTGGTCATGCTCTTGATCACCTTGTTTGCAGGGCTGCTGGTGGCGACCGGGGGCCGATTGGTGAGATGGGAGGGCGTTGCGTTGCTGGGGGTGTTCGCCGTGTTCGTGTGGCTGGCCGGCTCGAATCTCGCCTAGGTGTCGTTCCCAGTGACGTGGTTGACAGAGCCTTGTACCCCAAATCCCGACAACTTCAGAGTGTGATCCGAACGGCACCACCTTCCGTGGCAAGCGCCGACGTGAGGATATGTGGGTCGCGGACACTCGACGAGATGCGTCTTATCGTCCGGGATTGGGTGATCGGCGCTGATCAGTCGAGGCCGAGGACGGTGAGCAAGGCGGCGTCGACTCCCGATTGCTCTTCCGGTGTGAGGTGGCCGGCGAGGTCACCGAGGCGTTGGAGGTCCACAGCACCGACCTGCTCGACGAGCACGCGCGTGACAGTGCCCCCGATGTCGATCTCAGGCCGGAACGGCGCAGGCCTGGCGCTCGTCGACGTGGGTGCCAGCAGGACGACCGAGCGTGGCAGGAAGGCTGTCATCCTCGAGAGGTGGAGATCATCAGCGAAGCTCAAGGGTTCCTTCTCCGAACGAAGCAGCAGTGATGACTACCGGTTGCAGAGAATCCTTCCTCAGGGCCTGTCGTTGCCGCACAAAGGTAGGCACCGACGTGATCTCGGCGGCCCACCGATCCGAACTCTCCGTGATACCGGAGCAGCGGGTGACGCGGGACCTCCGGCAGCGTCTGTACGATCGGCTTCTATATGAACATCGTGATCGTGCTGCTGCTCATTTTCGTCATGGTGGGCTTCAATGCGCTCTACGTCGCTGCGGAGTTCGCCACGGTCGGCGCGCGGCGTTCGCGCGTCCAGGAGACCGCCGAGACGGGGAGCGGACGAGCTACGGGCCTCCTGGTAATTCTCCAGGACCCCACGCGGCTCGACAACTACGTCGCCGCCTGCCAGATCGGCATCACCTTGTCGAGCATCGTGGCCGGTGCCTACGGTCAGGCCCAGCTCGTCCCGCTCCTTGAAGAGCGGTTCGGAAGCGCAAGCCGCACGATCGCCGTCGTCGTGGTGCTGCTGTTCATCACGGCGCTTCAGGTTGTGCTTGGTGAGCTGCTGCCCAAGACCGTGGCACTTCGGTATCCCGAAATCTTGGCGACTGCCACGCTCACGCCGATGCGGATCAGCCAGTGGCTGCTGCGTCCGCTCGTCGCCGTCTTCAACGGATCCGCCTTTGCGATCATGCGGTGGCTCGGGCTCCACATTGACCACTCCCACTCCCACGTGCACTCGCCGACGGAGCTCGCGGGCCTGTACCGGGACAGTGCGGCTGGCGGGCTGATCGACTCGGACGAGCGCAAGATGCTGACCGGGGCCCTCTCGGTTGCTAACCGGGTGGCACGCGAGATCATGACGCCGCGTCGGCGACTCGTCACGATCGAAGCATCGACGCCGATAGCCGATGCGCTGGCTGAGTTCTCCCCCAGCCCGTATTCACGCTTCCCGGTCACCGAGGACGGCGAGGAGATCGTCGGTCTCGTCACCCTTCGCGACCTCTTCCTTGCCAACGAAAAGGGTACGGCCTCAACGGTCGCCGAAATCTCCGAAGAGCCGATGGTCGTCAGCGAGGTGTTCGAGGTCCCGCCGCTGATGAACGCCTTCGCCCAACGGGGCATCCACGTGGCAATGGTGGTGAACGAGTTCGGATCAATTTCTGGCCTGGTCACCCGTGAGGACGCAATTGAAGAGGTGCTCGGCGAGTTCTACGACGAGTTCGACGACGAGCCCGACCCGATCACTCTCACGGGGTCCGCGGTGTCGGTGCGGGGTGATGTGCTGCTGAAAGTCCTCAACGAGCGGTTCGAGCTGGCCCTCCCCGTCGACCGGGCCGACACCGTCAGCGGCTACGTGTGGCATCACCTCGGGCGTCTTCCGGCCGTGGGCGACACGGTGCCGCTCATCACCAGGGAGAAGCGCGCTGAGATCGGCAGCGGCAACGACCTCGATTCCGTGGGGGCCCAACCGCGACTCCGGGTCGACTCGGTCGACGGCACCCTCGTCGAGCGGGTGAGCTTCACCCTCCCCGCCGACGAACCCGGAAAGGACCCGGCATGAGCGTGCCCTTGGTTGCCGTCGACCTCGTGACCGCTGTGGTCCTGCCCATCGTGGTCGTCATTGCGCTGGTGGCGATCAACGGCGTGTTCGTGGCCGCCGAGTTCTCGCTCGTGGCCAGTCGCCGGTCACGCATCAACGCACTGGCGAACGACGGCAACCGCGGTGCCCGTTGGCTCCTCGGAGTCTTCGATCGGCCAACCGGCAAGGACAGCTACATCGCCGTGGCCCAGCTCGGCATCACCCTCGCCTCGATCGGTCTCGGTATGTACGGCGAGCCCGCCATCGCCCACTGGCTGTACGACCCCTTCGAGTCGCTCGGACTGTCCGAGGGTGTAGCGCACACGGTGGGATTTCTCGTGGCACTCAGCATCATCACGTACCTGCATGTCGTGCTCGGCGAGATGATCCCGAAGGCCCTGGCGCTGTCCGAGCCCGAGGGCACGAGCCTGCGCGTCAACCGGGTGATGCGGACGTTCAGCCTTCTCTTCCGGCCTGCGGTCGCCTTCCTCAACTGGATGGCGTTGTCGCTGATGCGATTGCTCCGTATCCCCGAACCCGACGATACCCTGTCGCTGTACAGCTCCCAGGAGCTGGCCATCGTGACCGACGAATCGGCCGAGGGGGGCGAGCTGCCCGAGCTTCAGCGCGAGATCATCCACAATATCCTCGAGCTCGAGTCCCTCACCGCGGATGAACTGATGACGTCGCGCCGTCACATCCGGGCGATCGAACACGATGCCGGTCGAGCGGCTATTGCCGCCGAGATCGAGGCGTCCCCCACGTCGCGCTACCCGGTCTTCGTCGACGATCTCGATCACGTCATCGGGATCCTCCACGTGAAGGATTTTGTGCGGGTCAGCCAGTCCGACGATCCCGTTGAGCTCACCACGCTTGTCCGGCGGCTCCCAACCGTGGGTGGCAAGACCGGCGCCGACGTCCTCCTCGCCCGGTTCCGGAACGAGCGGATCCACGCTGCGCTGGTGGTCGACGAGCTCGGCGGTACGATCGGGCTCGTCACCCTGGACGACATCATCTCCGAGGTGATCGACGATCCGGCCGGAGACCACGACCTTCCTGCGGTCGTACACGACGACGGATCGGTCACGCTCGATGGTGAGACCACGCTCACCGAACTGCTCGAGGACTATGGCTTCACCTTCCGGCACGCAGGAGTGACGACGCTTGCCGGACTCGTCCTGGCCGAAACCGGCACCCTGCCACGCGTGGGCGATCGAGTCGAGTCGCAGGGCCACAAGCTCACCGTCGAAGGCATCGACGCCTATAAGTTGACCCAGATTCGGGTCGCCAGGCTCGACGTGCCTACTGACGGACCCGACTCCGGCGACCCTGCTCCAAACAACTAGATCGAATCGGGGCAGCTGTCCTGCGTACTCGGCAGCTTGCGGGATAGAAGGCCCGCTCAGGAATCGGGATATGTGCGGCCGCGGTCGCGTTGTCGAACGTCGAGGGGCTTGGTTCGCCTAGCCCCCGATCCCCAGGTTGGTGCGAGGTGCGAGAAGCCAGTCACCAATGAGTATGTGCCAGTGCAGGAGCGCAACCACTAGTGGCACCGGATCGGTGACGGTGAACGACCAGGACCGGGGACCTAACCCACCATCTCGCTGAATGGCACCGGTCTGCCCGATTCTTCCCTTCCGTGCTTTGCGGACGGGTGTCAGCTGGTAGCTGTCGCCGTTGACAACGACGGACCCGGAGCCGCCTTTTTGAGGACTCAGTGTGCCATGCGTCCGAGCGATGCTGGTCGCCTGGTGGTGCACCTTCGCATTGGGTTGTGACGAGGCCATGTCGACAACGACCCTGGAAGGACGGGGGGCGAGGCCTATCGCCCGACAACTCTGAAGGGTTGCCGCCAGCAATGCCGCAGGCGTTGCCAGCGTCGCCGCAGGCGTTGCCAGCTACGCTGCCCGCCATGACTGAACGCGACAATGCCCTTCGGTCCGACATACGCCGGCTGGGTACCAATCTGGGCGAGACCCTCGTGCGCCAGGTTGGGCCGGAGCTGCTGAACCTGGTCGAAGAGGTCCGGTCGATCACCAAGCGGCTGCGCACCGAGGAGGGTACCGATGCTTCCGAGTTGGAGGCAGTCCTCAGCCGGCTCGACCTTGATACGACCATCAACCTGGTCCGGGCCTTCAGTGCCTATTTCTTTCTCGCCAATGTCGCCGAGCAGACCCATCGAGTCGGCGACCGGGCCTCGGGCACCGGCCCGAGCGACGATTCGCTGGCGGACGCGGTCGATCGGATATTGGCGGCCGATGTCGATGCCGGGCTGATCGCCGATGTCGTTGAACGGCTCGAGCTGCGTCCGGTGTTCACCGCCCACCCCACCGAGGCAGCCCGTCGCTCGCTGCTCACCAAGGTGGCCGACATATCCGACCTGCTGACGGCTCGCGGCGATCCACGCGTGACACCCGCCGAGCAGCGCCGCATCGACCGGCGGGTGAGCGAGATCGTCGACCTCATGTGGCAGACCGATGAGCTGCGTCACGATCGTCCGACGCCTATCGACGAGGCCCGCTCGGCGGTTTACTACTTCGATGAGTTGTTTGAGGAGACGGTGGGGCTGCTCTCGGACCGCGTCGACGAGCAGTTCGGCCGGCTCGGCGCAACGCCCGGACCCGATGAATTTCCGATCCGGTTCGGAACTTGGGTGGGGGGGGACCGGGACGGGAATCCGAACGTGACCCCGGAGGTGACCGCCGAGGTGCTGGCGATTCAGCACGAGCACGGCCTGCGCAACCTCATCAAGGCCGTCGAAGAGCTGGCCGCCGAGCTCAGCGTCTCGGGTCGGCTGATCGACTCGACGAATGCCCTTGGCGACTCGCTGGAAGCGGATCGGGAGGCCCTCCCCAAGGTGTTTGCCCGGTTCGGAGAGCTGAACGCCCGCGAGGCATACCGGCTCAAGCTCGCCTTCGTGCACCAGCGGCTCCACAACACTCGCCGGCGGCTGGAAGACAAGTCCCGCCACGTACCCGGAGTCGACTACCTGGCGGCCGGAGAGTTGGTCGCCGACCTCCGGCTCATGTACGACTCGCTGATGGAACGGCGCGGTGAGCTCATCGCCCGCGGATCGTTGACCCGGTTGATGAGACGGGTGGCGTGTTTCGGGTTTGGGCTCGCCACCATGGACATTCGAGAGGACGCCGGCAGAGTCCACGATGCCATCGCCGCCCTGTATGAGCGGCTGGACGGATCCGGAGATGGGTACCGTTCGATGGACCGCCGGGCCCGAGCTTCCCTGCTGGCCGGAGAGTTGGAGAGCCGGCGTCCCCTTTCCAGCCCCATCGTTGAGCTGAGCGATGACGTCGCCGCCACCATGGGCGCTTTCCATGCCGTGCGCGACGCCCTGGACACCTACGGCCCCGGCACCATCGAGAGCTTCATCCTGTCGATGACGGTTGGGCCCGATGACGTGCTGGCCGCGGCAGTCGCGGCGCGAGAAGCCGGCCTGGTCGATATCCACTCCGGCGTGGCGCAAATCGGGTTCGTTCCGCTATTCGAAACCATCGATGAGATTCGGGGAGGAGCCGACAGCCTCGACCAGTTGCTCTCGGTGCCTGCCTATCGACGAATCGTGGAGCTGCGAGGAGACCTGCAGGAAGTAATGCTCGGCTATTCCGACTCAAACAAGCATGGTGGCATCACGACCTCGCAATGGGAGCTGTACCAGGCCACCCGGGCGATCCGAGAGGTGGCCGGCCGCCACCGCGTGAAGTTGCGGTTCTTTCATGGTCGCGGCGGTACGGTCGGCCGGGGAGGCGGCCCGACCGGCGACGCGATCATGGCTCAGGCGTATGGCACCGTGGATGCCACGCTCAAACTCACCGAGCAGGGCGAGGTGGTCGCCGACAAGTACGGCCTTCCGATGCTCGCCCATCGAAACCTGGAGGTCGGTCTGGCCGCCGTCCTGGAAGCCTCCCTGCTCCATCGTCGGTCGCGGGCCGATCCCGAGACGCTCAACCGCTGGTTCGAAACGATGGATACGATCTCGGATGCCGCGTTTGCTGCCTACCGGTCGCTGATCGACGATCCCGACCTCGTTGCCTACTTCCTCACTTCGACTCCGGTGGAAGAGCTGGGTGCCCTCAACATCGGGTCGCGCCCGGCCCGGCGCCCGGGCACAGGATCGGGCCTCGAAGGCCTACGAGCGATTCCGTGGGTGTTCGGATGGACCCAGTCCCGGCAGGTGGTGCCCGGCTGGTACGGGGTAGGCAGCGGCCTGGCTTCCGCTCGCCGGGCCGGACTGGGAGACCTGATTGCCGAGATGTACGACCGCTGGTCGTTCTTCCGAACCTTCATCTCAAACGTTGAAATGACCCTGACGAAAACCGACCTGCCGGTTGCCGCCCGCTACGTGAAGCGACTCGTCGACCCGGTCCATCAGCACATGTTCGAAGACATCCGCGCCGAGTATCTGCTCACCGTGGAAGAGACGCTGGCGGTCACGGGCGAGGCCAGCCTGCTCGAGCGGAACCCGACCCTTGCCCGCACCCTGGCGGTGCGCGACGTCTACATCGACCCGATGAGCTTCGTACAAGTGGAGCTGCTGGCGAAGGCCCGTGCCGGCGGCAACGACGACAAACTTCGCCGCGCCCTGCTCTCCACCGTCAACGGGATCGCAGCAGGGTTGAGGAACACCGGGTAGCAGCGCTGCGTGCTGCCGCCCACCACCACGGGATGGAAATAGCTCCGGTCGGCGGTATGCGGTCGGCTGTGCGCGGGGAAGCGTAAGCTTCCCCTATGGAGCCGGCGAAGACAATCACGTGTGTCGAATGCGGGGGGACGGCTCACCTGTTGAGCCAGCGACCCGTCGATGACCCGTTCGAGCCCGGCGACACGGTGGCCTACACATGCGAGGACTGCAATCACCGGCTAGATCTCGTGCTCGACGAGGACGAAGAGGTCGGCGAGTTCGCCGGTCAGTAGAGGTTTCCTCATGAAGGGTATGGCTTTCCGTGATCGTCGCGACGCGGGCAAACAACTCGCAGCCGCTCTCGAGTCCTACCGGGACCGAAATCCCCTCATCCTTGGATTGCCACGAGGGGGCGTGGTGGTGGCCGCCGAGGTAGCCGCTGCGCTCGAAGCCGACCTCGACATCCTGGTGGTTCGCAAGCTGGGTGCACCCGATCAGCCGGAACTCGGCCTCGGCGCCATCGCCGAAGGAGGCGTGCTGCTGCTCAACGAGCCGCTCATGCGCCAGGTGCGGGTGTCCAAGGAGCAGCTCCAGGCAACCATCGATGCCGAGAACGAGGAGCTGAAGCGACGACTGGATTCGTATCGCGGTGACCGCAAGCCGATCGACGTGACCGACCGGCTGGTGATCGTCGTCGATGACGGTCTGGCGACGGGAGGCACCGTTCGGGCCGCGGCCGGAGCATTGCAGCATCTTGGGGCCGGATCGCTGGTGCTCGGGGTCCCGGTCGGCTCGCCCCGTACCGTCGAGGAGCTCCAACCCTTGTTCGACGACATCGTGTGCTTGGAGACTCCCGTGACCTTCTGGGCGATCGGTCAGTTCTACGCAGACTTCAACCAAACCACCGACGAAGAAGTGGTACGCCTGCTGGCGTGAGGTTGAGCGTTCTTGGGCAGGAACACGGGAAAGAAGCCCGGCCGAGCTCCGAGGACGGATGGGGGGAGGGCCGGGCTACGCCCGGCTCGGGAGTTACTTCGTGACTCCATCAGGTGGGCAGTTGCGCAGCAACTGCCTTGCAACCCGCAGGGTTGGCCCCCACGGCTAGGAGTTACTTCGTAACTCCATCAGGTGTGCAGTTGCGCAGCAACTGCCTAGCAACCCGCAGGGTTGGCCCCCACGGCTAGGAGTTACTTCGTGACTCCATCAGGTGTGCAGTTGCGCAGCAACTGCCTAGCAACCCGCAGGGTTGCCCCCCACCTCGTCTCCGCCTATCGGCGGAGCCACCCCGCTCTCCAGGGCGGGGAAGTAGAGCGACCGATCACGAACCGGCGATGGCCTCCCGTCGTGTCGCGCCTATCGCGAAACCCGACACCTCCGGGGGAGGTGGCCCGCAGGGCCGGAGGGGCGCGCTCCCTACTCATCGGGGGCGCCGCCCTCCCGGCTGCGCCGGACTTCGGGAAGGCTTCGCCTTCCTTGGCAGTTGCCCGGCAACTGCTTAGAAGGGTTGCCCCCCTACGGGGGGAGCAAGAAATGCCTCACCTCTTACGTGGCACGCTCGCTGCGGCGATTGGCCGGGTTGTACATGGCTTCCGTCTGGATAGGAAAGGTCATGTCCGCGGATCCAGGTAAAGGGAGGGCTATCAAGCCTCCTTCTCTCGCAGGCGCACGCCGCGAGGTGGACCAGCGAGTTCGGGGGCCTTGGGCGGTGGGCGGTTCAGCCCGTATGCCAGGGGACGGACGGAGGTGCAAGGTCTCACCACGTACCGCCGCCGAGCCGAGCGAGGTGGGGGTAGGGGGGTTATGTCGGCCTCGGCCGGAGAGGCGACACCGGTCATTGCCTCAGACGTCGACTTCGGCTACCAGCGCCGCAAGCAGCCGCGCGATCTGATCCAGGTAGCGCTCGTTTGTGAGGTTGAGGTCCTCGTCGAATTGCTTGGCTGCGTGGCTGATCAGCACGTTCGGGCGGTTGACGACCCGCATGTCCTTGTGATTGAGGATCTGGCGGAGGTGCTGCTGGGCATAGGCGGTGCCGAGCCGGCCGCCTGCACCCATGATGGCCGCCGGTTTGCCATCGAGCGGCGAATCATGCCCGCGCGACGCCCAGTCGATGGCGTTCTTCATGACGCCCGGGATCGACCAGTTGTATTCGGGAGTGGCAAACAGGATGGCGTCGGCTCGCCCGAGTTCGGCCCGCATCGCCTCGACCGGCTCGGGGAATCCTTCGACCTCCACGTCATGGTTGTAGAGAGGAACGTCGCCGTACTCGACGATTTCCAGCTTCGTGTTATCCGGGAGCACGGACTGGGCGGCCCGCAGCAGGGCCGTGTTGTACGAACCACGCCGCAGGCTGCCCGACAGCCCGGCAATTTGGATGGTGCTCATTCCTGGGGGGCGA
>CAMYMH010000039.1 GCA_947259275.1 uncultured Acidimicrobiaceae bacterium | reverse complement strand
GGTCAAGAGGTCGCTGGTTCAAATCCAGTCAGCCCGACCATAGAAATGCCAGTAGGGCATTGAAGAAAGCGGTTCCCGCGTTTTGAGGTGCTTCGATCCGGGCGCCTATCGGGCGCCTATCGCACGTCGAACGTCCGTGCGAGGGTTCCACGGCTTCCCGTTGCATGTTGGGCAGTACGGCCGAATACACGTCGAGGGTCACCCGTATCGAGGAGTGACCGAGGCGCTCCTGCACGACCTTCGGATGCACGCCGGCCCGGAGTAGTGCGCTGGCGTGTGAGTGACGAAGCTGCCGGATTGTGATCCGTCGCAGGCCTGCCGCCTCGGCCTGACGGATGAACAGGGTGCTCAACCAGTCGGGATGAACGGGTGCTCCGAGTTCATCGGTGACGAGCCACTCGCCTCCGTCCCAGGCTTCTCCCGCCCGTAGGCGCTCTTGCAGCTGGCGGCTTCTCCACTCTTTGAGGGCCTGAACGGTTCCGGTGTCCAACTCGACGGCTCGGCGCGAGGCGGGCGTCTTGGGTGCTTTCACGTGTCGTCGACCGTCGACGACCACCGCCGCCCGGCGTACCGAGATGACCCCGCCGTCCAGATCGACGTCAGGCCACGTGAGTCCGCACACCTCGGAGCGACGCAGACCCGTCATCGCCGCTACCCGCCACACTCCGCCAAACCGGGTGCCTTGCTGGCAGACGGACCCGGCAAGTCGCCAAGCCGCCGTGTGCCATGAACCGCTCAGCGAGCCGATCGCACGATCTGCTGGCGAACGAACGCGCGGTCAGACCGAGCAGAACGGCATGCATCGGCGCTCGTTACTCCGACACCTCGCCACCATGGTCGGTAGCTCTACCGCGGCTGGTTTCGCTAGCTAGATGACGCCCTGCCCGTGCTGCCGGCGAACTGCGTGCTGGTCTGCGCCGCCGCCAGCGACGGCTCGACCTCCAGTGCCGACGCGACGCGGTTCTTTCAACAAGCAGGAGACGCCCGGCTCTACGGGATCTCTGCGCAATCACCTACCAGGTTGGCATGAGAAGACTGCTCAATACCTGGGGTGATGGCGAACCCGCCGTGGTGGGCAAAGAAGAAAGAGTCGATGGCGGTCAGTCGCAGTAGATAACCGTCGTACTCCGCTCCCACGACGAGTCCGCCGGCATGAGCAGACTCGTTCAGCCAATGGAAATGGCTATAGCCGCGCTTCAAGTACTTGTCGGCGCCTTCGATCGCCCAGGTTGGATGTCCTCCCCCGGCGGGGCCGCAGTACTCGCCTCTCCAGGGGACGCCGTGCCACACCCAGCCGACCTCGCAGTCCACGTTGGGCTCTGAGCAATTTCCGTGCTCCGCTACCGGCAAACCGCTTGCTTCATCGATGTCACCGGTGAACGTGATGTAGAAGAACCCCTGCAACATGTTGTTCTTGGCCAGCGACTGCTGGTGCGAATCGATGTGGTTATCGAACTCGAAGTCGAACGGCGCCGCATGATCCCTCCATGGATAAGCCGGAGTAGCACTAGCAGCCGTCACCGCGAACATGACCGCGACTACCCCTAGAAGCACCACCAGGCTGCGCTTACGCATGGCATCTCCATGTTGAAACGCTTTCGAGCCTACTCGCTCCGACCACTCGCTGCGAGCGAGAGCGACCGCCCGTTCCGAGGCCATCAGTCAACCGGAGAATTGGGAGATCCTGTACGACGAGCAGCGAATAGCCCATCGCTTCACCTGGACGCTCGTTGCCCCAACACCCAGACGCATGGACGGCTCATCCGGCAATAGGCGGTGAGCAACGGATCGTGACGGTATGCGCCATCATCTTCGGTTGGGCGTTGACCGCCGCGTTCATTGCCGCCGTTGGCCAGACAATTCGCCGCCGCAGCTGACACCCGCGGGCGGGTTCCATGCATGGATGGGGTGTTGAACGCAAGCTCAAAGCGACTTCTCTCTACCATCTGCGCACGGACTAATCCCCAAGTGCGGGTTCGACATTGCTGGCTGACAAGAATCGCCCATCCGACTCAGGGTGTCAACGCCGCACGGTGTCTCAATGGATATGGCGAGGCGTAACCCCGGAGGCTGATTTCAGGTGGGCGGGAGACGGCGGGCCCGGAGGGCCAAGAGAATGCGCTGAGTTCGCGTGAGAGGCGCTCTCCGCGCAGATAGGCTCGAAGGACTGGGAGGTTTCTTGTGCGGCTGCTCGGCAACATCCTCTGGCTAAATCCTTGGCGGGTTGTGGATGGCGCTGGCCTATGCGCTCGCCGGTCTGATCTCTCTTGTCCTCATCATCACGATTCCGTTTGGCGTTCAGGCTTTCAAGCTGGCTTCATTCGCGTTGTGGCCGTTTGGGAGAGTGATGGTCGCCCGACCCGGCGCCAGTGCTGGCTTGTCGGCGATCGGCAACATCATCTGGATTCTCTTCGGGGGGATCTGGCTGGCACTTGGTCATCTTCTTGCAGCGTTGGTGAATGCCATCACGATCATTGGGATTCCGTTTGCAGTGGCTCATCTCAAGTTGGCTGGGGCTGCTCTGACGCCCTTCGGTAACACTGTCGTCTCGATCGACCAGGCCCGCGTGCAGGGCCTACCCGTATCGGTGGAGGTCAAACCAATCGGCTGAGGAGGCTCTGAGTGCTACGCCAAGGTGATCCGGGGCGAAGGCGTCGAACCCCCGAAAATCGTCGCCGACCCGGTTTGCATGCTCAGCACTGGAAGCTGAGTGGCTTCACCAACTCCACAAACACGTAAGAGCGAAGGGGCGATGCCGGTGTTGGTTGGGTTGGCACGTTCCATGCATTGGCATCTTTTTCGGGTCGGACCGCTGTAGTTGGAGATCGCCGGTGCCGATGATTAGTCATGCCCCCATCGGATTCACTCCGGGCGCGATTCAGCACTCGAGCGCGAGTTGCGATCACGGGTGGAATCGCGACCGCTCTGATGGCGCTGGCGATCGGAGCCCTACTGCTGTCGAGTGCTTATGTTGCTCGTCAGATCGTCGTCGACGCGGTCATCCTCGACGAGGCCGAATTGACGCTGGCCGCCAACGGCATCGCGGTCAAGGCCCTCAACCAGGCGGTGCTCCTGAAAGAAGACGAAATCCTCGCCGTCGCCGACTCTGCCACCGCGTCCGTCGCCGTCGACGAAGCCCACCGCAGCGTTGAGAAGCTGAGAACCCAAGCCGACGAGCTGCTCGATGTTCTGCCGGGAGCAACCGGCGGTATAGAGGCAACGATCAACGCCGCCTTGAACTCAGCCTCGCGGGTTGTGACAGCACTCGACGCCGACCAGGTCACCCAGGCAGGCGATCTGCTTCTCGAGGGCCTCCCGGCTTTCGAGGCTCTGCGTGATGAGCTCGGCGGCGTTCGTAACGCCGCCCGCTCGAACGTTGAAGCTTCCGAGGGCCTGGTCGGAAAGACAGGGAGCATGGTGGCCTTCTTCATCGCCCTGCTCGTTCCGGTGGCCGCCATCCTCGCCTATCGGCGGCTCGCCAAGCAGCAGGTGCGGGTGGCCGAGGTCGAACTCGACTCTCGGATTGAAGCCGAGCAGGAAATCGCTCGATCGAAGGATGAATTCATCGGCAACATCTCGCATGAGCTCAGGACACCGCTGACGAGCATATTTGGGTTCAGTGAATTGCTGCTCGACCAGGGTCTGGTTGATCCAGATTCCTCTTTGGAGCTGGTGCGCCTCATCAACCACGAAGCCGACGAATTGGGGCGAATGGTGGAGGACATTCTCACTATTGCCCGATCAGAAGGCCAATCGCTCGCTTATCAGTTCGGTGCCTACGACCTTAGAACCGAACTCGATGGCTACCTGATCGGCCTGACCGGCCGGGAGATCGAGGTCGAGCTTGATGGTCCGGCTCTCGAGGGCTGGTTCGACCGAGTTCGCTTTCGCCAGATCGTTCGTGATCTCGTCTCGAACGCCGTCCGCCACGGCGGCCCCACCATCAAGATCACTTGGGAGGAGCGGGAGGGAAATGTCGAAGTTGTCTTCGCCGATGATGGTCGCGGTGTGGGACCCGAAGACGAAACCCGATTGTTCAACGAGTTCTTCCATCAGGGTGAAGCTCCACTCACCAAGGGCACCCTCGGCATGGGATTGGCCGCCGTCCGGATACTCGCTCAGGGCATGAAGGGCAGCGTCCGCTACGAGCGGGTCGACGGTTGGACCAGATTCGTGGTAACCCTCCCAACTGCAGCCGCGGTCAGTTCGGTGGTTCACGCCGACTTCAACGCTCAGGAGGGGTGGCACCTCCCGCCGGCAGTGGGTGATGACCGGGCCGGACCATGAGATTCGACCGGGCCAAGTTTGCGCGGTGCCGTGGGGCACGCCGTTTCTGGGCGGTGCCGGCGGGCGGACGGCCGGGTCCGTTTCGCGCTGAGCCTTCCCTGGGGTTGCGGTCCCACGGGAGGAGGGGGAGCTGCGTGTTGCTCGGACTGGTTCTGGCACTTGCGCTTCCGCCCGACCCGGCATGGGCGGCGACTTGGACGGAGCAAACGCCGCCGACCGCCGAGGAGTACTTCGCGATCGATTTTCCGGTTGATGAGGTGACCGGCTACGTCGGCGGAACTCGGGGCACAATCCTGACGACCATCGACTCGGGTGGCTCGTGGGCTACCCAGGCCACACCAGGCACCAAGCACGTATACGGCATCAGTTTCCCGGCCGATGCCGTGACCGGCTACGCGGTAGGTGAAGGCGGCACCATCCTCAAGACCGTCGACGGTGGCGCCACCTGGGTAGCTCAAACTTCGGGCACTGCCAAGCATCTGCGGGCGGTTCTCTTTCCCGCCGACGCCACCACCGGCTACGCGGTGGGCGACAGCGGCACCATCCTCAAGACGATCGACGGCGGTCGGCGACAGCGGCACCATCCTCAAGACCCTCGACGGCGGTGCCAGCTGGCTCACCCAACCCGAGCCCAGCGGCAAGAACCTCCAAGGCGTTCACTTTCCCGCCGACGCCACCACCGGCTACGCGGTGGGCGACAGCGGCACCATCCTCAAAACCGTCGACGGCGGTGCCAGCTGGCTGGCTCAAGCTTCGGGCACCGCTAAGCATCTGCGGGCGGTTCTCTTTCCCGCCGACGCCACCACCGGCTACGCCGTCGGCGACACCGGCACCATCCTCAAGACTGTCGACGGCGGCACGAGCTGGGTGGGCCAGACTTCACCCACGAAGGACCTGCATGCAGTGGACTTTCCCGGCAGCAATCTCGCAGGGTACTCGGTGGGCAAGGACGGAATCATCCTCAAGACGCTCGACGGCGGATCGTCCTGGATCGAACAGATATCGGCCACGACCAACAACCTCGATGGAGTGTCTTTCCCGGTCGATGCGGGTACCGGCTACGCGGTGGGTGATGGCGGGACGATTCTCAAGACGATTGACGGCGGCGCCACCTGGCTCACCCAACCCGAACCCAGCGGCAAGAACCTCAACGGCGTCCACTTTCCCGCCGACCCCACCACCGGATATGTCGTCGGCGACAGCGGCACCATCCTCAAGACCATCGACGGCGGCGCCACCTGGATGGTCCAACCCGAACCCAGCGGCACGAACCTCCAAGGCGTTCACTTTCCGGTCGATGCGGGCACCGGCTACGCGGTGGGTGATGGCGGGACCATCCTCAAGACGATTGACGGCGGCGCCAGCTGGATCGTGCAGTCCACTCCGACCTCCATGCACCTCTATGGAATCCAGCTGCAATCCGATGCCGTCACGGGATATGCCGTTGGCGACGGCGGCGTCATTCTGAGCACAACGGACGGCACCAATTGGGGGACGGAGGCGTCGCCGGTCACTGGGAATCTGAGGGCGGTCGACTTTCCGCTGAACCCCACCGTGGGATACGCCGTGGGCATCGGCCCCACCATCGTGAAGGCGGTCGCCGCCAACAGCCCGCCGACATTTGACCAGGATCTGCTCGATCGGACCGACCCTGAGGGGGCGATCATCAGCGTCTCCGCCGGCGCCACCGATGCAGACGGCGACCCACTCACCTACAGCGCCATCGATTTGCCGACCGGTCTCACCATCAACCCTTCAACCGGGTTGATTGCAGCCACGATCGATTACACGGCCGCGGCCGGCAGCCCATTCGCTACCGAGGTGTCGGTCACCGATGGCAATGGCGGGTACGCCACCGATACTTTCACCTGGACGGTCACCGACACCAACCGCAACCCCATCCTGGACCCTGTTGGCAACCAG
Source organism: uncultured Acidimicrobiaceae bacterium (assembly GCA_947259275.1). Lineage (GTDB taxonomy): Bacteria > Actinomycetota > Acidimicrobiia > Spongiisociales > SHLN01 > SHLN01. The sequence continues at coordinate 22,652 of CAMYMH010000039.1, read as the reverse complement.
ACCGGCAATGAGGGAACCCTGATTGGCTTTACCGCCATTGCCACCGACCTCGACCAACCGGCCGACGTCCTCACCTTCACGCTGGAGGACGGGGCCGGGATGGTGCCTCCCGGTGCAGTGATCACGGCTGGCGGGGTGTTCAGCTGGACTCCGTCCGAAGTCGAGGGTCCCGGGGTGTACTCGTTCGATGTTGTGGTCACCGATGACGGTACTCCCAATCTAGAAGACCGCGAGACCATCACCATCACCGTGGACGAGGTGAACGACGCCCCCGTCCTGGCGAATCCAGGGAACCAGAATGCAGCCGAGGGCGAGTCGGTCTCGTTGACTATCGTCGCCGCCGACGCCGACCTGCCCACCAACGCCTTCACTTTCAGCGCCCTCGGGCTGCCACCCGGTCTCACCATCAACAGCTCGACCGGCGAGATCATCGGAACTGTCGCAGCCGGTGCGACGGCGGGGAGCCCCTACAGCGTGACCGTCGCGGTCGACGATGACGGGGCGCCGATCCTGAGCGCCGGTGTCGCGTTCACATGGACGGTGATTCCGAACGGCCTGGCGGTATCCAAGACGTCCGATGCGGGAGGCATGGTTCTCGAAGGGGACACAGTCACCTACACCGTCGTCGTCACCAACACGGGTGGCGCCCCCCAGACGGATGTTGCCGTGATCGATCCGCTGCCGAGCGGTACAACCTTTGTCAGCTCCCAAGTGGAGAGCTTGGTGACCGAAACCTTCCGGGACGAATTCTCTGCTCTCACCTATTCCGGAAACGACGGGACGCAGCCATGGACCGGCAGCTGGCAGGAACTTGGAGAAACCGACGGGCCGGGGTTTGGACGGGTGCGAGTGGTCACCAGCGCGGGTTGTGTCGCCGCCAACTGCCTGAGGATTGGTGGCGACGATGTATCGATCACCAACCGCGGCGTCCTGCGCGAGGCAAATCTCGCCTCGGCTACCGCCGCCACCTTGAGCGTATCAAGTAGGAGACAGATCCTGGACGACGGTGGAGGGTCGATCTTGCTGCAGGTCTCGGGTAACGGTGGCGCTTCGTGGACGGTGCTGAAGACCTGGAACCTCAACGGAGCTGATTCGTCCCAAGTCGTGGACTCGTTCGATATCAGTCCCTACCTGGCCCCCGACACGCAGATCCGATTGGTCGGGTCGGGGTCTGTCGAAAGCTACCTCCACGTCGACAACCTTCAGATCTCGTCCTCGGCGAGTGCGGTAACCGGCGGCGGCGCCCCGCCCGGCCTCACTTCCGGCCATGTCCTCGATCCCGGCCAATCGCTAACCGCCACGTTGGTGGTGGCAGTCGACGATCCGGTTGCCGACGCCATCATCCAGATCAGCAATGCCGTGACTGCCACCAGCGACCAGGGCGCACCCGCGGCCGACGCGACCAGCGACGACGTCAACTTCCGACCCAGAGTCACAAACCCGGGGAACCAATCGAGTGCCGAAGCTTCACCGGTGAGCCTGGTTGTTTCTGCCCATGACCCGGGTGGTGACACCCTCACGTGGACCGAGTCGGGTCTGCCGCCCGGACTGTTGATCGATCCGAGCACAGGCGAAATCACCGGTACGCCCAATTACACGACGGCTGGTTCCTACCCGGTCACCGTCACCGTCACCGATGACGGGACTCCCAACCTCGCGACCACCGTCGTGTTCGATTGGGACATCACGAACACGAACCGAGCCCCGATCGCCGATCCAATCGCCGATCAATTCCTGAACGAATCCGATGTCGTTTCCTTGGCCGCGGCTGCACTCGATCTGGATGGAGACGGAATCACCTGGACCAAGGACTTGGGGCCCGGTGCAGTAGATGGGATCGGCAACTACACCTGGAGCACCACCGAAACCGACGGACCCGGCACCTACCCAGTCGTACTCCGCGTCACCGACGACGAGGTCCCCAACCTGGCCGACACCGTCTCGTTCGCCATCGTTGTCGCAGAGACCAACACTGCCCCCGCTTTGGACCCGGTGGGGGCCCGAGCCGATGACGAAGGCACTCTGATTGGGTTCACCGCCACCGCCACCGATTCCGACATCCCGCCAAACACCTTGTTGTACTCGGCGACGGGGCTCCCACCGGGGCTCGCCATTGATCCAAACTCGGGGTTGATATCGGGCACCATCGGATTCGCAGCCGCAGCAGCATCCCCCTTTGCGGTTGAGATCACCGTCACCGATGACGGAACACCAAACCTGGACGCAGTCGACACCTTCATCTGGACGGTCACGAACACCAACCGCGACCCGATCGCGGCGGACGACTCTGCGACCGAGGCAGAGGATGGGTCGGGAGTGCTTATCGATGTTCTCGCCAACGACGCGGACCCAGATGGTGACACTGTGAACGTCGTTTCCCATGACACGGTCTCGGCGATGGGTGGGACCGTCTCGCTGGAGGCCGGAAGCCTTCGCTACCTCCCAAGCGAAAACTTCGCGGGTAGCGACTCGTTTGCCTACACGGTGGGAGACGGGATCGGGGGGACAGCCACGGCCGGCGTGACGGTCGCGGTTTCGGCAGTGGATGATCCCCCCGTCATCGCTTCCCTGGGCGAAAAGACCGGTGAATACGGCGCCACCGTCACGGTCCCCGTTCGTGTCTCCGATGTCGACACTGCCCCCTCGGCTCTGACGTTCGCCCTCGATCCCAGCTCCCCGCCAGGTGCCACAATCAGTCCAGCCGGTGTCTTCACGTGGACTCCGGGACCTGAGCAGCTCGGCTCCCATTCGATAACTGTGCTCGTCGGTGATGCAACCACGACGGCTTCCACGTCCTTCTCGATTGTTGTCCTGGAGCCGAGCCCGGCCTTGCCGCCAATTCCGGAGGACTTGCCGATCCAGATTACGCCCATCGGCATCCAGGAAATCGACGAGGAGAATCCACTCAACTTCATGGTCATCGCCTCGGATCCAGATGATCCGGACGGCAGAATCACCTTTGAGCTTGTCACCGCACCCGCCGGAGCGACCATCGATCCCATCTCCGGTGAGTTCAGCTGGACACCCGACGAAACCCACGGCCCAGGCTTGTTCGACGTGGTCCTCAGAGTCGCCGGCGGGTCAGCCGCAGCGACGGCGGAATTTCAGGTGAGTGTTGCTGAGGTGAACCTCCCACCATCTATCGCTCCTATGAACGACCAGGCGATCGAGTTGGGATCACAGCTCGTGGTCCGAGTCACCGCCACCGATCCCGACGAGCCGGCCGGCAGGCTTCGCTTTGCGCTGGCCGGGGCCCCCCCGCCCGGCGCGGTGATTGACACCGACACCGGCGTAATCACCTGGACGCCCCTATCGGACCAGCCACCCGGCAGTTATCCCATTCTTGTCACCGTCACCGACGGAGGCTCCCCGGTCGTGGTCGAACACCAGTTTCTGGTGCGGGTGAACACGGCAGGTGCGATCGAGCGTCGCGACCTCCTCATGAACCAGATAGCCGCCATCGCTGGCAGCGAAGCAGCCGACGGCGAGGGAGCCGAGCCGGCGATCGAACGCACATTCGTGCTCATGGGTCAAGCCGCCGCGTTCACTGCCGAAACGCTGCAGATCCCCATCCTGGCAATCGTTGCCCTACTCTTGCTGCTGATGACCGTTGGCCGGATCGGCCTCTACCCGGTGCTAACAAGAGGCAGGCCACGGACCGGAACCGTGGCCTGGTATGACTCCAGCCGTGGATTCGGCTACATCCGCCCCGACGACGAAGGAAGAGATGTGTTCATCCACCACAGTGCGCTCCACTGGTGGCAGAGGCGGTGGTTTGCCACAGGAGAACGTGTGAAATACAGGTTCGTATACGGCCCCCACCGCAATTACGCTCGCAATATCCGCCGGGCGGACACCAAGTGACCGAGGAACGCCGCATCCACAAGCTCCTGCTCGTCGAAGACAACAAGGCGATCAGCGTGCTTGTAACCGAAGCTCTTCGGCCGCTCGATGTGGCCGTGATCGCCGTGAGGGATGGCCGCGATGCCATTCCCCGGGCCCTCGAGGTGCGGCCAGATCTCGTCCTTCTCGATATTGCTCTACCAGGCGGCATGGACGGGTGGGACATCCTGGCCGAACTCAGGCTCCTCGAAGACACTGCCAATGTGCCAGTCGTCATCATCACCGCCCACGGGCAAGCCGATTGGGAAACGATCGCGCTGGAAAGGGGCGCCGACGCTTTCATCGAGAAACCTTTCCGAATCGACGTGCTGGTCGAAGCAATTACCAAGGTCCTCGCAAACGGACGACCCCCGACTGCTGGTTACTGGGCAGAGGGCAAGTGACCGAGGAGCGTCGCATCCACAAGGTCTTGCTCATCGAAGATGACCCCAGCATCCAGTCGCTGATTGCCGAAGCGCTTGCACTCCACGACATAGTCGTCGCCTGCGTGACCGACGGGCGCGATGCCATCCCCCGCGCTCTGGATGTGCTGCCGGATCTTGTGCTTCTCGATATCGCTCTACCCGGCAAGAACGGCTGGGAGATCCTCGCCGAACTCCGCGCCCTCGACCGTACCGCCCATGTGCCGGTGATTGTCATCACTGCCCACGGGCAATCCGATTGGGAAGAGGCCGCGTTGCGGCGCGGCGCCGACCGTTTCATCGAAAAGCCGTTCCGAGTCGCCATGCTCGTCGAGGAAGTCGCATCGATCCTGGAAGGCGGACGACCCGGGCAGTCGGCCGAGGCTGACCGACCCCCTAACTGACCCGCCGCCCGGATGCCTCGCGGAGAAGGTTCTCCACTTGGATTCGAAGATCTTCAGGTCGAAAGGGCTTGGGTATGAAGCCGTCGACGCCTCTTTCCCTGGCGGTATTGGCAACGCTTTCTTCCGCGTGGGCCGTGACAATGATTACCGGGATCTGTGCCGTCCGGGTCTCCGATCGTAACTCATCCAAAACGCCCCAGCCGTCGAGGCGCGGGAGGCCGATATCAAGCAGGATTACATCTGGCAGGTGTGCGCGGGCCAGCTCGACGCCGGTTTCCCCATCCAGAGCTGCAAGGATCGACACGCCCAGAGGTGCGAGCGAGGCCTTGATGAGATGCTGCACCAGGCTCGAGTCCTCGATGACCAGGACGGCGGCGGGATTCGACCCCGGTGACGGAGAATCCATTCCCCCAAGATCGGCCCAGATCCGCACAACTGAAGCCACTTCCTGGTCAGCAACTCGAAACGCCCGAACGACCCGGCGATGGTGGATCGCTCTTATTGCCAAACACGGGTCTCGACGGCTGGTCGCCGGGTGGGGGGTCATTGGTCAAGCCCAGTCAGCTGAGCGGGTTGATCTGCTGTCTCGGCGGCGGATTCCTGGTTTGGGCTGCTCGCCCATGAAGGCCACTCCATGCGTTTGACAACCACAGAGAGTGTTATAAGTTGTAGATGTTCGCGAAAAGCGAACTAGCTAACAACGGAGAACGATCATGGGAATCCTCACCCGAGGCAGGCTCGGCCTGCTTTCTCTCGTCATCGGCATCGTCGGACTAACAATCGTGCCGGGCGCCCTGGCCCAGACCAATCCCTGCGACGGCGACTACGACGTAGCCATCGAAGCGCTGCTGCTGAATCCACACTCTGGCTACAGCCCGAGCGAGGCCACCGTGGCACTCATCGCGCCCATACCGGGCGGGGACTACACCCTGGCGATGGTGTCGTACGACGACCACTCAAACAAGGCGATCGACCAGAGCGACCAGGTGAACGAGCAATGGTTCATGCAGCTGCTCGACGCCACCGGTGGCGTGGTCTATCAGAGCGGGGTCAGCCCCGACCTCCCGGACGATCAGGATTGGCTGACCTTCAACACCTCGGCCACCCTTTCAGGTGATGCCGTCAGCATGCGTCTCGTCCACGCCGCTATCACCGACAACATCAACTCCATCAACGCATACTGTGCGGCCTTCACTGAGGTTCCGCCGCCGGTCGGCTCCATCGGCGACACCGTTTGGCTCGACTCCGACGGCAATGGTCTCTTCGATGGAAGCGAGGCGGGGATCGCCGGCGTGACTGTCGGTCTCGGAGGCCCGGTGGTCGGAAGCACCACCACCGATGCCAACGGCGTGTACAGCTTCCCCGACCTCCCGGCCGGCACCTACGTGGTGACGGTGGGGGCAGGTCCGGACGGAACCGCGCTCACCACCGTCGGTACCTACACGGTCGATCTCGCCGAAGGTGAGCATTACCTGGACGCCGACTTCGGGTTCGCCCCGGTGATCGTTGAGCCGCAGCTCGGCTCGATCGGTGACACCGTGTGGTTCGATACCGACGGCAACGGTGTGCAGGACGCCGGCGAAGCCGGCATCGCCGGCGTGCGGGTGTTCCTCACGATTCCGGGAACCGCCGGGGCGCTGGAAGCGACCACCGACGCCAACGGCCTCTACCGGTTCGCCGGCCTGGCAGCCGGGGCCTATGACGTGACGGTGGATATCACCACCGCTCCCACCAATAGCGACCTGACTACGGTCGGGGCGTTCGCGGTGACCCTGGCCGAAGGTGACAACCACCTGGAGGCCGACTTCGGGTTCGCCCAGGGCGCGGTGCTCGCCACCGCGGCCATCGGGGATCAGGTCTGGATGGACACTGATCTGGATGGGGTGTTCGATTCGGGCGAGGCGGTCCTGGCCGGGGTGACGGTTTCGATACTCAACCCGGTCAGCGGCACGACCCAGACCGCAGTGACCGGGGCAAGCGGACAGTACCTGTTCGCCGCCCTGACGGCCGGCACCTACGAGGTGTCCGTCGTCTCGTCAACCGCTCCCGAAAGCACCTCTCTCACGACGGTTGGGAAGTACACGATCACGCTGAGCGAAGGGCAGACCACGCTCTTCGCAGACTTCGGGTTCGCGCAGTCGCTCCCGAGCACCGGTTTCGAGACGACCGACTTCGGCATCGCCGGACTCGTTCTCCTGCTAATCGGCGCTGCCACCCTGGTCCTGGTCCGGCCAGGCGGCAAGGCGCCGTGGCACCTGGTGAATGCATACGAAGTCCGTTAAGGGCGTCGTCTCGGAAAACAGCAGCCCGGGGCTTCGGCCCCGGGCTGCTTACGTTCATGAATGCTCCTCGCCCTGAGGTCGGGGTGGGGGAGGCTATGAACCTTCCGCCGTGAGTGTTGCTGGTCCACCGTCTCCCCCCATCCGTCACCGGCCCAACGGGCCGGTTTTCCTTCCCCTCAAGGGGAAGGAAAACCCCTACATGTGCCGCTCGATGCGGTAGACCCGGGCCTCTTCCGATTCGAGGCTTTCGATGCGGAAATGCTTGCCGTTCCATGCAGGTCGACGGTTGGCGTCGGAGATGTCCGATTCGGTGGAGAACTCCAGCTCCAGTCTCGTCCCCGGCTCGAGATCGGGAATCGCCGGCACCGCAAAATATCCGGCGTGCTCCTCGGTGTGCAGGTTGGCCACGAAAACGTAGTCGGGGCTCTCCCACTGGGTCCAGGCGATCTCATGTCGATAGGCACGGGGGTCGGGGGGCAAGAGCCAGCGGATCGGCCGGCTGCGGATGGTCGGGAAGATCGAGTCGGCGTACAGTCTCAGGCGCGTCATCGCACCAAACAGCGAGCCGTTCTTACCCCACAGGTAGCGCTGGCCTCGCCGGGCCTTCGACGGGTAGACGTTCTCCTCGCCGTGCTCGTGAAACACAAACAGCTTGGTGTAATGCTCGTTTGGCCACGGAGTCAGGTGCACGTCGCGAATCTCGTGGCCGAGGCCCACGTAGGACGGAAGATCGGTGAGGAACAAGCCGACGAACGCTCGCACCACGTTTCCCCGACGGTAGAGCTCATCGAAACGGGGGTCATCCTTATCGGGGGTCATCACGGTGAAGGCAGGCGCGCACGCCCGGGTGGAAGCGATGTCGAGATACTGGCGGAACTGCAACAGGAACCCCGGGCTGCCGATGGCATTGGATTGCAGGTCTCCCTGGGTGACGTCGGCGTCGGCGGCCTCGAGGTGATCGAGCTCCTCCCCGAACCCGAACACGTCGCGCGGGGGCAGGAAGGTCTCGGCGAAGTAGCCGAAGTAGGGCACTCCGTTCCCCTCCCGAATCTGGTTCTTGACCGAGCCCAGCAGGTCGTAGAACTCATCGAGCTGGGCCGGCACCCCGTTGGGCCGCATCTGAACGTGCGACATGTCTCCCCGCATGAAGTCGAAACCAAAGCGGGCCTGGGCATCGGCGTAATGGTCGGCCACGTAGCCGAACACCTCGGGACGGGGTCGGTCGAAGTCGATCTCCCAGTGACGGTTGTTGTCCTTGCGCCCGTAAAGCTTGTAGCGAGACAACGGATTGAATACACGGGAGAAGGTACCCGGCTTGGCGATGACATAGTCGCGCCAGGTGTTTCCGTCCTCGTCAACCACCAGCGCTTGATTGCGGGTGTCGGCCTCCACCCCGCGAAACGGAGTGCCCATAGTGGCCGGAACCGGCTCGTACCCGTAGGACGCGAGATGCGCCACCAGCTCACCCCGGCGGCTGTGGCGCCCGATGCGGTCACTCGGGGAGCCGAAGAGAGTGCGGAGGCGGTCGGCCTCGTCGAATTCGTCCCCAAAGAAGTCGGCGGGATCCTTCGGGTGGGAGGGCCCGGGCGTTGCCGGGCCCACCGTCTCGAGCCAGCGCAGAATCTCGCCCTCGACCTCCAGGTGCAGATTGTCGGAATGGTCGACAATCCGGACGTCCTGGCGCTGGAGCCATTCGAAGTAATGCGGTTGCGCCAGCGACATCTCCGAATATCGGTCGGTGTGGGGGATCACGTCCATGCCGATAGTGCGCCCGCTGGCATGGATCAGGTTGATCACTGCCCGCAGCTGAGCTTCAGCCGAGTCGAGATGGGGGATCGCCCCGGCCAGCTCGGCATCGTAAAACTCACTGTTGAGCCGCCACGACGCCATCCCGTACAGGCTGTCGAGCACACCCGGCTCCCAGATGGGAAGCAGGTGGACGGAATCGATGGCGCTGGGCACGGTGAGAAGATATTTGGCGACGTTCCAGAAGGTCTGGACCGTGCGGACGTTGATGCCGACCATATTGCTCTTCTGCAGCCAGCGGCCGTTCGGCCAGTCGGCCACCGGCGATCCGATCTCGGGGGGAAGCGCCGCCGCCGGAACTTCGAGGTCGGTGTGCTCACGGGCAAGCGCGGCATCGACCCGGTCGCCGAGACGTCCCTTGAGGATGGTGAGAACCTGGTCGGCCGGCAGCCCGAGTGCGGTCTCCGGCAGCAGATTGGGGATGAACGACGTCTTACCGGACGTGAAGGCGGACAGGTAGTCCGCCTCGTTTTGCTCCCAGGCGTCGTGGAAGCCGCGAAACACGCGAGGGACATGGATCGTCATCGGGTCAGCTCTCCGGAAACTCGACGTCGTAGTCGCGGGTGATCACCACGTTGGCGAACTCCCGGTGCGGAGCAATGATGTCGTGCTCGATGGTCAGCACTTCCTCGAGAAAGGGATCGAAGTCCTCGCGGCCGCGCTTGCGGCGGTGCTCCATGGTTTCGAGGCGGTTGCGGGCGATGAACACGCGAGTGTCGACGTGCTGCAGCAGACTTGTGTAGGTACCCTCGGCGATCACCACCTTGGCGTCGCGCAGGTCCATCGTCTCGTGATCGATGCGGTCCTCCTCATAGATGACCAGCGGCTTTTCGACCTCATCGGCCCCATCGAGCGCAGCCTGAAGGTGGGAATCGAGCAGGTCGAGGTGCACCTCGCCCGAGCCCACCCAGCCGATATCTTCCCGGCGGGTGAGGTCGTTCGTCTTGGGTGGGTAAACGAAGTAGTCGTCCTGTTGATAGATGGCGCTGACCACCGAGCGCTCGGCAAAGGCGTCGGCGATGGCCTGGGCAGTCTCGGACTTACCACTGCCCGACTCGCCTGCCACGGTGATGGTGTAGCGGCCGGGCTTGGCAACCACGGCGTCGGCAATGTGGTCGACAATGCGGGCGGCCGCAGCCCGATGATGATCCTCGACGATGATGATGTCGCCGCGCACTGGCGCCTCCGGGGAAGGTTGCATCGGTGAGATTACTCGCCGCGCGCCCCGGGGAAGGGAAAATCCCGCCGAGGGACACTGGCTACGCTCAGGTCGTGTTCACCATTCCCAATCTGATCTCGCTTCTACGGCTCGGCCTCATCCCGGTGTTCCTGTGGCTGCTTTTCGGCAAGGATGATCCGGCCGGAGCCGGGTCGGTGTTCTTCGTGATTGCCTGGAGTGATTGGATCGACGGCTACCTCGCCCGCCGGCTCAACCAGGTGTCCGAGCTGGGCAAGCTGCTGGATCCGCTGGCCGACCGGATTGCGGTGGCGGTGGCGGTGGTGTTCGGGTGGGTAGCCGGCGTGCTGGCGCCCTGGTTCGCCGCCGCTCTCATTGTGCGCGAGTCCCTGGTCGGCCTGGCCGCCATCGTGGTATTCGCGCGGGGAGCCGATCGCAGTGTCGAGGTTCGCTATCTCGGCAAGGTCGCCACCTTCATGGTGTACAGCGCGGTGACGTGGTTCTACTGGGCGGACGGATGGGACTGGGAATGGCTCGAGATATCCGCCCTGGTGGTGGGGATCATCGGTTTGGCCATCTACTACTACGTGCTGGCCGACTACGCCCGCGATCTGAGGGCTAAATTGGCGGCAGTGGACAACCGGAGCAGCACATGAAGACACCAGAGGATCTCGCCTATACCGCCGAGCATGAGTGGATCGCCGAGCTCGACGACGGGCGTCTCAAAATCGGCATCACCGATTTTGCCCAGGATGCTCTCGGTGATGTCGTCTACGTCGATCTGCCAGAAGCCGGCAGCAGCCACGAGGCAGGGGGCGTGGTGGCCGAAGTCGAGTCCACCAAGTCGGTTTCAGAAATCTACATGCCGATTTCCGGCACCATCGACGACACCAACGAGGCTCTGGGCGACAGCCCCGACCTGGTGAACGCCGACCCGTACGGGGCCGGCTGGTTTTTCATCATGACCCCCGCCGAGGGTGCCGACCGAGACGCCCTCATCGATGCCGCCGCCTACCGGGCGCTGACTGAGTAGGGCAACGCCTGCGGCGTTGCTTGGGAGTTGCTTCGCAACTCCAGGCGCGGGCAGCGGGAGGCGTAGATGGCCCCGATAGGGGGCATCCCCAAACTACGATGGTCACATGGACGAAGATCAGCAGGTTCCGGAAGAGGAACAGCACCCGACGGTCACGTTTGTGCCGGTCGACCCCGACCACGAGCCGGCGGTCAGCCAGCCGTCGCACGTCGCCGGCATCGCCGGGTACGCCCTGGTTGTGGACCGCGGGCCGCGGGCAGGGCTCACCTGGGTGCTCGAGCCCGGCACCACTACCATCGGGCGCGGCCCGGACCAGAACATCTTCCTCGACGATGTAACCGTCTCCCGCCGCCACGCCGAACTCACCATCGATGAGGCAACACCACCGCAGATCAAGGACGCCGGTTCCACCAACGGCATCTACATCAACGGAGAGCGCCTCGACGAGTCCGCGCTCCAGCCCGGTGCTGAGATCATCATCGGCAAGTATCACCTGATCCTGGTACGCGGCGATGGCTGACTCGCGGGTCAGGACCATCGGTGAAGTCATCAACAACCTCCGGGGTGAGTTTCCGGAAATCACGGTATCCAAGGTCAGGTTTCTGGAAACCAAAGGGATGGTGCGGCCGCGCCGCAGCAAGTCGGGTTACCGGGAGTTCACCAGTGAGGACGTGAGCCGCATTCGCTACATCCTCCAACAGCAGCGCGATCACTTCCTGCCGCTGAAGGTCATCAAGTCGAAACTGAACGCCTGGGAGCGCGGTGAGGTCCCGCCGGACGGTCCGAGTGGTCCGCCGCCCGACACCTACTTCGCTACCTCGCCCACCGAAATGAGCCGGGTAGAGCTGAGCCGGGCGGCCGGCCTGTCACCCGCCGATCTAGAGCTGCTGATCGAGAACCACGTCATTCAGCCGGTCACCGGGCCCAGGGATTCCGAAGTCTTCGGGAGCGACGACCTGGCGGTTGCGCAAGCTGCCGCCCGTCTGCTCCGCAACGGTCTGGAGGCGCGCCACCTGCGGACGCTCCGCTTGGGCGCCGAGCGGTCGAGCGAGCTGCTCCATCAGCTCACCGTACCGCTGCTGCGCCACGGGAACCCCGACACTCGCCGGCGAGCCGCCGAGGTATTGGCCGACTGTGCCCAGGCCACCGGTGAACTCCAGCAAGCCATTCTTCGCTCAACCCTGGCGGGTTACCTCGAGGAGTAATTGGTCCTTCTACTCGTCCTGGCCTTGGCCTTCCCCCCGGCGGTCTTGCGCGCCCCGGTCCCGGTGGTGGCTACCACCGCCATTTCTGCTCCCTCATGGGTTCTGTACGACGACACGTACGACTATGAGATAGCCGCCCATCGGCCCGACCGGCCGGGACCGATGGCGTCGACCACCAAGCTCATGACCGCCCTCCTGGTGGCGGAAAACACCTCCCTCGCCGACACTGTCACCATCAGCCAACGCGCCGCGACCACCCGGCACAAGCGAATCCGGCTGCAAGCAGGCGACTCGTGGGCGGTTGGCGAGCTGCTCGAGGCGCTGATGGTGGTGTCGGCCAACGACGCGGCCGTGGCCCTGGCCGAGCACGTCGGGGGAGACGTGGCCGCCTTCGTAGAGATTATGAACCGGCGCGCCGGCGAGCTCGGGCTCGACAACACCCGCTACGCCAACCCGCACGGTCTGGATTCGGCGGAGCAGCACACCACCGTCCGGGACCTGGTGACACTGGCACGCGAGGTCATGGCGCGGCCGGTGCTGGCCCGGTTGGCCGCCCAGCAGCATGCGGTACTGGTTGATGGCGAAGGGGTGGCGACCCGTTGGGACGCGACCAACGAGTTGTTGAGTTCCTATCCGGGGGCGATCGGCGTCAAGACCGGCTGGACCACCCGTGCGGGCAACGTGCTGGTGGCGGCCGCGGAGCACGACGGCCGCCGGATCTACGCAGCCGTGATGGGCTCAGAGGATGCAAACGCCGATGTGGCCTCCTTGCTGGATCGGGGCTTTGCGGTGTTTGGCAGCGCCGAGCGTAGGCTGGTGCCTCTGATGGAAGATCGCCAGAAGGCCCGAGCGCTGCGGGCAGAGTTAGCCGACGACATGCTGGCTCGCCTCGCCCACCTGCGAGGCCTGTGGAAGCGCGCAGTGGCACCATGGGAGTAGACCAGATCATTACCGAAGTGGTGTCGGCCGAGGCCGTCTCGGCTCGGGTGGCCGAGCTGGGCGCGGAGATCACCGCCGACTATCAGGGCAAGACCCCGGTGGTGGTAGGCGTGCTCAACGCCGCTTTGTTGTTTCTGGCCGACCTGGTGCGCTCGCTCGATATGCCTGTCGAGGTCGAGTTCCTGGCCGTCAGCCGGTTCGGCGAGGGTGGCCGGGTCGGCATTGCCATGGACACCAGTATCTCGCTGCAGGGCCGCCACGTGATTCTGGTTGAGGACCTCGTGGATACCGGCTTGACGCTCTCGTTTCTTCGGGAGCTGTTCGAGACCCGTCAGGTGGCCTCATTGCGCACGGTCACCCTCATCGACAAGGCGCCGCGTCGGATCGTCGATGTGCCTCTCGAGTACCGTGGGTTCGAGGTGGGTGAAGAGTTCCTGCTCGGCTATGGGCTCGACCATGGTGAGCGGTATCGCAACCTCTCGTCGCTGTGGGCGGTGCTCGACTTTGCCGCTTTCGCGGCCGATCCGGACGTCCTTCAAAGGACAGTCGTGAGCGGTGATAGGGTTTCCTCGTGAGCTACGGGATTCCGATGGAACTGGTCGGCGTTCGGATCGAGCTACCGACCAATCAGCCGATCGTGCTGTTGCGGGAATCCGGCGGCGTCCGCTATCTGCCCATTTGGATCGGGGCCACCGAGGCCACCGCCATCGCCTTTGCTCTCGAGGGCGTTGAGCCCCAGCGCCCCCTCACCCACGACCTGCTGCGAGATGTCGCCCTGGGGCTCGATGCCACCATCGAACGAGTCGTCGTGAACGGCCTGCGCGAGGGCATCTACTACGCCGACCTCGTCCTCACCAGAGAGGGTGGGGAGGTGGTCATCTCGTCGCGACCCTCAGACGCGATTGCTCTGGCGGCCCGCACCGACGCCAAGCTGTACGCCTCCGAGGAAGTGCTGGATGAGGCCGGGGTCGAGATCAAAGAGGACGACGAAGAAGAAGCCGAAGTCGAGCGCTTTCGCGAGTTCCTCGACACGGTGCAGCCCGAGGATTTCACCGGCGGCTCATGACCGCCGAACAGCGCCTCAGGACCGCCGGAATCCTGCTGCTGGCTCTCACCCTCTCCGGAACCCTTGGCTACGTGATCCTCGAGTCGGCACCGGTGTTCGATGCGTTCTACATGACCGTCATCACCATCTCGACGGTTGGGTTCGCCGAGGTAATCGACCTCAGCACGGCCGGCCGGGTGCTCAGTGTGTTCCTGGTGGTGCTGGGGGTGGGTCTGGTTTTCTACACTGCGACTGCGGCGGTAGAACTCATCATCGCCAATCAGCCGAAAAGACGGATGAAGGCCTTGGAACGAGACATCGACAAGCTGAGCGGGCATTACATCGTGTGTGGCTTTGGGCGGGTTGGCCGCAACGCTTGGCAACACATCGTCGACGACGATAAGCCGGTGGTCGTCATCGACAACAGCCCGGACAAGGCCGAGCAAGCGACCGAGGCTGGTGCCCTGGTGGTAGAGGGCGACGCCACCCACAACGAAATCCTGCAACGGGCCGGCGTCACGAGGGCCGCCGGTTTGGTGGCCTCGGTGGCCCAGGACTCAGACAATCTCGTGATCGTGCTGTCGTCGCGCACCGCCAACGCCGGGCTGCTGATCACTGCCCGTGCCAACGAAGGGGAGGCCGAAGAGAAGCTGGTGATGGCCGGCGCCGACCGGGTGGTGGCGCCGCCCAAGGTGGGAGGGCATCGTTTGGCGGCGTTGGTTCTGCACCGGGAGCTGGCCGACTTCGTCGACCTGGTGCACGGGGGCCGGACCGTCGAATTCAAGGTCGAGGAGTTCCTCATCGACCATGACTCCTCGCTGGTGGGAGTCAGCCTGCGCCAGTCACAGATTCGGGGCCGGTCCGGTGCCATGGTCTTTGCCGTCGAAGAGCCTGGTGGGGGGCTCATCGTCAATCCTGACCCCGACCTGGTTTTTCTCGACGGCGCCCGCGTGGTCGCCATCGGGACCGACGAGCAGCTCGGCCTCCTCCGGTCGCTGGTGGATTCCGCCTGAGGACTTCACCGCCCCTTCCGAGAGTTATCCACAGGTCCTGTTGACAACTTTCCGGGCTCCGGGTAGATTTCACGTTTGGAATTACGAACGTGTAAGATGACCCGGCGAAGGAGGATGGGAAATGTCTGAGGACGGATATCGAGCCCCCCAGGTGTGCAAGCTGGTGGACATCACCTACCGCCAACTCGACTACTGGGCCCGCACCGGTCTCATTACCCCGTCCATCCAATCCGCGCAGGGTTCCGGGAGCCAGCGCCGGTACTCCTTCAGCGACATCATTCAGCTCAAGGTGGTCAAACGCCTTCTCGATGCGGGCATGAGCCTCAAGAAGATCCGTCAGGCCATCGACATCCTCGCCCAGCAGATGCAGACCGACAGTCCACTGGCCGACGTCACCTTGCTCTCTGACGGCAACACCATCTACGCCGCCCACAACCCCTCCGAGGTCGTCGACGTGTTTCGCCGCGGCCAGGGTGTGTTCGGCATCGCCGTCGGGCCCGTCCAGGACGAGCTCGAGGGCCAGCTTCACGAACTCTTCCCCGAGTTAGAAGAGGAACCAGCGGCGGGAACATCACCTGCCAAGACCGCGGAGGCCACCTGAGCAACAAGCGAGACTCGGAAGCCGTACCTCCCTCCGAGACCGAAGAATTCGCCCACCACAGTGAACGTCAGTTCGCGCGTTTGTTGGACTTCTACGGAATCAGCTGGGAGTACGAGCCGACCGCCTTTCCCATTGAGTTCGACGACGGGGGAGAGCCGGCGAAGTACTTCACCCCCGACTTCTACCTGCCGGAAGAAGACATGTATATCGAGATCACGACGATGAACCAGCGGCTGGTGACCAAGAAGAACCGCAAGGTTCGTCGCCTGCGGGAGGTCCATCCGGAAGTCCGCTGCAAGGTCTTCTATCAGCGCGACTACCTGCACCTGTTGCTCAAGTATGGCCTGGAAGACTCGACCGAGCTCCCCGCTCCCACCCGCTTGCCCGGTCCGCCGCAGGTCACCGATCTCGGGGAACGGAGCGGGGTAGGCTAACCCCCGCTCATGCCAGTTTCTCCGCTCGACTCGCTCCATCGGGAGCTGGGAGCGCGCTTCGTCGACTTCGGCGGCTGGTCGATGCCGGTCCAATACGACAGCGTCCTGGCCGAGCACCGCGCCGTCCGTGAGTCCGTCGGCGTCTTCGATGTGTCGCACCTCGGGCGGGTCCGCGTGAGCGGCCCAGGCTCGACCGAGCTGATCGGCGGTCTCTTCTGTAACGACATCACGGACATCGATCCCGGGCGGGCTCAATACACGATGCTCCTGAACGACAACGCAGGCATCGTGGACGACATCATCGTGTGGCGCCTGGCGGCCGACGACTACATCGTTATGCCAAACGGCATCAACATCGATGACGTCGCCGGAGCCCTCGAACGCTCCGCACCCGAGACGGTCACCATCGCCGGCAACCGCGGCCAGACTGCCTTGTTGGCCGTGCAAGGGCCGGAGGCGCCCGACCTGCTGGAACGCATCACCGGCTGGCGGCCCAAGAGATTCCGGGTTGCTGCGGTCGAATATGGGGGAGTTTCGTTCCCGGCCGCAGGTACTGGATACACCGGCGAGCTCGGAGGCGAGCTGATGGTGCCAAACGACCATGCAGAGGAGCTCATGCGCGCCCTGCTCGAGGCCGGCGCCACCCCCGCCGCCCTCGGCGCTCGCGACCTACTGCGCCTGGAAATGGGTTACCCGCTCTGGGGTCAGGATCTCGACGAGGAGACCACTCCATTGGAGGCCGATCTCGCCTGGGTGGTGGAGTGGGACCACGACTTTGTCGGCAAAAAGGCCCTACGCCGTCAGCATCGCAAAGGCGTGGATAAGACCCAGGTGGCCTTCGTCATGAAGAGTCGCCACATACCGCGAACCGGCCATGCCCTTCGGGCGGGCGGGAGCGTAGGTGCGGTCACGAGCGGCAACTTCAGCCCGATTCTGGGGAAGGGCATCGGACTCGGCTATGTCTCTCCCGCGCCGGTGTTCCATCGATACTCGCGGGCGGAAGGGGATCCCGACCCCGCCCTCGAAATCGAGATCCGGGGGGAGTGGGAGACCGTTACGTTGGCCTCGACCCCGTTCATCAAAAAGGACTGATGGCAAAGAAGAAGACCAAGACCCAGCCGCACGTTTTCGGCATCGATGTCGGGGGCTCTGGAGTCAAAGGCGGCGTCGTCGACCTCAGCAAGGGCAAGCTGGTCACCGATCGGCACCGGATCCCTACCCCGCAGCCCGCCACTCCCAAAGCCGTTGCCGCCGTGACCCGTCAACTGGTCGATCACTTCAGTTGGGGCGGCGCCGTCGGCGTCGCAATCCCCGCCATCGTTCGCCACGGCGTGGTTCATTCGGCCGCCAACATCGACAAGTCATGGATGGGGGTAGATGCCGTCAAGCGGTTCTCCAAGGCGCTCGACCGGCCGACCCGGGTGCTGAACGACGCCGATGCCGCCGGCCTCGCCGAGTTGCACTACGGAGAAGCTAAGGCCTACGCCGACGGGGTTGTCATCTTGCTCACCTTTGGCACCGGCATCGGGAGCGCCATCTTCGTCGAGGGGGAGCTGCTGCCAAACAGTGAGCTTGGCCACCTCGAGCTGCGTGGCGACGACGCCGAGCATTGGGCGAGCGCCAAAGCCCGGGAGGACGGCAAGCTCTCGTGGAAAGCATGGGCAGCCCGCGTGAACGAATACCTCAATCATCTCGAGTTTCTGTTCTCGCCGGATGCCTTCATCATCGGTGGCGGAGTGAGCAGACGGTCCCAGCAGTTCTTTCCTTATCTGAACACCTCGGCGCGTATCATTGCTGCCGAACTCGAAAACCGCGCCGGCGTGGTGGGGGCGGCATGGTACGCGGCTCAAGAAGGAACACTATGAGCGAAATCAAACGAGAGACCTCGCGCACGGGTGTGGAACTGGCGACGCGCGAGTGGCTGCCGGACGGTGCCGCCAAAGCGGGCATCCTCATCATTCACGGGCTGGCCGAGCACTCCGGGCGCTACGAGCATGTCGCCGAGGCGCTCACCGCCCGCGGGTTCGCAGTGCATGCCTACGACCAGCGTGGCCACGGTGAGTCGGGTGGTTCCCGGATCCACGTGGATGGTTGGGACATCCTGCTGGACGATGTGGAGGATCGCCTCTCGGCCATGGCCTTCGAGATCAAGGCGCCGACCGTCATGTATGGGCACTCGATCGGCGGCCTGGTGGCGCTCGACTACTGCCTCACCCGTTCAGAAGTCCTGCCCGACTTGTTGGTGCTGTCGGGTCCTGCCATCCGAGCAACCATCGCCAAGTGGAAGCAGGTACTGGCTCCGATTCTCGCCAAGGTGGCTCCCACGGCGGCGCTGCCGCTCGATCTGGAGGGCGACCAGTTATCGCGAGACCCCGCGGTGGGCGAGGCCTACTTCAATGATCCCCTGGTCGAGACCAAGGCAACCGCCAAGTTCGGGGCCGAGGCTCTCAAGGCCCAGACTCGTGTCGGGCGAATGATGGACTCCCTCAAGATCCGCTCACTGGTGATCGCAGGCGGGAGCGACGAGATCATCCCTCCGCATTCCTCACACAGCCTCGGCGAGGTGCCCGGCGTTGATCGCAAGCTCTACCCCAATCTCCGCCACGAGCTCCACAACGAGCCCGAGGGCCCGAAAGTTGTTTCCGACATCGCCGATTGGCTCGACGCCCAGCTGTAGGTTTTCCCCGCCCTTGACGGCGGGGTGGCTCGGCCGCAGGCCGAGACGGGGTGGGGGAGGCCGAGAACCGGCGATTGAGGCCTGTTATCGGCTGCTTCCCAGCGCCCGGTAATGCCCGTCGATCTCAGCGATGAGGCGACGCCGTTCCGGCCACTCACCGAATCCGGCTTCGATGGCGCTACGAGTCACCAGGTGGAAATCCTCCAGGTCGAACTGATGGTGCCGGCGAAGGAGCTCGAACTCCTCGGTCATGGATGTCCCGGACATGAGCCGGTTGTCGGTGTTGATGGTGATGGCGAAGCCTGCGCGATGCAGCAGCCCGACCGGGTGGGCCGCCGGCGTCGGGAAGACCCCGGTGTGGAGGTTGGATGACACGCTGACTTCGAGCGGCACCCGTAGATCCCGCATGTAGGCGGCGAGCGAGCCGAGCCCGGTGATGACACCGTCGACGACGGTGGTGTCCTCGATGATGCGAACGCCGTGCCCGATCCGCTTTGCGTTGCATCGATGGAGGGCTTGCCATATCTGGCTGGTTCCATCACCCTCGCCGGCATGTACGGAAACCGCCAGGTTGCCGTCCCCGGCGTGATGACACGCAGCACGGAAGTTGCCGTTGGGGTAGCCGGCCTCGGGCCCGGCCAGGTCGAAACCGACGACGCCGAGACGTCGGCTGGCGACGGCCAGCTTGGCAACGTCCTCCGAGTCATTCATCTGGCGCATGGCGTCGACGATCAGCCTGGCCACGCAGCCGGTGTCAGCTTCGCCTGCCCGGATGCCTGCTGCCACGGCGGCCACAACCTCGGTGGGTTCCAGGCCTGCGGCAGTGTGCAGGGTGGGGGCGAACCGGAGCTCGGCGTACCGGACTCCATCCGCCGCCAGGTCCACGACCGCTTCATAGGCAACCCGTTCCAGCGAGGGAGCGGTTTGGGTGACGGCGATGGTGTGTGAGAACGCCTCCAGGTAGTTCTCGAGTGAGCCCGATCCCCCCTGGTGAAACCAGTCGGACAGGGCAGCCGGGTCAGTGACCGGCAGATCCTCATAACCAATGTCGGCTGCCAGCTCCAGGACTGTGTTCACCCGGAGTCCCCCATCCAGATGATCGTGCAGAAGTGCTTTGGGGAGGTCAGCGAGCCTGGTGGCCATTAGATGAAGACCCTACCTGGGCCGTCGTTCCCGGCAGCCACCAGCGGCGGCGAACGATCGCCTCGCCCTCGAGGTTCTCTTCGATAACCTCGCCGGGAGCGAAGCCGATCGATTCGAAAAACGACTCGGCGGCCAGGTGCCCGAGGACCACATCAGAACACATCGGCAGCTCGGGTGCCAGGTCGCGCATCCGCTCGATCAGCCGGCGTCCAACCCCGACGTCGCCGCCTTCGCGGCAGTAGAGGGTCGCGAGCACGATGCGGTCTTGGGCCGGAACACCCTCGGCGAATCCGACCGTCTCGTCCTTGTTGACCGCTATGAAGCAGTAGTGCTTGAGGAGCCGCTCGGCTATGACGGAAGGGGCGTAGTTGGTATCGAGAGCCCGATTGATGGTCTCTGAAGTAACGAGCCCCGCGTACGACTCCCACCACACCTCGTGAGCGAGGCGGCCGATCTCGATGAGATCCTGGTGGCCGGCGGTGCGAACCTCCACATGGCCAACCTACTCCTTTCGAGTTGTCCAGGGACGGATCGATCTAACCCCAGCTTTCGCGCTCCAAAACGCGCCATAATGAACTCGGGCAACCAAGGAGTGTGGGAAATGTGGCAAGCCGCCGCCGGCGCTCTCGTCGGCTATCTATTTGCCCTCTGGTGGGTGCGGCGCGACGCCCGCCAGCAAGTTGAGGACGTCCGCGGAATGTACGCGGCGCGGCTCGAAGCACGGGAACAAGAGGTCTACGCTCTCCGTGCCAGCCTCGACAAGAGCCAAAGGGCAGTCGCGGCTTTCGATCGCCGGGCCCGCTATCTCGAGTCGGCGGTGGCTTCCAATGTTGAGCAGGCTTTGAACGGACGCCGAGCCGACGCAAAACCCGAGTCCAGACGCCCCTCGGGCTAGCCGTCCAGCGGCGGGGTCGCCGGTAGTACTGTTTCCGGTGATGTCTGAGAAGATCTACAGCACCGATTCTTACGCCCGCTCGATGTCAGCGAGTGTCATGGACACGGATCGGGAGGACAGACGTGTGCTCCTGGACCGGACGGTCTTCTACCCCGGCGGCGGCGGTCAGCCCCATGACGTTGGGGCACTATGGGTGGGTGACGACGAGCTCGAGGTTGTGAGGGTCACCGCCGACAAGCAAGGGGTATGGCACTGGCTGGAGGGCGATCTACCGCCGGCCGGTACCGAGGTGCGAGGCGAGATCGATTGGGACAACCGCTACTCCCTCATGCGCACCCACACCGCCATGCACGCCTTGTGCGGTGTGGTCTGGGACCGCTTTCAGAGTCCGGTGACTGGTGGGAACATGACGCCGGGGGAGGGGCGGCTCGATTTCGACCTGCCGGACTGGGACGCCAGCCACAAGTTTCCGATGGAAGAGGAGCTCAACGCCCACCTCAACAAGGCACTCGAGGTGCAGGTCGCCTTTCTTCCGCGGGAGGAGGCCGACGCCGATCCGAGCCTGATCCGCACCAAGGTGAGCTTGCTTCCGCCCGACTTGCGGGAGGTACGAGTCATCGACATCGTGGGCCTCGACCGTCAGGCAGATGGCGGCACCCACGTCCATCGAACCGACGAGGTGGGGGCGGTGCAAATCGTCAAGGTCGAGTCAAAAGGCAAGGGCTTTCGACGCATCCGTCTGGCGCTGGCTGACTAGAAAACTTCCGAATACCGGACCCCGCTGGCCTATCATGTCGGCTCGGAAAGGATTATTGATGAAGGTTTGGATCGATCAGGACCTCTGCACGGGCGATGGTCTATGCGAAGAGATTGCTCCCGACGTGTTCCAGGGCCGAGATGACGGCTTGTGGATCGTGAAGGAAGAATCCAAGCACTTCGGGACCACCACCATTTTCGACGGGGCAGAGGGCGAAGGACACGGCCCCGAAGGAGCCAGTGGCCTCGCACGCGTGCCAGAAGGCATGGATGACACCGTGATCGAAGCCGCCGAGGAATGCCCCGGAGAGTGCATCTTCATCGAGCCGTAGGCTCGGCCCACCTTCCCAGCTGGTAGCTCCCACTCGGGCCCAGAGCGGTCTCTCGTTCGAGTTCCCCTTCCCTCAAGCAAGGTGAGGGGAATGGCTTCTCCCCCGGAGGTGTGTCAATCGGGTTGGTTGTTGACGCGGTTGCGCAAGATCTCCGTAGGGTCCAAGATCCGCACTTCTATTCCTTCCCCTCGAGGGGAAGGTGGCCGGGAACCCTTCGGGTTCCTGTGGATTTGCGAAGCAACTCCTGAGCCGGGGAGGGGGGCGCTCCCTTGCCACAGGCGGACGCCCCCTCCGACCCTACGGGCCACCTCCCCCTCCGGGGGAGGAAACCAGAGCGCGAAAGGTCTCTTAGTGATCGGTGGAGACCCAACCCGAAACCGCTATCCAGACAGAGTGTTGTAATACCTTGTTGATGGCGTCTAGATCCCGCTGTTGCCCTATATCTCCTCGGCTGGTACGCTAACCCAGCGCTGGAGAGGGGTCTTTTGAAGTGGCCGGGAATGGGCGGATCGCCCTGGTATTCGGGATCATTGCGGTGATGGTGGCCTCCCTGGTCTGGTTGCTCGTCAATGATTCCGGAAGCGAGCCGGACGCGGTTCCGACCAC
>CAMYMH010000038.1 GCA_947259275.1 uncultured Acidimicrobiaceae bacterium | reverse complement strand
AGGTGTCGCACCTATCGCGAAATGCGACCCGTCAACGGGAAGAGGAAGGTCGGGCAACGGGCAACGGGTAACGACGCCGAACCCATCCAGATTGAATCCTCTCCGGAGCCTCGCTACAAGTAGTAGCTGCCCTCCATCCCATTGGGGATGTCCTCGACCAGCTCCGTGGTGTGGTAGTCCGCCCGGATCCGGACGTGAACTCGCTCTTCGGCTTCGAGTTCCTGGAATGGGTTCCACACGGGCGCCGGTGCTTCGACCTGCGGAGAGATGCGGGCACGAAGAACGCCGCCCTCCTGAGTGACGATGTCCTCGGCTGAGCGGCGTGGCATGGTGTTGACGATGAGGGTCTTAATCACCATCGGACTCCCTAACTCGATCCAGCATTATCGGCACCGGGACCGGAAGCTTTAGTGATTTGTCGGCTCCGCCTCAGCGAACGGGGTGGATGATGACCTCGGCACCGATGGGGGCGAAGCCGCAGGCGAGGAAGGCCCGGAGGGATGCGGCGTTGCCCGGCGCAACCGAAGCGAATACCGGCTCGCCGTGCGGGACGTGCCCGACGGCTTCGGCAATCAGGCCCCGTCCTGCTCCTTCGCCGTCGCGGGTCCCCTCGAACAGTTCAACGCTGACCTCCATCCGACCAGCCAGGCCTCTCCCGACCGTAACCAGCCCGCGCTCGTCTCCGAAGACGGTGACCTCGGTCCGGCGACGCCGCGCGGCCACAACGCGAGGATGGAGGTCCAGGTCGGTTCGCTGCGGCAGGTCGCTGCGTCCGGTGCCGCGCCGCACCAGCACAGCGTCGAGGCATCCAATTTCTCCATCTGGTCCCGCCAGCCACCGCAAGCATTCGGGGGACACGATGCCGCCATAGGCATCGAACCCTTGCGCCAGCACAACTGCCTCGGAGAGGTCGGTAGCGACCACCGCGTGGGCGGTGAACTCCACAACCGCCTCGAGATCGAGCGGGGTCGGTGCGGCTACCACCTCGATCAGTCCATCGGCCGGTGGAAACTCACCATCCGCGGTAGCGGCGAACCGCGCGGCTAAATCGTGCATGTGCATATATTGCCGCACCGTCGGTCGCCGGGAGGTCAGGGAGTAGGTTTCCTCACGACATGGAGGCCCGTCACATCGCTAACACGAGAACGCTGGCAGCCTTGGCGATGAGTGCTGTCATGCTGTCGTCGTGCGGCGCCGGCTCAAACGGAGAGACTGCAACCGGCTCGCAGCCTCTGCCGGGGTCGAGCTCGACCTCGACCAATCTGGTGGCGGACACCACCTCTTCGAGCGCCCCGGCCCCGGAATCCGGGACCGTTGAGGGAATCATCGTCGCCGTCGATGGGACAATCGCCGACATTGCGAGCTTCACCGTGCGCCTGCCCGACGGAAGCAATGTCAGTTTCGTGCCGGAGCCGGGCATTCTGTTCGACGGAACGGCCCCCATCGATCACGTGAGGGATCATCTCGCAAGTGGGGCGCCGGTCCGCGTGGTGTACACGACTATCGACGATGGAACCCTATCGGCGGTGGAGGTCGGCGATGCGTAGGACGCGGCTGGGGTTCATTGGGGGCTGGCTGTGCCTGGCGATGATGGCCTCGGCCTGCGGCGGTGGCGAGGAGGTAGAGCCCTCATTCCCCGAGGGCAGCTTTGCCATCGTCGCCAATGCCGACGTCGGGACCGGCGCCTCCCGGGTGCTGGTGGCCATCGCCCAGGAGGACGGAACCCGGCTCGGATCTCCGAATATCGGGATACAGCTCACTGCCCGGCCGCTCGACGCTCCGGGTGAAACCAGCCGGGCAACCGGTGTCTTCACGTGGATGGTCGAGGACGTGGTCGGCCTGTACCGGGCGGCTTTCGAGTTTGACCGGCCCGGAACCTGGGAGATCACCGTCCAACCCTCCTCGGGCCCTCCCCTGGCACCCGTTGCCGTGAACGTGCTCGAGAAGACCCTCAGTCCGAACATCGGCGACCCGGCTCCGGTGGCGCCCACCCCCACCCTGGCCGATTCCACTTTGGCTGAGCTGACGACGGATCCAACACCGGAACCGCGTTTCTACGCGACGTCGCTCGAAGACGCCCTCGCCTCCGGCAAGCCCACCGTGCTGGTCTTCAGCACTCCCGCCTATTGTCAGACCGCAGCCTGTGGACCGCTGCTCGACACGGTGAAGGGTGTGGCTGTGAGCTACCCGGACGTCAACTTCATCCATGTGGAGGTCTATACCGGCCTCACAGACCCTGACTTCGTTCCCGATCCGGCGCACCTGGCCCCGGCAGCCGGTCCGGACTACTGGAACCTGCCGACCGAGCCCTGGGTCTATGTGATCGACGCCGGGGGTACGGTGACCGCGCGCTTCGAAGGGGTCATGGGCGAAGACGAGTTGCTGGCGGCGCTCTAGTCGACTGGCTGCCGTGGCGTTGCCGCTATCCGAAGCGGTAGCCGACCGATCGTACGGTGGCGATCCACGACGAGCGTTCCTCGCCGAGCTTGGCCCGGAGGCGGCGAACGTGCACGTCGACGGTGCGGGAGCCGCCGAAATAGTCGTAGCCCCACACCTGGGAGAGGATTTGAGCCCGACTCCAGGCGCGGGTGGGGTGCGTCAAGAAGAACCGCAACAACTCGTACTCCATGAACGTGAGATCGACGGGAGTGACCCCCAACGTCGCCTGGTAGGTGGCCAGGTTGAGCTCGAGATCCTTGAAGCGGAGGGTTTCGTCCTCGGTGCCGGTCGGGGAGGTCATCCTTCTGAGGCGAATCCTCAGTTCATCCAGGTTGACCGGAGCGAGCAGAAAGTCGTCGATCTCCGAGACGTTGGCGACGTCGGCAGCCAGGTCGGCCACCGCCAGGACCGGCAACCCGAGCTCCTCGGTCACCCGGCGGGCGTGGGCGATCCCCCTGGCCGGGTCGGCACCCAGGTCGATGACGAGCGCATCCCACCCCGCTTCCGGCTGGCGATCGGTCACTTCGGTGGCGTCGGTTACCGAGACGGCTTTCACCCCGATGGCCTCCAACGCAGCGGAGAGCTCGGGACGAGCTGCGATGACGGCGATCATGATCACAGGATCGGCAAATTCTCCTCGATTTCGAACAGCGACACGTGGCGGCGGTAACGCCGCCACTCGTCACGCTTGTTCTTGAGGAACCATTCGACGATGTGGTCGCCGAGGGCATCCTTCATCAGCTCGGACCCTTCCAGCTCGTCGAGTGCTTCGTCGAGGCCCGACGGGAGCCGATCGATACCGGAGAGGGCGAGGACATCGCCGTCGGTGACTGCGACGTTCTCCATGACTTCGGGGGCCAGGTCGTATCCCCGCTCGATACCGGCCAGCCCGGCGGCCACGATGGCCGAGAACGCCAGGTAGGGGTTGCAGGCGGGGTCGGGAGAGCGGTATTCGATGCGAGTCCGCTCGGGTTTGCCGGGCTGCAGAGTCGGCACCCGGATGAGCGCCGACTCGTTGTTGTGAGCCCAGGTCACGAAGGTCGGTGCCTCGAAGCCGCCGTGGAGGCGCTTGTAGCTGTTGACCCACTGGTTGGTGATGGCCGTCAATTCCCGGGCGTGGGTGAGCAGCCCGGCAATAAACGCCTCGCCAACTTTGGAGAGCCCATCGTTCGACTCGTGGAACGCATTGACCTCCCCTTCGAAGAGCGACAGATGCAGGTGGAGGGCGCTGCCGGCGGCGTCCTCGATCGGCTTGGGCATGAAGGTGGCGTACATGCCGTTTTCCATCGCGACTTCTTTGATGGCCAGGCGGGCGGTGAGCAACTGGTCGGCCATGCTGAGGGCGTCGGCACCGCGCAGGTCGATCTCGTGTTGGCCAGGCGATTGCTCGTGATGAGACGACTCGACGGGAATGCCCAGCTGTTCGAGGACCACGATGGAACGGCGGCGATATTCCTGGGCGACGTCGAGTGGCGTCAAGTCGAAGTAGCCGCCGCGGTCGAGTACTTCCCGGTCGGGGCTCGCATCCGTGAAGTAGTAGAACTCCAGCTCCGGAGCGACGTCCAGGGTGAAGCCACGCTCGGACAGGCGCTGCAGGTTGCGTTTGAGAGCCCACCGGGGATCGCCGTCAAACGGCTCACCGGCGGGGGTGACGATGTCGCAGAACATGCGGGCGACCCCACCCTCCTCCGGCCGCCATGGCAGCAGCTGAAACGTGGTCGGGTCGGGTTTGGCAATCATGTCCGCTTCCTGAATGCGGGAGAACCCGTCGATGGATGAGCCGTCGAAACTCATGCCGTCTTCCATGACACCCTCGAGCTCGGCCGGCGTAATCGCCACCGACTTGAGGAAACCGAGCACGTCGGTAAACCAGAGCCGGACGAACCGGACCCCCCGTTCCTCGACGGTGCTGAGCACGTATTCGGCTTGTTTGTCCATCGCCATGAATTTACGCCAACCTTCCCAATATGTCCTGCGTCACTGGCCCAGAACCTCGCCCCCCGCGACGCAAATCACCCACGTCGCGACTGCCGGCCCTACTGGTGCCGGCAAAGACTCGCGACACAGGACATTCACCAGCCCCGCTGGAGCCTGCTACCCCTCGGCGTCTTTGCAGACGGTTTCGGTTATGAGCCGGGTCACGACGTAGGGATCCATGTTGGCATTGGGCCGGCGATCCTCCAGGTAGCCCTTCCCCTCGACCTTGACCTGCCAGGGGATCCGCACCGAGGCGCCGCGGTCCGATACCCCGTAGTTGAACTCGGTCCACGGTGCAGTCTCGTGGAGGCCGGTGAGTCGCTGGTCGATGCCGGCTCCGTAGTTCTCGATGTGCTCGTCGTGGTTTTTCCCGAGCGCTTCGGCGGCGGCGATGATCGGATCGTAGCTCTGGCGCATCTCCTTGGTGGAGAAGTTGGTGTGGGCTCCGGCCCCGTTCCAGTCACCCTTGATCGGCTTGGGATTCAATGTCGCAGAAATCCCGTGGTCTTCGCCGATCCGATACAGCAGCCAGCGAGCCAGCCAGATCTGATCGGAAACCTCGAGTGGCCCGAGGGGTCCGATCTGGAACTCCCATTGCCCCATCATGACTTCGGCGTTGGTGCCCGAGATCTCCAATCCCGACTCGATGCAGGCGGTGGTGTGCGCCTCAACCACGTCACGACCGAACACCTCGTCGTCGCCGATCCCGCAGTAGTAGCCGCCCTGCGGAGCCGGGAACCCGCCCTGTGGCCAGCCGAGGGGGCGTCCGTCCTTGAAAAAGGTGTACTCCTGCTCGATTCCGAACCACGGCTCGTGGCTGGCATAGCGGTCGGCCACTTCGATGAGTTCGGCCCGGGTGTTGGATGGGTGCGGTGTCATGTCGGTATCGAGCACCTCACACAACACGAGAACGTTGTTGCCTCCCCGGATCGGGTCGGGAATCGACTTGACCGGGCGCAGCACACAGTCCGATTCATTTCCCGGGGCCTGATTGGTGCTCGAGCCGTCAAATCCCCAGATGGGCAGCTCCTGCCCGTCGGGAACAACCTTGGTTTTTGACCGGAGCAACTGGGTCGGCTCCGACCCGTCGATCCAGATGTATTCAGCGCGATAGGGCACGTCAAACTCCTCGACTATTGACTGTCCGAAGCACTATGGCACCAACCGGTTGCTGAGGGGTTTCTTTCGTGTGAACGCTGTGTTACAAGCTGGAGGGCCGGTTTTGCCGGCGGGTTGACCGGCCAAGGCTCGCTACGGTTGGTAGGCCGCGATGGTGTTCACCTGAGTTCCGTATGCGGTCACGGCCTCGTTGAATGCTGCCACCGCTGCGGTACGGGCCTCACCGCTATCGGGCGCCTGCAGGCCGGTCACGATATCGCCGGCCGTCTTGGCCACCTGGGTACCCGCGGTCGCCATGATGGAATGGAAGTTGGCGTACTCGGGCAGCGAGGTCGGCACCGCGATGCCATCGATGCTGGCCCGCCAGGCGTTCACCTCGACGTCGAGGGCCTGCAGAGCCAAGAGCGTCTCTGCGTACCCGACCGCCCGAGAGTTCCAGTCGGAGTTTGCCTTGTTGATCCGCTCCTGGAGACCGGCGAGTTCGATGCCTTTGGCCGTGATGGCGACGTTGTATTCGACGATATCGGTGGGGAGGGTGGTGGAGGTCGTCGTGTCCGCCAATACCGATGTGGTGGTGGTACCGCCCGAGGACGGGGCCCTGGTGGTGTCCGAAGCGCTGACCGTTGGGTCTTCGGCGGCGTTGATGAAGAGCCACGCGAATCCCATCATGGCCAAAACGACGACGGGCAGGATCCAGCGGCCGGGCTTGGGATCAGGGTTCGGCTGCACGTGCTGGAGGGTAGTCGCTCGGCCTGAATCAACTTCTTATTTTCGGGACCGTTACCCTGCATTCCATGGACATTTTCGGCCGCCGGGCATTGGTGACCGGGGGGGCGCATCGAGTCGGAAGAGGCATTGCACTTGCCCTCGCCGGCGCCGGCGCCCACCTTGTGCTCCACTACAACCGGTCGGCCGGCCCGGCTGAGGAAACCGCCTCCGAGGCGCGCGCCCTGGGAGTCGAAGTCGAGCTCAAGCAGGCCGATCTCAGTGATCTGCAATCGATCGAAGCCCTGCTCGCCGATCCGGTCGACATTCTCATCAACAGCGCGGCCGGCTTTCCGAGCGACCGTCTCACCGACGTATCGCTCGAGCAGTGGAATCGAACCCTCGGACTCAACCTCTCCGCTCCGGTGTTTCTCACTCAGGCCTTTGCCCGCTCGCTGCCGGAGGGGCGGTCGGGAAGCGTGGTCAACGTCACCGACTGGAAGACCGAGCGCCCCTACCTCGGTCCCCGGTTCAGCTACACCATCGCCAAGGGTGCCATCGACACCTTCACCAGGGTGGCCGCCAGCGAGTTGGCGCCGCGTATCCGGGTCAATGCCGTCGCACTGGGCGTCATCCTTCCGCCGGCCGACGCCGAAGAGGGATACGCCGAGCGACTCGCGGCCGAGACGCCGCTACAGCGAGTGGGCGGGGTGGAGGTGGTGGCCGAGGCAGTGCTTCATTTCATCCGCAACGACTTCCTTACCGGCGAGATCCAGCGTCTCAACGGCGGCGCCCATCTGAGGTAGCTCCCCAGTCGCCCCTGGGAGTCTGCTGAGTAATGCCGTTGCCGAGATTGGCGGCCAAGGCGCGTCTATCCGCCAGGACGAGGTTTCGCCACTCCTCGGGTGGAATGGCGGGGCCGAGAACGCCGCGAGTGGCGATGTCTGGTCGTCGAGATCGGTGACATGCCTTGCTCAGCGGGCCCCTAGCCTGGCACCATGGAACGAATCGACCCCGGCCCCGGTCAAGAATCCGTGTGGGACTATCCCCGCCCGCCACGAATCGAGCCGTCGGTCGACCGGATACGGGTCGAGTTCGCCGGCCGGGAGGTGGCGCGGTCCGATCGGGCACTGCGGGTTCTCGAAACGAGCCATCCGCCCGTCTTCTATGTTCCGCTTGCAGACATCGCCGCCGACTCGTTGCAGCTCACACCCACCAACAGTTTTTGCGAGTTCAAGGGCCGGGCCTCGTATTACACGCTCAGGGTCGGTGGCGAGGAGTCGATCGACGCAGGCTGGACGTACCTCGACCCATCGCCGGGATACCAGGACCTGAAGGGTGCCGTCGCCTTCTATCCCGGTCGGGTCGATGCCTGCTACGTCGGAGATGAGCAAGTCAAACCGCAGAGCGGTGATTTCTACGGCGGATGGATTACGAGCACCGTGGTCGGCCCCTTCAAAGGAGAGCCGGGAACGCTCGGCTGGTAGCCGGGAACGCGGCGCGGTCGTTGCGAGTTGCTTCGCGACTCGAGGCACGGAGCGGCGCGTGCGAGTTGCTACGCGACTCGAGGCACGGAGAAGGCCGTGAACTAACCGGCGAGGGTCCCGCCGAAAACCTGCCACGCCAGCACCGATTTCGACGTGAGGCTGAGGACTACGTAGACCTTCTCACCGAACAAGTAGTCCGCCCAGCGGCCCACCTTGCGGTACTGAAGCACCATGTTGACGGCGAAGCTGTTGAAGAAGATGAATAGCGATATGAAGATCGCATATACGAAGGCAGGCGGATTCGCATCGCTGCCGGGACTGAGGATGTAGACGCCGATCACGATCCACGGCACGGCCCCGGCCAGCACTCCGAACCAGTACGACATCCAGTTCGGTCGCCCCGGGGTCTCGTAATGCTCCACCAGCAGGCCGAACAGAATCATGGCGGCATTCACCCCGAAGATGGCGCCAAGCGCGGCGACGTCGGTGATACCCGGCAGCAGGGCTATGAGCACGACCATGAGCGACGAGCTGAGGGCGTACTCGACCCAGCGGGCATAGTTGCGGTCGCGCAACAGATTCTCGCGGTACCACCCGAACAGCTGGGGTGACGCGATGATCCAATGGGCGGCCGCTGAAAGGAACAAGAAGGCGGCCACCCCCCAGGCAATCCGGATTTCGAAGAGCTTGGTCAACTCGGGGGCGTTCACCCCGGGAGCGTCGGTCAGGAACGTGGCTGTTACCGGCAGGGCAAAGTCGTTGGCGAGCACCAGGACGAGCACCCCCTGGACGGCGTGGAGGGCGCCCATGGCGAGGTTCCAAACCCGGAGGTTGCGAAAACGGGCCGCCTGGGCGGCATTCAGACGCGTTGAGGTGGTGGTCATGAGAGTCATACGGCGCCGGGCTCGTCACCGGATGAAGAAATCGGCGGAGTGCCGTGGCCGCCGGTCAGGCGGTCCAGTCGAAGAGCCAGCTACCGAGCTGCACGATGACTACCCACATGACGATGGCCACCAGCGGGACGAGCGGCGTCCAGGCCGGGGACGACCGGAACACCCGGATGAGCACGTAGAACCCACCGATCCACAGTGCCCACATACCGAACACCCATGGATACGGCATCACCAAGCCGCTCCCCAAGTACTGGACTCCGATGAGCGCATACAGCAGGATGCCGAGGATCCCGAGAAGCGTGGCCGTGCGGGCATTCACAGGGAGACGTTATCGGGGCGGGCTACGCTCGCCGTGCGATCAACCAGATTCACATCGCGGTCGCGTTCTTGGCATTTGGACTCCCTTCCAGAGGAAACAAACCGGGCCAAGTCCAGTCGCCAGTCGACCGTCGCCAATCTCGTCCACGCCTGTTTGCTGGCTCTTCGTAGCTGCCCGGTGGGCAGCCCTCATCGCGGTGTCGATGGGGGCCCCTGCCCCATCGACCGGCGTGGCCGGTCAGGGTGGGTGGGCTGATGGTGGGGTTGGATCGGATCCACATCCGGGACCTGCTCGTCCACGCCTGTTTGCTGGCTCTTCGTAGCTGCCCGGTGGGCAGCCCTCATCGCGGTGTCGATGGGGGCCCCTGCCCTATCGACCGGCGTGGCCGATCAGGGTGGGTGGGCTGATGGTGGGGTTGGACCGGATCCACATCCGGGACCTGCTCGTCCACGCCATAATCGGGATCAATCCGGATGAGCGGGTGACGCCGCAGGATGTGCTCGTGAATGCGACGCTCTACTTTGACACCCGGGCGGCGGGCGAGAGCGATGCAATGGAGGATTCGGTCAATTACTCGACCATCACCAAGGCGATGTATGCCCATATCGAGAGCTCGAAGCCGGGCCTCGTCGAGAAGCTGGTCGCCGACCTGGCCCGGATCTGTTTCGAGACCGATGGTCGGATCGAGGAAGTCGAAATCACCGCAGAGAAACCGGGGGCCGTCACGTTCACGCGATCAGTTGGTGTGACCATCCACCGCACGCGGGCCGAGGTCATCGGCTCATGAGCAGGGCGCTGGTATCGCTCGGGAGCAATGTTGATCGCCACAAGAACTTGCCGGCCGCGGTGCGAGCCATGCACCAACATCCGGAGTTGACGGTTCGAGAGACGAGCTGCATCTTCGAATCCCCCGCCATCGGCGGCGACTATCCCGCCTTCTTGAATGCCGTGGTCGTTCTCGAAACCACTCTCGACCCGGCCACCCTCAAGGCGACACTACGCGGGATCGAGGCCGGCCTCGGGCGCATACGAACTGAGGACAAGAATGCCCCGCGTTCGATCGACCTCGATGTGGTCCTCTACGACGACCTGGAAGATGCAGAACTCGGCATCCCCGACCCCGATCTTTCCGAATACTCCTATGTAGCCGTCCCCGCCGCTGAGGTGGCGGGGGACTGGGTCGTCCCCGGTCGGAATAAGACCGTGGCCCAAATCGCTGAACAATCATTGCCTCCGACCCTGAGGAAGGTCCCCATGGCCGAACAAGATCTCGATCTCACTCCTGACGATGCCTTCGAAGAGTACGGGCCCGCCGACGAGACCTTCAACCCCCGCTTCGAGGCGTTGGTGCGAGAACAGCTGGAGATCCTGGGCGAGGACCCCGATCGGGAGGGCGTCCGGCGGACTCCGTTCAGGGTGGCCAAGTCGATGGCGTTTCTCACCGGTGGTTACACCCAGAGCCTCAAGGAAGTCGTCAACAACGCCATCTTCCAATCTCCGGACTCGGAGATGGTGATGCTCAAGGACATCGAGTTCTACTCAATGTGCGAGCATCACATGCTGCCTTTCTTCGGTCGGGCTCACGTCGCCTACATCCCGGACGGCCGGGTGATCGGCGTCAGCAAACTTGCCAGGATCGTTGACGTCTTTGCCCGCCGGATGCAGATTCAGGAGCGACTCTCCAATCAGGTGGCGGATGCCCTCATGGAGTGCCTCGATCCGCTCGGGGTGGGGGTGGTCATGGAGGCCGCCCACCTATGCATGCTCATGCGGGGAGTCCAGAAGCAGAACAGCGAGATGATCACCTCGGCACTGCGCGGTTCCTTCCGATCCGATGCCCGCACTCGCGCCGAATTCATGAACCTGGTCGGCCACGAGCTCCGCTAGGTGACCAGCGGCCCTTATCGGTTGACCAGTTCCCCCGGCGCAGCCGGGAGGAAAACACCGCCGCCGAAGGCGGGGGTAGGGGGGCGGGAACGCTCCGCACTCCTTGGGAACCACTTCGTGACTCCGGCAACTCGAAGACTTGCCCGACCCGGGAGGTTCCCTCCTCCTCCGGGGGAGGAGAGAAACGGAGCCTGATGCCCACGCCGATTCAGCTCGAGCAGATCGAATGGGGGAGCGGCGATCGCCGGCTTCTCCTCGTCCACGGGCTTGGTTCAAACGCCGCCGGCTGGTGGCGGGTGGGCCCTGCCCTGGCCGAAGCGGGTTTTCACGTGATCGGCGTTGACCTGCGCGGCCACGGTCACAGTGACCGACCGGGCGATTACCGGGTGCCTTCCTATGCGGCCGATCTGTTGGCCCTCGGCGGTGACTGGGACGTCGTGCTGGGCCACTCGCTCGGGGGAGCGGCCGTCGTGCAGGCACTGATCGACCGGCCGGGTTGGACCCGGCGAGTCGTCCTCGAAGACCCGCTGCTCGTGATCCTCGACCAGGGCATCGCAGTCGAGTACGTGACGACCGGCCTCGGCCCTGACATCACGTTGGAGGATCTCATGGCGGCCAATCCGACCTGGCACCACGAAGATGCCCGCATCAAGCTGGAAGCCCAGAACCAGGCGGGACGGGCGGTGATCGAGGCCTCGATCGTTGACAACCCGGGGTGGAATGTGGTCGGGGCCGTCGCCGCGCTCGAGATCCCGACGTTGTTGCTGGGTGCCGCCACCGACCCGCTGGTTCCGCCGGCGCTGGGAGCCAGCCTGGCCGATATGAACCCGAACATCGAGTTCTACACCATCGCCGGGGGCTCGCATTCCATGCACCGCGACGAGTACGACGCCTTCATCCGCCTGGTCCTCGACTTCGTTGGCTGAGGGGCCAACCCGGGAGAGACCTCCAAACGTTCTGACGTCAACCCTCTTGAACTGGTCGGTTTGACCCCATACGTTGCTCTCCGTGACAGATGACGACATGCCGGTCGACGAAGAGCACTTCGAATCCATCCCCTGGAGCTCGCTCATCCCGCAGACCCAGGATCGGCCGTGGCTGGTGTATGTGGCAGCCGGCGCCGTGGTTGCCCTCGTGGTTGGAATAGTGGCGGCCCGGGGTCTGGGTACGGCTGCCCCCAGCACCGATCCTGTCGCCACCGTCGCGACGGCACCCCTCGCTCCTGCCGACTCGCCGGCTACCTCGCAGCCGATCTCCGAGGCCGACCTGCGCGCCGAGATTCAGCCCGGAGAATCCGGCTCCGTTACCGCAGCCATGCGGGCGGAGTGGTTCGTGACCGACTACTTCACTCGCGACGGCGCCGGGGGCAGGGACGCAGAGCTGGCCGGGGCGCTTGGCCGGCCACCGCCTGGGACCGCCCCTGATGTCACCACGTATGTCGAGTGGGCGCGAGCGTGGGAGACGGTGAACGAAGGGGACGGCCGGTACCGCGTGTCGGTTGCTTTCCGTGCCATAACCGACATGGAGGCTGGATTCAGCCGGGGCCTCGTCCACGGAGTGGCGGTGCGGGTTCAGGTCGGCGCCCACGGAGGGACCCGGGTGGTCGATCTGCCCGAGCCGGTTGAGCTGCCGCCATCACCGACCCTGGCAAGTGGCCCGGAACCCGAACCGGTGCCGGTAGGCATCGCCGACCAAGCCCGCGCGCAGGCCGCATCGTGGGGGGAGACCGCCACCGTGTTGGAAGGCACCCGCCAGGCCGATGTCTGGCGAGTCCTGGTCGGGGTGGCAGACGAGCACGGCACCGTTTGGCCGCTCACCGTGTGGGTTGATACCGATCGATGACCCCCGGCCGGCCCCGGGTGCAATTCTCATTGAGCCAGGTGCTCGTAGCTGGTGACGAATGAGAAGAAGCCCCCCTCGGGGGCTTCTGTGGTCCAAGCCCTGGCCGTCTTCCGGTCGCCCGGTCAACGGCCCTGGGTCTTGGTCCGTTTGAAGGTCTTTCGACCTTCGGGTGAGGTCTTGCGACCTCGCTGCCATCGTCGGTTTCCATGGTCCGGTTTCCGGTCGGCACCTGAGTGTCTCTGGTCCGTCTCCTTGGTCCTCTCGACCGCAGGGGAAGCTATCGGCCGGCGCTCTCATCGCTTGAAGGTTTTTTACTTGACCTGACCGGTGCTGGTGGGTCGCTACTCTCCAGCCCATGTGGAGTGATTTGATTGTCAGCCTCGATCTGCCTCCCAGCGGTGAGATTCTCATGCTCGGCGACGACGTCGCCACCATCGAGCTGCCGGTGGGGGCGGGACGCCGGTTCGATGTCGGAAACCTCGTATTGGTCACGAGAGGTGAGGCGCCGCAACCCGATGCCACCGCATTGGAGACCGGCCTCGAGTCCGATCGGCTCGATCTGGTCATCCTGCGCGACGCGGCCGGGTCGGTTGAGAACCTGCGGCGGGTTCTCATCGAGGCATATCGTGTGCTCAAGCCGGGGGGAGGGGTGATGCTGACAGAGTTTGATGCGGCCACGCTGCTGGACTCGCGCCCCCAGCAGTATCCACAGCTATTGCTGTCGAACCTCTATCCACGAGTTGGCCAGCATCTTCTCCGGCGCCATCCCCGCCAGATGGACATCGGAATGGCGCTCGTGAAGACCGGGTTCAAAGACGCCGACGCATACAGTCTTGATTTCCCGCTCGGCCACTTCCGCGACTTCCAGGCCTACGCGGATTCCGTTGCGGTGGAAGGATGGCGAGGCATGGATCAACTCACCGCCGAGGAGCTCGACTTTGTGCTCGACCAACTCCCTGAGCTCATGAAGACCGTCGCCCCGGCCGGCGAGTTCGACGACGTCGAGCCGGTGACGGTGGCCCGGGGCTACAAGCCGGACTAATCAGCCACCTGGCTCATGCACGGCTGCTGGCCTACCATTCGCTTATGTCAGTCATCATCGAGCAAACGCCGAACCCCAATGCCCTCAAGTTCACCGTCGGACAAGATGTGGGGGGTCCAACGACAGTGGTGGCCGGCCAGGAGTCCGAGGATCCCACCGCCCAGGCTCTGGTCGAGCTCCCGGGTGTGACCAGCGTTTTCATGACGTCGGACTTTGTCACCCTCACCCGCAGCCCGGACGGCGATTGGGCGGCCATCGCCGAAGCCGCCAAGCAGATACTCGAAGAGCGTTTCGGTTAGTGGCTCACCCGGGCGGCAATCTCACGCACGAGGTACTCTCCGTTGATGCTTGATGCCTTGCAGCGGCCCGTCCGCGACCTCCGGATCTCGGTTACCGACCGGTGCAACTTCCGCTGCAGCTATTGCATGCCGAAGGAGATCTTCAACCGCGAGTACGAGTTCCTCGGGCGGGATCTGCTGCTCACCTTCGAGGAGATCGCCCGGGTGGCCAGGGTCCTGGTGGATCGCGGCGTCGAGAAGATCCGCCTTACCGGGGGCGAGCCGCTCCTCCGGGTCGAGTTGGAAAAGCTCATCGCCATGCTCGCCGGCCTCGGACAGATCGACCTCACTATTACTACCAACGGCTCGCTGCTCGAGCGCAAGGCGGAAGCGCTGGCCGCGGCCGGTCTCAGCCGGGTGACGGTGAGCCTGGATTCACTCGACGATGCGGTGTTTCGAGCCATGAATGACGTCGAGTTTCCCGTCGGCCGGGTCCTCGATGGGATCGAGGCGGCTGCCGCCGCCGGGCTGGGGCCCGTGAAGATAAACGCGGTGGTCAAGCGGGGGGTGAATGACCACACCCTGGTCGAAATGGCCAGGCATTTCCAAGGCAGCGGGCACATCGTGCGTTTCATCGAGTACATGGACGTGGGTGCCACCAACGGCTGGCGTCTGGAAGACGTCGTGCCTGCGATCGACATCGTGGCGGCCATCGGGGCCGAACTGCCTTGCGAACCCGTCGAGCCCAACTACTCGGGCGAGGTCGCCCGCCGGTACCGCTACCTGGACGGCTCCGGCGAGTTCGGCGTCATTGCCTCGGTGACCCAGCCGTTCTGTGGGGCCTGCACCCGGCTCCGCCTATCGGCCGAGGGTTCCCTCTATACCTGCCTGTTTGCCACCGAGGGTCACGATCTGAGGGACCTGTTGCGGTCCGGGGCGGAGGACGCCGATCTGGGCGCCCTGGTCGACGGAATCTGGAGGGGACGCACCGACCGGTACTCGGAAATCCGTTCGTCGGAAACCCGCGGCCTCCCCAAGGTCGAAATGAGCTACATCGGAGGCTAGAAAGCAGCCTCGTTCTGGCAACTCGGGTTGGCATCCCCGGCCTAGCGATGGTCCTGCTGAATCAGTCGGTAGTAGTGCATCACCGTGGTGGCCACAGCGGCGGCCCACACCGGGGTGAGGCTCGGCATGACCGGCCCGCCGAGATATACCACTCCAACCACCAGCGCGAAAACCACCAGCACCCGACCGAATCGCAGGCGTGAGGCACTGATGGGATGGTCGCGAAAGTCGGTGCGACTCCGGGGCGGCCGGGTGTTGATGATGGCGAGGAAACCTGCCACTGCGGTGACGCCGAGCATCACCCACTCGGCAATAGTCGGCTGATTCCATTCCGGCGGATCGGCCATTGTCAGGGCAGTGACGGAGGCCGCCAACACCATCGCGGCACCAAACCAGAGAGTCCGGTCCGGCCCGGGTGGCCTGGCAAACCGGTCGGTGCCCACCGCAACGATGAGGGTGCCGAGTGCCGGCCACGTCTCGGGCCGAGCTCCAAGATAGGCGGCTCCGATGGTCAGGACGGCGCCATCGAGGAGCTGGAGTGAAATGCCGGTGGTGCGCACCGTGATGCGGACCGCGACGAGGATGGCAGCGGTTGATACGAGCGAAGGTCCCCCCAGAGCCATGAAGGGCACCACCAGGACGGTGGCCAGTCCGGCCGAGCTGCCGTCGTCGGGGTCGAGCTCGCGGCCGATGGCCCAGGCAAGGAAAACGCCCACCAGCACTCGGAAGGACCACAGCCAGATGTCGTCGGCGTCGGTGGACCAGCGCCACAGGAGGGTTGCAAGCCCGGCCACAACTGTGGCCACCGCGACATAGCGGTTGGATGGATGGTCGATGCCGAGCGTCCGGCCGAGTCCGGTCGCGAGACGGAAACCAGATCGGCTGCTCATGGTCGTTCCCCGGGTCGGAGCGTCCGTAGCGGAAGACTGCTGGCCCGAATACTACGCGGTCCCGACAGGACGGCCTCGCGGCGTAGCCTGCACGGTTGTGGCAGTTCTACGAGTGGTCGTGTTCCTGGCCGGACTGGCGCTGGTCGCATGGACCCTGTTGTCCGCCATACGCACCGTCGTGCTGCCGAGGAGCGCCCAGAGCCTCTTGGGACGGGGGGTTTTTCGAAGCCTCGCCACCGTCTTTCGGTTCATTGCCGGGGATCGTGCTTCGTTCTCCTGGCGCGACCGGGTGTGGGCGCTGTTCGGGCCGATTGGTCTCCTCGGCATGGCGGCGGCCTGGGTGGTCCTGGTTCTGTTCGGATTCATGGCGATGTTCTGGGCGGTGCAGCACGACGGCTGGTCCCAAGCGTTCTTCCTCAGCGGATCGTCGCTCCTCACGCTTGGATTTGCCCCGGCGGCCACCTTCTGGGAACGAGTCCTCGCATTTGGTGAAGCCACCATCGGACTCGGCCTGGTAGCACTCCTCATTGCCTTTCTGCCGGCGTTGTACTCGAGTTTTCAGCGCCGCGAGGTCAAGGTTGGGGAACTCGAGGTGCGCGCCGGCACTCCTCCCTCGGCACCGGTGTTCATATCTCGGCTGTACGCCATCGGTCGGCTCGAACAGATGGAGTCAACCTGGCTGGAGTGGGAGACCTGGTTCATTGAGCTCCAGGAGTCGCATACCTCCTATCCGGCGCTCAACTTCTTCCGCTCCCCGACTCCCGATCATCACTGGATCACTGCGGCGGGCGCCGTGCTCGACTCGGCGGCGCTGGTGGTATCGAGTGTCGACATACCTCACAATCCCGAACCACAGCTCTGCATCCGGGCCGGCTTCATCGCATTGCGGCGCATTGCCGATTTCTTCGGGATCGAATACGACCGCGATCCCCAGCAGACGGACCCCATCAGCATTGCCCGCCAGGAGTTCGACGAGGTATACGAAGTACTGCGCGCGGCCGGCGTCCCCATGAAGCCAGATCAAGACCAGGCGTGGGTTGACTGGGCCGGGTGGCGGGTGAACTACGACACCGTGCTGTTACAGCTGGCGGAGCTCACGATGGCACCCTACGCCCCATGGAGCTCAGACCGTTCGAGCCCGAGCCATCGCCAGCCCCGCCTCCGCAGCTGGGGCAAGCGCTTGGTCGGGAAGGTGGCGCCCTAGGAAGGCAGTAGGCAGTGAGCGCCTTCATAGCCTGGCACTCTGCGTCATGTCTGCCTCCCCAGAGCGAGAGCACAGGAACGCGCTTTCACCCCACCCCCGTCCCCTCCCACTTCGTGGGAGGGGTGCCAGAAGGCTCTCTTTTCGGAAGCAACGTCCAGCATGAAGCCTCGTGCAGGGATCGGTGGACGGTGGGCGGTGGGCGGTCGGCTTTAGGCGGCGCAGCGCCGCCTAAATGATCGCTCGCAAGGACTGCACCAGTCGGATCGCATTCTCCCGCTTGGCGCCGAAGCCCATCAGGCCGATTCGCCAGACCTTGCCGGCGCCGTCTCCCAGGCCGCCTCCGATCTCGATGTCGAAGTCGTTGAGAAGCCGAGCCCGCAGGTTGTCGTTGACGCCCTTCGGCAAGCTGACCGACGTGAGCTGGGGGAGCCGGTGCCCGCGTTTGGCGTACAGCTTGAATCCGAGCTCGGTCAGCTCGGCCTGCAGGAACTCGCCCACCTCCTGATGACGTGCCCAGCGCTCTTCGAGGCCCTCTTCCAGCACCAGCCGGAGGCCTTCCCATAGTCCGTACACCATCGAAATCGGCGCCGTGTGGTGGTAGGCCCGAGCTCCCTCGCCCTGCTCCCAGTACTTGCGGAGCATCGTGACGTCGAGGTACCAGGACTGCACGGTGGCCTTCCGGTCGGCCACCGCCTGGGCGGCGCGAGGTGAGAAAGTGATCGGGGCGAGCCCGGGCGGCACGCTCAGGCATTTCTGGGTTGCAGAGAAGCAAATGTCGATGCCCCACTTGTCGACTTCGAGAGGGATCCCGCCGAGGCCGGTCACCGAGTCGACGATCAGCAGCGGCCCGGGTCCTATCTCCCGGCGCACGAGATCGACCGGGCTGCGGGCACCGGTAGAGGTTTCGGCATGCACCAGCGCGACTGCTTTCGGCTTGACCTTTCGCACCGCCTTGCCGAGCTCCTCGGGGTCGATGATGTCCCCCCAGGCTGCTTCGACGGTGGTCACTTCGGCGCCGGTGCGGGCCGCCGCGTCGGCCATGCGGCCGCCGAAGACTCCATTGACACCGATCACGACGGGGTCACCGGGCTCCAACAGGTTGACCAGTGCCGTCTCCATACCTGCGCTGCCCGTCCCCGAAATCGGAAAGGTAAGCGGGTTGCGGGTGCGGAAGACCTTGCGGAGCCGCTCGCTGGTCTCGTTCATGATGGTGATGAACTCGGGATCGAGATGACCGATGACCGGCTTGGCGAGGGCGTCGAGAACGGACGGGTCGACGGGGGAGGGACCGGGGCCGAGCAGAAGGCGCACCGGCGGGGCGAGGGGCGATTTCATGCTCTGACGGTACCAGCCATCGGTAAGGTGCCGGAATGCTCATCAACGACCTCATCGCCGTGGTCGGCTTGGATCATTGCCTCACGGATCCTGACCTGCGCGCCGGCTACGAGGTCGATTGGACGGGCCGCTACCGGGGGCAGACGCCCGCCGTCGTTCGCCCCGGGTCCGTCGAGGAGCTGTCCGCAGTACTTGCCCTGTGTCACGCGGCTCATCAGCCGGTGGTAGTGCAGGGGGGCAACACCGGCATGGTCGGAGGGAGTGTGCCCCTGGCCAAAGAGCTGTTGATCAGCGTCGCCCGGCTCGGAAATCTCCAGGTGGTCTCGCCGACCAAGCTGCGCGCCGGAGCCGGTGCCACCCTCGCCCGGGTCCAGGACGCCGCCCTCGCGGCCGGGGCCAGCTTCGGGGTGGATACCGCCGCTCGCGACTCTGCGACCATTGGCGGCATGATCGCCACCAACGCCGGTGGAATGAACGTGGTTCGCTTCGGGCCGATGGGTGATCAACTTCTCGACGCCGGCGTGGTATTGGCGGACGGCGAGTACATCCCTTCTCTGCGCGATACCCGGCCCGACCATCGTGCGTTCGGTCTCATCGATCATCTGGCCGGCAGCGAGGGGGTGCTGGCGGTGGTCGCCCATGCCACTTTGGCCATCGGCACCGACCCACCGCAGGTGGCGGTGGCCATGATCGAGGTCCCGGCCGGGCGCCTGCAACGGCTCATCC
Source organism: uncultured Acidimicrobiaceae bacterium (assembly GCA_947259275.1). Lineage (GTDB taxonomy): Bacteria > Actinomycetota > Acidimicrobiia > Spongiisociales > SHLN01 > SHLN01. Next base: position 53,855 of record CAMYMH010000038.1, on the reverse strand, counting down.
AGGCCGTCGAAGAACTTCCCTCCGTCTACGCAATCGAGCTGTTCGGCGCTCGCGAGGTAGAGCTGACGGCTGCGGCCATCGGGCGTACGGCTCCTTTGACCGGGGACTGGCTGGTGCTCGTCGAATGCCGATCCGCCGAGGACCCGGCCGTATCGCTCGGCCAGGTGGTGGGGGAGCTCCCGGCCGTCGTCGCCACCAATCAGACGGCTGGTGGCGAGTTGTGGCTGTTCCGGGAGGCTTTGACCGAGGCGGTGTCCCGCCTCGGGGTCCCGCACAAGTTCGATGTCCGGGTTCCCCACGATGCTCTCAACCAGCTTCGCCCGCGGGTGGAAGCCGCCGCACCCGGCGGCACCGTGTTTGTCTGGGGCCACGCATTCTCGAACCGCTACGGCCATCCAACCGCCAACCTGCACGTCAACGTCGTGGGCCGGGTCGACGATGAAGGCGTTTTCGATGTAGTCGAAGACCTCGGAGGCTCGATTGCCGCCGAGCACGGCATCGGAACCGCCAAGCGCCACCGCGCCACCCGCGCCCGAGGTGATCTGGTCGAGCTTCGAGAGATCAAGGATCGCCTCGACCCGGCCGGCATCCTCAACCCGAATGTGCTCTTCCCGGTCTAGCCCTCCGCTGGGATCCTGAGCGGTCCCTCCGGCCCGTCCCAGGTGGCTCGAGGGAACCACCAGGCGCGAGGCACCGTAGTGACCTTCGACACAGGAGGGTCAGATGGTCAGAAAATCCTTGCTCTTGGGCGCGGTGCTTGCGCTCCTCGCAGCCGCCTGCGGTGGTGATGACGACTCCACCAGCGACACGATCGCGACGACAACCACTGCGATTGCGACCACCACTACGGCCGCGCTGCCGGAGGTGGTTGAGGCTTCGGTGGCGGTGGCTGGTTCTTCGCTGGGGGACATTCTGGTGGATCAGGATGGCAACACGCTCTACCTGTTCTTGCCCGATGCACAAGGTCCCAGCGTGTGCAACGACGGCTGTGCGGCGGCGTGGCCGCCTTTGCTGAGTGGTCCGGTGGCCGGCGATGGGGTCGATGCGGGGTTGTTGGGGACCGCGACGCGCGCAGACGGATCTGAGCAGGTCACGTACAACGGGTGGCCCCTGTATTACTACGCAGATGACGCCGCGGCCGGGGACACGAACGGTCAGGGTGTGAACGACGTCTGGTATGTCGTGTCAGCCGGCGGCGACGCCATCGGGCCGTGACCGAGCCGGAACCATTACTCCACTGCATGCGTAGTGTCGCTGAGAGGAAGGAGTCCTCGGAGGGGCTGCACGGTTGGGTGAAGGAAGCTACATAAGCACAGGTGAACCCGCCTTGAAGAGTGTCGATCTCGAGCGATTCGCCGCCGGCGAGCCCGATGCGGTCCGCCAGCTGTACCAACTCTATGGGCGCGCCGTGTTCACGGTTGCCTACTCGTCCCTGCGTGATCGAGGCCTAGCCGAAGAGGCCGTCCAGCTGACATTCCTGCACGCGTGGAGGGCTGCCGACCGCTTCGATGTCGATCGGGACCCCAAGCCCTGGCTGTATGCCATTGCCAGGAGGGCTGCGGTGGATGTGTATCGCCGCGAGCGCCGACACAGCGGGGGTGTGCCGCTCGAGTCTGATGCCGACATCGCCATCCTCCCGAAGTCGTTTGAGACCACCTGGGAGGCGTGGGAGGTCCGCACCGCACTCGACCAGATGTCCCGCTCCCAGCGGGAGGTGATCGAGGCGACCCATTTCCTCGGGTTGTCTCAAGAGGAAGCGGCCGAGAAGCTCGGTGTCGCCGTCGGCACCATCAAATCGCGGTCGCACCGAGCCCACCGGAAGCTGGCAGCATTGCTCTCGCACCTGCAGGAGGCAACGGCATGAACTGTGACGATGCGCGCAGCGCCTTCCTCTCGGGGGATGCCGGTCAGCGAGAGCTCGATCACCTCGGGTCGTGTTCGGACTGCCGCATGGAATGGGAGGCGCTCGAGACCTCGCGTCAACTGCTCGACAATCCGGCCCTGTGGGAGGAGCCGTCACCGGACCTCGAGGGTCGTGTGGTTGCCCTGATTGGGGGGACACCGGAGCAGACAACGCCTACCCGAAGCCGAGCTCGGATGTGGGTTCTCGGGGGTGGTGGAGTGGCGGCCGCGCTCGTCGGCGTCTTTTTGTGGATCGGCCTGTCGAGCGCCGGCCCCGATTGGGAGGTCGACCTTCCCGGCACCGCCGAAGCCCCGGACGCCTCAGGTGTGGTGCGCGGTTGGAACCAGCCGAGCGGGACCAGGGTGGCTCTCGACATCGAGGGATTGCCGCCGGCACCGGATGGATCCCTCTACGAGTTCTGGTTCAGCAGCGGCGAGCTCCACATTTCCGCGGGCACCTTCGCCGCGCCGGAGTCCGTCGAGCTCTCGGTGGGCGTGTCGCGCGCCGACTTCTCACGTCTCTGGATCACGCTCGAACCGATTGATGAAGACGAGAGCCCATCCGGCCTCAACGTGATGGACACCGGTTGAGGTGGCTGGTATCGAGGCGTGAGCAGCTAGAGAAACCGGGCGAGGACTTCAGCCAGCGTTGGCGAGCCTTGCTCCTCGACGGCGTAGTGGACCCGGGTATGGGGAATCTCCAGTTTGAGCAGTTCCGCCAGATCGATGGGAGTGCCGACCACCACCGTGTCGGGTGCCGCCCGGGCGATCGTCTCCCGGAGCTCCTGCTGTTGCTCCTCGCCGTAGCCCATGGCCGGAAGGACGGCCCCGATGTGGGGGTACGCCTGGTAGACGTCCTGGATGGTTCCAACCGCATACGGCCGCGGGTCGATGATCTCGGTGGCACCCAGGTTCTCGGCTGCGATTAGCCCGGCGCCGTACGGCATCCCCCCGTGGGTGATGGTTGGGCCGTCGTCCAGCACCAGGACTCGCTTGCCGGCTACCAGATCCTCGTCGTCCACCGATATTGGCCCGGCCGCGCGGATCACCTGTGCATCGGGGTTGGTCTCGGCAACCGCCGCTTCCACCGCTTCCAGCTGGTCGGGAGTAGCGGTTCCGATCTTGTTGATGAGCACGACATCGGCTCGACGGAGGTTGGCCTCACCCGGCCAGTAGCTGAGGCCGTGCCCGGCTCGATGCGCGTCGGCTACGCAAATGTGGATGTCGGGTCGATAGAACGGCAGGTCGTTGTTGCCGCCATCCCACAGGATCAGCTCGGCCTCGGCCTCGGCGGCCTCGAGAATGGCGCCGTAGTCGACTCCGGCGTAGATCACGTTCCCGGACGTCACGTAGCGTTCGTACTCTTCGCGCTCCTCGATGGTTACGTCGGCGGCGGTGAGATCGTCGAAGGTGGCGAATCGCTGGACCCGCTGCTTGACGAGGTCGCCGTATGGCATGGGATGTCGCACGGCCACTACCCGCTTCCCGGCTTCGGTCAGCAGATGATGGATTTTGCGGCTGGTTGGGCTCTTGCCCGCCCCGGTCCGGGTAGCGGTAACCGCGATCACCGGCTTGGAGGATGTCAACATCGTCTCGGCGCCGGGGAGGCTGTAGGCGGCTCCGGCGGCTACGGCCCTGGCCGCCAGGTGCATCACATGCTCGTGGGTGACGTCCGAATACGAGAACACCGCCAGGTCGACGGCTAGGTCCCGGATGAGATTCTCGAGCTCGGATTCGGGATGAATCGCGATGCCCTCCGGGTAGCCCTCGCCTGCCAGCTCGGGCGGGTAGCGGCGATCATCGATGTTGGGGATCTGGGTGGCGGTAAACCCGACGACTTCGTAGTCGGCATTGCCCCGGTACAAGACGTTGAAGTTGTGGAAGTCACGGCCGGCGGCGCCGAGGATGAGCACACGGGTTGGCATGAGCGTCATTCTGGCCGCCCACCACGCCGGGGTGGTGTCTCTCCCTCCGGAGGGGGGCAACCCCTTGGGTTGCTAAGCAGTTGCTTCGCAACCGCCAAGGAAGGCGAAGCCTTCCCGGAGTCCAACCCCTTGGGTTGCTAAGCAGTTGCTTCGCAACTGCCAAGGAAGGCGAAGCCTTCCCGGAGAACTGCCAAGGAAGGCGAAGCCTTCCCGGAGTCCAACCCCTTGGGTTGCTAAGCAGTTGCTTCGCAACTGCCAAGGAAGGCGAAGCCTTCCCGGAGTCCCGGCGGAGCCGGGGAGGGGGGCGGTTGGTTGCTTCCCCGCCCTGAGGGCGGGGTGGCTCCGCCGAAGGCGGAGACGGGGTGGGGGAGGCCCCGAACCCAGCGGTTGACAGCCCGAGGGGCTCGCCGCCTCCCCCCATCCGTCCTCGGAGCTTCGCTCCGAGTCCACCTTCCCCTCGAGGGGAAGGAAGCAGAGGTCGTACGATGCGGTCGGCAAGAGGAGGACCACATGGAACTGACGGGGAAAGTGGCGGTGGTTACCGGAGGCGGGGGTGGGATCGGCGCCGCGCTGGCTCGTGCCCTCGCGGCCGAAGGGGCCGCCCATGTGGCCGTTGCCGATCTCGATGGCGCGGCCTCCGATGCCATCGCAACCGAACTGGGGGGGAGCAGTTTCACCATCGACGCCGCCGACGCGGCCGCGGTCGCCGGCATGGTCGAGTCGGTGGCGGTTCAGCACGGTCCCATCGACCTGTTCTGTGCCAACGCCGGGATCGCCACCGCCGGCGATGTCGACTCCGACCTGGAGGTTTGGCAGCAGGCCTGGGATGTGAACGTGATGTCGCAGGTGCATGCGGCCGCCGCGGTGCTGCCGGGGATGCTGGCTCGCGGTGAGGGATACCTGCTGTTGACTGCCTCGGCGGCCGGCCTCACGACCAGCCTCGACTCGGCGCCGTACGCCGCCACCAAGCACGCCTCGGTGGCCCTGGCCGAGTGGCTCGCCATCACTTACGGCGATGGCGGAATTCGAGTCTCCTGCCTTGCTCCCCAGTTCGTCGACACTCCGATGGGCAGGTCGGCCATGACGACGCCGGCGGCGGCCGCCTGGGTCGAGAGCATGATGATGGAGCCGGGCGAAGTGGCGGCCTCAGTGGTCGAGGGGTTGCGGGACGAACGGTTTCTCATCCTGCCACATCCCGAGGTGGCCGGGCATTTCCAGAACAAAGCCAACGACTACGACCGCTGGATCGGCGGCATGCGCAAGCTGCGGGCGAGCTTCGGGATCGGCTAGGCAGTCGACCGCCACAACTGGGGACGGTTCCCGGCTTACGGCACCGGAACCGGCTCGAGACCACGCTCCTCCAGGGCCGGAATCGTCTCATTGTCGAGCCACGCCGAGGCGAGTTCGAAAGCCTCTCTCCCGAGCCGCTCCTCGACCAGCTCCAGGAAGTCGGCGGTGGTGGCGGTTGCGCCCCCGTATCGCTCGATCCACGCTCGCAACAGCTCAAATACCGGCTCATCGCCGACCAGGTCCCGCAGGGCCACCATGGTGAACGCTCCCCGCCAGTACACCGACCCGCTGTACATCTCGTCGCGTTCGGGGTCGGCCGGCGGGTGGGCCTGCGGATCCTCGACCAGGAAGCCGTAGAGGCCGGCGACTTGCTGGGTGTACCGCTCGAGGCCGAACCGGTGCTCGGCCCACAGGAGCTCTGCGAAGCTGGCGAGGCCCTCCTTCAGCCAGATATCAGACCAATCCTCGAGCCGAACGTAGTTGCCGAACCACCCATGGGCGACCTCGTGGGCAATCACGTCCTCGAAGACGAAGTCCCTGCTGTAGGTGGGAATGCCGTGGGTTTCCAGGGCGATAGCGGCAGCAGAGTCAACGACGATGGCCCCGAGCCGATCGTACGGATAGGGCCCAAACATCGATTCGAAGAATTCGACCATCGCCGGCTGGAGCTCGAAGTCTCCCACCCCCTCTGACCCCTCGTATAGGTACAACACCATGTCGAGCTGTGAGTCCAACTCCACCACTTCGAACTCACCAATCGCGAGCGGCAGCAGATAGGTGACGCCCGGCTCGGTCGACTCCCACACCGTGGTGGTGCGATTGCCTGATCTCGTCTCGGCCACCTGCCGGCCGACGCTCACGACCTCGAGCCCGGAGGGCGCGGTGATGGACACCCGGAATAGTGCCGGGTCGCGGGGATGGTCATTCGAGGGGAACAGGCTGGCCGCTCCATCGGGCTCGAGCACCGCGTACAGCCCGGTCGTGGTGCGGCCTATTCCGGTGAACTCGTCGAACAGGTCGTCGACCTCGGTCGGGTTGCCCGAGTAGTCGACCCGGACGGTGAAGAGGTCGCCGGCCGTGAGCAACGAGGGGAGGCCAACCACCAATTCGCGCTCCCGTCGGCACCAGGCGACCGGAACGCCGTCGACCGCGACCGACTCGACCTCCATGCCGTGCAGGTCGAGGGAGAAGGCCGAAAGCGGCTCAATGGTCCGGGCGGACAGCGTGGCGGCCGCGTCCAGGAAGGGTGGTTCGGAGATGAGATCGGGGATATCGAAATCGAACTCCAGGTCATATTGGGTGACCTCGTATCCCGGGTTGCCATTTCCCTCGAGGATGGAGTCTCCCAGCCCGATCGGCAGCTCGGGACAGGCGAACGGGATGGTCGAGGGTGGCGCCATGGTGGTGGTGGTCGTCACCACCGCGGTAGTCGCCGTTGCTCTCTCTCCGACAGCCTGCGTGGGCGGCGATGTCGAGTCGGCTCTGCACCCGCCGGCTGCGAGGACGAAAAACAGGATGACCGCGCCGCGCCATTTCACTCCGGCGAGCCTAAGGAATCCTGGCCCCTAGACAGTGCCACCGCCGACCAATGATGCCGTTGCGCAGCAAGTGCTAGGAACGCGAAGCGTTCCCAGCGCCTGTCCCACCAGTTGCGTGTGCCGGCCGCGCCTATCCCTCCAGTTGCGTGTGCCGGCCGCGCCTATCCCCGCAGTTGCGCAGCAACTGCCTAGGAACGCGAAGCGTTCCCGGCCGCGCCTATCTCTGCAGTTGCGCAGCAACTGCCTAGGAACGCGAAGCGTTCCCAGCGACTCGCAGGAGAACCTTGCCGGTGGCGGTGCGGCTGGTCAAGTCGGTGAGGGCGTCGGCATAGTTCTCGAAATCGTGAATGGCGCTGATGCGCGGCTCGATCTTCGCGGTGGCCGCGAGTTCGTATAGCTCACGGATGTTCTGGGCTGCCTCGGGAGTTCCCCGCCGCATCCAGGCGCCCCAGAACACGCCGACGATGGAGGCGTTCTTCAGCAACGGCAGGTTGAGGGGCATCGCCGGTATGTCACCGGCGGCAAAGCCCACCACCAGAAAGCGGCCGTTCCACGCCAGGCTTCGAAATGCCGGCTCCGACAAGGGGCCCCCCACCGGGTCGTACACCACGTCGACACCCCGCCCCTGGGTGATCTCTTTGATCGCCTCCCGCAGGTCGACCTCGGAGTAGTTGATGGTGTGGTCGGCTCCGAGCGACGTGGCGAAGGCCAGCTTCTCGGCGGATGAGGCGGCGGCGATGACCTTCGCACCCATGGCCTTGCCAAGCTCGACCGCCGCCGATCCAACCCCGCCGGCTGCGCCAAGGACGAGGAGGGTCTCGCCCGGCTGCAGGCCGGATCTTTGCTTGAGGGCGTAGTAGGAGGTGCCATAGGTCATGCTGAATCCTGCCGCCCCTTCAAATGAGAGGCCTTCGGGCATCGGAAGCGCCAGCTCGGCGGGAATCAGCCACTTCTCGGCGAAGGCTCCGTGGGTGTGGACTGCGACCACCGGGGTGCCCACTTTCCACGCCACGTCGTCGCCGACGGCGGAGATGACCCCGGCAGCTTCGGCCCCCGGCGAGAAGGGCGGCTCGGGTCGGAACTGGTACTTGCCCTCGATGACCAGCGTGTCGGGGAAGTTGAGGGCGGCAACCTGAACGTCGATGACTATCTCGCCGGGTCCCGGGGTCGGCTCTGGGACTTCCTCGAGAGTTAGGTTGGCAATTGAGCCGAGCTCCGAGCAGATGACCGCCCGCATCAGCCGCGGATAATCGCCATGGTCAGGGTCTCGGCCACCAGTGCCGGCTTCTCTTCGCCTTCGATCTCGACCGATATTTCGGTCTTGATCAGCAGTTGACCCGGGTTCTTCTCGGTGACGTCGACCAGCTTGCTATGTGCCCGCACCCTGCTTCCTGACCTCACCGGAGTGACGAAGCGGAGCCGATCCAGGCCGTAGTTGAACATCATTGCCAGGTTCTCCGGCATGACGCCGATCTGCGCAGTGAAGTAGGGGAGGAGTGACAGCGTGAGAAACCCGTGGGCGATGGTTCCTCCCAGCGGGGTCTGCTTCGCCTGGTCCTCGTCGACGTGGATGAACTGATGATCGAGCGTGACGTCGGCGAAATCGTTGATGCGGTCCTGGTCGATGGCGAACCAATCACTGGTCCCAAGGTCCTCGCCGACCATCGCCATCAGCTTGTCCTTAGAGACGGTCTGCATGCTGCTCCTCGAAGTCGTGGTGATCCGAGGGTACAGCAGTAAGGCCTCCCTACCCCCAAACCTCCTTTTCCCCGCCCTGGATTGGCCGACGGTTGTGCTCCCCGCCCTGAGGGCGGGGTGGGGAGGCGCATAACCCCACCCACGTGGTGTCGTTGGCTGATGGCCTCCCCCCATCCGTCACCGGCCCTTTGGGCCGGTGACATCTTCCCCCCGAGGTGTCGTATTTCGCGATAGGTGCGACGCCTGCCCGCTACCTGGATTGGCCGACGGTTGTGCTCCCCGCCCTGAGGGCGGGGTGGCTCCGCCGAAGGCGACCTGGTTGGCCGACGGTTGTGCTCCCCGCCCTGAGGGCGGGGTGGCTCCGCCGAAGGCGGAGGCGGGGTGGGGGAGGCCAGGAACCCTGCCAGTTCACCCTATTGAAGGCTTTAGGGTCTCCCCCCATTCGTCGCTGCGCTCCGAGGGCACCTTCCCCTCAGGGGAAGGAACAAGAAGACTCATAGGACGCGCCCGGGATGTGTCGCACACAAACCGCGATAGATCACCTCAAGGGGAAGGAAGAACTCTCCGCACCGGCCCCTACCGCGGCCTTCCTACCCACACGTAGGTCGTTGGGCTGTAATCGGCGGCAATGGTGGTGGTCACCGTCGATCCGTCAACGAGGGTCGTCTCCGTCCCATACCCCGATCCGCTCTCGAGCTCGACCGTGACTTCGCCTCCGGAGCCGTATTGCTGGTCGGCGTAGAACTCGGCCGACTCACCGACGATGACCACGGCCTCGTCACCCACCGCCACATTCTGGGCCCAGGCGACGTCCAGCCCGACGCTGGTGGCGGTGAACCATTCCTCGCCATCGGGCGAGAAGGCGACCGCCGACTCGGGGGGCAAGTACTCATATTCGTAGTCGGCCTGCTCGGAGGCGGCCATCGCATCGTCCTCGGTGAACTCCATCACGACCGTGCCATCGACATCGGTGATGGTGATGGTCCCGTTCTCCGGGTCCTCAATGATCTGCTCCGGAGCCTCGAGTTGGTACACGTCGAGTTCGATGGTGGTGAGGACCTCTCCGGTGGCGTCCTCGGTCACCGTGATACGGCCGTTTTCGGTGTCGAACATGAGGGTCCGCCCGTCCTTGGCGATCACAAGCGGTGGGCCGTAGCTGTCTTCTGAATGCTGGCCGACCGCCACTATTCCGAGGCCGCCGGACGCCAGGGAGTTGTAATAGGTCCCGCGATCGCCGGGTTCATGGACGACCGTCCACTCGACACCATCCGACGAGCGGGCGATGCCCGCCCGGTTGTTGTAGCTGAGGCGGTAATAGGCTTTCCCATCGCTCACGATCGGGCCCTCGACCGGGTCATTGCTACCGCCCGGTGAGAATGGTTCCCAGGTCAGGCCATCTGCCGACCGCCAAACGTTGAGTTCGGCTCGGTCGGGCCCGTAGCTGTTGACCGAGACCAGGAAGCCGTTGGGGCCATATCCGACTCCACTCACGTTGATCTCTTCGCCGACGTCGTTCGGCAGATCGACCCGGTCCCATTTCGCACCGTCGCGCGAGGCGAGGAGCACGAGCTCACTCTGAGGGAAGTACCCGTCGATTTCGCCGTATGCCTCATCCTGCGCCCGGTAGTACTCATCGATGTCCATGTCCACGATGGTCTCATTCGTGTCCGGGTCGACCACGACGATCCGAGGCGCTTGGTACAGGTCGTCCTCGTTGCCTGAGGCGACGACGGTCTCGCTGGCGATATCGGTGGCAACAAAGGTGTGCTCGAGATAGTTGATCTCTACCCGAATCCCGTCTTGTTCCACCACGAGCACCTCTTCGAACCCGGCCTGGTAAGCAGCTTCCAAGACGTCCTCGGACAGTACGACTATCTCTTCACCGTCGGGTCCATATACCGCCGGACCTCGCCCATAGATGGCCTCCGAGCTGATCACGGTGATCACCTCGCCGGTTGCGAGGTCACTGACGGTGAAAGTCTCCTGGAAGTGGTCCAGCTGCAGGACCAGGCCGGCCTCCTCGAGGACCACGGGCGGCTCGGGCGGCTCGGTCTGGATCGTCCCGGCCAGCACCGTGGTTCCGTTCCCACTGGCGGCCCCGACGAACCACAGGTGCTGGTTGTTGGCGAGCGGACCGAGGTCGGCGCTGCCATCCGTCCAGGTGGTGCCATCGGCGGAGAAATACAGGCTGGTGGAGTCACTCGCGCCGTCGAAGGAGCGAACTACGGCCACGAAGCCGTCGCCCGTGTTCAGGAGGGTGTCGATTCGCCCATCGAAGGGCAGGGCAGAAGCCGTCAGGCTCCATTCGATACCGTCGGGTGACTCCCAGACGAGGATTCTCTCTCCCGGCTCCTCGCTCCGGGGGGTGTAGCCGCTCCCGATGGCGACGAATCCGCCGTCGCGGGCCGCCACCTGGATGTTCCACACATCGGTGCCCTCCGGCTTCGGTAGGGTTGCCCGCTCCCAGACAAAGTCGGCTACCCCGGCATTCGACGTTACGGTGACCGACTCATCGGCCGGCTGACTGCTCTCGGTCGACGACGCCAGCTCATTCGGCCCCGGGTCCTCGGAAGTGCCGAGGAGCTGGAAACCGGCGGCGGTGCCGCCGATGAGAGTGAGAACCAGCGCCGCCCCGCCGATGAGGTTGGAGGCGCGCCGGCGTCGACCCCGGCGCATGGCCGTATCAGCTGAGCCGTGGGGAGCGTGGAGGTGTTCGGCTTCCTGTTCGAATGCCTCTTTGAGGCGATCTTCCATATTCATCTCGATACCTCCACCTGGGACTCGAGCCGCTCGAGGGCTCGAGAGAGTCGGCTCTTGACTGTGCCGCTTGGCACGCCGAGTGCTTTGGCGACTTGATCGGTTGACCAGTCGAAGTAGAACCTGAGGACCACCACTGCCCGCTGCTGGAGCGGCAGCGCTTCGAGTGCTGCGACGATGGCAGGATCGGCGAGTGTGGTGTCCGGCGCCGGTCGGTCCTCCAGACGAAACCCCCGCACCTCCCGCCTGGTGCGACGCATGCGGGAGCGGGCCCAGTTGAGGCCGACTCGATACACCCAGCCCTCGGGATTGTGGTGGCTGCGCACCGAGCGCCAGCGCTGATAGGCCCGCGCCATCGCCTCGTCGGTCGCGTCGGCGGCCAGATCACGGTCGCGCAACGTGAGCGTCAAGCCCCGGAACACCTGCTCGCGGCGGGCGCGGTAGAAGTCCTCGAAGTCCCGGGGGGCGAGGGTGCCGATTACGTGTTCGGCGGTGGGTTCCTCAGCAGTCACTGCAGTGATTGTCGTCGCTCCGTGTCATGCGTGCACCCCCTAGACGCATGAGACGGATCTTTGGTTCCACTCTTCCTAAGGACGCCCGACAAAGATCACCGGGGCCGGAGGCGTGTACTCGAACTCCTCGTCGTGAATCATCGGCTCCTCGAAGTACTCCTCGCCGGCCACAACCACGCGGTCGGCGCCGATGGCGACGTGGCCGATCCAGCCTTGGAAGTCGAAGGGCACCTCGGTCCACTCGCTCAGGTCGGTTGAGAAGTACATGCTGGTCTGGGCGGGCTGGTAGACGTAGCTCTGTTCGAGAGCCATCCAGTGCTCTTCCTGAGTCTGGCGCCATTCCTCGTCGGTGATGGACAGCAGCACGAGATCGTTGTTCTCGATGTAGGTGACTCCGTCCTCGTAGTAGAAGCCTTCGGGGAGGCCTCCTTCTTCGAGCAGTTGAACGTCGATGACCACATCCTCGGTTTGGTTGTCGATCACCGTCACTCGCGGCGGCCAGTCGTAGTCGTTGAACGTGAGCGTGTAATCGCCCTGGGTGAGGATGAGCGGGTTGCTGGCGTAGTACTCCTCGTCGTAGTAGTTCTGCTCCCGGCTCCCCACGACGACGGTGCCCAGCTCACCGGTCCCGAACTGGTTGAGATACTCGTATTGGCTCCGGTCCTCCGGGATGCGAGTGCCGAACGCCTCGCCCCAGGCGATCCCGTCGGTGCTCGACCACAGCGCCTGACCCTGCGGCCCCTCGCCGATGGCGAGCAGGGTGCCCTCGGCCGTCGGCTGCACGTTCCAGATGTACATGCCGCCCGGCATGTCGGCCACCTGATCCCAGCTCAGGCCGTCGGTGCTTGCCCAGATCGCCGGGCCGCCGCCGTACTCGTCGTATTGGCTTCCGTAGGCGAGGAATCCTCCGTCGCGGGCGATGACTGAATCGAAGCTCACTTCCTGGGCCGCGGTCTCGATGACCGCCTCGGTCCAGGTGACCCCGTCACTCGAGTGAGCCACGACGGCCTCCGAGTGATAGTCGTACTCCTGGTGCTCAGCTCGCCGCCAGAAGGTTTCCTGGGCCGCGTCGAACTCTTCCCAGGTGAACCGGAGAATCTCATTGCCTTCGGCGTCGGTGATGACCGGTGCCGGTCCCCGCCATAGGAAGTCGAGGTCGCCCGAGGCTATTAGGGCACCGTCGGCGTCTTCGATCTCGTAGGTGTAGGCCTCTTCATCGACGGTGATGAAGTAACCGTCGACTTCAACGGTGAAATTCGGTGGAACGTACCCGAACCCACCGAAGGGACCCCCCTCAGATTCCGAATAGGCCTCTTCCCAGGCCATCTCCCAGGTCTCCCAGGGAACGACGGTGAGGATTTCGCCCGTGTTCGGGTTGACGATGACCTGGCCGTCCTCGTCGTAGGTGTGGCGGTAAATGTCCTCCATTGAGCCTTCTGCCACCACCGTGCCGGCGGCATCCGTGACCCGGTAGCTGTAGGAGTACTCGTTGATTTCCAGCGTGTAGCCGTCTTTCTCGATCAGCATCGGCTCGAACTCCGGCGAGGTGGACCGGTGGCCCACCACGAGGAAGCCGTCGGGACCGGCGGTGCCGGTGTTGATCCAGACTTCCTGGTTGTCGGCAGTGGTCAGGTCGAGTTCGGTCCTGGTCCAATTGACACCGTCGGGAGAGGTCCAGATGAGGCGCACCGGGGCGGCATACCCGCGGTAGAGCTCCCCGTCGCCCTCGCTGCCCGTCCACTCCTCGCCAAATGCCACCGCGCCGTAATCGTTGAACACGACGTTCCACACGTTGGAGTTCGAGAAGTCACCGTTCAGCTCGGCTGGCTCCCAGGCCAGTCCGTCGGCCGACTTCCACACGACGATTCTCTGGTTCTCCTCGGACCAGCTCATGCCGACGGCGAGGAATCCGTCGTTGACCGCGTAGACGCCGTGCAGGTAAGCCTCTTCTCCTTCCGGGAGGTGGAGCGTGATCCGTTCCCAGGTGAATTCCTGGGCCGGCAGTGGGGGGGTGGGGGCTCCGACATCGCCGCCGGGCAAGGCCGGGCGGGAGATGGCATGGTCGCCTCCGCCTAGAAAGCTCTCGGATCGCTGGGCGCGACTGGCCAGCGGAGACCCGGAGGTCGTGGTCGTGGTCGTGGTCTGGAGGGTGGCAGTCGGTTGGGTGGGATCGGGCTCGGCCAGGGGGTCGGGCTCGGCGGTACCGCGGAACAGCGCAGCGCCGAAGGCGACACCAACCAACAGCACGGCGATGACGGCAACGGCTCCGAAGATTGCCGACCACTTCTGACGCTTCCCATCCCTGGGGTCTCGCGGTGGGATCGGCTGGGCCTCGTAGATGATCGAATCGGTCACGATTGGTCTCCCTGTGCGGTGTCTCTCTGTAGACGCATGGTGCCGTCCTTCGGTTCCTCTAATTCTCGTTCATTTTGGGGGATTGTGGGAGCGGTCGGGCCGCGGAGGGCACCGAGTCGAAGCGTAGGATTGAGGGTCGTCCGCGACCATGCTTGAAGAGTCTGATCAGACGATGGTGAACGAAGAGGCCGACCGGCGCATCGTGCTCCACCTCGACGTGCCCCCGGCATGACGCGGCCGGCCATAGCTGCTGCCGCCGTGTTCGCGACCCTGGTGGCTCTCTCCGGATGCGTCGGCGATGGCGTGCTCGGCGAACCCGGGTTCGATTGGGAAATGCGGCCTCGATTCGGACTGGACGCCAATTCCGATGGTCGTGTCGACCTTCCCAACAGCTTCGAGTACGTCCACGGATTGCCGCCCGGTGCGTGCCGCGACCGGTGCCAGCCCAGCCGCCCCAGGTTTCCGGTCGACTTGCGGGTGCTCGAGCCGGGCTCCAGCCACCGGTGGTCGATATCCGGGTCGGCCTTGGATGAGTCACTGGATCTCGAGCTGGTCGAGTCGACCTTGTCGGTTGCCTTGCCCGAGGGCGAGTACAAGGTCACACTCGAGACCGAGCGGATCGGAAGCCGGGTGCGCTCCGAAGGCCGGCTGGTGGTCGACGACATCTTGATGGTTGTGCTCGGAGACTCGTACGCCTCGGGCGAAGGAAACCCGGAGGAACGCTTGATGACTCCCGGCTTGTTTGTGGATGGGGTCTCCGGATTGTGGGCCGACGACGGGACGGGCGGCACGACCGGTGTCGCCGATGAGCACCGTCGCGCCCACCGGTCGACTCTGGCCGGATCGGCCCAGGCCGCTCTTGACCTCGAGCGGACTGAGCCACACACATCGGTGACCTTCGTGTTTCTGGCAGGCTCGGGAGCGTCGATCGCACCGGGCATTCTCACTCCCCACGGCGGCGTGCCGTACGAGGCGCCGGACGGCAGCGTGCCCGATTTGCCCGCCCAGCTGGATCGGCTGGCCGAGATCCTCGGTTGCCGCGGGGGCACGTGCGATCGGGTCATCGATCACCTGGTGATCTCAGTCGGCGGAAACGACATGGGCTTCGGCCAGGTGTGGGGAGGGCTGATGGCGCTCGATCCACTCCTGTCGGTTCCCGGAACCTACGGATTCCTGGTGGAAGGCCTGTTTGCGGAGGCCGAACGCAACATCGCGGGATTGGCCGCCGGCTACGACACGCTCAACCGAGCGCTCACCGAGACGCTCGAAATCGGAGAGGTGTACGCCACTGCGTATCCCAGCTCCGCCCGCATCGATTCCGGTAGCGGGGTTGAGTTGTGCCGGGAGGTGGCGGGTGTCGTCGTCGGCCTCGAGATCGATGAGAACGAATTGCGAGCAGCCGAGGCGCGAGTCCTGGGACCACTCAATGCGACCGTGCAAGCGGCCGCCGATCGGCACGGATGGGTGTACGTTGACTCCCATCTCGACCAGTTCGCCGCCCACGGCTACTGCGGTTCGGCGCCCTATCCGCCTGAAACCTATCCGGGTAATCCTTTCCCCCAATCGGTAGGACGAGGCGATGTGGTCGGCATGCGCTGGTTTCGCCAGGCCGAGGAATCAGCCGACATTCAGGGTGTTCCCGATGGATCGTTCTTCCGTCCCGACACCATGTCGACCCGGGGCACCCTTCATCCAAATGAGTTCGGACACCAGGCGATCAAAGCCGCCCTCCTGGCGGCAATCCAGGGTTGACCTGTCCCTGGTCCTGCCGACAGCATCGTCATCCTTTAAGGCCGCCAAGTCCTGAGACGTCGGGTAGCTTGCGAGTGGTAGTCACCTGTGAGGAAACCCGGTTATGCGGCACGTGAAAGGTCGGCGGTTCGCCGTGGTGGTGGCAGCAGGATTGCTTGGCTCGGTACTCGGCGCGGGCGGCGCCACCGCGGCGCCGGTGGTGGATTGCGACGGGGGGGACTCGCTGCAAGACACAGTGGACGTTGCCGCGCCCGGATCGATCATCGAGTTCACCGGGACATGTGTCGAAAACCTCTTCATTGGCGTCGACCTCGAGATCAAAGGCATTGGTACCGCCACCATCGACGGGTCGGGCGGCTTCCTGTCGAGCACGGTGACGATCCCACCGGGGGTGGTGGTGACCTTGGCCAACCTCACCATCACGGGTGGGAACGGCTTGGATGGCGGCGGGATCGACAGTCTCGGCGACTTGACCATCTTGGATGCAGTGCTGGAGGGCAACAATGCCAGGGACAGTGGGGGCGCCATCGACGCAGGCGGCCCGCTGGTCATAATCGACAGCATCATCAGAAACAACACCGCCCCCGGCGGCGGAGGTGTTGAAGCCAGTTTCGGAGGTCTCTTCGATGGCGTCCAGATCTCCGACAACACGGCCGTCTCAGGAGGCGGTGGTGTGGTCAACCTCGGCTCGCTCGAGATCGTCAACTCGACCATCACCGGAAACCGGAGCTCGGAGGGCGGCGGAATCTTGAACGATGGCGATTTTGCGGAGCTCTACCTCGGTAACAGCACGGTGGCGGGCAATGAGGTGACGGCGGGAATCGGAGGCGGCATCGCCAACTGGAACGGCGCGCTTCTCGTCCTCGAGGATGCAATCATCCGTGATAACTCGGCTCCGGGTGGGCTGGGAGGCGGAATCTTCAACGGCGAGGGCGGCCCATTCGGCTTCGGTCTGGGTGATGTCTGGGTGGTGGATTCACTCGTTTCGGCCAACGGAGCCGGGGGCGGTGGTGGCATCTACAACGATGGCGGCTACCTGTTTGTGAGCGGCACCACCATCGAGAATCACAGCTCGAGCAGTGGTGCCGGCCTCACGAACACCAGCGGCGGCACTTCCGACATCTTGGACAGTGAAATCATCAATAACCGCGGTAGTACCGGGGGCGGGGCCGTCTTCAGCGACAGCGGCAACGTGACCATCATCGGGGCGACGTTGTCGGGCAACGACGCACCCGGGTTGGCGCCCGGCGGCGCCATTCTCAATATCGGCGACAGCAGTCTGTCCCTCTTCGAGACCACGGTCTCGGGCAATACCGGATACGAGGGGGGTGGGGTCTTCAACGACCTCACCGCCACCGTCGAGATGGAGGCGGCAACGGTAACTGCCAACACTGCCACCGCACCCGCCACCGGTGGCGGTCTATACAACGAAGGTGGCCCGGTCACCATCACTGCCACCATCTTGTGGGGGAACACTTCGGCGACCGGTCCCGATTGTGCCGGCGTGGTCGGCTCGGGTGGCAACAACCTGGTGGGAGACACCGATGGCTGCACGTTCACCTCCCTCGCGACCGACCTGGTTGGTGCCGACCCCCTGCTGGGCCCGCTGGCGGACAACGGTGGCTTCTCCCGGACCCACGCGCTGCTGACCGGTAGTCCGGCCATCGACCACATACCCGCGGTCGCCTGCGTCGCGGCCATCGATCAGCGAGGCATCGCCCGGCCGCGGGGGCCGGGCTGCGACATTGGGGCCTATGAGGTCGACGACCAACCGGACGTGGTGCTGCTGGT
Organism: uncultured Acidimicrobiaceae bacterium; assembly: GCA_947259275.1. GTDB lineage: Bacteria > Actinomycetota > Acidimicrobiia > Spongiisociales > SHLN01 > SHLN01. The sequence goes on along the minus strand of CAMYMH010000038.1, from coordinate 36,335 downwards.
TGAGCCGAGCGGCCGCTGGCACATCCGGCAGGAAGGATTGCCGGATCGCACCTTCTGGTACGGCGCCCCCGGCGACATCCCGTTGTTCGGAGACTGGGATGGCGATGGCCTCGACACGCCGGGAATGTGGCGTCAGAGCGGCGGTGGTGGCTTTGCCTACTTAACCAATGCGCTCCCCGACGATGGTGCCACCGCCGTTGCCGAGTTCGACTTTTTCTTTGGGATTCCCGGTGACGCCGTCTTCTCGGGCGACTGGAACGGTGACGGGGTCGACACCCTCGGGATCAACCGCGGCGGCCACATCTTCCTGTCGGACACGAATGGCCGCCTGGGCGCTCCGGTTCCGACCAACTATGACTTCTTCTTTGGGGTGCCGGGGGATCGTGCCTTCGGTGGTGACCCGGACGGGGACGGGAAGGACAGCGTGCTGCTGTATCGGGAGGCCGACGGCTTCATCTACTACACCCACCAGACGCCAGTTGGACCGGGAGCAATCGCGACCACGGCCGACAACTTCTTCTTCGGGTTCGCCTCCGACGCCTTCGTGGCCGGTGACTGGGACTCCGACCAGGTTGACACTGCCGGCATCTTCCGGGGCTCAAACACCACCGTCTACTTGAGCAACACGAATGCCGGTGACGGTTCCCCCGCCCCCACCGATGATTCCTATGTGTGGGGCGCGGCCGGCTGGACGCCGGTGGCGGGTGTGTGGGAGTAACCCGGCCGTCGCACCGCTTGCTGGCGCTCGGTGACTCGTACACCGTTGGGGAGGGTGTCGCGCCCGGCGAGGCATGGCCGCAACAGCTTGCCCAACGGCTGGCGGATGCCGGCTGGTCCGTCGAACCGACCATTCTTGCCACCACGGCCTGGACCAGTGGGGAGCTATTGGCCGCATTCGATGGGCAGCCTCCCGACGGGCCCTTCATGCTGGTGGCGCTCCAGATTGGCGTCAACGACCAGTACCGGGGACTCCCACTCGAAGAGTTCACCGGCAACGTCCGGGCTTTGCTCGATCGAGCCCACCAGCAGCGCGCTGGCAAGCCCGGCGGCGTCTTGGCGGTGTCGATACCCGACTGGGGCGTCACTCCGTTCGCCGCCGGAGAAGATCGAGCCGGGATAGCTGCCGGCATCGACGCTTTCAACCGCGTCTACCGTGAGCTGGCGCTGGCGGCCGCCATCCCGTTTGTCGACGTCACCGCCATCTCTCGCACCGAGCCAAATGCCGTGGCTCCCGACGGATTGCATCCGTCCGGGGCGCAGTACCGGCAGTGGGTGGATCTGATCGCACCCGTGGCCGAATCTCTCCTCGGGGCCGCAACCGGGTAGCTTGCTGTGAATGATCACTCGAGACGAGGCCATCGCACTCGACCGGGACGATCCGCTCGCCGTTTTCCGGGACCGCTTCGTTATCACCGAGCCGGACCTCATCTATCTGGACGGCAACTCGCTGGGCCGCTTGCCGAAAGCCACGGTCGAGCGGGTAAGGGCGACGATGGTCGAGGAGTGGGGCAATGGCCTGGTGGGGTCGTGGCGGAGCGCTTGGATTAGCCAGCCAGCCGAACTCGGGGCTCAGCTGGCACCCCTCATCGGCGCCGACCCCGACGAAGTGCTGATGACGGATCAGACTTCGGTCAACCTTTACAAGCTGGCCGCGGCCGCGCTCGAGGTCCAGGCGCCTCGCAGCACCGTGCTCACCGACTCAGGCAATTTCCCGTCCGACGTCTACGTTCTGTCCGGCGTCGCCGAACAAGCGGGGGGCTCTCTCCGAATGGTCGATTCCGACGGCGGCGCTCCGTCGGCGGAGTCGATTGCAGCTGCCCTCGATGAGCGGGTAGGCCTCGTCAGTCTCTCGCACGTCAACTTCAAATCCGGCGCACTGCTCGACATGGACTTGGTCACCAGCGTCTCGCATGACGCCGGCGCCTTGACCCTGTGGGACCTCAGCCATTCGGTGGGAGCTGTCCCCGTCGACCTGCGCGGCGCCGGCGCCGACCTGGCGGTGGGATGCACATACAAGTACCTGAACGGCGGGCCGGGTGCGCCGGCGTTTCTCTATGTAGCCCGCCGGCTGCAGGAGAAGCTGACTCAGCCCATCCGCGGCTGGTGGGGCCAGCAAGACATGTTCGGATTCGACCTCGACTATCGCCCGGCGGCCGGGATGTCCCGCTTCGCAACCGGGACCATGCCGATGCTGTCTCTGGCGGCGGCGCGGGAAGGCATCGAAATCAGTGCCGAGGCGGGGATCGAGCAACTTCGGACCAAGGGCAAGGCCCTCACGTCGTTGATGGTTGATCTCTTCGACTCCTTGCCCTCCAAATACGGCTTCACCCTCGGGAGCCCGCGGAGCCCCGAGCAGCGCGGCAGCCACGTGAGCCTTCGTCACGATGACGGCTATCGCATCGCCCAGGCCCTCATCGGCCGCGGCGTGGTTCCCGACTTCCGGGCCCCCGACCTCGTCCGGCTGGGCGCGGCCCCGCTGTACACCCGCTTCGTGGATGTGTGGGATGCCTTCACGCGACTTCGAGACATCATGGAGCGCGACGAGCATCGCCACTACTCCGATCAGCCATCAGGAGTGACGTAATCGGTCGGCATCCGGCGCACTAGGGTCCGTCCATCAGGAGGTTGGCATGTACGTGGTGAGGCGAGTGTGGAAGACCAAGCCGGGCGAGGGCCGGAGAGTGGCATCTCTGGTGGCCGCCATGGGTGAGGAGTACGAGTCGGTAGACAAGCGATCGCCTTCTCGCGTGTATTTCAACACCAGCACCCTGCCCGGCAAACGGAACCGCGTCTACATGGAGTGGACCGAGGAGGTCATCGCCAGTCCCTACCGCGACGACGTGGTTGCGAGCCCACAACGGGCCCAGGACCTCTACGCCAAGGTGGGCGAGCTAACCACCGACAGCTGGATCGAGTTCTACGAGCTCATGACGCCCGACAAGGCCGTCGACGTCGGCTAGGGGCAGCGACTAGTTGCCGAGCCCGTCGAGGGCTGCCTGAATGGCCGGGGTGATGTCGTCGGGGGCGGCGATGGCCACCACCGTGCCCTCGGGATCGTAGAAGATGAAGCTGTTGTCGTCGTCCTGCTCCACGATGGAGCCATCACCGACAAACGGGCCGGCCGCCACCAGCTCGTCGCCATGGTAGACCTCGACGGTTCCCTTCGAGAAGGTTCCCTGGCCCCAGAACCACCGGTCCCACACGATGGTGGTGTTTCCGAGCACCAGCTCGAACGGCTGGCAGTAGGGCTCGAGGTCCTCGGTCGGCGGATCGCACGGTTCCACTGCCAGCGGAACGGTGACCTCGGAACCTCCCGATCCGCTCTCGATGACCTCCGGGTTGGTCGGGAGCGCGCCGCCGGTCGACGGTTGGGTGGTGGTGGTGCCGTCAATCGGTGCACTGGTGGTCGTGGGGTTATCCGGGCCGGTATTGCGGGCCAGGCCGGTCCCCGGGGTGGCTTCGCTGGCGGAACAGGCGGCCGCCACCATGGCGATCGCGATCAAAGTGACAAGTCGTGTCTTCATGGGAACCAGGGACGATACCGGTTTGTCCGGGCTAAGTAGTCCTAGTAACGGCTCAAATCCAGGGCACGTTGAACGATTCCTTGGGTGTTCGGCATCACCAGCTCTTCGAGCCTCTCGGAGTACGGAAAGGCAGGCACCTCGGCGGCGGCGTAGCGGCGAACCGGGCCATCCAGGTATTCGAAACTCTTGTCGACCACCTGGGCGGCGACCTCGGCGCCGTAGCCGCCGAACTCGTTGTCCTCGTGCACGATGAGCACCTTGCCGGTCTTGTGGACGGAGGCTTCGATAGTCGGCCAGTCGAGGGGCCGCAGGCTTCGCAGGTCGATGACCTCCGCCTCGACGCCTTCGGCCGCCAGCAGCTCGGCGGCTTCCTGCGCCCAGTAGGCCATGGCGCCGTAGGCGAGGATCGTGATGTCGCCGCCGATGCGTCGGATGGCCGCCTTGCCGATGGGAACCCGATGATGACCTTCCGGGTACGGCCCTTTCATCAGCCGATAGAGCTTCTTCGGCTCGAGGTATAGAACCGGATCGGGATCGTCGATGGCCTCCCACAGCAAACCCTTGGCGTCGGCCGGGGTGGAGGGCACTACCACCTTGAGGCCGGGCACATGGGTGTAGAAGCCCTCGATGGACTGGGAGTGATACAAGCCGCCGTGGACGCCGCCTCCGAAGGGAACCCGGATTACCAACGGGCAAGTCCAGCGCCCATCTGAGCGGTAGTGGATTCGAGCTGCCTCCGAGACGATCTGATCGAAAGCCGGATGGATGAAGTCGGCGAACTGAATCTCGGCAATGGGCCTCAGCCCGGCCGCCGCCATGCCTACGCCCACGCCCACGATGCAGGACTCGGCCAGGGGTGCGTTGAAGCATCGGTCCCCGCCGAAGCGCTCGCCGAGGCCCTTGGTGGCCTTGAACACGCCGCCTTTCGGGTCGGCGACGTCTTCGCCGAAGATGACGATCTCGCTGTGCGAGGCCATGATTTCGTGCATGGTTTGGTTGATAGCCGTCAGGAGGTTGACCGATTCGCCCTCCACCGGCATCTCGATTTCCGTGGCAGCCTCGGCCGGCTCGATGGGACGGGCATAGACGTGGCTGAAGGGGTCGTCGGGCTCGGGAGCGCCCAAGGCAGCCTCCACCGCCAGTGCCACCTCGCGTTCCACTTGCTCCTCTAGCTCGCGTTCCAGAGAATCGGGGAGCATCCTGGCCTCAACCAGGTACTGATGCAGGCGCAGGATCGGGTCCTTTTTCCGCCAGCGCTCGACTTCCTCGGCCGTCCGGTAGTCCGAGTCGCGGTCATCCGAGGTGTGTCCGTAGTAGCGATAGGTCTGGGCCTCGATGAGCGACGGCCCGCCTCCCTCCCGAGCCCGCTCGATGGCGTCACGAGTGGTGGCGTAGACGGCGAGGGCGTCGTTCCCGTCGATCGATTCGGCTTCGATGCCGTAGCCCCGGGCGCGGATGGCGATGCTGCCCGCCACTTCGTTTTCTTCCCGTACCGAAATGGCGTAGTGGTTGTTCTCGATGAGGAAAACCACCGGCAGCCGGCGAATGGAGGCGAAGTTCATTGCCTCGTGCCAGTCACCTTCTGAGGTCGACCCTTCACCCCCGGACACCATCACGACTCCGGGAATCCCCTGGTGGCGGAGGGTGTAGGCGATTCCGACCGCATGCGGGTACTGGGTGCCAATGACGGAAGAGGCGGTGAAGATGTGGCGGGAGGGTAAGGACCAGTGGTTTGGCATCTGGCGGCCTCCGCTGGTCGGGTCAGCTGCCCGGCTGAACACACCCAGCAGGATGTCCTGGGGCGACAGTCCAAGCGCCAGGCACATGCCGACGTCGCGGTAGTAGGGGAGAACCCAGTCGACGTCGGGGTCGACGGCAAAGGCCGACCCCACTTGAGCGGCTTCGTGGCCGGAGGCGGACACGACGAACGCGGCTTGGCCCTGCCGGTTCAGCTTCCACATGCGGTCGTCGAGATTGCGCGCCAACAACATGGTGCGGTAGAGGCTGATCAACTGATCGTCATCGATACCGATGTCGTGATGATTGATTCCCATACTGATCATTGTCATTGTTCTCCGTGCCTAAAGGTCACCCCGTTGCCTTCCCGCCGGATGCGGTCCTCGGCGAAGCGGATGGCCGCGTCGTTCGGGGTGAGATTGTCGGTTGATGCGCGGTCGAGAATGGAAAGCACCGCGTCGTAGATCCCAGAGATTCGCCGGCTCACCTGGTCGGCGTCGAACACGCTCAGCTCGGCCGAGACGTGGATGAGCCCGGCCGCGTTGGCGACGAAGTCGGGAACGTACAGGATGCCCGCCTCGGCGATTCGCTCGTCATCGTCCTCGGTAGCCAGCTGGTTGTTGGCCGACCCAACCACCGCCCGGCACCGGAGCTCAGGGATGGTCTCGACGTTGAGTACACCACCAAGCGAGCACGGCGAGAGGATGTCACACTCCTCGGACAAGATGTCGTCGGTGCTCACTTCCTTCACGCCCAGCCGGTCGACGAGAGCAGCCGCGGCAGCCGGGTTGATGTCGGCAAGGACCACGTCGGCGTCTGCGTCGACGAGGTATTCGACGAGGGCCGATCCGACCTTGCCGACTCCCTGAACCGCCACCCGGCTTCCGCTCAGCGAATCGCTGCCGTACAGGTGGAGGGTCGCGGCCTGCATCGCCCGCACCACGCCGCGAGCAGTTGCGGGAGAGGGATCGCCGGCACCATGATCCTCGGCGGCCCGTCCAACCACCCATTTGGTCTCCTCGGCGATGACGTGCATGTCGGCGGTGGTGGTTCCGACGTCCTCGGCGGTGATGTATGCACCGGCCAGCGAGTCGACGAACCGCCCGTAGGCGTGCCAGAAGTCGTCCGAGATCACGGAGCGGTCGCCGATGACTACCGCCTTGCCTCCGCCGAGATCGAGCCCGGCCGCCGAGGCCTTGTATGCCATGGCCTGGGAGAGTCGGAGCACATCGGTGAGGGCGGCATCCTCAGACGGATACGGAAATAAGCGAGTCCCGCCGAGGGCGGGACCGAGATCAGTGGAGTAGATGGCAATGATGGCTCGTAGGCCGGTAGCCGGGTCGTGGCCTACGACCACCCGTTCGTGGTCGTCGGTTCCAATCGCTTCGAATACACCCATATGCGTCACTTATGACTCTACAGGCAACCGCCGATTTGGTCCCGGGACGCAGACCCGATTCAAGGACCACTAGTGATCCTGCCGATGTAGGGTGCTGCGATGATCAAAGCCGCTCACCTCCGCGTGTACTCACCCGGCGATGCCTCAAAAGACGAGGCCAAGCGGCCGGAGCCCCGGCTGCGCGAAGTGAGCGAGTACGGCCTCATGTCAGAGTCTCTGAATGACGGCGTCCTCGTCGCCACCTGGAACGACGCACAATACGTGTGTCCCCGCCACCCCCGCCTGCGTCTGCTCGAAGGACTGTTGGGCTTCCGCAACGCCTACCCCGGTCTCACCGCCGAGCTGCTGATACCCGAAGAAGTGGCGGAGCGGGCCGCCGCCGAGCTCGAGGCGCTGCAGGATCATGATCCCGAAGCCCGGTCCCACATCTTGTCTTCGCCATGGCACGTGCCGCTCAGATGGTTTTCTGCTTTTGATCCCTCCGAGCGTTCGGTCGTGGTGCGCGACGGATCCAGCGCCATCCTCTATCGAACCACCATCGCCGAGGCCGATGACCGGCTCACCCGGGCGCTGGTGATTCTCCAGGCCGCCGGCTTCCAGGACGCGGTGGTCGATCAAGTCCAGGAGTTGCACAACTGGGTCGCCAGCTTCGATGACGACTGCTTGCTGGAGCTGGACTACGGCGGCGTGGCCGATTTGTTCAGCGAGGGAGCGCTGGCACTCGATGAAACCGCCGCCGACATCCAGTCCAGCCTGAGTGCCCTCGAGGCCGGCAACCTGGACGAAGCCAGCGACCACTACGCCAAGGCCGCCGCCCGCTGGGCCCACGCCCAAGCCCTCACCTACATGAACTGAGCCGTTTGGCTTCCCGGTCCCCAGTCAAGAGTTCCGTCACCCTGAGGTCATGCTGGTTAACCCGGTCCATACACTTTGGGAGGGCTAGGGGAGGGGTGAGACCGCGTTCCTGTGTTCTCGAAACGGGCCAAGCGGCCGTTCTCGCCGCGTTGCCAACTGGTCACCCTGGAACCGATAGCGCAATCCCGACGTCTCAATGACATGCGACGCCTCCCGGTGGTTGTGGCTCTCGGCCTGATCCTGGCTGCGTGCGGCGCAGAGGACCCGGAGGCCGAGCCGCTCGCCACTACGACTACCACCACCCGGCCGCCTCCTACTACCACGACCACGACCGATCCGACCGCCCCCGCCTGCGGTGACGCTTTCCCAGTCTTCCCGGCCGAACTGCCCGGAAACATCGGAAACGTGGCCGGCACGCCCGGCCCGGGTCCGACCTCGCAACCTGCAGCTGACCGCCAACTGGTCGCCCACTGGGAGGGCGACGAGTACGCAACCTTCGAGCTGCGGTGGCCGGCCGAACCTGCCGACATTCAGTTCGAGCAGTCGGAAGTGGACGCGGTGTATCCGGTCACGTTCCCCCAGCTCGTCGGTGGACGGGCGGTTGTCTACATGGAGGTCGCGCCTGAGCGCAGCGACCCGTGCCGCCTGTTGGCGATTGAGGCCTATGGGCCAAGGACCGAGCCGCTGATGGATTCGATCTTCATCATGCTCGGCTCGCTTCTTCCCGCCGCCGAACTCGACGACTACCTGGCCGAGGTAGCGGATCGAATCACCCCGGCCGACGATCCTGAGGACCGCCCGCCGGGCCGGTGCGCTACTCCAGTGCCCGCCACCGTCGACGAGTGGGGCCAGGTGCAACAGGCGCAGGTTGCCGACCTGGTGAATGCCTTCCTGGCCGATCGGGTGGCCGGGTTGCGGGCAACGGATTGTCTAACCGAATCCGCCCTGGCTGCCTATCCCACACTCAGCATCGGCTACTACAGCCCGCCGCTGTGTTTGTTCGAATGCGATGATGGCTCGGCGCTGGTCGGCTTCGAGTCGGAGGTCGAGTACTCGAGCAGCGGGCTGCTGGAGTTCACGAATTCCGATGGGAGCGTGCGCCACATGCGGGAGCGCTTCGACGTCGTTGGGGTTCCGATCGAGTCGGGCGGGCTGCGGGCCATGATCGTCGAGGTGTGGGCCGAGCCGGAATCCTACGTTTCCGAGGCACTGGCCCGCTGGGTGATCTCCGGCTTCCTCGACGCCTTGGCCGCCGAGGAGTGGGGTGTGGCGTGGGGGTACCTGCTCGATGAGGGTGTGGGAGAGGAGGTGTGGCGACGCTGGGAGGACCCGTGGGAGGTCGACCCGAGCCAGGCCCTCCCGGAGTTCTGTGCCACCGCTTTGTGCGATTCTCGATACGAGATACTCGATACCGTCCGCACCGACCCCTACGGTCGCAGCCTCAACGTTCGCTTCCTCAGCCGGGACGGCCCGATCGACAAGGCCATCGCGGCCGGTATGTTTGAGGGCCACCTCAGCATCTCGAGCCTCCCGCCCGAGGGCCGAGATGGTGAATCTGCCGACTCGATCTCGGAGAGACTGTTCGGCGAGGAGGCCCATGGTGAGCTGGCCGTGGTCAGGTACGACGTGGTCGAGCTGGTGGCAGCCGACGGGTCTTCGGATTTCTCGACCTTTTGGCCGAGTCGCAGCCTCCACTCCTCGGCGATGGTGGGCGACTGGGTGGTGTATGACACCGGGTGGGAGGATGTGTACGCCGTCCAACTCGGGGCGAATAGCCGGGACCTGGTCTCCTCGGGCGAGGACATGCACGCCGCCGGAGCCGCCCACCTGGGCGACTCCACGTATGCGCTGATAGCAAACGCGAGTGGCCTCTTTGCCCATGACCTCGAGTCCGGTAGTCGAGTCGAGCTTCTGGATCGGACCGACGATGAGTTCGTGGATTCGGCCTCCGTCTCCGGGGACTTGATGGTTGTGAGCGCCACGGCCGGCGATTTGGTGTGGTTTGAGATCTATGACATCTCGACCGACGGAGGGACCCTGCAAGCTGACCTCTCGCGCACCTTGACCCCGCGCGGCGCGGCCGGGCACGCCCATCCGTCGCCGGACGGACAACGCCTCGCCTACATCGTCGAAGAGCAGCTGCACCATCCAACGATGGTGGCGGTCAGCGACCTGGCCGGGACCGAGTTGGCCCGGTGGACGGTTCCCACTGGGCGGGTGATCGGCCCCATCACCTATGACGGGCGCTGGATCATCGGCGAGCTGTGGGAGAGCCTGTCCGGCCCGGATTCGAGTGGGGAACGCCTCGTCATCGACACCGAGACGAGCGCGGTGCACGTCGTCGACAGCTACGACCGCTTCCTATTCCGGTAGCGAAAGGGAACTCAGTTCTCTCCACTCGGAGGGTGTCCTATTTCGCGATCGGGCGACACGTGTGAGATATCGAGGGTTCCAGGCCGGTCGTTGTTCCTCCCCACCCTGAGGGCGGGGTGGCTCCGCCAGAGGCAGAGTCGGGGTGGGGGGCAACGCCTACAGCGTTGGTGGGCAGTTGCTTCGCAACTGCTGTCTGGCAGGAGTGGAGTTGCCGAGCAACTCCTTAGGAACGCGTAGCGTTCCCCTCCCCCCATCCGTCCTCGGAGCAAAGCTCCGAGTCCACCTTCCCCTCAGGGGAAGGAAGTAGATCATGGGGGAAGACGCAACCGGATGTGGCGCACACCAACCGCGACAGATCGCCAGCCAAGAACACTGAGACGGCCCCGTCTATAATCTCTGCGCCCTCAGGTATGGACCATGGAACAGCCGCTATCCTCTCAGATCGCCCTGCCCCCATCGTCCAGAGGCCTAGGACGCCGCCCTTTCAAGGCGGAAACGGGGATTCGAATTCCCCTGGGGGCACGCTGGGGGCGTGGTGAAGTCAGGAGTTCACGCCGGCCTGTCAAGCCGGAGGTCGCGGGTTCAAATCCCGTCGTCCCCGCCAGCGAGGTCAATAGGATTTGAGCCCTGCGATGAGCCGTCAGGCGAAGAGCCGGGGATAGGTCAAATCCCGTCGTCCCCGCCAGCGTTTGAGATTGCTCCCCTATCGGGAGACAGGGTCAGGTAGCTCAGTTGGTAGAGCATCGGTCTGAAAAACCGAGGGTCGGCAGTTCAATTCTGCCCCTGACCACGGGAATCGAGCTTGGCTCGAGTAGAGCATCGGTCTGAACAGTGTTTCTGGAAAAGCGCGAGGGTCGGCAGTTCAATTCTGCCCCTGACCACGGCAACGCCGTCGGCGTTGCTTGCGAGTCCGCCTACGGCGGACTCGTGGGGCGGGTGAAGCTCGGTTCCTTGCGAGTTTGTCTTCGGCAGGCTCGTCCTCGTCTTTCGTGCTGGGGTTGGTAGAGCATCGGTCTGAACAGTGTTTCTGGAAAAGCGCGAGGGTCGGCAGTTCAATTCTGCCCCGGAGGGCCGGAGGGGGTCTTGGGATGCCCGGAGGGCTGGAAAGGCCGCGCTACCTGTCCGGGTAGTACCCGACGGTGCCGTCGATCTGCTCGCGCAGGATGTCGGCTTGGCCCAGGTGACGGGCCGTCTCCTCGATCATGTGCACCAGCACCCACCGCAGCGACCGCGGCCCACGGTCCGACTCCCCGGTGACGTCGAGGCTGTCTGCGGCCCGAATGATCTCGTTCGACCGCTCCACTGCGGCGGCGTACAGCTCCGAGATCGACTCGACGGTCTCGCCCGGTTCGATGCGGAAGTCGGCGTCGGGGTCCTCGTCATTCCACGGGTAGTCGGGCTTCTCGCCGCCGATGAACTCGCCGAACCACCAGCGCTCTACCCAGGCGAGGTGCTTGACAATGCCCAACAACGACGTCTCCGACGTCACGAGCCGCCGGATGCCCTGTTCGACGTCGACGCCGTCGAGCTTCCACAGCAGCAGCGAGCGCTGGTCGTTGAGAATGCCGAGCAGCGTGTCGAACTCGCTGCCGGTGCGGGGAGGCTCAGGCCCGAAGCGCATCGTCAGGCTGCCCGAGGGCTGAGATTGCGGCGCCCGCCGCAGCTGTAGGTCACCGGGTCTAGGGGGCGAGCCTTCGGTCGGCCTCGTGAGCGGCTCGCTTCTCCTTCTTGGCGGCCCGCTTCTGCTTGAGCGTGTGGGCCGCCTTCTTCTTCGCCGGCTTCTTGGCGCGGTTCTTGTTGGCCATGCTCCCTCCGGGAGTCGTCAACGTCCGTCTGGAGACAGGATACCCCCTGACCCCCAAGGAACCCCGCTGGACGGCTCATGGGGCCCGTTGGCGTCGGCTCGGCCATCCAGCTTCCCCGACGGTCGCTGCTGGCGTCCGCGCCTGCTCTGGGAGAGCCCGATTCCCTGCTGGGACCACGGCTGGCCCGCCTCGGCGAGCTGACGCGGCTCCCTGACGAGCGGGATCAGAACCTGCGCCTCGACACCGAGGCGGGCTCTTTCTCCATCAAGATCGCCCATGCGGCAACTTCTTGATTTGTGGGGAGCTGGTCGGCAGTTCGTGTGCGGGAGTTGGGGGAACGCCTTTGGCGTTCCTTGGTATTTTGCCTCCGGCAACTGCTTGCAGGTATCCCTCCCGCCAGCAGCGGGGCCGTCAGGCTTTCAGGCTTCCCGGATCGGTGGGGACATCCACTCCGTGTTCTTGGAGCACGGCGAGCGGGATGATCTCGAGAGCGAGTTGGTTCGTTGAAGCCAACACGACCGGTGCCGCGACTCCGTCGAGATGGGCTCGGAGCCAATTGCTGGCCGTGACGCACCAGCGATCGCCCGGGACCAGCCCGGGGAAGTGGTAGGCAGGCAGCGGCGTCGAGAGGTCGTTCCCGATGCTCTGCTGATGCTGGAGAAACTCCTGGGTCACTACGGCGCAGACGGTGTGGCTTCCGCGATCCTCGGGCCCTGAGGTGCACGCACCGTCACGGTAGAAGCCGGTCAGCGGATCCGTCCCGCAGGGCTCGAGCCTTTCTCCCAACACGTTGCGATCGGTCACGGTCCCAGTATGGCGGCCGCTGGATCCGGCCGTTCTACCGACACCTGCAAGACCACGGAGAGTGGGTACAGTGATCTCAGCGCACGCAGGGGACCACTCGATGACACCTGGACGAAATCAACTCGCTCGCCGTCCGGGCCGCCGCTCCGGCTACCCGCCCGAACTCAATCGGATGGGTGCGACCCCGACGCGGGAGGGTCCGATTTGATGAAGAATCCGTCCACTTGGCCGAAACTCCTAACATTGGCACCTCCATGAAACATCGGCTCCTCACGCTCCTCGCCGCCGTCCTCGCGCTTGCTCCGGGCGCCGCGTCCTCGGCCGACGAGCCGGTCTTCGTCGATCCCGATACCGCACGCTGGCAGGTCGAACACGTCGACGCCAGCTTCGACACCTTCTACTTCGGGCTTCCCGGCGACCTCCCCATTTCAGGTGATTGGGACTGTGACGGCATCGATTCGGCCGGCATGTGGCGGTCCGAGACCGGCTTCATGTACTTGCAGGACGACGCCACCGGTGTCGCCCAGGAGAGCCTGTTCCTCGGTGAGGCCGGTCATGTTCCTCTCGCCGGGGATTGGAACGGTGACGGCTGCGACACCGTGGGTGTATACGATCCCAGCCGAGGCCGTGTGTGGCTCAGCAACGACCTCGAGCCTGGATTCGACGTCAGCTACTTCTTCGGGATCCCGGGTGATAGGGCCTTCGTGGGCGACTTCGACGAGGACGGCATCGACGAGATTGGCCTCCATCGGGAATCATCCGGCTTCGTGTACTTGCGGATGACACACTCGACCGGCATCGCCAACAGCGAGTTCTGGTACGGGGTGGGCGGCGATCGCATCGTCACCGGCGATTGGGACCAGGATGGTGACGACACGGTGGCCGTGTTTCGGCCCAGTGCCCAGCGCTTCTACATCCAGAACGAAAACGTCACTGCGTTCGCCGACGCCTCCTATCCCTACTTGCTACCGCATGCGCTTCCGGTCTCCGGCAACTTCCAGGAGTTCGTGCCGCCCCCGCCTCCGCCTCCCGGGAGCCGGGCCCGCTCATTCACGCTGGCGGCCAGTGGCGACTTTCTGATTCACTCGGCGGTGTACCAGGCGGCCTCCGACTATGCCGGGGGTGACGGATACGACTTCTCACCGATGCTCGAGCCGATTGCTCCGATCGTCGGCGCGGCCGATTTCGCCATCTGCCACCTGGAGGTTCCGCTGTCACCCGATAGCACCAACCTCTCGTCCTATCCGCAGTTCCAGTCCCCAGCCGAGCTGGCCGACGCGATTGCCGGTGCCGGCTACGACAGCTGCTCAGTGGCGTCCAATCACACCATCGACAAGGGCGAGACCGGGGTGCGTAACACCCTCGGCGTGCTCGACGCGGCCGGCCTGCAGCATGCCGGAGCGGCTCGCGGCCCCGAAGAGGACGTCCCCAGCCTGTACGACATCAACGGCGTCACCGTTGGGCACCTGTCCTACACCTACGGCTTGAACGGCCTGGTCGTGCCGTCTGGCAAGGGTTATCTGGTCAACGTGACCGGCACCGACCAGATCCTCGCCGACGCCGCCTGGGCTAAGCAGAACGGTGCCGAGTTCGTGGTGGTTTCGATGCACTGGGGCGTCGAGTACACCGTCGACCCGACCAGCACCCAGCGTCAGCAGGCCGAGGCCATCCTGGCATCGCCCGATGTCGACTTCATCCTCGGTCATCACGCCCACGTCATCCAGCCGATCGGGCGGGTGGGAAACGAGTACGTGGTGTATGGGATGGGCAACTTCCTATCGAATCAGCGCTCAGGTAACGTCCGGGTGGGAACCGAAGACGGCGTGATCGTTCAGGCCAAGGTGTGGGAGCAGCCGGACGGCACCTTCAGCGTGTCCTACATCGACTACACCCCCACCTACGTTGAAGCAGGCACATTCAGGATCCTCCCGGTCGCAGAGACCCTGAATGACCCCGCCACCTCCACCGACCTGGCGGCCGCGCTCCAAACCTCATGGGATCGCACCCAGCAGCGGATCCACCGGCTCGGATCCATCGGCGTAACCCCTACCTCAATCCCGCAGTGACCGAGCCCACCAAGGGCCAGGCCGTGTGGCGCGGCGCCACCAAGCGATGTGCCCGCTGCGGCGAACACCGGCTTTTCCACCGGTGGGTGACGATGGTCGAACGTTGCCCCCGCTGTGGCCATCATTACGAACGGGGCGACGGCTTCTGGCTCGGTTCGATCATGATCAACATGGCCTTCACGTTTGCCATCTTCCTATTGGTGTTCGTCGGTGGGATGGTGGTCACGTGGCCGGACACCCCGTGGACTCTGCTGCTGATCGCGACCCTGGCTCTGAACGCTCTGTTCCCGGTGTTCTTCCACCCGATCTCCCGCACCCTCTGGGTGGGCATGGAGATGGCAGCCCGTCCCCTCGAGCCACGCGAGATTCTCGATGCCGCCGCCTTCGGATCCGGTGTGTGGAGCATCGCCGGGATGGAACCAAGCCGTCCGCCACTTGACTAGTCGGACAGAACGGCACTCTTACAACCGACCATTGGCCGACATTTCTGGGAACTGAACCGGCTCAATCGCGGTTGGCTTGTACGTGAACCGAATCACGGTGTGGCTCGGCGCCGTCCTCCTCCTGGGGCTGACGGCCTGGGCCTTCAGCCCGAGCACACCATCTGAGAATGCCGAACCGGGGGTCCGGGTGGGGCCGCGCGCCGCCTACGACCCGGTGGCCGCCGGAGAGCCGCTGCCGGACGGGTTCCGCCAGTTGCTGCCGCGGGATGGCATCCAGCCGATCTACGACCCCCAGTTCGTGACCGCCGCCGAAACGGGATGGTCGGGTGCCACCCAGGTGATCGGCGTGGCGGCGGAAGGTGAAGCGAAGGCGTATCCGGTGAGCTTCCTCAGCCGGCACGAGATGGTCGACGACTTCATCGCCGGCGAGCCGATCCTGGTCACTTGGTGACCACTGTGCGCCACGGCGATGGTCCATCGCCGCACCATCGATGGGAAGGAGATCATCTTCGGAGTGCAGGGGGCGCTGTGGGGGAACGCCATGACCTTCTGGGATCACGACACCGGCAGCATCTGGAGCCAGCCGCTCGGTGAAGCCATCGCCGGGCCCCGCAAAGGCCTGACGCTCGAAGCTCTTCCCGTTACCTTCACTACCTGGGCTGCCTGGCTCGACATTCATCCCGAAACGGTCGCTCTCGACGTCCCGGCTGGCGTCTCCGGCTTCGACCTCGCCCGCATGGCCATCGTGCTGGACCTGGCCGGCGACGCGGTCGCCTACCGATACCCCGACCTGATCGATGCCGGGGTTGTGAACGATGTCATCGCGGGCTTGGAGGTGGCAGTCGTGGTCGATCCCACGGATCCGGATCGTTGGGAGACCTTCGCCCGTCGCATCGACGACGACTCGGTGCTCACGCTGGCGATCGAGAACGGGCAGCTCATCGACCGGGAGACCGGCACCGTGTGGGATCCGGTGCGGGGACTTGGCATGGAGGGACCGCTCGCCGGAGAAGGGCTCGGTGTGCTGCCCGGTTTCACTGCGTTTCCCCGGGACTTCGACACCTTCTGGCCGGACGGCCGTTTCTGGCAGCCGTGACGGCAGCGGCCCGGGCGCTCCGGCTGGACGGCTCCACCTGGCGGCGACTGTTGGCCATGGCCACCCCGGCCGGAGCAGGGCTGGTGGTGCTGGGTGCCTACCTCGTATTTGCTTTCGACCGACTCGGCGTGCAGGGCGTGCTGGAGCCTCGTGCCAGCGTCCGGATGATGCTCACCGGCCTATACGGCTGGCTCTGGCTGGTCGGGGCCGGCTGGGCGATCGCCCGCCTGGCCTTCGGGTATCCCGGGTCCCCGGCGCGCCTCGCAGCCTTGATCGGTCACGCCCATCTGCCATTGCTGCTGGTGGCCGTGTCGATCCAATTCGTGGCCGTCGCGCTCAACGTGACCGGGATCGTCCTGTGGTTTGCCCTGTTCTCTGTCGCGTTTTGGATGCCGGCGATGCTGGTGTTGGCGGCAGTAACCGCGGCCAACCTCCACCTCCGGCAGGCGCTGGTGACAGTCGGCCTGCCCTATCTGACGTGGCTGCTGGTGGTAGGGCGCACACTGTGGATCCAGCTCGAGCACCTGCTGTAGCAGGTTCCATTGATCCCGACTGTGAGCTTGGGCTTCACGCGCCGCGCCAAAGTTCCCGGGAGGGCACACCGGGCGAGATCTGGTCGAAAGACCCTTGTGGGCTGGGGGCTCCCTCCGGTATCCGTTGTGCAACGGTGAAGGGAGTCGGTCGTGACCGAAACCAAGCCAGATAGGCCAACTGAGCTCCCCACGGATGAGACAGGCCCCCAGATTCGACGCATCCGGGTGGACGTGGAATCGACTTCGAAACCCGAGCCCGGACCAGAGCGCAACACTTTCAGGTGCCTGGCCGACATCCGAATATCCGAGGAGGAGGAACACCACGTGTGCAAAGCCAGGTTGACCGTTCACCATCCGCGCGGCTGGATGGGAGTCTCAGCCGGGTTTACCTACGAGGTCGACGGTCGCGAGTTTCCGACCTTTGCGGCCAGGGCCGAGCAGGCGTGCTTGGAGGTCATCAAGGAGTTCCCATCGGACGAGATCATCTCGGTGTTTCTGCTGGGAACGGGCGAATCCGAGTTCAATAGTTGGTGAGCCCGCTCGCCCGCGACTTGGCGCGGGTCTTCTCGCGCTTGCGATCACTTTCGTTCAGGAAGCGCTTGCGAACCCGAATCGCGTTAGGAGTCACCTCAACCAGCTCATCGTCGGCGATCCATTCGATCGCCGTCTCCAAGGTGTGAATGCGAGGCGGCTTCAACTTGATCGCCTCATCGGTGGAATGGGTACGGATGTTGGTGAGCTGCTTGCCCTTGGTGGCATTCACAGCCATGTCCTCTGCGCGGGATGCCTCTCCGATGATCATCCCCTCGTAGACCTCGGTCCCGGGTCCGATGAACAGCTCACCGCGCTTCTGCAGGTTGTCGAGGGCGAAACCGGTCGACACACCCTGTCGATCAGATGCGATGGCGCCCCCAACTCGATGCGGAAGGTCCCCGGCCCACGGCATCCAGCCGGCATGCTGTTGATGGATCAGGGCGGTGCCGCGGGTGGAGGTCATCAGTAGCGACCGAAACCCGAGTAGTCCACGGGCCGGCGCCTCCAGGGTGACGATGGTGCGGCCGCTGTCTCCCGGCCGGAGGTCGGTGATCCTGCCCTTGCGCGGGGCGGCCGCCTGGGTGACGGTGCCGACGTATTCGTCGGGAACGTCGACCACGGCTCGCTCGAGCGGCTCGTTGGGCCGGCCGGCTATCTCGCGGATGATGACCTCCGGCCGGCTCACCTGGAGCTCGAACCCCTCGCGTCGCATTGACTCAATCAGCACCGCCAGCTGCAACTCGCCCCGGCCGGCCACCTCGATCACCTCCGGTGACGAGGTGGCCCCGATCCGGATGGATACGTTGCCGAGCACCTCGCGGTCGAGGCGGTCCTTGATCTGGCGCGAAGTGAGGAACTTGCCGTCCCGGCCGGCCAGGGGCGAGGTGTTGACGCCGAACGTCATCCGAAGCACCGGCTCGTCGACCGACAGCCTCGGCAGGGGCTCGGGGTCGTCGGCGTCGGCGATGGTGTCACCGATCTCCACCTCGGGAAACCCGGCCAGCACGAACAGGTCACCGGCGGCCCGCTCATCGACCGGGGTCCGTTCCAGCCCGGAGAAACCGAGCAAGCTGGTCAGCTTGCGTCGCAGCGGGGCCTCCTCCTCGTTGGCGTGGCACAACGCGACCTGATCACCCGATCGCATTGTCCCCTCAACCACCCGGCCGATGGCCAGACGACCCAGATAGTCGGATGCGTCGAGATTGGTGACCAGAGCCTGCAGCGGTGCCGCCGGATCGCCCGAGGGCGCCGGGATGGTGTCGACGATGGCATCGAGGAGCGGTGACAGGTCGGCGCCTGCGTCGGGCAGGCCGATGCCGGTCGTGGCCCTGCCTTCGCGAGCAATCGTTGAGATGATCGGAAACTCGATGTGTGCCTCGGTGGCCTCGAGGTCGAAGAACAGTTGGTAGATCTCGTCGACCACCTCATCGATGCGGGAATCGGGGCGATCCACCTTGTTGACCACGACGACAGAAGGCAAGTGAAGCGCCAGTGTCTTGGACAGCACGTACCGGGTCTGCGGCATGGGTCCCTCGGCCGCGTCGACCAACAGCAGCACGCCGTCGACCATCGCCAGCGCCCGCTCGACTTCCCCGCCGAAATCGGCATGGCCGGGCGTGTCCACCAGGTTGATCCGGGTTCCCTTCCATTCCACCGAGGCCGCCTTGGCCAGGATGGTGATCCCCCGCTCACGCTCCTGATCGCTTGAGTCCATCACGCGGTCGACCCGCACCTCGTGCGAGGCGAAGACGCCGGTCGCCGACAACATGGCATCGACCAGGGTGGTCTTGCCATGGTCGACGTGCGCGATCAAAGCGACATTACGAAAGGAACGGGCAGCCATAGCGGCGCAATGGTAGGGGGAACGCTGCACGTTCCTGAAGAGTCGGGCAACCGTCGCTCATGTTCCCCGCCCTTGAGGGCGGGGTGGCTCCGCCGTAGGCGGAGACGGGGTGGGGGAAGCCGAAACCCGTCCGGTGGCGGGCGTTGTGGCTCCGGTGTTTCCCCCCATCCGTCACCGTCCCTTTGGGCCGGTGCCGCCTTCCCCTCTAGGGAAGGAAGAGAACCCCCGACCCGACCGGTCTGGTGTTTCCCCCCATCCGTCACCGTCCCTTTGGGCCGGTGCCGCCTTCCCCTCTAGGGGAAGGAAGAGAACACCCGACCCGACCGTCACACCCAAACCGCGATCGGACACCACGAAGTGGGGGAGGCCAGGAGGGGCTGAGAGCGCGTTCCTGTGCTCATGGGCACGGTGCTTCCTAGGCTTGAGTCCGAGGAGGTGGTGTCGTGAAACTTCCAATCACCGGCATTGAAGAGGGGCTGCCGATACCCGGAGAATTCGCGTTCTGTATCCCTGATCCTGATACGCGTGTCACGTTCGGTCCCAACCGTAACCCGGCACTCAGCTGGGACGACCCGCCGGAGGGGACGGGCTCATTTGTGGTTCTCTGTTGGGACCGGGTGGTTCCAACCGCGGGCGACGATGTGAACCAGGAAGGCCGGGAGGTGCCACCCGACCTGCCGAGGACCGACTTCTTCCATTGGGTCCTCGTCGACCTCACCTCGGCCGCCCGGAGCATCGCCGCCGGCGAGTTCTCCGACGGGGTGACGCCGCGCGGCAAGGAGGGCCCGACGGGGCCCGGCGGAACTCGCCAGGGCCTCAACGACTACACCGGCTGGTTCACCGGGGATCCGGATATGGAGGGCCTCTATTTCGGATACGACGGCCCGTGCCCGCCCTGGAACGACTCGCTGATTCACGAGTACGTGTTCACGGTCTTCGCCCTCGACACCCCCCGCTGCGAGGTCGACGGCGACTTCACGGGTGGGCAGGTTCGGGAGGCCATTGCCGGCCACGTGCTGGCCGAGGCGTCGGTGATGGGCACCTATACCCTCAACCCGAGACTGCTGGCGGGGTGAGCGGAGACCCCTTTACTCAGGTGCTGCACGGGGACGACGACGTCCCAGATGGTGTGGATGTTGCCCCGCCCATCCACGTCGCTTCCACCTACGACCGGTCGGATCAAAGCGAGCTCGTCTACCGGCGTGATCACCACATCACCACCAGACGGCTCGAGGCGGTGCTCGGGGCGCTGGAGGGGGGAGAGGCGGTGGTCTACCCCTCGGGGATGGCCGCCATCTCCTCATTGCTCCGCTACCTGAGCCCGGCCCGCATCTCGCTGCCGGCCGACGTTTATCACGGAACCCGTGCCTACGTCACGAGCGCGCCGCATGGGTGGGACGTGGTCGAGGGGTTTGACGGCCTTGGCCAGGGAGACGTGGCCTTGCTGGAGACCCCATCAAACCCGAAGTGCCTCGTGACCGACATCGCAGCCGTGGCCGCGGAAGTGGGCGCGCGGGGAGTGGCGGTGGTGGTCGATTCGACTTTTGCCACTCCGGTGCTGCAACAGCCCCTGTCATTGGGAGCCGACTACGTGGTGCACTCCTCGACGAAGTACATCGGTGGCCACTCCGATGCTATGGGTGGCGCGGTGGTCGCCGAAGCCAATCGGGCCGCCGAGCTGCAAGCCGCTCGCGTCATCGACGGCTCTATCCCCGGCTCGCTCGACGTGTGGCTCACCTTGCGCGGAATCCGGACTCTCCCACTCCGCATCGCTCGACAGTCCGAAACCGCCGCCGCCGTTGCCGAGTACCTGGCCGGCCGGGTGCCGCTGGTGTGGTATCCGGGGCTGCCAACCCATCCCGGCCACGAGGTGGCAGCCCGTCAGATGAGTGCCGGTGGTGCCATCGTGTCCTTCGAGCTTGCCTCCTTCGAGGCGGCGGCCGCGGCCGCCTCGAAGCTCGAGGTGTTTCGAACCGCGACCTCGCTCGGGGGAGTGGAATCGGTGGTGGAGCACCGCGCCAGCGTCAACCCGCTGGCACCGCCCGGGTTGATTCGCCTGTCGGTTGGTTTGGAATCCCCCGCCGATCTCATCGCCGATCTCGACGGAGCGCTTGGCTGAGGGGTTCGTGTTCCCCGCCCTCGAGGGCGGCCGGGCTTGGCCCGGCTTGGGAGTTGCTTCGCAACTCGATAGGAACCGAAGAGGTTCCTGTGGGCGAGCGCAGCCAGCCCGGGGTGGGGGAGGCCGAGAGCCCCCCGATTGGTGCTTGCCGCTTCTGGGTCTCCCCCCAATCCGTCTTCGAAGCGTTGCTTCGAAGACACCTTCACCTCAATGGGAAGGAACCGTGAGTCGTGCCTGAGGCCCCTCGAGGTTGCCTAACAACCCGCAAGCCGGCCGCAGGCCGGCCCTCTACCAGTATTCCTCGTAGTGGACGTTGCCTACGACGCCCTTGTGGTCCACGGTGAATCCCAGCTCGGTCAGGATCTCGCACACACCGCGCGGCTCGGGGAAGGTTGGGGTGTCGCCGTCCCACTCCGGGAAGCCGATCATGAGCGGGTTGCCGCACAGGAAGAACTGGGTTTGCTCGGGGTTGGGCTCGTGCCCGAGCACCTCGCTCAGCATCCCGTTGGTGATCATGTCCTGGATGTACACCTTGTTGTTGATGGTGTCGGCCTCGCGGGTCGTCAGCGCGAAGTAGCTGTAGTTGGGATATAGCTCTTCGAGCCGGCGGTGGGTCTCCAGGTAGGCGAGATCACGCTGGTAGCGGACGGTGCAGGCGCTGACGATCCGGCCGGTATGACCTTCGCGCAGCAGCTTGGCCACCATGTTGTTGTGAGGGGCCTCGCCGGTGCCCGTCGACAGCAGTACAACGTCCGAGGTGGGGTCGGTAACCGTCTTGAGGGTGTAGCGCCCCGCCACCTTGCCACCCATGAAGATGCGGTCGCCCGCCTTCTTCAGTGCCATACGGGGAGTCAATTCGGGCAGGTGGTCCATGCCCTCCTCGGGCCGGACCAGGACGATGTAGAACTCGACTCCGTCGATGTCCTCGGGCGCGACCAGGTTGTCGTTCTCGTCGAGCATGGGATGCGAGATGGAGTAGGAGCGACGAACCAGCTTCTCGGTCTTGTCCTCATCGAGGTGCTCATCGCTGCCGTCCAGCCGCGGCTCCCAGTACCCGAGGGCGAGGGTGGCGTACTGACCAGGCTGGTGGCTGGCGTCTCCCACGTCGGGCTTCACCCGCAGGATCCACAAGTCACTGTGGTAGTTCTCGAAGGAGGTGATGGTGGCGTTGTAATGCTTCTCTCTGAGGCGGTCGGCCAGGCCGGCGATTACCAGCGGAGGCCGAGCCTCGAGATCGGGCAGGCCGGCAAGGTTCTGGAAGTGGCGGTCGCGAATAACGCTCCAGGCATGGCCGGGCGAGACAAACACCATCTCAGCCGCCTCCGGCTCGTCCGGGTCGGGGTCTTCTTCGGTCAGTACATACAGAGCCGCCGGTTTGCTCACCGCCGCCACTGTGATTCCAAGCCGCTCGAGGTGCTTGGCTGGATCGCCGGTCCCGGTGTTGTAGACGATGTGATCGAAGATGAGGTCGGGAGTCCGGCGGTCCGAGAACGAGACCATCGGGAAACCGTCGGCATCGCTGACCGATGTCGGATGCGAGTGCCAGAAGATGGTGGCCTGACGGGCCGATTCCAATCGGAGCAGCTCCTCGCGGGTTGAGTGAGCCAGTTGATCGAAGGCAACCGACGGAAGGCTGAGTGCCACCGATGAATGTCCGGCGGCCACCAGGTCTTCGGTGGATTCTGCCGCGGTCTCTCCGGTGCCGATCACCAGCACGTCGTCTTCGGTCGAGAGCGAATCGGGCAGGCTGAAGTGGATCCGGTCGGTGAGGGTGTCGGGAATCGGGTAGTCGGGGCCGACCGATTCGACACCGGTTCGGGCGGCGACCACGGCGGCGCTGGCCGAGATCTCGAAGCCATCCCCCCGCAGGGTGACGATGCCGTCCTCATGGATGCTCTCGATCGAAGTACCGAGGCGGATCTCGGGGCTGCTGCCCAGGTCGGGAAGGGTGAGATCGTCTTCGCTATCGATGATGACCAGTTTCTCCACGCCGGCGGCGAAGGCGTCGATGGCGACAGAGATACCGGCACGGTTGGCGCCGATGATGGCGAGCTCGTAGTCGGGATCAAGGGTCATGGTGTTTCCTCCGCCCCGAAGTTAGCGAGTCAGGCGGCGTGGCCGGTACTACCAAAAGTCCTTTGTCGGCCGCGACTAGTCCTGCCACTTGTGTGGCCGGGACAGGAGGCCGTCAAATCCGAGATCCGTGCATAACGCTTCGTAGTCGGCTCGCACCACCCCCTTCCATTGCAGATCGTCGAGGCTCTCCGTGATCGGTACGTCGCGCCGTAGGACTGCCAGCTGGCGATACAGCAGCGCGTCATCCCGATGGGCGGCCAGGGTCTCGGCCAGCTTGGCGGCACTCCTCACCTTGACGTCCCAGTCGGCCGCCTCGTCAGGGATCTCCTCGATGGTCCGGTAATGCGCCAGGACGGTGGCGGTCGATTTCGCTCCCCATCCAGGCAGACCGGGAATGCCGTCGGCGGTGTCTCCGACCAGGCCCAGGTAGTCGGGAATCGATGAAGGAGCCACGCCGAATTTCTCCCACACGCCCGCCTCGTTCCGCTCGATCTCCTGGCGACGGTCGTAGGTGACCACCCGGTCGCCGTCGACGCACTGGGCCAGGTCCTTGTCGGGGCTGAGCAGCACCACCCGTTCGACCTGGTCCTCGTACTTCCACGCTGCGCTGGCCAGCCCGTCGTCGGCTTCGAATTCCACCATCGGCCACACGGTCACGCCCATGGCCTCCCACGCTCGTTCGGCCAGCCGGAATTGCCCCATGAGCTCCTCAGGGATGCCTTCGCCGGTCTTGTAGCCCGCGAACAACTGGTTGCGAAACGACTCGATGACGTAGTCGGTGGCAACCGCCAGGCGGGTGACACCGGGTTCGCGCAGCAGACCGAGAGTGGAGCCAATGATCCCGGCCACCGCTCCCACCTCCTGCCCGTCGGGTGCTGATCGGGGAGGGGCACCAAAGAATGATCGGAACAGCTCGTAGGTGCCGTCGAGCAAGTGCAGCTGCATGGAGCGCATCTTACGGGCGCGGATCCGTTCACCGGCCGGCCCGACTACCGTTCTGGTATGGAACGACGAGGTTCTTCCCGAGTCGTGGTAGGCGAAGCCGAGCTGACGAGCGGCTTGTTCTCAAACGAGTGGCAGCTGATTCAACGCGGCGAGGTGTTGGCCAAGGCGGTCCGCCGGCCGCGCAACTGCTACACCCGGGTCACCCTGAGCGATGGAACCCGCTGGACCCTGCAGCCCGACGGGTGGGGACTGGTGCGGGCGGTCGAAGATGATGTTCCGTTCGCCAGGGCAACCCGCCATTCATTCTGGGGCAACCGGTGGGAGATCTCCGGCCTCGGGTTCTCGTATCTGCTGCAGCACGACGGCCACGTGCCGCGCCGATGGGAACTGGCAGTCGGCCGGGAGCCCGCCGCCTGGCTGCGGGGCTCGACGGTCAACTACAACCGGGTGCGGATCGACGCGCCCATTTCCATCCCCATGGCGGCGGCCCTGTTGTCCTGGCACGTCATTGCCCGGCCGTGGGAAGCCGTCGCCTTCGCCCCCGAGCTGCTGACAAGGGAAGTCAGCGGGCGGCTCACCGACCCGGTCCCGCCCGTCTAGGTGGTCGGGAACGTTTCGTGTCCTTTGGTCGTGGCTCCGTGATTTCTGACCACCGGTTGTTTCCTTCCCCTGAGGGGAAGGTGGGGGAAGCTTCGCGTTTCTTGGGAGTCGCTGCGTGATTTCTGACCATCGGATGTCTCCTTCCCCTGAGGGGAAGGTGGCGCCGGCCCACAGGGCCGGTGACGGATGGGGGGAGGCGTCCAGGGCGCCGATCCGACCTCAGCCCACAGTTCGCTCTTCCTGGAGGGGGCAACCCTTTGGGATGCAGGCAACCCTCGGGTTGCTAAGCAGTTGCTCCGCAACTGCCAAGGAAGGCGGAGCCTTCCCGGAGTACGGCGAAGCCGGGAGGGGGGCGGACCGATGACCGGTCCACTCGTTTCCACCGACTGGCTGACTCGCCACCTCGATCACTCCGTCCTGCGATTGGCCGACGTTCGGTGGTATCTGGGAGAGCCCGAACGCGGAAGACAGGCCTACCAGGAAGCCCACATCCCCGGAGCCTTCTACGTCGACCTGGAGACTGATCTGTCGGCCGCCGAAGGTCCCGGCCGGCACCCGCTCCCCGATTGGGGTCAATTCGCCGTTCGGATGGGTGAGCTGGGCATCGGTGACGACAGCGTTGTCGTCACCTACGACGATCGGGGCGGGGGAGTGGCCTCCCGCTTGTGGTGGATGCTGCGAGCCCTCGGCCATGAACGGACCTACCTGCTCGACGGTGGAATCACCGCCTGGGTGGCCGACGGGCATGCGGTCACCGGCGATCTCCCCGACCACGAACCCGGCGACCTGACCGTCGATCCTCGTCCTGGCATTGCCATCGACCGTGACGAACTGCAGCAGCGGCTCGGCACGGTGGTAGCGCTCGATGCCCGGGCGGGCGAGCGGTACCGAGGCGAAATCGAGCCGCTCGATCCGGTGGCCGGCCACATTCCCGGTGCCGTCAATGCGCCCTACGAAGACAACCTGGGACCTGACGAGCGGTTCCTTCCCGCCGATGTGCTGGCCCAGAAGTATCAGGACCTCGGAGTTGGCGGGGAGACCGACACAGTGGTCTATTGCGGCAGCGGCGTGACCGCCTGCCACGATCTGCTCGCCATCGAGCATGCCGGTCTCGGGGAGGCCCTGCTGTATCCCGGCTCCTGGAGCGACTGGTCGACCGCCGGCTACGAGGTGGCAACCGGCTCGGAGTAGACCTCGGTCCTTGTCCCATCCTTGGGGGCTTCCTGAGGGAAGGGAATTTAGATCTGCGTTTCTCACTCGAGGGCCGGGAACTACTCTTCTCGCGCTGGGCCTGTAGCTCAATCGGCAGAGCAGCGGACTTTTAATCCGAAGGTCGTGGGTTCGATCCCCACCGGGCCCACGGCGAACGGTCCGCTATTCATTGACTATTCCGCGAGGACCCGGGACGGCGTATCCGTTTGGATCGGTCACTGATAACAATCCGATAACGGAATCCATCGAACAGTGTTCGATCGGCGATTGGGACCCAGGCAACACACCGGGGTGCGCCGTCGCGGACTGCCAGGGAGGGGCGCCACTTATCGATCGAACACGAGGGAGGCGATCCGCTCCGCGGCTTCCTCGTGCATGGCTGGAATCGCGTGCGAATACGTGTCCAGGGTGATGCCGACGGATGCATGTCCGAGTCGCTCTGATACGACTTTCGGGTGAACCCCGGCCTGAAGGGCGAGAGTGGCGTGACTGTGACGCAAATCGTGGAGGCGAATCCGAGGAAGACCGGAGGCACGGACGGTCCGGTCGAACAGCTTTGAAGCTGTCGGGATGGATCAACGAACCATCCTCCTTGGTGAAGACGTGGCCAGTGTCGGTCCAGGCCGGCCCCCACGCCAGCCGCTCCTTCGCCTGGCTGGCGCGGTGTTGGCGCAGTACACCGACCGTGTGGGTGTCGAGAGCGATGACTCGACGAGCTCGACGGGTCTTTGGCTCTGAGATCCTGACCTCGTAGCCGACGGCCACGAGGGCCCGGCGGATGGCCATCGTGCTGGATTTGGGGACTTTGGGTGGTTCGAGCTGGGCGGCGGACATCAATGATCGTGGCCTGGTTGTGGGCTCATCGGAGGTCGAAGGTTCGTGGCATGCGTTTTTGTGGGAAGCCGGTGAGATGACGGACTTGGGCACCCTCGGCGGTCCCACCAGCAGTGCGGAAGCGGTGAATAATCGCGGTCAGGTAGTTGGGACCGGTGATGTGGAAGAGGGGTTGTGGAGTCCCCACGCGTTCCTGTGGGAAGACGGCGTGATGCTCGATCTGGGCACACTCGGTGGCGACACCTCATTCGGGCGGGATATCAATCGGGCCGGCCAGGTCGTTGGTTACTCCGAGACTGTTGATGGTCATAGCCACGCGTTCTTGTACGAGGACGGTGTGATGGTTGACCTCGGCACGCTCGGAGGTAGCTCCAGTATCGCGGAGGGCATCAACGATAAGGGTCAGGTGGCTGGCTATTCGGTTACCGATACTGGGGGGATTCGGGCGTTCCTGTGGGAAGACGGAGTAATGACGAATCTTGGGTCCCTCGCTGGGTTCAGCATGGCGTTTGATATCAACATGCGTGGACAGGTGGTCGGCACCACAAGTGCCCCGTCCAGCTCACCTGCGGTTGTGTGGGCCGACGATGTGATTGAGGAGCTTGCATTGTTGGAAGACACCTACGCCATTGCGTTTGGTATCAACCAACGGGGCGTCGTCGTTGGGTTCGGAACTCGGCCCGGCAGTCCTGCGTTCCGCGCCGTTGTGTGGGAAGGCGGGGAGGTCACCGAGCTGGCTTCGTTGAGCGGTGAGCCAACAGGTTCTACAGCGTATGCGGTTAACGCACGAGGACAGGTTGTTGGGGGTTCGGGTGGTCACGCTGTCTTGTGGAACCCCTAGGGGGATTCGCGGCGAACCGCGTGCTGTGCGACACGAACGCGTGAGACGCGTTCTAAGCCAAATCCCCAACCTGCGGCGCGGAGAGGGATGGATGGTGATCGTGGTCGCGTCCGCGCTTACAGCGTCCCCCTAATCAGGTAGCCTCGAACGTGATGGCGACGCTGACCGAGCTTCTCGAAAACCTCAGCGCCAGCCCTCAGAGGAGAGGGAAGCAGTTCGAGCACGTCTGCAAGTGGTACCTGCAAAACGAGCCGGAGTACGCCGCTCAACTCAAACGAGTCTGGTACTGGGAGGAGTGGCCGGGTCGCAAGACCCGTGACATCGGGATCGACCTGGTGGCCGAGACCGAGGCCGGTGAGCTGTGGGCGATCCAGGCTAAGGCTTACGACCCGGCTTACTCGGTCAAGAAGAAAGACGTTGACACCTTCATCAGCGCCGCGCCACCCAATCTCTTTGACTACCGGCTGTTGATTGCGACCACGAACCGCATCGGGAAGAACGCGGTGGCCACTATGGAGGCCAATGGTGCCGGTTTGCGGATGCTGGCGAGGTTGGAACGTGCGGAGATCGGGTGGCCGTCATCGCCCGACGAGCTCCGACCAGTCCGAGCAGCACCGAAGATCCCACGGCATCATCAACGGGAAGCGTTGAAGGCAGTAGCTAGCGGTTTCGAGACTTCAGAGCGAGGGCAGCTCATCATGGCGTGCGGGACCGGCAAGACCCTCACCGCGGTCTTGGTAGCTGAGAAGCTGAAGAGCCGGCGCACCCTCGTCCTTGTGCCTTCATTGTCTCTGTTGAGTCAGACCATACGGGAGTGGACCGCCAACTCCCGGCGTCCCTTCAAGTTCTTGAGCGTGTGTTCGGATGAGACGGTGTGGGACGAAGAAGACCAGTGGGTGTCCAACACCGCCGAACTGGGGTTTCCGGTCACCACCAACCCAGCTGACATCGCAGCGTTTCTTCGCCGCCGCGGACCGAGTGTCGTGTTCAGTACCTACCAGTCATCTCCTCGAATCGCCGAGGCGTATAGGGCGGACCGAGTTCCGGGTTTCGATTTGGCGATCGCTGACGAGGCCCACCGATGCGCCGGGCGGGTGTCAGCCGATTTCGCCACCATCCTCGATGCGTATGTGATCAAATCCAAGCGACGTCTATTCATGACGGCCACACCCCGCTACCTCACTCGTCGCGTGCAGAAAGCAGCCAGGGACGCTGACTACGAGGTTGCTTCCATGGACGACGAGACAATGTTCGGGCCACAGTTTCATCGGCTCAGCTTCGGCGAGGCCATCGAACGTGATCTGCTGTCGGACTACCAAGTAGTCATCGTCGGGGTAGACAACCCCACGTATCGAGCATTCGCGGAGAAGGGCAGCTTTGTCACTATCGACGGGCGGGAGGTCACCGATGCCCGCACCCTCGCCTCGCACATCGGTCTAGCGAAGGCCATGCGGAACTACGACCTACGTCGCACAATCACGTTCCATGGTCGCGTGAAGCGAGCACGGGAGTTCGCAGGGGACTTCGAAGGCGTAGTGGCATGGATGCCATCTAGCGAGAAGCCTCCAGGCGATATCTGGACAAGCCATGTATCTGGTGAGATGCCAACCGGAGAGCGCGATGTGAGGCTGCAGCGGCTCCGAGATCTAACCAGGGACGAACGCGGTCTGCTCTCCAACGCCCGCTGCCTCGCCGAGGGGGTGGATGTTCCCACCCTGGACGCGGTGTCCTTCATCGATCCTCGCAGATCCCAGGTTGACATTGTCCAGGCGGTCGGTCGGGCCATTCGAAAGGCCGACGACAAGTCTGTTGGGACGGTTGTCTTGCCAGTGTTTGTTGATGACACTGACGATCCCGAGGAAGCGTTGGACACCTCGGCGTTCAAAGCTGTCTGGGACGTCCTAAAAGCCCTGAGGGCCCATGACGGGGAGCTGGGAGAGGAACTCGACGCACTAAGACGAGAGATGGGCCGGCTGGGCTCAGGGCATGGGAATCTGCCCGAGAAGCTCACCTTGAATCTACCGGTCGGGGTCGATCCAGCATTCGCCACGGCGCTGCAAACTCGAATTGTCGTCGAATCAACAGCCAGCTGGGAATACCGCTTCGGTCTACTCAAGCGATGGATCGATCTGCATGGCGACAAGGTCGTGCCTACTGATGCGTATGTAGATGGGTACAGGTTGGGTGGATGGATTTCTGTTCAACGAACGCGGCACAAGCGTGGTCTGCTCAGCAGGGACCGTTTCACCCGCCTAGACGCGTTGCCAGGCTGGGTGTGGGACGCTCAGGACTCGCGATTTGAAGAAGGACTCCAGTACCTGAAGGCCTTCATAGCGACGAACGGTCACGGAAATATCCCGAGCGACTACGTGAACTCAGAGGGCTACCCGTTGGGAACATTCGTTGCTCGCTATCGATCTCTCGGAAATCGAGGGAAGCTACCGGCCCACCGATACGACGAACTCATGGGACTGCGACCGCACTGGTCATGGGATCGTTTGTCAGCTTCCTGGGAGGAACACTACGAGCAATTGAAGGGGTTTTTCGAGGCGAATGGGCACAGCCGGGTACCGCAGGGCTACAGGGTTGATGGGTTCGGACTCGGCGCCTGGGTGAGTATCCAGCGCTCAAAACGTGCGTCACTCAGCCAAGAGCAAGTCGATCGCTTGGACACCGTCGGCTTCGTCTGGGCCCCGGACGCGGATGCATGGGAAAAGGGCTTCGAGCATCTTCAACACTTCGTGCGGCGCGAGGGGCATGCTGAGGTCCCGGCTCGACATATCGAAGAAGGATTTCAACTTGGCGGCTGGCTGAGCGCTCAGAGAAGCGCTACTCGGCGAGGTCGCCTGCCACCAGAACGTAAGCGGCTCCTAGATGATGTGAATGTGACCTGGGCACCGCAGGAGGCCGCCTGGGAAGCCCACTTCGATGCGCTGTGCGAATATCTCGCGGCAAGTGGGCTCGACTATGTGCCACGAGCAGCCAGGTACCAGGGCATGAGGCTCGGTGAGTGGGTCAACAACCAACGGGTCCGATTCCGAGCTGGGAAGCTGACTGATGAGCAGGTGGAAAGGGTAAACCACCTCTCGGCGAGGCTCCTCTCGCCCGCTCAATACCCAAGTTGGGACGAGTACTTCGGCACACTCGCAGAGTATGCAGAGATCCACGGTCACAGCCGTGTGCCCCAGAAACACAATGTGGGACGCTTCCGCCTGGGCGCGTGGGTCGCCCGGCAAAGGCGGGACTACCGAGAGGACCGTCTAGACCCCGATCGAGCAAGCCGACTATCCCGGCTTCCGGAGTGGACTTGGGGCAAAGCAACTGGGCGCAGACGAGAACTGACCTAGCGGCTGATACCGAGCTGATAACGAACGCCCAGGAACTAGCCGGGATCACGAGGTATCAGCCGGTATCACCACGCCTGGAGAACCCAACAACCAACGGCAATATGGGACGGCGGGGGATGGGCGGGGATGGGTCTGTTCGGACTTTTAATCCGAAGGTCGTGGGTTCGATCCCCACCGGGCCCACGTTGGGAAACGCCTGGTCAGTGCGATTTCCAGGGCCGGCTTGGTCGTCATCAGGTCCCACGATCGTGAGTTTTGTCCGTATTTTGTCCGTCTGAGATTGGCGGTAGAGCTCGTCGAGAGCGTCGGCCAGGTCCTCGGCTGCCGACGGGAACAGATGGCCGTAGATGTCCATCGTCACCGCGATCGACGAGTGACCCATGTAGCGCTTGATGGCCTCGGGGTGCGCCCCGCGATTGATGAGCAAAGCCACCGCGGTGTGGCGAAGGTCGTGCACCCGCAGGCTCTCGGGCAGCCCTGCGTCGCTGATGGCCGGCTTCCAAACCCGCCGGGAGAAGTTCGAGTTCCGCATGGGAGTTCCGCCCGGAACCGAGAACACGAGGCCTTCGGGATCGAGTCCTTTGAAGCTCACGATGTGATCGTTGAGCATCTCGCGCATGAAGCCGGGCATGACGAGGATGCGACCGCGGTAGTTCTTGGTCGGACCGAAGACCATTTGCCCACGAGCCTCTGAGAGCGACTCGGCGACCTCGAGGCGACCCCGGAGCACATCGACCCGGCGTTTTCGCAACGCGGCTGCCTCACCCCATCTCAGTCCGCCGCATGCGAACACGTACATGAGAGCCCGGAAGCGCTCCGGCGTAACCGCCGCCAACCGGTCAACCTCGCCGGGATTGAGAAACAACTGCTCACGGCGTCTCTGTCTCGGAACACTCACACCGGCTGCCGGGTTGCGCGCCACGTAGTCGCGGACCGCGGCCTTCATAACAGGGTGGAGGACCTGGTGGGCCTGACGGATGCGCGCTGGCGAGAGCCCAGAAGCTTTCAGTTGATGATCCATGCTTCGATCCCAATCGTGTCGATGCGATCGAGGCGCGTGTTCGCGAAGGTCGGGAGGATGTGGATCCGAAGCAGCGACTCATAACCCTCCTCTGTCTTTGGCTTGAGATGGGACCGGGTGGACAGCCACTTGGTTGCCCAGTTGCCGAAGCGGGTCGCGGAT
Source organism: uncultured Acidimicrobiaceae bacterium (assembly GCA_947259275.1). Lineage (GTDB taxonomy): Bacteria > Actinomycetota > Acidimicrobiia > Spongiisociales > SHLN01 > SHLN01. The sequence continues at coordinate 4,166 of CAMYMH010000038.1, read as the reverse complement.
TGCTGCGGGTCGATCCATTCGGCGCGTTGCTTCTGCGCCTCGACGTGGATGAGGTACTTCTCGGCGTCGATCTTGCGGCGGAACGTACGTGATCGTTCCCGGCCGCCCGGGTCGATGTAACGGACCTGCCACTTCGACGACCGGATGGCGGCGGATGTGAGCCACGCTCTCAGCCTTCCTCGGTTCTTGCTGCGTGCCGCTTCCGCCTGGCCCTTCAGCGGAGGATGTGAGCGAGGTACAGCTGAGCGTTCTCTTTCCAGGCGTAGTGACCCGCCCCTGGGATAACGCCAAACTCACTATTGAGGAAGGAGCCCGTGGAGGCGCGCTCGGAGTTGCTCCGGGCTGGCAGGGCCGGGATCCTTGAACCAAGGGCCGTGCTCTACTGCGTGTCTCTCCGTTCGAGCAGGTCGCAGGCGTCATCGGCGAGACCCTGGCCGGCTTCTCCGAACAGATTACGGGCCACGTGGACACCGGCTGCCTCGAGCTCCCCGACCTCGTCGGCGTACGAGGCGGCCGCGGCGATGCGGACGTCGGGCAGGAAGTTCTTCACCCGCCGCACCGCCTCCAGGTTGGCTGCCTGATCGCCCATCGCAAGCACGACCAACTCGACACCGGGGTGAAGACGCAGCCGGTCCCAGAACTCGAGGTCGAGGGCATCGCCGCGAATGATGTTCCGCCCGGCACCCGCGTTGGCCTCCACCGTGGCGTCTCGGCGGTCGACACCGAGCACCACTTCCGCGCGACGGACGACCAACTCGTCGTAGGCCCCGGCCCCGACCCGTCCCATGCCGAACACGATGATCTGCGCATCAAGGGGCTCGATGAGCGCGTCATCCGGCTGGATCGGGTCCCGCTGGAGCCCGGACAAGCGATCCGACCAGCGGGCATAAATGGAATACCTGGCGGTATTGAGCGGGGCGGCGAGCGCAAAGGACACGGCTGCAGCGACGGCCACTGCGGACGTCCACCGGGGATCGATGAGGTCCTGGTCCACAGCGATGACGGCGACGATCAGCCCGAACTCGCTGTAGGTCGCCAGAGTGATCGAGGAATGCCAAGCGGTGCGGGCACGGAAACGAAAACGTGACACCAGCCACACGAACCCGCCCGCCTTCATCGGCAGGACGACCAATGCGACCAGAGCGATCACCAGGGCTGCCGCACCCGGAGCGCCGTCCAGCCCGATCGACAAGAAGAAGCCAATGAGCAGTATGTCTTTGAATCCGAGCAACGTATCGGCCAGCTCCGGCGCTCGCCGGTGGCTCGCAAGCGTGAGCCCAATCACGAGCGCCCCGAGATCGGGTTTCAGACCAACCTGATCGAAGGACTCGGCACCGATACCGATCGCCAGCGCCAGCCCCAGCAGGATCAACAACTCGCCGTGGCCGCTCCGGTCGAGTAACCAGCCGTAGACCGGGCGCGCAGCCACGACCGCCACTACCACCGGCACTGCCCAGATCGACGGCCTGGTGTCGACCGCGACGGTCAGGAACGCAACGGCGAAGAGGTCCTGGACAATCAGAATCCCGACGGAAATCCGACCCTGGAGCGACGCAGCCTCGTTGCGCTCCTCCAGTGCCTTGACGGCAAAAACGGTGCTCGAGAACGAGAAGGCAAAACCTATCACTGCCGCCCGGGCTGGAGAGAGCCCCGAGGCGAGCGGCAGACCGATCGCACCGAGACTCAGGAATAGAGCCCCGAGCAGCGCCGTGCTCAGAACGATGTGAATACTGGCACCCGCCCATACGACGGGGCGTCCCAACGTCCGCAACCGCAGCTTCAGCCCGATGCCGAACAGCAGCAACAGCACACCGAGTTCCGCGACGAGGTCGATGCCCTCCGTCGTCTCGTAGCCAAAGCCGTGCAGAACGAAGCCGGCCGCGAGGTAGCCGACCAGCGGCGGCAGGCGGACGGCGCTGGCCGCAAAGCCAAACCCGAAGGCCACGATCAGAAAGGCCAAGTCCATGGGTACGAGTCACCTGAGAGGGGGTCCGCCATCGTACAGAGCCGTTCAACGGCGCGTCGGACCGCGTCTCGAGCCGTCACGCACGCCCGGTCAGGCGGCCTTCTGTTGGCTCGTGTCTCTCCTCGCTCAGTGGATACAGCAACCCGGATACTGCCGGTGACCGACGAGCGGGGAGGCCCCGCCCGCTCATCGCATCACCTCGGTGGGCGGTCGATGCTCTTCGGCGGCGGGCCCAGTCGACATCCAACTTGGCGACAAGACATCGCTGTTGCTGGCATCATGAGCGAGATGAGAAATGATCCGAGTCGCGGTTAGGGCGTGAAATCCGCTGGGATGCCAACATGCGAACAATCCCCGTTGACCCAGAAGCCCCCCTCAGGGAATTGGCGCTCTTCAGTATGGAACGGGGCCGTCAACCAGACGGAGATGCCTCCGGTTGATGCGTTGACGGTGATCCGACCATCAGCCACGAAGTCGTTGAGCCGTTTGTCGGCCTGAATCGTGACGCGCTCATCGTCGGGATCTTGGCAAGACACTTGCCGTAGCCTCCAACCCTCCGTGGTGAGGAACTCCAGGTAGAACTGGGTGAGTTCAGCCAGGTCCGAAACCGGACCGTACGAATGCGAAACACTGCCGAAAGAGGACGCAACCGGGCCAAAACTGTTGTCATCGGTCAAGAACGCAAAATTCCATTCAGCCGGATCAACCCTCACCGACTCCAACTCGGTGCCGGGCGCAGCCGTCACCAACAAGGTCTCCTCCTGCATCAACCCCATCCGCTGCCGATCCTCCCGCAAATCCACCCACGCCCACCCCTGATACAGGAACCAGCCCCAGATCGGGAAGGTAACAATCACGATCACTACAAGGACAACCAGCCAGGGCCGGTGCGTGGTCGATGCCGGAGTACCCGGATCCATGCTGTCAAGCATCGACGCTAGCGTCTCCCAGCCATAGCCAACGACGGGCCCACTCCGACCATCTCGCTACCGAAGACGCCAGGCGATTGCTCGAGGGTCGTCCCGGTCACGGTGATGACAAGCCCAGCCACCCTCTCCGACCCCGACGGGGCCACCACGCAGCGTCCCAGACCCACCACCCAACGTCCAAGAACCCCGCCCCGGATTACCCACATATCCTCACCTCGGCGTGCGGTTCTCCGGCCAATGGTTCGTCATCGGCGTGACGTTCATGTGATGATCCAAGGGTCGGCGCGGACCGAGCGCGGCAGCGGCGCATATCTGCCGGTTCTGCTCGGAACCGGGTGCGCCATATCGCTTTTGGGCATGAGTGATCTGGGCGGTCCGGCTTGTGCTGGTAGTCACGCGTGCTGACTGCGGGTTAGAGCGGGCGTGCCGTTGGAGCGCCCGTTTCACTCGGGGTTGTTGGTGATTGAGGGCTCCTGTACGGGCTGCGTCTCGACTCGAGGATGTAGGTCTGCAGCTCCCCTTTGTCCGTCACGTGGATAGCGTCGCGAGGCTCGCAGTGGTACCGGTCGCGGAATTAGCTCTTAGGTGGCCGGACCCGAGAGGCCGAGCTGCTCGGCGGTGAGCTCGAAGGGGTTCATCGTGTTGCCCGCCACATCGGCCACAGCGTAGGGCTGTCGTCGACGGCGAACTCGGCGATGGTCTCGAAACCGTGACGCTCGTACAGTACTCGGCTCCTCGGTGAGGTCGCCTCGAGGTAGGCGGGCTCGCCGCGCTCGTCGGCCTCCGCGAGGGTGTGGGCGAGCAGGACGCCGCCGAGGCCACGACCCTGCGTCGCCGGGCGGACGGCGATCGCGAGCAGGTAACGATGGGGCTCGTGCGGGTGGTGCTCGTCCATCGCCTCCGACAGCGCGTCGAGTCGCTCGACTTGGCCCTCGACTGCGGCAACGAAGGCCGCGCCGTGCTCCTCCCAGAACTCATCGCTCGACTCCACGCCGATGGGGCGCCACAGTGCCGCCGCATCGGGCGCGATCGTGCACTGCCCGTGAGGCACGTAGCGATGCTCGGCAAGGAACCCGAACATCGCCCGGAGCAGGCGGGGTCTGCCGGCAGCGTCCGGGAAGACCCACGACATCACCGGGTCGTCGACGAAACCGTCGGCGAGCACCCCTGCCAAGGCGTCGAGATCATCCGCCGTCGCGGTACGCACGTTCCACATGACGGCAGTGTGGCCGAGGTGGTCGATGACGGCAAGACCGTCAGGTGGCGACTGG
>CAMYMH010000037.1 GCA_947259275.1 uncultured Acidimicrobiaceae bacterium | reverse complement strand
AGCCGAAGGCGAAGAGCCAAAGACAGGTCGGCTCTGGAGCCGGGTGCAACCCCGCCAACACACCCACGAGTTTGCGAAGCAAACTCGAAAGCAACGCCCGAAGGGCGTTGCCGCGCCCTCGGTAGGATTCGAACCTACGCACCCGGCTCCGGAGGCCGGCGCTCTATCCCCTGAGCTACGAGGGCCACCCGCGATTGTAGGCGGGCGGTCGCGCTCGGCCGCCCTCGGGTGGTGCACTGACGGGGGCTTGGTCTCAGGGTGATGGGAACCGGCGGCCGGACCTAGCCTGCGTCGATGGCCGGCACCGCGCTCAGACGAAACCTGAAGCCCATCTGGGTGTTCTCGACGCTGTCCGCTCTCCTGTTCGCCGGTTATGGCGTCTTGTTCACCATCGTCGGGGACTACCGCGACAACTACGGCATCAGCGAGACTGTGGTCGGTTGGATCATCGGCATCGGCTTCATCGTGGGCTTCTTCTCGCAGATCACGATTGGCCCTCTCGGTGACCGTGGTCATGCCCGCACCCTGGTCTTCGGTGGTGCCATTGTGAACGCGCTCGGGTTGCTGCTGATGGGGTTCGGCACCAACGCTCCGGTCATCCTGCTGGGCCGCATCGTGTCGGGACTGGCGATCGGCGCGGCCAGCCCCGCCATCAAACGTATCGTGGTCGTCGGGTCCGGTGAGAACCTCGGCCGGAATCTCGGCCGGCTCTTCTCGGCCGATGTCTTCGGCTTTGCGATCGGCCCGGTGATCTCGGCAATGCTCGTGAGGCCGTTCGGCCTGGCCGCACCGTTCCTCGTCATTGTCGTCTTGACCATGGCGGTAGTGATCTTGACGCTGGGCCTCGAGGTCGAAGAGACGACAGAGGCCGAGCCGCGACGCTTCGCCCTCGACCTACTGCGGATTCGACCGTTCGCCGGTGCGGTCATGATCGGCTCGGCCGCCTTCATGATGATCGGCGCCTTCGACGCGTTATGGGATGTGGTACATACCGACCTGGGGACCTCTGAGTGGGTAGCCAATCTGGGCATCGCGCTCTTCGCCATCCCGCTGGTGCTGTTCGGCCCAACTTCGGGGCGGCTGGCGCAGCGGATCGGCCCCTTCCTGGTCGCATCCGCCGGCCTGGGCGTGGCCGCGATCTTCATGGGGATCTACGGGGTGCTCACCGTCGGGGGCGCTATCTTCGCCGTCGCCATGCTGCACGCCGTCACCGACGGCCTCAGCTTCGCCGCCAGCGGAGTGGCGGTCGGAATGACGGCTCCCGAGCACCGCCAGTCGGGCGCACAAGGAGTGCTCGGCGGCATGCAGGCCCTTGCCGCCGGATTGATGGCCCCGATCACCGGGTGGCTGTACGAGAACCATGGCCAGCAGACTGCCTACTGGTTCGCGGCCGTCGTCATGATCGCAATGGTGGCGGGCGGCTTGATGCTGGCCGGTCCCAGCGCCCGGCAGGTGAAGGGGAACCGTGATTCGCCAAAACGGCGAGTTTGAAATGGGCCTGGCGGCCTAGGCCTATGACCACTCTCTGTGGTAATCTCATTTCACTGTAAGACGGACCAAAAGCAAGAGGGTGCAAAGTGTCGGAAAAACGCCGGGCCTGGATCGTCCTGCTCGTCGCCCTCGGACTATTGACCGCGGCAGGAGTGGCTTCCGCCGATGACAACACGGCCGCCGACGACACACTCCTCAACATCGGTTACGACGAGGCGAATCATGTGCTGATCGTCAACAGCTCGGCCACCGACTCTGCCTTCGATTGCACTCTGGAGAACGGACCGCTCGCGGTCGGATACGAGTCCGACGACACCGGTCCGGTAGCGGTCAAGACGCTCGAAGTAGAGGTCGAGCCGGAGATCTTCGAGGCTTTCCAGTTCCTCAACCGGCCCGAGGATGAAGTTGACACCGAAGAGTTCACCCTGGCCGAGGAGCCGGCCAAATACACCGGACCCGACGGTGAATGCGGCCTGTCGGCCGGACAGGTGGGCGGGCCGAACGGTCAAATCAACCACGGCCAGTTCATGAAGCTGTTCCACCAGCTCATCGACGGGCAGGGCATGGGCTGTCTCAACCGGGTGATGGCACAATCCAACTTCGGCAAGGATGACCAGAAGATCCGGACCTCCGAGGTTGACGACGCCTTTGCGCCGGAAGCGACCGGCACCGTTGGATTCGAAACCTTCGCCGTCGACTGCAAGCGTGACAAGCACGACAAAGGTGAGGACCATCCAGGCGGCGGCAACAACAAGGCCGACAAGGCTGATCGGCCCGGCAACTCGGGCAACGCCAGAGGCCACAACAAGTAGCTCACCCCCGCCTGGTTGGTCGCCGAGCGGCCCGGCTCAGCTCGCCCGTCGGCGGCGTTCGGCCAGCCACCGCTTGCGGAGCCGGCGACGCTCGTCCTCGGCGTAGCCGCCCCAAACTCCCGCTTCCTGGTTGGTGTGAAGGGCATAGTCGAGACACTCGTCGGTCACAGTGCAGGTGGCGCAGATGGCCTTGGCGCTGTCGATGTTGTCGAGGGCGTTGCCGGTGGTGCCTACCGGAAAGAACATCTCTGGGTCGGATGAGCGGCACGCTGATAGTTCCTGCCACTGTCCTCTCTCCGCCGCAATTGCCATCTCCGAATGCCTCCTATTCACGGCCCATGATAAATGTGATTTCGTTCACAATGTGCCCAAAAAGTCCGTCCCCCGGGGACCCGGACCACCGTATCGCGTCATGACCCCCCAGCCAAAGGGTATTTTTCGCGGTCGGTCCCCGGCCAGCGGCAAGCCATTGGGTACCCTTCCCGGATGACTATCAGAGACCAACTGAGCGCGGAGCTGAAGGACGCTCTCAAGACCAGCGACCGAAACCGCAAGGACGTCATCCGGGCCATCGAGACCGAGGTTTCCCGTGCCAAGGCCGAGCCGGGCTTCGAAGGCGACATCAACGACGAGCTCTACCGCAACGTCATCGCTTCCTACGTCAAGAAGATGGCCAAGGCTCGCCACGAGTACCTCGAGATGGGCGATCGCGGCGAGGAAATGGCCGCCAAACTCGCCTACGAGACCGAGTACCTGGCCCGCTGGCTGCCCCAGACCATGGACGAGGCTGGAACCAAGGACCTCGTCAATCGGGCCATCATCGAACTGAGCGCCGAAGGCCCCAAGCAGGCGGGCCGGGTGGTCGGTCACATCATGAAGGACCACCAAGGCGAGGTCGACGGCAGTCTCGTGAACCGGCTGGTTCGCGAAGCGCTGGGTGCTTAGCCACGACCTAACAGGGACGGTGTTCGGTCCCCATGTCTGATCTTCCGATCTATGAGCCGATGCTGGCCACCCGCTGGCCGGCGGCATTCTCGGATCCGGCTTGGGCATTCGAGGTGAAGTGGGACGGAGTGCGGGCCATCGCCGCTTGGGACGGCGTCGGCCTCGACCTTCGGAGCCGGACCGGGCGGGCAATCGGGAAGACCTATCCGGACCTGGGCCACCTGGCCGGGCTGCCGCCGTGCGTCCTGGACGGTGAAATCGTTGCCTTCGACGAGGAAGGGCGGCCATCCTTTGGCCGCCTGCAAACGCGCATGAATCTGCGAACCGCCGCCGGGTCGGAGGTCGAGACTCCCGTCAGCTTCATGGCCTTCGATCTCCTCTACTGGGAGGTGCCGCTGGTCGACCAGCCTTGGAGGAGCCGGAGAGATCAGCTCTCCCAGCTCGAGCTGCCACTCCCCTACCTGATTCCCGAGCCGGTCATCGGGGACGGGGAGGCGCTTTGGGCCGGAGTTGCCGACCAACGCCTCGAGGGCATGGTCGGCAAGCGCCTCGACTCCGCATACCGGCCCGGGACCCGCTCGGCGGACTGGCGCAAGATTGCCCGTGTCGATCAGGTGCGGGCGGTGGTCGGCGGGTACCTACCCGGCGAGGGCAGCCGGGCCTCAACCTTCGGGTCACTGCTCCTCGGCCTCATCGACGAGGATGGTCTGCGGTACATCGGGTCGGTTGGGACCGGCTTCAGCGGCGCCACCCTGCGAGCGATCCGCGCCGCGCTCGACGAGTCGGAGACAGAGGAGCCGGCGTTTCGGGACGGGGCAGACATCCCCGCCCGGGCCGTGTTTGTCGAGCCGTCGCTGATCGCCCTGGTGGAGTTCAAGGAATGGACCCGGGCAGGCAAGCTGCGGGCACCTTCGTTCAAGGGCTTCACCGACGACGACTGGCAGGCGATTACGTGGGGGGCTGAGGGACCACCAGCACCGAAAACGGGATCCGGGTGAGCTCCTCATCCTGATGGCTCACCCGGAACACGTACCCCTGCTCGGCAGGGAATCGCAAGTCGAAGAACGGGATGGCGAGCGGGATGATGCTCGCCTGACCGGGCCGGTGGGTGGGCGTGTCGCCCACCCGGAGGGTCCCGGACGCCCGGGGCCCGAGCGATTGCATGTCCTCGTCCAGCAAGGTGACTTCGATGGACAAGTCGGTCTCCCGCTCGCCGGGGGTGACCTCGGCCACCATGACCACCGCCAATGCCTTGTGGACTGCCGGAACCGACCGGGTCCGGATGGTGTCGAACCCGCCGCCGAGGATGAACAACTTGCCGGAGTGAACCTGGGCAGAGTCTGCCAGCATGGCCGACGTGATCCTCATCCCGCCTTCTTCTTGGCCTTGGTGGCCTCGACGCTGGCTTTGAGGGCGTCGAGGAGGTCGACGACCTTGGTCGGTTCCGGGCTCTCGGGAGCCACGATCTCCTGACCATCGACCTTGGCCTGGGCCATGGCCTCGACGGCCTCCCGGCTGGCGTCGTTCCACATGGTGGGGTCGAACGTGGCCGTGAGGTTGTCGATGATCATCGCCGCCATCTTCAATTCCTCCGCCGACGGCTCGACTTCCTCTTCCAGCGTCTCGAAGGCAGGCTCACGCACCTCATCGGGCCACCACATGGTTTCGAGCACCAGCACGTCGTCCTCGGCCCGCAGGGTGGAAACGTACTCGCGTTCGCGGATGGCCACCTTGGCAACCCCCACCTTGTTCTCAGCTTTCAGCGAGTTGAGCAGGATCTTGTATGCCTTCACACCCCCTTTCTCGGGGGCCAGGTAGTAGGACTTCTTGAAGTAGATCGGGTCGATCTCCTCCTGGTCGACGAACTGCACGACATCAACGGTGCCCGATAGCGCCTTGCCGATATTGCTGAGCTCCTCCTTGGTGAAGACGACGTACCTGCCCTTCTCGATCTCATAGCCGCGCACAATGTCGGCGTACTCGACTTCTTCGCCATCCGCCTCGGCGATGCGCTTGTACCGAATCGGGCTGTGGTCGCCCGATCGGAGTTGTTTGAAGGAAGCCTTCTTGTCTTCAGTGGCGCTGTAGAGGCCGACGGGGATGGTCACGAGGCCAAAGGAGATGGCCCCTTTCCAGATGGACTGCATGTGCTGCTCCTCGGATTCCGTGCGATCCCGGTTGGTTCGCGAAATCAGAGAAAAGACTAGTGGGAGATGATGTTCTGGGCACGGGGCTCTTCGGTGGTGCCCGCTACCCGTTACCCGTGATCTGTTGCCCGACAGAGCCAACCGTCTGGCCTCGGTATCCGGCTTACCGCCTCCCCCCATCCGACCTCGGAGCTTCGCTCCGATGCCACCTTCCCCTCAGGGGAAGGAAAGGGGATGGGTCATCGCAGGCCGACGGAACGGGTGGATTCGCCTTCGATGTGGACGTAGGCGATTTTGGCGACGGCTACGGCGTAGCGGCCGCGCTCGGGGTCCTCAACCCAAAGGAGCGATGCTCCCGACTCGATGGCGTCCTCCAATTCCTTGACGAACTCATCGACGTCCTCGATGTCGACGTCCACGTCGGTGCCGGTGTCGGCCAGCCCAATCCTCACGCGCACTTTCCGTCTCCTAACTGATGATCAGCTCCGGATGAGACCGGAGTCGTGGTTTCAGATCGTCCACCCGTCTTGCCATTTCAGCGAAGGCGACCGCCGCATCCGAGTCGGGGGCGGCTATCGCCACCGGGACCCCATCGTCGGCTCCCTCCCGCATCGCCGGTAGCAATGGCACCTGGCCGAGCAGCGGGACTTCGAGCTCGTCGGCCAGCTGCTGCCCGCCCCCCTCACCGAACAGCTGATACCGGGTTCCGTCGTCGCCGGTGAACCAAGACATGTTCTCCACCACCCCGAGTATCTCCTGGTTGACCTTGCCTGCCATCAGCGCGGCTCGCTTGGCCACCCGTTGGGCGGTCGGCTGGGGGGTGGTGACGATGAGCGCCCTGGCTCGTGGGAGGAACTGGCTCATCGAGATGGCGATGTCTCCCGTTCCGGGCGGCATGTCGATAAGCAAGTAGTCGATATCTCCCCAGTAGGCATCGACCAGGAACTGCTCGAGCGCTTTGTGAAGCATGGGGCCGCGCCAGATGACCGCCTGGTCGGGCCGGACGAAGTAATCCATCGAGATCGCCCGCACTCCGTGAGCCTCGGGCGGCATGATCAGCTGGTCGACCACCGTCGGCGTACGGTCGATGCCGAGCATCTTGGGGATCGAGAAGCCCCACACATCGGCGTCGATGATGCCGACCGTCTTTCCGGTGGCAGCCAGGGCGACACCTAGGTTGGTGGTCACCGAGGATTTCCCAACGCCTCCCTTCCCGCTGGCGATGGTGAGGACCCGGGTGCGGTTGGAAATCGTGACCTCGCGGGCATCGGAGCCGCCCTTGAGTGTGTTGGTGATCCGGGCACGTTGCTCGTCGGTCATCACGGTGGAGTCGACGGTTACCGAGCCGACTCCCTCAATCGACTGGGCCGCCCGGGTGACGTCGGCTTCCAGCCTGTCCTTGAGTGGATAGCCGGGAACTGTGAGAGCAATCAGTACCCGCACCGACCCGTCGCCGGCAACCTCGAGCTGCTTGAGCATGTCGAGCTCGGCAATCGACCTGTGGATCTCGGGGTCTTCGACCTGCCCGATGGCGGCCCGAAGCGCGGCTTGATCGATCATGGAGTCCTCGTGTGGCGGAGCCGGAAGTGTACCGAGCGGCGGTACAAACAACTCGATCGAGATGGTGTACTCCACCTTCCCGTTTTGTGCCGTGAAGGGGTAGCGTCTCGGTAGTGCCGCATCTGTCCGAGATCAGGGTGCGCTGGTCGGAGCTCGACCCGTACCATCACGTGAACCATGCCGTCTACCTGACGTATTGCGAGAGCGCCCGCATCGAGGCACTCGAAGACATCGGTTTCTCGCTCGATCAGCTCGCCGAGGCCGGCTGCCAGATAGTCGTCACCGAAGTGACGGCCAAGTTCCTCTCCTCCGCGGTTGGCGGTGATCGCCTCACTGTTGAGACACAGGTGGTTGATGTTCGGCGCGCCTCGACTGTATGGAGACAGCGGATTCTGCGTGATTCCGAAGTGCTGGTAACCGTCGTCCTCACGGGGGCGGTCACCGATCTGAACGGCAGACCGCGGCGCATTCCGGACGGCTTCCAAGAGGCGCTTGCCAGGATCACGATGTCATGAGAATCGTGACGGGGTACGCCTCCGGCGTTCCCCGGGGCGGTGACGGATGGGGGGAGACAGGGACCGCTTCGCGTTCCGAAGGAGTTGCTCCGCAACTCCACTTCCGCCAGACAGCAGTTGCGAAGCAACTGCCCAGCAACGCCGTAGGCGTTGCCCCCCACCCCGTCTCCGCCTGCGGCGGAGCCACCCCGCCCGCAAGGGCGGGGAGGATGAGCGATCCGCCTCGCGCCGCCATCACCTTCACCGCGCCGGTCGCGAAATGCGACACCCGAAGGGGGGACTGACAAGCCAGGGATGCTTCGGCTAGGAAGAGCGCTGGCGCTGGCGATACACCACCAGCGAGGCAAGGATGAGGAGTAGCCCGATGGTGAGCCACGGCCTCGCATCCCACCCGCCGCAGGAGAACGAGTCTTCTCCCGGTTGTACCGCTATCCACCCCTCGGGGCACGGCTGATAGTTGCGGTTGGAGAATGCCGATGAGGACTCCGACGAGGCCGACCCCTGCAAAGACACCCCACCGATCCCGGCTATCAGGGGCGTATGCAATCAGTAAGCCGAAGAGAACCATCCCGAGGGGAAGGAAGACGAGACCAATGGAGAGCCCGGCAATCAAACCAAACGCCAGCAATCCGCCTGCCACCAGAAACGCGAAGAAGCCCGGCCATCCAGCCGTTTCCTCCAGGCGCCACTTCGGCATAGTCGAATCGTACCTGCAGGACACATATTGCCTTCAGGCTGTCTACCCGGTGGTTTGAATCCGAGAAACGCGGTCCTTGCCGGCGAGCTTGCTGTGAAACAGGCCCTTGTCGGCGGCCGCCAGGAGCTCTTCCTTGTCCTTGGCATCTTCGGGGAAGGTGGCGACTCCGAACGAGGCGGAGGCCTGGACGGCCAGTCCCTCGCCGGCCAGAAAAGCCGCCGATCGTATGGCTTCCTTCATATGTTCGGTCTTGGTCACCGCGTGATCGGAATCCTGGCGGGGGAGAATCACGACGTACTCGTCACCGCCGTAACGCACCAACCGGTCGTCGGGGTCGAGTTGGCCGCTTACGACCTCAGCTACCTCGCGCAGCATCCGGGCACCGAGCAGGTGTCCATGGGTATCGACGACTTGTTTGAAGCCGTCCATGTCGAAGAACACCAGCGATAGGTACTCGGGACTGGACGGCCCCTCCAGGGCCTCGTCGAGGTATTGGTGCAAAAACCGGGTGTTGTGAAAGCCGGAAACGTCGTCGGTGATGCTGGCGGTCTGGAGCTTCTTATTTGCCTTTTCCAACTGCTTTCGAAACCGTCGCTGTTCGGTAATCAGCCGGCGCAGCTCGAGCTGGGCCATCACCTGTCGCGCAAGCACGCCGAGCGATTGTTCCTGTTGCTCCGTTAGCTGACGCTGCACGTGATCGATCACACATAGCGTGCCGAGAACTTCCCCCTTGGGCGTGACCAGCGGTGCTCCGGCATAGAAGCGGATCTTTGGATCGCCCGTGACCAGCGGGTTGTCGGCGAAGCGGGCATCGTCGTGTGCGTCCCGCACCACCAGCATCCCCTCCCCGACGAGGGCGTGAGCGCAGAAGGCCACCTCGCGCGACGTCTCCGGGACACCGAGGCCCACTTCCGACTTGAACCACTGGCGATCTTCGTCAACCAGACTGACGGCGGCGATAGGGGTCCCGCAGATCTCCGAGGCGAGGTGGGTGATGTCGTCGTAGGCAGCTTCGGGCAGGGTGTCCAGGATGTCGTACTCGGAGAGCGCGGCCAGGCGCTCTTGCTCGTTGCCTGGAAGCTGGGCTCGCATCGCATCGCCTTTGGGGTCGGTTTGAGTTGTCGGCTCCCCCACACGGACCGCCCCGCCGAAGCGGACCCTAGCATCGGCCTATGACTAACGCCGCCATCGATACCGTCATCGTGTTTGCCACCGACCTCGCGACCCTCTCTGGGTTCTATGTGAGGGCCTTAAACGTAGACGAGGAAGACGTGGTCGAAGAGGATGGGCACGTCGGGTTTGATCTGGGCGGTATCTACCTCGGTTTCGATCAGTCCGACGGGTCCCACCAGCACCCCGGGGCGGTCACATTTTGGGCAAGGGTCGACGACCTCGACGAGACCTACCAACGGTGTCTCGACCTCGGCGCTACCTCCGTGATCGAGCCGGTTGACCGGCCATGGGGCGATCGGCTGGCCGCGGTCAAAGACCCGGAAGGCAACGTGGTCGGTTTCAGCCTGCGCCGGGACGAGTAGGGCGACGCCTTCGGCGTCGCTTGGGAGTTGCTTCGCAACTCCGTGGCCCGGGTGTTCCTTCTCTCGAAGTGATTTGTCGCGGTTGGTGTGCGACACTCCGAGGATTCCCGCTCGCGCTCTTGCTCCTTCCCCTGAGGGGAAGGTGGACTCGGAGCGAAGCTCCGAGGACGGATGGGGGGAGACAGGGAACGCTTCGCGTTCCGAAGGAGTTGCTCCGCACCTCCACTCCCGCCAAACAGCAGTTGCGAGGCAACTGCCCAGCAACGCCGCAGGCGTTGCCCCCCACCCCGGCTCCGCCCATCGGCGGAGCCACCCCGCCCTCCAGGGCGGGGAAAGAGAGCGACCGACCACGAACCGGCGATGGCCTCCCGTCGTCTCGCACCAGTCGCGAAATACGACACCCCTGAGGGGAAGGTGGATTCGGAGCGAAGCTCCGAGGACGGATGGGGGGAGGGCGGAGCCGAGACGGTGAGCTGGAGAGAGTAGCCGCCGCCACCCCGACTGAGCTCCGCCCTAGCCGCCGGTCAGCATCTCGGTGGCTTCGGTGAGGATGGCTTCACACTCGGGGAACTGGCGGAAAGTCTTGAACGGGATGGTCGGCTGGGGCTCGTCCGGCAGGTCGGCGAGCTGTTTCCACCAGAACTCGACCGTGTGCCACGACCCGAGCTTGTAGCCGCAGGCCGGGAAGGTTCCGGCTCGATGGAAACCCATCGACTCGTGGAAGCTGGTGCTGGCGTCGTTCGGCACCGTGATCGCCGCCATGGCATTGGCGAATCCCTGGGCGGTAAGCAGCCGGGTCAGCGCGGTGTACATGGCTCGACCGATGCCGCGACCCTCGTTGCCTTCCTTGACGAAAGCGGTTATCTCGACATCCCAGTCGTAGGCGCGCCGGGCCCGCCAGCGGCGGGCGTAGACGTAGCTGACGATCTCACCGTCGCGCTCGGCCACGATGTAGGGATAGATGGCGAGATTGTCTTCGATCCGGCGCACCACCTCATCCACCGCCGGCACCGCCGTCTCGAATGAGACAGCCGTCTCCGACACGGCAGGGGCGTAGATGGCATGGATCTGGGGACCGTCGAAGGCGGAGGCGACGCGAACCTTGGTGGACATGGCGCGATCGTAGAGGCGCTACCCGCTACCCGCTACCCGCTACCCGCTGCCCGCTTCACCTCCCCCGCCGAAGGCGGGCGAGGCCAGGAGGGGGGTGAGAGCGCGTTGTTCTCGGGTTGGGATCGAACCCCTTCGCTCGCCGGTGAGGGAGGTAACTTCGGCTCTGTAGGATTTGGCCGATCCCGCAGTAGGAGAACCTCGATGAGTCACGACCCGTTCGGAACCCGCGCCAGCCTTGCGACTCCGCTGGGTGAGCGCACCATCTACCGGCTCGACGCGCTGGCAGGAATGGCTGATGTTGACTCGCTTCCGTACACCATCAAGGTGCTCCTCGAGGCCGTCCTGCGGCATCACGACGGATCCATCGTCACCGACGATGACGTCAAGGCGCTCGCCTCGTTCGACGCCACCGCGGTGGCCGAGACCGAAATCGCCTTCACGCCCGGCCGGGTGGTCTTGCAAGACTTCACCGGAGTCCCAGCGGTGGTCGATCTGGCGGCGATGCGGGCTGCGGTGGTGCGCATGACCGGCGACGAGGCCAGTGCGCAAAAGGTGAATCCGCTGGTGCCGTGCGACCTCGTCATCGACCATTCGGTTCAGGTGGACGCCTTCAACTCGGGCATGGCACTGCTCATCAACTCGGGGAAGGAATTCGAGCGCAACCAGGAACGATATGAGTTCCTGAAGTGGGGCCAGTCGGCGTTCGACAATTTCCGGGTGGTTCCTCCCGCCACCGGAATCGTCCACCAGGTCAACCTCGAATACCTCGCCAAGGTCGCCTGGGACGACGGAACCAACCTATACCCGGACAGCCTGGTCGGCACCGACAGCCACACCACCATGATCAACGGCATCGGTGTGCTGGGCTGGGGCGTCGGCGGCATCGAGGCCGAGGCGGTAATGGTCGGACAGCCCATCTATATGCTGATTCCCCAGGTGGTCGGGTTTCGCCTCGACGGCAAGCTGCCGGAAGGCGCCACCGCCACCGACCTCGTGCTGCGAGTCACGCAGATGCTGCGCGAGCACGGGGTGGTCGGCAAGTTCGTCGAGTTCCACGGCCCCGGGTTGGCGGACATGCCGCTCGCCAACCGGGCCACCATCGCCAACATGGCGCCCGAGTATGGGGCCACGGTCGGGTTCTTCCCGGTCGACGAGCAGACCATCCGTTACATGCGTCTCACCGGCCGCGACGAGGCCCTGGTGGAGGCGGTCGAGCAGTACTACCGCGAGCAGGGCCTGTGGCGAGAGGAGGCCCGGACCATCACGTACAGCTCCGACCTGGACCTGGACCTCTCAACCATCGAGCCGGCGCTGGCCGGGCCCAAGCGCCCCCAAGACCGAATCGTGCTGTCCGGAATGAAGGATCAGTGGCGCCAGGACATCGTCGACACGTTCGGCAAGGCAGGGCCGGGCGGGCCCGGAACCGTGACCGAGTGGGAGGACGAGGGCGGCCCGGTGGTGGACGAGGCCGCCGACGAGCCGAAGGCGACCGTCACCTACGACGGCGAGACCTTCGATCTGAACCACGGCGACGTGGTGATCGCGGCCATCACCAGCTGCACCAACACCTCAAACCCCGATGTCATGGTGGGTGCCGGGCTGGTGGCTCGCAAAGCCCGCGCCCGTGGCCTCACCCGCAAGCCGTGGGTGAAGACCTCGTTCGCACCCGGTTCGAAGGTCGTCACCGAGTACCTGCAGGACTCAGACCTGATGAACGACCTGGAGGCGGCCGGCTTCTACCTGGTCGGATACGGGTGCACCACCTGCATCGGCAACAGCGGCCCGCTGCCATCCGAGATCAGCGCCGCCATCCATGAGCACGACCTGGTGGCGGCTTCGGTGTTGTCGGGCAACCGTAACTTCGAGGGCCGGATCTCCCCAGACGTGCGCGCCAACTATCTCGCTTCTCCGCCCCTGGTGGTTGCGTACGCCCTGGCCGGCACCGTCGACATCGACCTGACAACCGAGCCGATCGGGACTGGCTCGGATGGCGAGCTGGTGTACCTGCGCGACATCTGGCCGACCCAGGCTGAGATCGACCAGATCGTCGCCGGCACGGTCACCCGGGAGCAGTTCATCGAGCAATATGCCCATGTATTCGACGGATCTGCCGAATGGCAGGCCATCGAGACCTCCGGGGGTGCCCTGTTCGACTGGGACGAGTCCAGCACGTACGTCCAAAAACCTCCGTTCTTCGATGGGCTCACGCTCGATGTGTCGCCCATCCAACCGATCGTGGGCGCCCGTGCTCTCGTCAAGGTCGGTCACTCGGTTACCACCGATCACATCTCGCCCGCCGGGTCGATCGCCGAGAAGTCACCGGCCGGGCAGTACCTCATCGAGCGTGGCGTGGAGCGAGCCATGTTCAACAGCTACGGGTCGCGGCGGGGCAACGATCGGGTCATGACCCGGGGAACGTTCGCCAACATCCGGGTGCGCAACCAGCTGGCACCCGGCACCGAAGGCGGATTCACCACCGACTTCACCGACGGAGAGATCAAGACCATCTACGAAGCAAGCCTCAGCTACCAGGCAGCGGGCATCCCGCTGGTGGTTATCGCCGGGCAGGACTACGGCATGGGAAGCTCGCGCGACTGGGCGGCGAAGGGAACCTACGAGCTGGGAGTGCGGGCCGTAATCGCGCAAAGCTTCGAGCGGATCCATCGCTCGAACCTGATCGGGCTGGGGGTGCTTCCCCTCACCTTCCAGCCGGGTGACAGTGCCGACTCCCACGGCATCGACGGCACCGAGACGTTCGAGATCGAGATCGATGACGACCTCCAGCCCCGCCAGGCGGTGCTGATCCGGGCCACCAAGCCGGACGGGATGGTCATCGAGTTCAAGACCACTTGCCGCATCGATACCCCCGTGGAGGTCGACTATTACCGCAACGGCGGCATTCTCCACACGGTCCTCCGACGGATGGCGGCTGATTAGAGCCGGGCAGAGCCTGGCTCTGATCAGCGATTCGAGTTGCTCCGCAACTCGTTGGGGGGAGGCGCCCGGGCTTTGCCCGGAGACGGGGTGGGC
The DNA here is from genome assembly GCA_947259275.1 of uncultured Acidimicrobiaceae bacterium. Taxonomy (GTDB): domain Bacteria; phylum Actinomycetota; class Acidimicrobiia; order Spongiisociales; family SHLN01; genus SHLN01. The sequence continues at coordinate 12,330 of CAMYMH010000037.1, read as the reverse complement.
AACTCTGGCGGGTTGCTAAGCAGTTGCTGCACAACTGCACACCTGATGGAGTTACCAAGTAACTGGCTAGGAACGCGTAGCGTTTCCCTCCCCCCATCCGTCCCCGGAGCTTCGCTCGGAGTCCACCTTCCCCTCAGGGGGAAGGACCCAGAGCAGATTTCGGAGGCCATCGACTGGCAGCGCGGTCACAAGCCGACCGAGGCTTTGGCGGCCGAGCAGCAAATCCGGGATGAATTGCGTGATCGCCTTGGGTAGGGACGCGAAATTCTGACTACCGTGTGTGCCGTGAGTGCGCTCGAACACGTCCAACCGGGAACCGCCGAAGCTGACGCCGACACGGAGGTACTCAAGGCGCGCCTGCAAGAGGTGACCAAGGAACGGAATCGACTACGAGCACAGATCGCGCAGGACGAGCCGCTCCGCCCCTTCCAGATCGAGCTGTTGAAGCTGCAGACGCACCTCGAGAGAGAACACCTCCCCATGATCGTTCTCTTCGACGGACGGGACGCATCCGGCAAGGGGGGCACGATTCGCCGCATCACCCGCTACATGAACGAGAAGCGCTACCGGGTGGTGGCCCTCGGCAAACCCTCCCACGAGCAGACAACGCAATGGTATTTCCAGAGGTATGTCTCCGAGTTCCCGACCGGGGGAGAGATCGTCCTGTTCGACCGATCCTGGTACAACCGGGCGCTGGTCGAGCTGGTACTCGGGTTCTGCACGAAGACCCAATACCGCAATTTCCTCAAGGGCGTTGTGGGCTTCGAAAAGGATCTCTTCCGGCAAGGCACCGTCCTCGTCAAGCTCTACTTCAGCGTCGACAAGGAAGTCCAGGCACAGCGATTCAACCGGCGGGAGACAGATCCGCTCCGCCAGTGGAAGCTGAGCGAGGTCGATCGCCAGGCCCAGGAGTACTGGGACGACTTCACCCAGATGAAACACCGCATGCTCGAACAGACCTCCACCAACCAGGCGCCGTGGACCATCATCCGCTCAAACAACAAGCCCAAAGCCCGGCTGAACGCTATGAAAGTCATCCTCAACTCGGTCGACTACACCGACCGCGACACGTCGCTTGATTTCACTCCTGATCCGAGGATTGTCATCAGCGGCGCCGAGGAGCTGACTCGGATGGACAAGGAGCGCGACGAGCTGGGCCGGTCGATTCGCTAGGAGTCGGTTCGTCGTCGGCCGCGTGAGGAAACGAAGCGGGCTAGCCGCTCCATGAGGTGCCGCCCTGTTTGTCCCCCGCCTGGATTGGGAGTTCAGTAGTTGAATTAGCTACTCTCCGTGAGAACGGAATGGTTCGAGAGAGGCCGGGTCGTCGCTGGCGGCGTGGCGGAGGAGGGTTCGATGCGATTGCCGAAGTTACGACTGATGGTGACGGTGGTTGCCGTTCTGACACTGGTGGCCCAAACGGTGCCGGCGGGGGCCGCCGGCCACAGCATGGCCGTGGGGGTCGGCGGATGGACGGTAGACCCGATCTTTACCGTCGGTGAGACAATCACCGGTACCAGCGGGGCGCTCAATCCGACCACGGCAGGCGATTACGCGCCGGCCGGGGTGCTCGACGGTCTCGGGGCCTACGAGCTCGACGACGAAACCGTCAGGGTGTTCGCCAACCACGAGCTGCTCCACTTCCGAGGCTACGGCTACGAGGTCAGCGACGGTGCCGGCGGGACGTTCACGATGCGAGGTGCGCGTATCTCGTACTTCGACATCGACAAGGACACGCGGACGATCGTCGACAGCGGGATCGCGATCAACACGATCTACGACGCCAACGGCGCTATCGCCACCGACCTCTCGTTCCAGAACGAACCATATGCGCCGTTCTTCGGCGACCCCAGCGACTCTGCGCCTCTGGCGGGCTTCAGTCGCTTCTGCTCCGGATCGCTGTTCGAAGCCGCTGAGTGGGGCGGCGGGAAACGCGGCCTGGAGAACCGCATCTACTTCGCCGGTGAGGAAGACGGCGGCGGCTTCAATTCCGTCGGCGGCGGCGAGTGGGCGCTCGATCCCGAGACCGGCAACATCTGGCATCTGCCCGACCTCGGCCGGGGAGGCTGGGAGAACGTGGCGGTGCTCGATACGGGACGCAAGAACACGGTGGCGGTCGTCCTGGCTGATGACACATCTCCGTTCGACTTCGATGGTGACGAAACAGACGAGGCAGCCCCGATGTATCTCTATATCGGCGAGAAGGATCCGGGCGGTGACTTCCCGGCGCAAAACGGTCTGCGCGGGGGCGACCTGTTCGTGTGGGTGGCCGACGACGGCACCACCAGCCCGGCAGGCTTCAACGGATCCGGCAAGCTGAAGGGACGCTGGGTCGAGATCGACAACAGCCCGACGGGCACTCCGTCCCTCGATGGCACGAGCGGCTTCGACCGGTTCGGCTATCCGACGCAGGGGACTCTGTGGCTGCGGGCTCAGGCGCTGGGGGCCTTCGGGTTCTCAAGGCCCGAGGACGTCGCCACCAACCCGAAGGACGGCCGGGAATTCGTGCTGGCGTCGACCGGCGTGGACACCTACGTGGGAGGCGCCGACACGTTCGGCACGGTGTACACCATGAAGACCAACTTCAACACCATGGCGGCCGCCCTGGAGATCGTCTACGACGGCGACGCCGACCCAACCCGGGCACTGCGCTCCCCCGACAACCTGGACTGGGCCGACGACGGCCGCCTGTACATCCAGGAAGACGAGGCCGAAGAGGACACCCTCGGCGGTGAGCCGCTGTTCGGTCCCGGGGCGGTCAACCCGAACGAGGCCGGGATCGTGCGGATGAAGAAGAACGGCAACAGCATCGAGCGGATCGCCAACATCGATCGCAGCGTGGTGCTGGACCCATCCACGGCGGGCACGCCGGTCGACCAGGACGCCGGCGACGCCGGCGAGTGGGAGAGCTCGGGCATCCTCGACGTGTCGACGCTGTTCGACGAGAAGAAGGGGACGCTGTTCCTCTTCGACGTCGAGGCGCACGGCATCGAGGATCAGGACGACTTCAACGCCGACTCGCGCATCACCGACGGCGATCTGGTCGAAGGCGGCCAGCTGTCGTTCCTGTCGGCACCGTAGCCGGCGGCTCGCGAGAACGCACTCGACGACGAGCGCCCCGGTCACTCGGCCGGGGCGCTCGCGCGTAACGAACGTCCCTCCCATAGCTCGCGATCACGGCGCCCGACCTAGTCCGTCAGCGTATCCCAGCCTGGGATCTGCGACCTGGCGCGCCAGCATCGGCTCCGGCGGCTGCTTGAGCCGCTTCCCGGAAGGGGGCTCGCTCAGCCCAATCGGACGCCCCCTCCGGCCCTACGGGCCACCTCCCCCTCCGGGGGAGGAAACAGACCGCGTGTCACGTCGAGTCACTTCGGGCCCTCCAACCTCTAGCCTGGGATCCGTGACCACAAACCGGATCGTGACCATCGACGGAGGGCCGCTCACGTTCGAGGACGTCGTGGATGTTGCCCACGGCGGTGTAGACGTGCGGCTCGACCCTTCGGTGGGGGGCCGAATGCAGCCGGCCCGCACCCTCGTGGAACGGGCGGTGGCCGAGAACCAAACCGTCTACGGCATCACCACCGGGTTTGGGGCTCTCGCCAGCACCCACATAGATCCGGCCGAGGCCGCCACCATGCAGGTGCACCTGCTCCGCAGCCACGCGGCCGGCGTGGGGCCGCCGGTGCCACCGCAAATCGTGCGGTCCATGCTGCTGTTGCGGGCCCGCACCCTCGCCTCGGGACACTCGGGGGTCAGGCCGGTCGTGGTCGAACGGATCCTCGACCTGCTCAATCGTGACCTACTGCCGGTCGTCCCTGCCCAGGGATCGGTCGGTGCGTCTGGTGACCTCGCCCAATTCGCCCACCTGGCGCTTCCCCTCATCGGTGAGGGTGAGTTGCTCGTGGAGGACAGGCACCGCCCGGCCGCAGAAGTGCTAGTCGAGAACGGCATCGAGCCGCTAACGCTGGAAGCCAAAGAAGGCATCAGCCTCCTCAACGGTACGGAAGGTATGCTCGCCTACGCCGTGATCAGCCTGCATCGGGCGCGCAGACTGGTAGCCGCCGCCGACGTCGCCTGTGCGTTGTCCATCGGCGCCCTCATGGGGAGCGCCCGGCCCTTCCGGCCCGACATCCACGCCCTCCGCCCTCATCCCGGTCAGGTGAAGTCGGCGGCCACCATCGCCGGGCTCATCGAAGGCTCCGCAATCGAAGCAAGCCACCACGACGACTTCGTGCACGCGGTCCAGGACGCCTATAGCCTGCGTTGCGCCCCCCAGGTGCACGGCGCCACTCGCGACGCGCTCGCCTATGCAGCCGGCACCTTCGAGGTGGAGCTCGGCTCGGTGGTCGACAACCCCATCGTGCTCCCGGAGAGCGGTGAGGTGATTTCGGCCGGCAACTTCCACGGGCAGCCGCTGGCGCTCGCCCTCGACATGATGGCCATCGCCATCACCGAGCTGGGAAGTATCTCGGAGCGGCGCACCGACCGGCTGCTCGACCCGAATCATTCCGCGGGACTCCCTGCGTTCCTGTCGCCTCGTCCCGGCATCAACAGCGGCTACATGCTGGCTCAGTACACGGCGGCCGCCCTGGTGGCGGAGAACCGGGTGCTCAGCCACCCGGCCTCGGTCGAGAGCATTCCCACTTCGGGCAGCCAGGAGGACCACGTATCAATGGGCTGGGGAGCCGCCCGCAAGCTGTGGGAGGTGCTGATGAACACCCGCCGGGTGCTCGCCATCGAAATCCTGTGTGCGGCCCAGGGCCTGGAATACCGCAAGCCGCTGCTCCCCTCCTCGCGCGTGCAGGCCGTCGTCGACCGAATCCGCCAGGACGTTCCGCCGTTGGACGACGATCGACCACTTGCGGCGGAGATCGAGCAGGTGGCCGTGATGGTGGCGACCGGAGAGCTGCTCGAAGCTGCCGGGATCGAATGAGGCTGCGCCGGTAGCCTGGCGCGGAACGCTTTGAAGGAGGATGCGGTGGAACCGATTCACGCACCGCGCGGGTCCGAGCTGACCACCAAGGGATGGCTTCAGGAAGCGGCCCTGCGGTGTCTGATGAACAACCTCGACCCGGCGGTGGCCGAGAACCCCGACGATCTGGTGGTGTACGGGGGGCGGGGCAAGGCGGCCCGTACCTGGGATGCCTACCACGCCATCGTGCGGTCGCTCAGGGAGCTCGAGAACGACGAAACCCTGCTGGTGCAATCCGGTAAGCCGGTCGGGGTGTTCCGGACCCACGAGATGGCACCCCGGGTGCTCATCGCCAACAGCCTGCTGGTCCCCGACTGGGCCGATTGGGAGACATTCTGGGAGCTGGAGGCCGAGGGCCTCATGATGTACGGGCAGATGACGGCCGGCTCGTGGATCTACATCGGCACCCAGGGCATCCTGCAGGGTACCTATCAAACCTTCCTCGCCATCGCCGAGCAGTCCTACGGCGGCAGCTTGCGCAACACACTCACACTTACCGCCGGCCTCGGCGGCATGGGTGGAGCCCAGCCGCTGGCCGTGACGATGAACGATGGGGTGGCGCTGTGCGTTGAGGTAGACCCGACTCGCATCCAGCGTCGCCTGGAGACCCGCTACCTCGATGAGTGGGCCGACGATCTCGACGCCGCCATTGCCCGTTCGCTGGAAGCCAAGGAGGCGGGTGAGGCCGTGTCGGTCGGCGTGGAGGGGAATGCCGCCGAGGTGTTTCCCGAGCTGCTGGGGCGCGGTGTTGCCATCGACATCGTGACCGACCAAACCTCGGCGCACGATCCACTCAACGGTTACGTGCCGGCAGGTTATGACGTGGCGACCGCCGCCGACCTCCGGAGTCGCGATCAAGACGGATATATCAAGGCCTCCCGCGAGTCGATGGCCCGCCACTGTGAGGCGATGGTCGGCTTCCAGGACGCCGGCTCCGAGGTATTCGACTACGGCAACAACCTGCGGGGCGAGGCAGTGTCGGGCGGATTCAGCCGGGCATTCGAATACCCCGGGTTCGTACCCGCCTATATCCGCGACCTGTTCTGCGAGGGGCTCGGTCCGTTCCGATGGGTGGCACTGTCCGGCGATCCGGCCGACATCCAGGCAACCGATCAGGCGCTGCTCGAATTGTTTCCTGAGAACGAGGGCCTGAAGCGTTGGCTGCGGATGGCCGCGGAGCGGGTCGAGTTCCAGGGTCTCCCCGCTCGGATCTGCTGGCTCGGCTACGGAGAGCGACACCGGGCCGGGCTTGCATTCAACGAGCTGGTGGCATCCGGGAAGGTGAGCGCCCCAATCGTCATTGGGCGCGACCATCTCGATTCGGGATCGGTTGCCTCGCCCTATCGGGAGACCGAGGCCATGCAGGACGGATCGGACGCAGTGGCCGACTGGCCGATCCTCAACGCACTCATCAACACCGCCTCCGGAGCCGCCTGGGTCGCCGTGCACCACGGGGGTGGCGTCGGGATCGGCAAATCGATCCACGCCGGCGCCCAGGTGGTCGCCGACGGCACACCGGAAGCGGCCGAACGGCTCGAGCGGGTCCTCAGCAACGATCCGGGCATGGGCGTGATCCGTCACGCCGATGCCGGCTACGACCGGGCGTTGCAGGTGGCCACCGAACGCGGGGTCCGCATCCCGATGCGCGAGAACGGCTGACGTGAGAGTGCATGACCGAAAGTCCCTTCCTTCCCCTCGAGGGGAAGGTGTTCTCGGAGCTTTGCTCCGAGGATGGATGGGGGAAGGCGCCACATCAACACAATCGCGCAGGACGAGGCCTCCCCCACCCCGTCCCCGCCTCCGGCGGGGCCACCCCGCCCTCGAGGGCGGGGAGCATGGCTGACCTCCTGCTTACCGGAATCGGCGAGCTGGTGACCAATGACCCCGGCCGCGATGGTCTGCTCGGCGTGGTGGACGACGCGGCGGTGGCGGTAAAGGGTGGCCGGGTGGCGTGGGTGGGACCGGAAGACTCCGTCCCGCGAGAGTTCCGCCAGCTTCCGGAGCTCGACTGCGCCGGTCGGGCCGTCATCCCGGGATTCGTCGACAGCCACACTCACCTGGTGTTCGGCGGCAACCGGGCCGACGAGTTCGCCCGCCGTCTCCGGGGTGAGAGCTATGAGGAGATCATGGCGGCGGGAGGCGGCATCCAGAGCACCGTCGAGGCGACTCGGGCGACCGACAGCTCGACGCTGTTGGATGATGCGGTCCAGCGCGCCCGGCGCATGCTCGGGACCGGAACCACAACCGTCGAGGTGAAGTCTGGATATGGGCTCGACCGCGACACCGAGCTCCGCATGTTGGAAACAGCAGCATCCATCACCGAGTATGTGCCGCTCGATGTGGTTGCTACCTTCCTCGGAGCCCACGTCGTGCCGGCCGAGTATCGAGACGACCGGGAGTCCTACGTGGGACTCATCATCGACCAAATGCTGGCCGACGCCGGGAAGCTGGCTGTCTTCTGCGACGTGTTCTGCGACGAGGGCGCCTTCACGGTCGACGAGGCCCGCCGAATCCTGACCGCGGCCGCCGACCATGGCCTCCAACCCCGCCTCCACGCCAACCAGCTCGGCCATTCGGGCGGAGCCGCCCTGGCGGCCGAGCTCGGTGCGGTCACCGCCGACCACCTCGACCACCTCACCGACGCCGACATTGCCGGACTCGAGGCCGCCGGAACGGTTGGAGTTCTGTTCCCAACCGTTTCGCTCTCGCTCAATCTGGAACCACCCCCGGCCCGGCGGCTGTGGGATGCGGGAGTCACGGTCGCGATCGCCACCGACTGCAACCCGGGTACCAGCTACGTGGAGAACATGCAGCTCGTCATCGCACTGGCCACCCTCACCTCCGGACTTACGCCTGAAGAGGCTCTGTGGGCGGCTACCCGCGGCGGCGCCCGGGCGCTTCAGCTGGAGGACAAGGGCTGGATCGGACCGGGGAGCGCCGCCGATCTCGTCATGCTCGAGGCAGATAGCTACCTCGAGATCCCGTATCGCCCCGGCACCGATCTCGTGCGAATGGTCATCAAGGATGGGGCGGCGGTGGTTTCGTGACGGCTTCGCCGTCACGAAACCAGCCCACCGCTCACCGCCAACCGCCCACCGGCATCAGGCATCAGGCATCAGGCATCCGGTTCCAACACGAGAACCCAATCACGGGCAACTGGCAACGGGCAACGGGCAACGGGTATAGCCTCGGCGTATGAAAGCGCTTCGATCTGGTTTGCCCGTCCTGTTGGGGGTGCTCGCCTTCGTCGCCGTGATTGGCTTGGCGTCCCTGGCCGCGGGAGTTGTTTCCAACGGGTGGGCGGCGGTGGGGATGGCAAGTGCGCTCGGAGCCGCATGGCTGGGAGTGCGACTCACCCGGAGCTGGGTTCCGAGGAGGACCGTGCTCGAGATCGACTTTGGACGCGGCATCGTCGAGCAGATGCCGTCATCGCCCCTGGCCCGGGCACAGGCGGCCCGTGCCTACCCACTGCTCGATCTGCACGATGCGCTCGAGCGGGCGGCAACCGACAAGCGGGTAGTCGGCCTCATCGCCCGGGTCGGAGCAGACGGGCCCGGCATCGCGCGCGCCCAGGAATTGGCCGAAGCCATCACTGCCTTCACCAGGGCAGGGAAACCGGCCGTCGCCTATGCCGAGACCTTTGGTGAGCTGACATCAGGATCGTTGGCCGGCGTTCTCATCGCCTCCGCCTTCGATGAGCTCTATCTGCAGCCGGGTGGAGAGGTCGGCATCACCGGCCTCGTCCAGCGCAAGTTCTACCTGCGCCGGCTGCTCGACAAGCTGGGAGTGAAGCCGCAGCTCGATCATCGCCACGAATACAAGTCCGCCATGTACGTCCTGACCGAGGACCACATGGTCGATCCCGATCGGGAGGCAACCACAAAATATGTCGGCGCCCAATTCGAACAGCTCGTGGTCGGAATCGCCGAGGGTCGAGGCCTTCCCGCCGGAGTGGTGAGGGCGCTGGTCGATCGTGCACCCTTGCTCGCCACCGAAGCGCACGAAGCGGGGCTGGTGGACGATCTGCTGTATCGCGATCAGGTCTACCAGCGGGTCCGGTCCGGCTGGGGAGCGGGTGCCCGCACCCTCGACATAGCCACCTACCTGAAACGGGCGAAGCGACCCCACCGCCGCGGCCCCACCATCGCCGTCATCTACGGCACCGGGCTCGTGGCGCAGGGATCCTCGCGATTTGATCCTCTCACCCGCCAGCCCTCCATGGGATCGGACGACATTGCCAAGGCATTCCGGGCCGCCATCGACAGCAAACGTGTCAAGGCCATCGTCTTTCGCATCGATAGCCCGGGCGGGTCGGCGGTGGCATCGGACACGATGTGGCGCCAGACCCAGCGCGCCATCGAGGCCGGCAAGCCGGTGATCGCCTCCATGGGCAACGTGGCCGGCTCGGGCGGATACTTCGTGGCGGCCGGCTGCACCAAGATCGTCGCCAACCCGGGCACGATCACCGGGTCGATCGGGGTGGTGGCCGGCAAGCTGGTCACCCGTGAAGCCTGGGCCAGGGCCGGGATCACCTTCGACGATGTCGCCCGGGGAGACAACGCCCGTTTCATGAGCAGCGATCAGGAATTCACTGAGCGAGAGAACCAGCGATTCCAGGCATTGCTCGATTCGATCTACGAAGACTTCGTCGGCAAGGTGGCAACCGGCCGTTCCATGGCCTTTGAGCAGGCCGAAGCCATCGCCAAGGGCAGGGTGTGGGCAGGGTCCGACGCACAAGAGATCGGCCTCGTCGACCAGCTCTCCCAAACCGAAGAGCCCACTGGCAGCCCTCCTCAGCCGCGACAGTCGCGACGACGAGAAGCTGATGCTTCGCGAGATCCTGGCCGCCACCGCCCCACTCGCCGAGCTGGCAGCAGATGCCGGCTCGCTGCTCGGGACCGAAACGCTGCAACTCCCCGGAGTGCGGGCCGAGCTGTAGAAGACTTCGACCGACTTCGGTTCCTTCGCCTCTACCTGCCAGCACCAGACGGAGCGACACTGACCACGCTCTCACCCAAATCGCCCGGGACATTTCACCCGGTTCCGGCGTCTAGGAGCTGAGGGAGGAGGGACATGATCGTGAAGCACCACAGCGTGCTCGCCGATTCGGATCGACGGCTGATTCACGATCTGTACCCGTCGCTGCGGAGGTTCGCGGCAGTGGTTGGGCCGGTCGAGGTGGAGCCAGACGACCTGGTGCAAGAGGCGTTCTTGCGCGCCATGCGGAAGGGACCGCTCACAGACCTGACCTTCCCAACCGCCTACCTGAAGCGCTGCATCGTCAACCTGTCGAAGGACCACGTCCGAAGCTTTGTCCGGCGCCGGCGAGCGCTGGTCGCGCTGGCCGCCACCAGCGAGGCCTTCATAGAGGCGTACCCGTCCGATGTGATCGAGTTGATGGAGCTGCCTGCCCAAACGCGAGCAGTTCTCTACATGCGGGAGATCGAAGGCCGTACCTTTGGTGAAATCGGCGAGATTGTCGGCTGCACCGAGAAGGCAGCCCGCAACCGCGCGTCCCGGGGACGCAGACGCCTCCGCAGGATCCTCTCAGAGGAGGAACGAAATGCGACGACTTGACGAGTTGCTCACCGAGGCGACCGAGCGTGGGGATCGAATGGGCCCAAGCCGACTCATCGAACACCTCGAACGCCGCCTCGACGGCGAGCGCGAGCTAGTCGTCGCCGCAGACAGGAAGGGGGGCGCCATGGTTTCGACCGATCAGCGACCCATCACAGAGAACCAACCCCGACCCTGGTGGATGCGACCGATCGTGGGCCTGGCGGCCTTTGCGGTCGCTGCAGTCGCGGTGGCTGCTGTCATCTTCGCCATCGGAGGAGGCGAAGACGCGGCGGACTGGGATCCCATCGACGTCGTACAGACCTTCGCAAAGCACATGCGCGACGGAGACATTGAAGCTATCGAGGCGATGTGGACCGGACCTATGGACTCTAATCGCGACTTCCTCGAGTGGAACATCGCCCTCGAGGTAAAACCGGAGTTCACCGATTGCACAGTGACCAGCCAGGCAGGGGGCAAGACCACCGTCGTGTGCACGGTGGTGGACCACGAAGACGCCTTCTACTCGCAATTGATGGGACCACAAGAGACAACCGCTGCGGGGGTGGTGAGCATCGATGGAACCTTTGTTGGCACCGCGTGGCCCGCACCGGAGGGCATCCTCGAGGCTGAAAGGGAATTCCGCGAGTGGATCCGATTGGCCCATCCAGAGCTGGAGGACCGGATGTTCGGAAACGACTACGCCGGCATCATCAGGATGAGCAGGGAGGCAGGCGAGCTGAAAATGCAATACCTGGACGAGTACCTGACCTACTTGGGCCGCTAGCTCTTAGAGGGGGTAGTTGGACGCGGGGGCCCCCAGTAGCGCTGCTCCTGGAATGGATCGCCGTACATGTGGTAGCCGTTTCGCTCCCAAAAGCCGGGCTCGTCGTGGTCGAGCAGCGTGAAGCCACGAGTCCATTTGACGGACTTCCAGAAGTAGAGGTGAGGCACCACCAGCCTGACCGGCCAGCCATGATCCAGCTCCAGCTCTTCGCCGCCATATTCGTAGGCGAACAGGTTGTCCTCCCGGAGGAAGTCTTCGAGCGGGAGGTTGGCGGTGAACCCGTGCTCGGCTCGCACCAGTACATGGGTTGCCTCGGGTAATGGCTCGACCAGCTTGGCGACCTCGGTGGTGGGAACTCCCCGCCACTCGGTATCGAACTTGCTCCACTTGGTGACGCAATGGATGTCGGTGGTTAGCTCAGCGGACGGCAATGCCTTGAACTCGTCGAGACTCCAGCGCGGCTCCCGGCCCACCAGTCCATCCACCGTGAAGTCCCAGGTGGCAACGTCGATGTCGGGCACAACCCCGACGTGCAGCACCGGGAAGCGCTCGGTGAAGTACTGACCCGGGGGCAGGCGAGCCGGGTCCAGGCCGCGCTTTTCCAGCTCTTGTGGCTGGCGATCGAAGAATCCCATCCCGGCAATCTACCCGCCTCTGGATGTCTCCCCCGGTCTGTTACGGTTCCGCTCATGGCGTGGCTAGCGATCGTCCTCTTGATCTCGATTGTGATGGCGCTGGTGCGCGGGGGCCGTCTGCTCAACCTCTCGGAGATCAAGCTGCGCGCCTGGCCCTTGCTCGTCCTCGGTTTCGGCATGCAGGTAGCAGCCGACCGCCTGCCCAGCGATCGCACCTGGTCACACGATGTGGCGGTCACCCTCGTCATCCTCTCCTTCGTGCCACTCATCACCATTGCCTGGCTCAACCGGCACGAGGCGGGCATGTGGCTGGTGGGGCTTGGCGTGTTCATGAACTTCACCGTCATCGCCATCAACGGTGGGATGCCGGTGCTTCCGGAAGC
>CAMYMH010000036.1 GCA_947259275.1 uncultured Acidimicrobiaceae bacterium | reverse complement strand
TGTCGCTCCTCGTGTCCGCACCGTCAACGGCAAGCCGCGCCCCCTCTCGGCCCTAGAAGCGCAATAGCCAGCGAGGAGAGTCGGCCGTTCTGTATGTGCCGTAAGGTGCGGGGGTTGAGCAAGGTCCTGTTGTCATGTGACGGTTCGGGTGAGTTCCCAGACCTCGACCATTTCGCCTTCTACCGACTCAAAGGTGGAACCATCGACGGTGAAGCCCCGCGTCTCGTAGAAAGCTCGGGCGCGCTGATTTGTGATCTCAGTTCGCACCACCATGCCCAGGTAACCCTCAGCCTGTGCCCGCCTGATCGCGGCCTCAACCAAACGCGAGCCGACACCGCGTCCGGAACTGGACTCAAGAACGATGATGCCAGCCAATTCCACCGTCTTGGCATCCACCCGCTTGGTGGCGGCGAAGCCAACTACCCGCTCTCGGTCCCACGCCAGGAACATTCTCCGGTCCGGACCGCCGATACGTTCCCGAACCACCTCCGGTGCAGTCAGCTCGGAGATCACCTGATCGCTCGCACCGACAAAGCCCTCGGCTTCCGGTCCAGCCTGCTCCCATGCCTGCCAGAAGAAAGTGGCGAAGGCAGATATGTCGTCCTCGGTAGCTTCCCCGACTCTGATCTCGACCTTTTCGCCTTCCATCACCCAATCGTACGTGGAAGCAACCCCAGCCGACATATGTGCAGATTGGCAGCCCGCACTCCTACGTGATGCGATAAGCGGGCATGACTTCTCGAAGATTTGGGCACAGTCCGGGTCCGATGATTGATTCAGCTTGGGCGAAGAGTTCGTGACGTTTGCCTCTTGCGGGAGTGCAGCGTGCCGGGCATGGTTCAAGAGAGGGCATCCCTCGTGGGAAATCCCGCCCTCGAGAGGGGGTGTTTCGTGTGCGTATCGACAACAAGCGCGAATTAGCGATCTCCACTAAGGCACTGTGGGACTACATGCTGGATTACCGGCAGTGGCCGTTGTGGTTTGCCGACATGATCGAGATCGTCGAACCCGAGACGGGATCGTTCGAGAAGCCGGGTGACATCGTCCGAACCGCCCACAAGGTGTTAGGACGGCGCCTGGAGTATGTGTGCGAGGTCAAGGAGCTGAAAGAGCACGAACTCGCCCACTTCGTCGCCGAGACTCGCGGTCTGCCCGCGGTGCATCATTACTGGCGTTTCCTCCCGCGCGATGAGGATGCCACCACGCTCGACGTGACGTTCGAGACTGAACCCACTGAGAACTTCTTCGGGACCGTCATCGACCGTGCGTTGATGCCAAGCGTGTACACAAGATTCCTTGCCCGGAGCCTCGAGAACTTGGAGGCGCTCACAAAGGCCGGCCTGCCGGCATAGAGATCGACGCGGCACTGGTCATACCTTGATGGAGGCCCGTTACCGCAACCCTCTTCGATGAAGCCGGTCCGATCTCGGACCGGCTCGTTCTCACCAGGCGGTGGTCGATCCGTCCTTGGAGACCCGAGCGCTACGTGCCGATACAGCGCACTCGGTCAAGAGGGCGTTGTCGCCCCTATTGGGTGGTCTGATTGGGTGGGTCTGCTTCGTTCCATGTTTCTCGTGCTTCGTTGAGTGCGGCGATGCCTACGAGCAGGGCGGCGGTTGGGTCTGCCCACCACCATCCGGCGTAGGCGTTGAGGGCAAGTCCGGTGAGTGTTGTTGTGGAGAGGACACCATCGAGGAATGTGACGGTGGCTTCTGAGTTGAGCGGTTCTGATCCGAGGCTGGCGGCTGTTCGTCGCTTCAGCATGGCGAGGCCGAACATGACCACGGCTGTGACGGCCAGGTAGGCGATTCCCCATGGGGATTCGCCTGGTCTCCGTTCGCTTGTCAGGTCACCGATGGCGGCGACGATGAGGGTCACGGCGAGGAGGGCGAAGGCTCCTGCGATCAGTCGCAGGGCGAGGCTGGTTCGTCGATGATGGTCCGCGTCGTCGTCTGATCTGACATGCCAGACCACGACCGAGGAGGCGAAGACTTCGACGATCGACACTGTTCCGAAGCTGATGAGGGCGAGTGATCCGGCGATCGATCCGAGGGTGATGGTGAAGACGGCTTCGCCGACGTTCCAGGCGATCGTGGCGTATTCGAGGATGAGCGCGCGACGGTTGAGCCGAGCTTCAGTGGTCTGATCCAGTCCGGTCGCCTCCATAGACCGGGATTCTCGTCCATCGCCACAGTGGGCGGGGAATCGGCGCGCAGCCCATGTATCCCTTTTGCCTGTTCGTTCGTCTTTGGGGTGTTCAAGAGGCGAAACAAAGGAGCAGATAATGAGCTTTATCAACGAAGCAAGCTGGGATCGCATCGGAAGGGTCGTCCTCGGAATCATCCTTCTCTATCTCGGCTGGGCAGAGGTCGTAACCGGCGGATGGGGCACGGTGCTGAAGGTCATCGGCTTCGTCCCGCTTCTCACGGGTCTGGCCGGATGGTGCCCGCTGTACGCATTGTTCCGGTTCCGCACCAACACGGATACGACCGCCAGCGCCGCCTGACGCTTCCCGCATGAATGTGAGGGGAGACCCGCTTTTCCGCTTTTGGGGCTCCCCTCACATCCCGAGCGATGAGATGAAATCCCCCCTCCAACCGACCGTCATAGAGGTCACAGCCCCGTGGTGTGGTGAATGCCGAGCCATGCGACCCACGATCGAGGCAGTTGCCGGCCGCCATCCCGATGTGCGATTTCGGGTGATCGACGCATCGGCCGAACCGGCAACCGTGGCAACGCTCGGCGTGAAAGGGACGCCGACGGTGATTGGCTATTGCAACGGTGAGGAGGTGTTCCGCTTCACCGGTCGGCGTACCAGCGCAGAGCTGGAGTCCATGTTCGAAGCGGTTGCAGCCGACGATGCCCCCAAACCGGTGCTGGGCAAGGGCGACCTGATGCTGCGGGTTGGAGCCGGAGCGGCCCTCACCACTCTCGGCCTGATGTCGGGACCGGTTTGGCCGCTCGTTGCTGTCGGAACCGTTGTCGGCATGTTTAGCTTGCTGCCAATGAGGGACCGCAACAGATGACCCGCCTCGAACCGCTTCTCGAAGCCGAGTATCCAGAGCTCTACCGGTTCGCTCTCTCCATCACGCGAGACCCGAACCAAGCCGAAGACCTGACCCACGACACCGTTGTCCGCGCCATCGAGAAGGCCGACCAGTTCGGCGGCGACCCCAGCAAGCTCGGAGCCTGGCTCCGACGCATCCTCCACAACCATGCCGTCGACACCGCCCGCCGATCAGCCCGTGAACTCCTGGTCGACGAAGTCGAACACCGGTGGAAAGACGACGACTACACCGTCAACCCGGAAGCATTTGCCCTCAAAGCCCAGAACACACGCGAGCTGGAAGACGCACTCGCCAGACTGCCGTTCATCTACCGAATCACAGTCCTTCTCCACGACGTCGAAGGATGGACGGTCCGCCAGGTTGCTGAGCTACAGGACATCGGCTTACCCGCAGCCAAGCAACGACTCCGACGAGGGCGCATGGCGCTGGTAACCGCCCTGGCCGAAGGCGCAGAAAGACGCCACCTCCTGAAAGGAGTCCCCATGCACTGTTGGGACGCCCGCCAACACATCTCCGACTACCTCGACGGCACCCTCGACACCACAATCGCCCAAACCATTGAAGCCCACCTCGAAACCTGCCCCACCTGCCCACCCCTCTACGCCGCCCTCGTCGACACCCACCGAAACATCCACGAACTCAGAGACCCCGACTCAGTCATACCACCCGAACTCGACCAGCGGCTCCGTCAGCTCCTCCACCAACGAAACCAGGGCCGATAGCAGCAGACAATCGGCAGCCTGAACGGGCGCCCTCCCGGCAGCGAAGATCAGACGCGAAGTCGAGCGCGAAGGCTCAGGAAGCGGACCCCACCAGGAGCGCAGTGATGATGACGATGGCGCCCATTGCCGCACCCTCTATGGTCACGGCCCGTCGAAAGGCGAACGTCAGGTCGGCATCCTCGGGAGCAGCCAGCATCTGCGGGATGAGCACACTGTGGTTGTAAGCACCAGCCGCGCCGGCAGCCGCAACCACACCCACCTTGGCCAGCAACAGGCGACCCCAAGGCGTCGACCACAGATCCGACACGCTGTCCATGATGATGACGGACAGGACCAGCCCGGCCGCGCCGGCTACAACGAACGCTACGGCAGCCATCACGCTGAACCGGACGGCCAATTGAAGCGCGCGGACCGGGACCCCCATCCGGTGACGGCGCCATAACACCTGAACGAGCATCAGTAATCCGCCGCCCCACACCGCGGCAGCTCCCACATGAAAAACCGCCACGAACGCCGTCACCAGCCGCGTGCCTTCAGTACCCGTGTGCCCGTCAAACGCGAAGGACAGGAGAGTTGCAACCACACCGACGGCGACGGGGGCGAGCTGACCATCGACGCGCCACGCTCGATCTCCGGAATGAAGATATGGCTCACCAGTTTCGGCTTCGGACGGAGCGACCGCAGCCGGCTGGCCCGGACGGCGGGCCGGCACCAACCGCTACCGCCGATCCCGGAACCCACCGCAGCCGAGGGCTCAGCTCTGCGGACCGAACACCTGGATCTCGACAGCCCCAGTGTTGCCGCCGGTGGAGGATTCGATGTCAAACCGCAACACCCGGCCGCTCGCCGACACTGCCTGGAAGCCCGGGTCGGCAGGGGTGCCGGCCGCGAATGGCCCGAGCGGCGGGCCGCCGTCAACCGTCACGGTGAACTGATCGGTGATTGCGCTGCCATCCGCCATGGAGCGAGTGACAAACGCAAAGCCGCCAATCTCCGCCACGCTTCCCAGGTCGATCACAACGAATCCGTCGTCGCCATCGCCGCGGGAGGACCATTCAGTTGACAGGTCCCCATCCAGGGCCCGGCTCGCACTGAACGAGGCGTTGAACTCAGAGCTCACCTCCACGATGGATCCACTCAGCGCGAGGTTCTCTCCACGATCCACGGCATCCGCTCCGACGGGTTCCTCGAATACTGGAAGTGTGAACGTGCTGAGCTCGCTCTGGAAGAGCTGGCCGTCGGCGGTGGAGCCCTGAAGTCGAAAGTAGTACGTCTCGCCGGGCAGGGCTCCTGGAAGGACCACGTCGTGCTGGATGATGCCCGTGCCGTTCATGCTCAGCGAGTTGTTCTGATTGCCCAATGCCTCGGTTTCCCCCCAGGCAATACTGCAGATCGCCGGCTCGGTAGTGGCCACGCGGAAGATGCCGCGATTGGGGTCGAACGGGTCGATCTCAAAGCTCAGGTCACTGTCTTGAATCTCGGAAAAGGGTCGTACTTGGCTGCCGCCCGCCTCGGATGCATCATCTCCGGCACACGCGACCAGAACGAGGCCGAGTGCTAGAAGAAGGGTCGCCATTCGCATGCACTCGTTATACCGCACAACGACCACTACGCCACTCCGAATCAAGCGACTCTCGGATCTGACCGCTACCGGCAGCTACGGCACCGTCCTGTGGTTGGTGTGGGTTGAGCATGTTTGGTCTTCCAGGAGGGCTTGGTCCAAGACTGACCAACCCAGCGAAGACGGCTGATTCACAGTGGGCCCGGTATAACTCGAACCCGAGCTGGTTGATGGCGCAATGCCGGGGAACTCAGCGCCCATGCCACTCATCACCCGTCTCGATATCGCGCACCCATCAGCACTCAGTAACCGCAGGCATTATCGAGCGCCGGGTTTGGCGCCCTTGGTGGCCAGCGGCAACCATCTCAATCCAGGATTCTGCTGGAATGCCGATGCCTAGGTATGGAAAGTCCCACGCTGGTGCAGACGCTGCTGGCTCAGGCGGAAGGTCACTTGGGCACTGCTTCGGCCGCCCGGGTCTACATTCGGGTGGGAGCGCTCTCCAACATCTCGCCGACCTCACTTCGGCGACACTTCACCAAGGCCGTAGCCGGCTCTCGCCTGGATGGCGCCGAGCTGGTGTTTCATGTTGAGGCCGACCCGCTTTCGCCCGATGCCCTCAGCGTGCGGGTGGTCGGCGTCGACGGGCTCACCTGATTCTCTGCCTCTAAGCTCCTGCCGTGCAACGCATTGCGGCCCTCACTTCCGGCGGGGATGCCCCGGGCATGAACGCGGCGCTCCGGGCGGTGGCCAAGGTGGCCGCGGCCGGCAACATCGATGTGATCGGGGTTGAACAGGGGTACGAGGGTTTAGTGGACGGGCGATTCGTGGATCTCACCGTCCGGGCCGGGCCAGATCGGGTGCGGTCCACTCGCCAGGTGGATGCTGCCGGCGGGCTGGGCGGAACGATCCTGGGATCGAGCCGGAGCGAGCGGTTTCTGCACGCTGAGCACAGGCGGTCGGCGGCCGAGGGCCTGAGGGCCGCCGGTGTTGACGGGCTCGTCGTGGTCGGGGGGAACGGTTCGGCGGCGGGGGCCAGTGTGTTTGCCGAGCTGTTTCCGGTGGTGGTAGTCCCCGCTTCCATCGACAACGACATCGGCTGCACCCGATACGCCCTTGGAGTCGACACTGCCCTCAACACCATCGTCGATGCATGTGATCGCATCTCAGACACCGCCCGCGCCCACAAGCGAGTCTTCATCGTCGAGGTCATGGGCCGCCAGTCTGGCTATCTGGCGATGTCGTCGGCCGTCGCAGCTGCGGCCGACGCCATGCTGATCCCCGAGCGACACCGCACCGAATCCGAGCTGCTCGACAGCGTTGAGGGAGTCGTCCGAACCTCGTTCGAGCGGGACCGCGATAAGCGGCGGGTCCTGATCATCAAGGCGGAAGGAGTTCCCTATCCGACCACCCGGCTCACCCGCGATGTGGCAGCCAGGGTGGCAGAGGATCTTCCCGACGTCGAAGTGAGAGCCACCGTGCTCGGCCACCTGGTGCGAGGCGGAAGCCCGACGTTCCGAGATCGGATGATCGCCGGCCGGCTCGGCCTGGCCGCGGTGTCGGCGCTGGTCGAAGGAGCCTCGGACGAGATGATTGCCTGGGAGCCAGCGATCGAGGGAGGAATACCGACCCGGGATCCCTCGGTGCAGCGCTTCCCGCTCGCCCACGTCCTGGCCGACACCGAAGCCCTTCTCGACGGCTCCAGCCCCGTCACCCAGCGCCGGGTCAAGATGACCGAGGCAATAGAGGGGGTTTTGGCCCTGTAGCGGCTTCGCCTCTACACGAGCACCGACCCCCACCGCCCACAGTGTGGGTCGGGTTCGGTGCGCGGTGGGCTCGTCCGGACCCCCGTAGAGCGTTGGGACGGGTATCCTCTCGGCCGATGTCGGACAGGTTGTCAAGGAGCCGCCTATTGCGGGTGATCTATACGATCCTTGGTCTCGTTTTCCTCGTGCTCGGCTTCGTCGGGGTAGGTGTGCTCGGCATCCCTACCTTCGACTTCATCCTGCTGGCGGCGTTCTTCTTTGCTCTCGGCAACGAGCGGCTGCACGCATGGATTCTCAACCACCGGCTGTTTGGTCCCATGATTCGTGATTACCGGGACGGCAAGGGGTTCACCCGCCGGATGAAGATCACCGGCGTAGTGGCGGTTGCTGCCAGTTTTGCGCTCACAATCGGGCTGGCGGTCCGCAACGTCTATCTGGGTGTCGGCCTCGGTCTCCTCGCAGTTGGGATCTGCTGGTACATCGTTTCCCGGCCGACCAAGCACCTGGAACAGGCTGCGGTCTAGGGGACTTCCCGGCGGACGGCCGCCGCCACTTCGAAGCGCACTTGGAAGTCGGGGTCCTCGGCCAATGCTCCAACCAGGTCGGCGCTGTCTGCCAGCCCGAGTTCGGAGATCCCCTTCACAGCCTTCCAGCGAATCCAGTCATCTGCGTCCCCGAGAGCCTGTTCCAGCAGGCTGCGAACTGCATCGTCCTCGAGATCGACGGCAACGTCGACTGCGGTTCGGCGCACGATGCGGGAAGGGTCGGCGTACGCCTTCAACAGGGTGGCGACCGCGAACTTCCGATCCACCGATTGGGCGAGGGTGGCGACTGCCATTCGACGATGCCGGGCATCTTGGCTGGTCATTGCCCCCTGAAGCGTTGCCCGGCTGTGCGGGTCGTCTGGATCGAGCAGATGAAGCTCACCGGTGGCTTGCCCTGAGACCAGCTCGTCGCGAGTCGGCCCGTCCACGTCCGCCACCAGGCGTTCCGGCGTCCAGAATCGCTTGGTCACGGTCTCGACCATGTCGTCGAGCCGGTCCTTCCACATCGATGCTCGGCGCAGCCCGATGGCAACGAAGTCACCGGCGATCAGCACGTCGGTCACGTCGGGGTCCTCCAGCAGCGCGGCCGCGTCCTCGTCGGTGTCGTCGTCTCCCCGCCGGTACCACACGCCGGGCGCAGGCCGGCCTCCGATGACGAAGCGGACATGGCGCGGATTGGGGGTGGCTTCCGGTTGTACGGGCCCCGAGAACACCCGGTCGAATATCGAGGCTTCGTCGCCATCGCCACCGGTGGCCCACAGGCGGTAGGTCCCCTCGTCGAAACCGTGGAGGAGGTGCAGCCCTCCACCGAGGTCGTGCTCGAACCATCCGGCCGGCTCCTCGACGTTGCGCCGCAGGAAGACATCGAGACGGTCGGCGTCCTCGCGGCTCCAGGGCTGGGCCGAGAAGAACTTCTTGAGGAGGTTCTTGACGGCCACGAGGTCGGAGAATTCGAGATTGGAATACAGGTCGGCGGTGAGGTGATTGCTGGCTACGCCGACCAACTCGCCCGCCGCGATCCGGCGGCGGGCCTCATCGAGGTCGGATGGGGGAATCTTCACACCCCGATGGTACGGCATTACCCGGCCGGTACGACCACCGGGTCCGAAGGGTCGGCGAGGTCGGATTCATCCCGCGGCAGCAGGAAGGCGGTAGCTCCCGACAGGGCCCAGAACAGGATGTCAACCGGGTAGACCCGGAGCCAGCCGAAGGTCACCGACCACATTGAGCCGGGGGAGAGGAGCATCGGGATCGATTGGTCGAGGCCGGCATCGGCCAGGTCGTTCACGACGGCCTGGCGCACAACCAGGTATTGCACGACGGTCAGCCCGATGAGCGTGATCACGAAGGAAACCAACTGGGTTGGCATGCCGCGGTGAGGTTCCAGGCGGGCGGCAGCTCCCGCGAACACCCCGACCAGGATCGCCGGAATGGCCCGTTCCAGGTTGGCGGCTCCGGCGATCAGTAGCCATAGCAGGCTCCCGATGAGGGCGCCCGACACACTGAGAAGAACGGCCCGGATGGGGAAAGATGTGCGCATGGGTGCTGAGACCTCGATGTTCGGCTCGAGCATTTCCTCCGTTTGACAATCATCGAACATATGTTCGATAATTGGGACAGATGTCCGCGTACGCCGAGCTCCATTGTCATAGTAACTTCTCCTTCCTCGATGGTGCCTCATGGCCTGCGGAGCTGGTGGATCGAGCGGTCGAGCTCGGCTACACGGCGCTGGCAGTTACCGACCACGACGGCTTCTACGGCGCAGTCCAGTTCAACGAAGCTGCCCGGGATGCCGGGCTGCCGTCGGTTTATGGAGCCGAGATCGGCGTCGGTCCCGTCGGAGTTGATCCCGTCGACCTCGACCCGATTCCCGGGCCGGGCGCAAGCCCCGAGCTGGCGCAGAGCCCGAATACGAAACAACGGGGGCGGATCCGCCAGATGCACGGGTCAAAGCCGACCGGGCCGGACCCGACCGACCACCTGGTGCTGCTGGCCGGATCGCCGGCGGGGTACGCCGCCCTCGGCGAGCTCATCACTCGTGCCCAATTTCGCGGGGAGAAGGATCGCCCGGTGTATGTCTGGGATGACCTGGCGGCAGCTGCTCGCCGGGGCGAGCTGGTTGCGCTCACCGGGTGTCATCAGGGCGCGGTTCCCCGGGCAGCGGGAATCGGGGATGCGGTCGGTGTGCGGCGCCAACTGAACCGGCTGCGGGATGTGTTCGGCGATCGTCTCTACGCCGAATTGTGGGACCACGCCATGCCCGAGGACGACCCCCGCAACGAGCTGCTGGCCGAAGTGGCCGGTCAGCTGCGCATCCCGGTGGTCGCCACCAACAATGTCCACTATCACACCCGCGACCGGGTCGACCTCTCCGAGGTGCTGGCTGCCATCGGCGGCCGGAGGGATCTCGACACCGCCGACGGTTTCCGTCCTGCAACCGACGAGCGGTTTCTTCGGTCGCCGGCCGAGATGGCTCGCCGTTTTGCCCCTTTCCCGGGGGCGGTCGCTACCGCGGCCGAACTGGGGGAAAGCCTGGCGTTCGATTTGCGCCTGGTGGCTCCCCGTCTCCCTGATTTCCCGATGCCGGGCCATTTCCGGAGCGAAATGGAGTTTCTTCGTCATCTGGTGTTCGAGGGTGCCCGCGACGTCTACCCGGATGGGGCCGGGGGAGTTGAGCCGCGGGCGGCCTCCCGTCTCGAGCACGAGCTGAAGATCATCGAGGAGCTCGGGTTTCCCGGCTACTTCCTCGTGGTGTGGGATCTCGTGGAGTTCGCTCGCTCCCGCGGCATCTACTGTCAGATCCGGGGTTCGGGTGCCGATTCGGCGGTGTGCCGGTGCATCGGTCTCACCCGGGTCGACCCCATCCGCCTGCATCTGCCGTTTGAGCGTTTTCTCTCCGAGGAACGCGGCCGGCCTCCCGACATCGACGTCGACTTCGAAGCCGAGCGCCGGGAGGAGGTCATCCAGTACTGCTACCAGCGCTACGGGCGGGAGCGGGCCGCCATGGTGGCCAACGTCATCACCTACCGGGCGCGCTCGGTGCTCCAGGACGTCGGCAAGGCCTTCGGGCTCACCCAGGCCCAGGTGAATGGGCTCACCAAATATCTCGACACTCGCGATCCCAAATCCATCGCCGCCCACGTCGAGCTGCCCGCTGGGCTAACCGCCGACCTCATCTACGAGACCTGTCACCGGCTCGACGGGTTTCCTCGCCATCTCGGAATCCACTCGGGAGGGGTGGTGATCGCCGATCGGCCGCTGCACGAGGTGGTGCCGCTCGAGTGGGGTCGCATGGAGGACCGCTCGGTTCTGCAATGGGACAAGGACTCGTGCGCCGCCATCGGGATCGTCAAGTTCGACCTGCTGGGCCTCGGCATGCTCAATGCCCTCCATCTGGCGGTCGACGTCATCCAAGCGACGCATCGCGTCGAGGTTGACCTCGCCACCATCGCCCAGGAGCCGGTGATCTACGAGATGCTCACCAAGGCTGACACCGTCGGAGTGTTCCAGGTGGAATCACGGGCCCAGATGGCCACGCTCCCTCGGATGAAGCCCAAGACGTTCTACGACCTGGCCATCGAAGTGGCCCTGATTCGCCCCGGACCCATCCAGGGGCACTCGGTGCATCCTTTTCTCCAACGCCGCAACGGCGAGGCACCCGTCACCTATCCCCACCCGCTCGCCGAGCCCATCCTGGAGAAGACGCTGGGGGTGCCGGTGTTCCAGGAACAGCTCATGGAGCTGGCCCGGGTGTGTGCCGGGTTCAGCGGGGGACAGACCGATCGGCTGCGGATGGCGATGTCTTCCAAGCGCAGCGCCGAAGCAATGGACAAACTGGCCGACGAGCTGTACGAGGGAATGGCAGGCAACGGCATCACCGGGGCCGCCGCCGATGAAATCTGGGAGAAGTTGCAGGGGTTTGCCGCCTTCGGATTCCCGGAGAGCCACTCGGTGAGCTTCGCTTACATCGTTTATGCCTCCGCGTGGCTCAAGTACCACTGGCCAACCGAGTTCCTGTGCGGGCTGCTCAATGCCCAGCCGATGGGCTTCTACACCCCGAACTCCCTCGTGCAGGACTCGCTGCGCCACGGCGTGATAGTGGAGGGCCCCGATATCAATCGCTCTGAGTACGACTGCACGGTTGAGCCGGCTGAGGCCGACCCCGCCGACATCGTCACGTACTACGGCATGCGCTACCGGCGAGGCCGCGGTCCCGAGGGTGATCCGCTCCGGCTGGCCGTGGCACTGCGGATGGGTCTTCGCTACGTCCACAACCTCGGCGATGCCGAGATCACCCGCATCGAAGCCGCCCGCCAATTTGGCGAGGTGTTTACGTCGGTGGAGGATCTGGCGCAGCGGACCGGGCTTCCCCTCGATGCGCTCGAGAGCCTGGCGGCCGCCGGTGCCCTCGAGTCGCTGGGAGTCGGGCGGCGCGACGGGATGTGGGCGGCCGGTGCCGCCGCCGGGCTCGGGCCGGATCGACTGGCCCTGGCGAGCGGCGTCGAGGCACCATCGCTGCCGGGCATGACCGAGTTTGAAGAGATGCAGGCCGATTTACGGGCGACGGGAGTTTCTGGTCGTCATCCGGTTGAGTTCGTCCGAGCTCAGCTCGAGGCGGCAGGATGCCTGAGTGTGGCCGAGGCGCTGGGGCGCAAGCGCCACGGCCAGCGGGCCAGGGTGGGGGGCATCGTCACCCATCGGCAGCGTCCCAGCACCGCAAATGGAGTGATGTTCTTCAATCTCGAGGACGAAACCGGCCTGCTGAACGTGGTGGTGCTGCCGGCGGTGTGGGACGCTCAGCGAGACATCGCTCGCAAAGAGGTCGGCTTGATCATCGAAGGAATCCTCGAGTTCCGCGATGGAGTCACCAACCTGGTCGCCCGTCGCTTTCACCCACTCATAGTGGAGAAAGTGAAGAGCCGCGACTTCCGGTAATCGCCACTCTTCGTGCATACCTCACTCGCTGAGGACACGGCGTAACCGCTCGCGGAGCTCGACCAACTCGGGGAACTCCCACAACAGAGCAATCTTCTCTTCGGCCACGGTGTCACCGGTCGGGCGGAGCCCGTAAACGAAGAAGACAAAGGTTTCGGCGATGTCCTCACCGGGGTTGGTGGCTGCATATCCACTCACGTACGACCGCGAGTTGAGCCGAAACCGTTCCAGGGTCGCCGCCTCGCCGGTTTGCCAGCCTCCGTCACCATCCCAGAAGGTGCTCACGAACCGCTCGAACACCCGACCGGGGATGGCGCAGCCTTCCACCGACAAGTAGGTGACGCACTCGTCTTCGACGGTGGGATCGGTGGCCGGTACCACCTCAGTCGGGCCGAGGGACACTAGATGGCCGAGCTCATGGATGAGAGCGGCGTCCCGGAGCGGTTCGTCGAGTTCGGCAATCCGCAGGCTCCATACCTGCAGGCTGTCCGAGGTCGGCTCCACCTGTCCATCTGCAGTGCCGGTGATGGCTTCGAAACGCCCGACTCGCCAGCGAGCGGAGGTCGGCACCAGCTCCACCCAGCGGTCCCAGGCCTCGGCGTGCCAGGGCTCAGGGTCGCCTTCGAGCAGCACGATGTTGTTGCCCCGGACTTCGTAGCTGGCCGCGACGTCGCTCTCGAGCAGCGGCTTGGCCCACAGCAATGCCAGGGCCACCATGGCAACCGAGACGGCGACGCTGATGGCAAGCAGGATTGATCGGTTCACGGGTCATTGGTCGACGCACCACGGAGTTCCTTGAGGGCGGACCAGCTAGCCTGATGGCGCATGGCGATCCTCTACCCGGACGATCCCGAGCTCGAGCAGCCAGCGGCTGTGGCCGATGGCCGGTGGCCGCTCGTATTCCCTGGCTGAGGACGGACCTGATCTCCGCGTTCCAGGGGACCGTCGACGGAGCCTTGCTCTCAGCTGTAACGGCGCCGGCCGCTCACCGCTTGGGTAACATCGGATGGACGAGAGGAAAGAAGGGATTTCTATGAGCTACTCGTTCCGTTGCGAGAATGTCATCCCCGGATGTGAGGGCGAGGTCCACGGCGAGACCGAGGCGGAGACGCTGCAGGCGGCTGCCGAACATGCGGCCTCGGTTCACGATCTCAACGAGCTCGACGCCGAGACTGTCGAGAAGGTGAAGGCGTCCATCACGGCCGACTAGGCACCGCCACCCCGTCCCCCACCGACGGGGCTACGCTCGGTGCCGTGCGAAAACGCCTCGCCCTGTTCCTGGTACTGGCCGCCAGCGCGGCACTGGTTGCCGCGCCACCCGCTCCGGCCGCCGAAGGCGTAGTCGACGAGGTGGGCCTCTTCGACCCGGCCAGCGGCCGGTGGCACCTTCGCTATCCGGACGGCCGCCTCAGCTCCTTTTTCTTCGGAATTCCCGGGGATACTCCTCTGCTGGGAGATTGGGACTGCGACGGTGTCGACACCGTCGCCCTCTACCGCCAATCGTCGGGCTTCGCGTACCTCCGCAACAGCAACGACTTCGGGGTCGGAGAGCGCCAATTCTTCTTCGGCATTCCCGGCGACGTGCCGATAGCCGGGGATTGGGACGGCGATGGCTGCGATACGCTCGGCATCTACCGGCAGGGCCGGTTCTTCCTCAACAACCAGCTCGACACCTCCTTCGCCGATCTCGACTTCTACTTCGGAGCGGCGGGTGATCAGCCCTTCGCCGGTGACTTCAACGGCGATGGCAAGGACACCGTCGGGGTGTACCGGGCGGCTGAGCGCTGGAGCTTCATCACCGAGGATCTCTCCGGGCTGCCAATCGGCGGCGGTGTTGCCACCACCGACGGCACCTTCTGGACGGTCGGCAGCGATGCGGTGGTAGTGGCCGGGGACTGGGATGGAGACGGCGACGACACCCGGGGAGCGTTTAGGCAACAGTTCAGCGCTTTCCTTCTCGAGAACACGAACGGGCAGCCGCAAGCCGATGAGGTCTACGAATTCGGTGAGTCGGACTGGCTGCCGGTTACCGGCAACCTGGGAGCTCCGCCCCCGCTTCCCGAGCTCTCACTCCAGACGATCGCGTCGGGGTTCACGCGTCCCCTCTTGGCGACCGCGCCGGTGGGTGACGACCGGCTGTTCGTTGTCGAGCAACGCGGTCGGGTGCTGGTGTTTGAAGATGGAGCCGTCTCGCCCACCCCATTCCTCGATGTTTCTGCGAGCGTCGGCGATACTTTCCCCGAGCAAGGCCTGCTCGGGATGGCCTTTCATCCTGGCTATGCCGGCAACCGGCTGTTCTACCTGCATTACACCAACCTCGCAGGTGATTCCCGGGTGGTCGAGTACCGCGACGGCGTCGGCGGTCCAAAGGCGGTGCGAACAATCCTTTCGGCTGACCAGCCGGCGAGCAATCACAACGGCGGCATGATCCAGTTCGGTCCCGATGGGAGGCTGTATGTCGGCCTGGGCGACGGCGGGGGAGGCGGTGACTCCTTCGGCAACGGACAGAACGCCTCAACGCCACTCGGTGCCATCGTGGCCCTCGACGTCGACGGCACCGGACCAGATGAGGTGTGGGCGATCGGTTTGCGCAACCCGTGGCGCTTCGACTGGGACGGCGACCTCATCTACATCGGCGATGTCGGACAAAACAACTGGGAAGAGGTGAGCGCCGTCTCGCGATTCACCGCCGGCCGGAACTTGGGGTGGAACGTGCAGGAGGGTTTCGCCTGCTACCCGGACGGAACCACCGGCTGTGACACGAGCGATTTCGTTCAACCACTGGTGGCTTACGCCAACCCGGCTGAAGGATGCTCGGTAACCGGCGGGTTCGTATACCGGGGGTGGGGGATCGATGGGCTGCACGGCACCTATCTGTACAGCGATTTCTGTACCAAATTCCTGCGCGGCTTCGTCTACGACGGATCGGACATACTGGCCTCGCGGGAGTGGGAGGTCGGCATCGCCGGGACCGTGTCCTCCTTTGGGGAGGATGGATTTGGTGAGCTGTACATCACTACCTTCGACGGGAAGGTCAGCAAAATCGTCGCCGCCGGCTAGGCCGGTGCGGTACCGGGGCCAGCCTGCACGGCCCGGGTGAGGCGGTCGATGGCATCCGCAATCTGCTCGGCAGGCACGGCCAGCGTCATGCGGGCAAATCCGGCTCCCTCCCGTCCGAACCAGTGGCCCGGGCTGAGCGCGAGGTGGGATGCGGCCAGCCAGTCCGCCAGTGTCGGCACATCCATGCCGAGCGCCCGGAAGTCGAGCCAGCCGAGGTACGTGGCCTGTGGTGCCACCAGCTCGATCTCGGGTGGGAGCCCGGCGCGGAGGAGGCCGACGTTGTCGATGATCTGCGCCAAGAGCTCGTCGAGCCACGGTCCGCCTTTTTCGTAGGCGGCGGCGAAGGCGGCGACCCCGAACACGTTGTTGCGGGTGAGGTGGAGTTGCGAGCTCCGGTGACGGAACCGATCGGCGGCGGCGTCGTGGTCGGTGATTAGGAGGGTGTCGCACACGCCGGCCAGGCCGAACGTCTTGATCGGCCCGTGGGTGGCCGCCCACGCCACTCCCGACCCCGCCGCGGCGACGGCGAATGGAGTGAACCGAAAGGGCGACAACGCCAGGTCGGCATGGATCTCGTCGGCGATGACGAAGACGTCATGACGGGCGCAAATCTCGGCTACCTGGGCCAGTTCGGCGGCCGTCCACACCCGGCCAACCGGATTGTGTGGGTTGCACAATATGAGTGCCCGGGTGGTCGGTTCGGCGGCCGCCGCCTCCAGGCCCGACAGGTCCATGGAGTAGCCGTCGTCGGTGAGCACGAGTGGATTGCGGACGACGGTTCGGCCCGCCCGATTGATGAGCGGTTTGAAGTCGGTGAACACCGGCGGCTGGAGGATGACACCCTCCCCCGGCTTGGTTAGTTCCTCGATCAGCACGCCGATGGAGGTCCCCACACTCGGACTGATGAGCGATTCCAGGGCCGCGTCCTGCCATCCGTGCCGTGTGGCCATCCATTCCCAGAAGGCGCTCACCACCTCGGGAGGTCGCGCCTCATAGCCATACCAGGCGGCCGCGGCTCGGGCCTGGATGGCGTCGACCACCCCGGGCGCCAGCGGCAGGTACGGCTCGGCGATCCACAGTGGCAGCAGGTACTCCTCGTCACCGAAGTGCTGAGCGAGCCGTTCGGGGTTGGCAGCGAGCGACTTGGCCGTCACGGCGGCATGGGTGAAAGGAGTAGGTGGCATGCGGCAATCGTAGAGCGAAGGGGGGCCGGGCTACGGAACGGTCGTAGGGGGCGGGCGGTACGCATCCTGCGGATTGGCCGGGAGGTCGGCACAGCCGAGGGCAAAGTCGACAATCTCGGTCAGCCGGCTTGGCATCCAGGGGACATCGGCGAATACGCCTCGTGCCGCCGTGGCGTCGAGGGTGGCCTGGAACTCGGCGCATACTCCGTTGTCGGCCGCCAGTGCAGTGCGATACGCGTTCATCTCCCGGCTCTCGGACAATTCGTACCAATCCTCTGCCGTGCCGGCCCGAGCCGCCAACTCGGCGATCGGGAGCGCCCGGAAGTAGAGCTCGTGAAGCTCGGCGATTTCATCCGGCGGGTCGATGGCGGCGGCGGACTCGAGCGCTTCGTCCTGGATTTCGGCGAGTTGTTCGAGCACGACGTGCAGGTCCCGGGGCGTGAAGTCGGTTAGCTGGGCCCCTTGATCGTCGAAGCCGAGGTGCGGGCCCTGCCCGACGATGAGCACCTGGCCTTCCGGGCTGGCGACCAGCTCCTCGTATCGGTCGATGCCCTGGTCAAAGATGGCCTGGATGCGCTCGACGTATTCGTTGAGCGATAGTTCACCGCCACCGCAAGCAGAGAGCACGATGCTTGCGACGAGCGCCCAGTATCTGAAACGTCTATCGGTCATGAAACCTCACCATGGCATCGTCCCACCGGGGTTACACGACCGGCTAGGGCCGGTCGTCACACGCTGCCGGTGTTTAGCGGCGGTAGTCGGTCACGTACCCGGGTGGCTCGAGGCCGTCTGGCAATACCGGGTCGTCGACCGGGGACCCGAACGCGGTTGCCACCGGCACCACGCCGGCCCAGATCGGCAGGTCGTAATCCTCGTTTTCGTCGGCGGGTGGGCCGGTGCGCACCTTGGCTGATGATTCATCGATGTTGAGCGCCAGCACCGTGGTGCCTTTGAGCTCGATTTCGTTCGGATGGCGGGCGTCGGCCCAACGGCCATGGGCGACGTGCTCGGTGATGGCTTCGAGCGCCCGCATCTTCTCGTCGGGGTCGGTGACCTCGCGGGGGTTGCCGAACACCATGACCGACCGGTAGTTCATGGAGTGATGGAACACCGCCCGCGCCAGTACCAGGCCATCGATCAGCGTGACGGTGACACACACGTCCGCCCCGGCTTTGATGGAGCGGAGCATGCGACTTGCCGGCGAGCCGTGTAGATATAGCGTTGTGCCGCTCCGGGCATGAATGGTGGGGATCACCACCGGGTAGCCGGCTTCGGCCACAAACCCGACGTGGCAGATGAGTGCTTCGTCGAGAACCGCGTTGATGGCGTCAATTCCGTATACGCCGCGTTCGGGCAAGCGGTGAACCTCGGTGCGTTTGGTCGGCTCCATCGACTTCAGGGTAACCTCGCTCCGGGCGCGAACGAGGGAGGCCGCCCGGCCTCCCTCGCCCGCAACCGGTGCCCCGGGTTGGTCCTAGGACTCGTCGAGCTGTGGTGCCGCCTGCATGGCGGAGAAGACGGCTCCGGTCGGGTCCCGCAACACCACGATCGTGCCAACCTCGTCGACCGTCATGGCCGGCATCACCACTTCAGCGCCGAGATCCTTGGCCTTAGAGGTCGTTTCATCTGCATCGGCGACGCTCAAATAGACGCTCCAATAACTCGGCACGTGCTCCGGGAAGGTGTCGTCCATCACAAACATGCCGCCGTTCATGTTCTCGCCGACCGAGACGGTGGTGTATTCACCGGCCCCGCTCGGCATGGGCCCGGTGTGGATGTTCCAACCGAACAGGCCGGCATAGAACGTCTTGGCCGCGTCGAGATCGCGCGTGAGGAGCTCGTTCCACGTCAGCGTGCCCGGCTCGTTCACGAGGCCGGCCCCGACGTGGTTCTTCGGCTCCCATAGGCCGAATGCCTCGCCGCCGGGCGCGGCGATGAAAGCCATCCGGCCGGCATCCATGGCGTCCATCGGTGGCACGACCACATTCCCACCGAGCTCAACAGCCTTGGCCGCGCTCTCGTCGGCGGATGCCACCGAAACGTACGAGTTCCAGAATGAGGGGATACCCATCTCTTTCTGCTCGTCGGATTGGTTCCCCATGCCGGCGACCGGCTTTCCGTCCTTGAGACACATCACATATGGTCCCATGGGTGTCTCTTCGACCTGGTACTCCCAGCCGAGAAGACCGGCGTAGAAGGCCTTGGCGGCTTCGAGGTCGCTGGTGGAGAGGTCGATCCACGAGAAGGTCCCGGGCTCGTATAAGGTGCGTTCTGGCATAGATGTATGCCTCCTTTCGTGATTCGAATCTACTCTTCGGCCATGACAAGAAACCGGGCGACGCCATGATCTCGGAGCCGGAGCACGAGACCATCGAGGTACGGGCCGATGAGCGCTTCGATGAGCAAGCCGTTGCCTCCTACTTGCGGGGGCGGCTGGCCGGCTCGGACCAGCCGTTGGTGGTCCGCCAGTTCGGCGGGGGAGCGGCCAACCTCACCTACGAGTTGGACTACGGAGAGCACGTGTATGTGCTGCGGCGCCCGCCGCTTGGCCCGATCGCTCCCAAGTCGCACGATATGACCCGGGAGCATGCGGTGCTTTCCGTGCTTCACGCGGCATACGAGCCTGCTCCCCGGTCCTTCCTGCTATGCGAGGACGAGTCGGTCATCGGGGCGCCCTTCTTCGTCATGGAACGGCGCTACGGATTGGTGGTGCGGAGGCGCCTCCCGGAGGCGTATCTCGCCTTTCCCGACGCCACCCGGCGGCTCGGTGAAGCCCTGGTCGACGGCCTGGCGCAGCTCCACTCGATTGACTACCCATCGCTCGGGCTCGAAGATCTCGGCAAGCCGGCCGGCTTCATCGAGCGGCAGGTGCAGGGATGGTTCGGGCGCTGGGAAAAGGCCAAGCACGAGGAGGTCCCGGCGATGGATGCTACCCACCGGTGGCTGACCGACAACCTGCCGCCGGACTCGCCGCCCGCCCTCATCCACAACGACTACAAGCTCGACAACACGATGTTCTCCGCCGAGGATCCCGGCCGGCTGGTGGCGGTATTCGATTGGGACATGACCACCCTCGGTGACCCGCTATCGGACCTGGGGACGCTCCTCACTTACTGGATCGAAGACGACGATCCGTCCGAGGTCCGAGCCTTTTCCCCTATGCCACACGATGCGAGCGGTTTCCCCAGCCGTGCCGACGTGATCGAGCTGTACGCGCTGGCGAGCGGACGAGATGTAGCCGGCATCGGCTTCTACCACGTCCTCGGGTTGTACCGGGTGGCCGTCATCCTCGCCCAGATCCACATCCGGTGGGTGCGAGGCCAAACCCGAGACGAGCGATTCGCCGGCCTCGGCGAGCTGGTGACATTGATCGCCAACCACGCAGCAGATCTGAGCCGGTAGCATCACTTCGAGCCCTCGGATGGAAGTGGGAGCTGCGATGCCAAACATCTCGATGCTCGAGATCGACGACTTGATGGAGTCCGAGCTGGCGCCGTTCGTCAGGAAATGCCTGAAACACAAGGCTCCGGACCCGGCGTTCCATGCCATCCAGGGCCACAATCCCGAGCTCTCGAAGGCGCTATACATTGCTTGGGGGACAGTGTTCAACACCGGGAGTGTTGACCACTCGCTCAAGGAGATCATCCGGGTCCAACTGTCCCGAGCCGCCTTCTGTAACTATTGAGGAAATGTCCGATCTGCTTCGGCGAAGCGGAATGGCCTAACCGAAGAGCGCATCGACGAGGGCGTCGACAATTGGCGGGATAGCCCGCAATTCACCGAGGCAGAGAAGATCGCCCTCGAGTACAGCGAGCTCATGCAGTTCGCACCCGAGAAGATCGACGCGGCTTTCTACGATCGGTTGCGTGAGCACTACACCGAGGCCGAGGTAGTTGAGCTCGGGGCCTTCATCGGCTTCAACGTCGGCTACCACACGTTCTTCCGGACGCTCGACTTCTACCCGATGTTTACGCCGGACGGCCGCCTCGTGAGCCAGGAGGAATCTCGTCGGATCTACGGCGACACCCCCGTTTCCCACCTTGACGGCGCGCGGGCACGAGCTCGCGAAGATGACCAAGTCACCAGCTAGGAAGGAACTCTCCGTGCCCATGATCGATCCGATAGATCGGCAGACCGCCCAGGCCCAAGGCCTCGGCGGAGTGTTGGAAGCCTTCGCAGACATGGGGGATCCAGACGGGATCTTTCCGCGGATCCTTGCCCATGCCCCGAAATACGCACAAGCCCTTGGCGACGCCCTGGCGACCTCCTTCCTAGACGGGAACGTTGATCACAGATTGAAAGAGATCGTGCGCATCCAGCTTGCCCGTACGGCCCAAGATCCGTACTTCGCCGGCCTGAGGTCAACCAAGGCGACTGCAGCCGGGCTCACCGAAGAGCAGATCGATGCTGGATCGAGGGGCGGCAAGGATGCCCCCGAATTCACGCCCGCAGAGAGGTGGGCCCTGCGCTACGCCCACCTCATGTACCGCCACCCCGAGCAGGTCGATTCAGGCGGCATGATCGCAGTGCATTACGGCATGCAAGTGTTCATGCGTACGCTCGAGGATCGAAATCCGTAGACCAGGGTTCGAACTGGGCGGGCTCGGCCTCAGTTGCCGGCCGCTCCGCATGACGGCCAGAGGCGCGATGAGCTACTCGCCGGCCGGATCGCGTGCAGGAGAGCGGCCACTTGAGCAGCCGAGCTAGCTTGCCAGATCTCGTCGATCGGTCGGCACGCTCAGCGTCGTTCGCTCCGGCCAGCGGAAGGCGGACAGGTAGCCCTCGAAGGGCTCCCCGGTGAACCGGTCACGGGCGTTGGCGCCGTGGGAGGCGCCGGTGTCGATGATGACCGAGCCACCCCCGGCTTCACGAAAGCGAGGATGGCGAACCACGGAGTGGCCGGCGACCACGAACGGCGCTCCGTCGTAGGTGGCCTGCCAGTCGGGACGGTGCTCGCTGCCATCCGGTCCGGCCGTCGGGTTGCCGTGCAGGCACCAACGTTCGGCCTCAGCGTCGGTGCGGCCGATGATCGACGCGGTGGCGGCGGCGTGGACGATGAGCAGGCGTCCCTCGTCGACCAGCAGTTGCAGCGGCATCGAGGTGATCCAGCGCCCGAGGTCGGGGTGGGTCCCTGCCCACTCCAGGTCCTGGTTGCCGCGCGCTACTGAGGCCCGGCCGGATCCCACCAGGCGCATCACAAAGATGAAGGTCTCTTCGGAGTGG
The DNA here is from genome assembly GCA_947259275.1 of uncultured Acidimicrobiaceae bacterium. Classification (GTDB taxonomy): domain Bacteria; phylum Actinomycetota; class Acidimicrobiia; order Spongiisociales; family SHLN01; genus SHLN01. Next base: position 45,164 of record CAMYMH010000036.1, on the reverse strand, counting down.
GCGCCCCGGTTCACCAGGTCGCCAACCAAGGCCAGCCGCCGGCCGTCCGGGTGGCTTCCATCCTGGTGGTAGCCGAGCTCGGCCAATAGCCGCCGCAGGGTGTGCAGGCACCCGTGAACGTCGCCGACGACGTCGTAATCAGCCAAGGTCGATGGCGCCGTCGGTGAGCAGGCGGGGGGGAATGACGAAGGCAAGCTTGCCCAGGCCCGGCCGGATCCAATTCCACGAGTCCGTTTGCAGGTCGATGCCGACCAACGTGCCGGTTGCCATCCGGGTGGAGGCACCGGTCAGGCGCTCCACCACCCCACCCCAGGTCGGCTGATGGCCAACTATGAGGACCGAAGCGTCGGCATCGGCGCTCTCAGCTACCACCGCCAGTACATCGTCAACGCCGGCGTGATAGAGCGAGCGGGCCTCAATGACTGGACAGGTCCACTTTCCTGCCTGCATCGCCAGCTCGAGGGTGGTCCGGGCGCGAGTTGCGGTCGAGGTGACTGCGTGGTCGGGAACCAGATTGGTTGCCGCCATGAACCGGCCCATCGCCTTGGCGGCTTTTCGGCCCCGGGAGGCGAGCGGCCGGTCATGGTCGCTGGCGGCGCCCGATTCCCAGTCGGATTTTGCGTGTCGGAGGAGCAGGAGTCGTTTCATGCCACGCAGTCTTTCAGATGGAGGCTGGTGGTGCCGAAAACTAGTGGGGTCTGGTGAGGGAGGCCATTCATACTTAGAATTCGCGCCCTGCTGAGGGGATGAGGAGACGAATGGCAATCGAGAGCCCGCTCGACTCTGACAGCACTTTCCCCGAGCTGCACAGTCCTGAGCTGTACATCAACCGTGAGCTCAGCTGGTTGCAGTTCAACTTGCGCGTCCTGGAGGAGGCCACCGATGCCGCCCGTCCGCTGTTCGAGCGGATCAAGTTCCTGTCGATCTTCGCCTCCAACCTCGACGAGTTCTTCATGATCCGGGTATCGGGACTCCGCAACCAGCTGCTGGGAGGCGCCCTGGAGGCACCCGCCGACGGTATGACGCCGGCCGAACAGCTGGCCGCGATCCGGCTTCGTCTCCAGCCGCAGCTGGAGCGATACGACGAGGCATGGAGTCGGATCACCGACGAACTTGCCGAAGAGGGCGTGCAGATTCTCCTGCTCGAGGATCTGAAGAAGAAACAACGCAAACTCCTCCGCAAGTATTTTGAATCCGAGATCTTCCCGGCCCTCACCCCGCTCGCCTTCGACCCGAGCCATCCGTTCCCGCACATCTCCAACCTGTCGGTCAACCTGGCGGTGGTCTTGCGCGACCCGCGGCTGGGTGAGCGCTTCGCCCGCGTCAAGGTCCCCCACATGCTCCCCCGGCTGCTTCGCATCCCCTCGGAGGAACGCGCCGAGGCCTTCGAGACGCTGGGCCTGGCCGAGGTGGCGGCCAACAATTTCGTGTGGATCGAGGAGGTCATCCACGCCAACCTCGATCTGCTGTTCCCGGGGGTGGACGTGGTCGACGCCTACCCATTCCGGGTAACGCGCGACGCCGACGTCGAAATCGAAGAGGACGAAGCGGCCGACTTGCTGACCGCCGTCAGCCAAGGCCTCGAGATGCGCCAGTTCGGGTCGGCGGTCCGGCTCGAGATCGACGCAGGCACTCCCGACCACATTCGTGACATCCTCATCGCCAACCTCGACCTCGCCCCCTATCAGGTGTTTGCCACCGAAGGGCCGCTTGGCATGTCTGACCTCATGGACCTGATGGTGGTCGACCGCCCGGATCTGAAAGAGCCTCCTATCCAGCCGAAGCTTCCGCCGGTGCTTCAGACCGACGAGAGCATCTTCTCCATCCTGCAGCGACGCGACATCGTGCTCTACCACCCCTATGACAGCTTCGGCCCCGTGGTGGACTTCATCCGCGAGGCGGCCCGCGACCCCCAGGTTCTGACCATCAAGCAGACGCTTTATCGGATCGGTGCCAACTCGCCGATCGTCGATGCGCTGCTGGAGGCCCGGGAGAAGCACAAGCAGGTGGCCGTGCTGGTGGAGCTCAAGGCCCGGTTTGACGAGACGACCAACATCGAATGGGCCCGGGCCCTGGAAGAGGCCGGCGTGCACGTGGTTTATGGGGTCATGGGGTTGAAGACCCATGCCAAGCTATCGATGGTGGTGCGGCGCGATCCCGATGGTCTGCGCCGGTACGTGCACATGTCGTCGGGCAACTACAACGTGGGAACCTCCCGGGTCTACACCGACATCGGGCTGTTCACCACCGATTCCGAAATCGGGGCCGATGTGTCCGATGTGTTCAATTCTCTCACCGGGTACTCACGTCAGGACGAGTATCGGAAGCTGCTGGTGGCCCCCAACTCATTGCGCAGCGAGCTCGAATGGCGCATCGAGCGCGAGGTAGCCATTCACCAGACTCTCGGCAACGGTTACCTCGCCTTCAAAGTGAACGCCCTCATCGACCGGGACATCATCGCTCAGCTCTACGCGGCCTCCCGGGCCGGGGTGAAGATCGATCTCCAGGTCCGGGGCATCTGTGCTCTGCGGCCGGACGTCCCCGGCGTTTCGGACAACATCACGGTTACTTCGATCGTCGGCCGGTATCTCGAGCACGCCCGGGTGTACTACTTCGGCAACGGCGACGAGCCGGAGGTCTTTGTCGGCTCAGCCGATCTCATGCCGCGCAACCTCAATCGGCGCGTCGAAGTGCTGTATCCGATCGAGGACCCGGACATTCGTCGGATTGTGTTGGAGAAGATCTTCAAGGTTCACCTGGCAGACTCCGTCCAGGCCCGTCGCTTGCGCGCCGACGGAACCTACAAGCGGCTCAGACCGGCGGATGGCGAGGCGCCCATCGATAGCCAGATGCAGATGATCGGACAACGCGACCCCTGGATTGTCGCTTGACAGTCACCCTCCTTTTGGGAGTGGGCCTCCGTTCGGGTGGCTGAGGGGAGGCGTGAGTTTCACCGGCGGTTCGGTCGCTCGTCTCCCCCCTTCGTCCTCGGAGTTCCGCTCCGATCCCACCTTCCTCTCAGGGTAAGGAAGCGGGCTCGTGAGCGGCGCGCCTCGAAGGTGAGAGACCTGCCCCGAGGCTGGGCTGGTTTCGCAGCCATAGACTGCGGGTACCGGAGCGAAGGAGATCTCATGCCGGTGAGCAAGAAGATGCTGGGTGCGCTCAATGATCAGATCACGATGGAGCTAGCGGCATCCCACTCGTATCTCGCCATGGCCGGGTGGTTCGAGTCCCAGAACCTGCCCGGCATGGCCACCTGGATGCAGATCCAATCTGCCGAAGAGCGAGCGCACGCGCTCAAGTTCTTCGATTTCGTGGTCGACCGGGGCGAGGATGTCGTGCTGGGGGCGATTGAGGCGCCTCAGGGCGTATTCGGGTCGGTGCTCGAGGTTTTCGAGCGGGCACTCGCCCAGGAGAAAAGCGTCACCGCGTCCATCAACAGCCTTTACACGCTTGCCAGCTCTGAAGGCGAGCTCGAAGCCGTCCCGCTGCTCACCTGGTTCATCAACGAGCAAGTGGAGGAGGAAGCCTCGGTCGACCAGGTGGTCGAGGACCTACGCCGGGCCGGGGACGACCCGCAGGCGCTGCTCATGCTCGATCGGGAGCTCGGTGCCCGCCCGGTGGAGGAATGAGCGGCCTTTCCCGACGGGCCGACGCCATGGCCGAGTCGGTGACGATGGCGGTGACCGCCAAGGCCGCCGAATTGAGGGCAGCCGGCAAGGAGGTCATCGGGTTCGGGGCTGGTGAGCCCGACTTCGCAACTCCGGGTCACATCGTGGCGGCGGCGGAGGCTGCGTGTCGGGACCCGAAGGCCCATCACTACGGCCCGGCAGCCGGAATGCCGGCCCTGCGATCAGCCATTACGGGCACCGCTCCGGCCATGAACGCCGAGGCGGGCCAGGTCGTGGTTACCAATGGGGCCAAGCAGGCGGTGTACCAGACGTGCTCGGTGTTGCTCGACCCGGGGGACGAGGCACTGATCCCGGCCCCGTATTGGGTCACTTATCCCGAGGCCGTCAAACTGGCGGGCGCAACTCCGGTTGCAGTGCCCCACGGAGCGGATCTGAAAGTCACCCCCGACAGTCTCGAGTCCTTGCGAACCGACAAGACGAAGATGCTCATCTTCGTGTCCCCGTCCAATCCGACGGGCGTTGTGTATGAGGCACCCGAAATCGCAGCCATCGGCCGCTGGGCTGCCGAGCATGGCGTGTGGGTGTTGAGCGACGAGATCTATGAGCATCTCACCTACGGCGGTGCCGAGGCGGTTTCCATGGCGGCGGCTGCCCCCGACGTCATGGACTATTACGTGCATGTCAACGGCGTGTCCAAGACCTACGCCATGACCGGCTGGCGAGTCGGCTGGCTCATTGCCCCGTCGGCGGTCGCCAAGGCGGCGGCTTCGCTGCAGTCGCACCTCAGTTCGAACGTTTCCAATGTCTCGCAGATGGCCGCTCTGGCCGCGTTGGAGGGTGGGCTCGAGCCGGCCCATGTCATGCGAGAGGCCTTCGACCGGCGCCGGCTGCGCATGGTCTCGTTACTGCGGGCCACGCCGGGCATTGAGCTGGTTGAGCCACGAGGCGCGTTCTATGCCTTCCCGGATGTTTCGGAGCTCATGGAGAAGAAGGGCATCGCCTCCAGCGTCGACCTGGCCACCATTCTGTTGGATGAGATCGAGATCGCGGCGGTCCCGGGTGACGCCTTTGGCGCTCCCGGGTTTCTTCGCTTCTCCTTCGCCCTCTCGGACGAGAACCTCGAGGAGGGTCTCACCCGCCTCCAGGAGTGGGCCGGCTAGATCCAGCTACCAGCCAACAGTGAGCGCCACGCGAGGTGAATCAGCCGGTCCACGTTGAACCTGCTGCGAACCTCAGGACGGGCGGTGGAGCGAGAGAGATCGCCTCCGGCACCCCTCCCTTTGGGAGGGGCTGGGGGTGGGGTGAGAGCGCGTTCCCGTGCTCTGGTTATGGGAGGTGGGGTGGGCAACCCTGTCGGAACCTAACCGCCCGCTTCGGCCAGAATCTGCAGCGCGCGCCGGTACCCGTCCAATCCCTCACCACTGATCTGGGTCAGGCAGGCGGGCTGGATCACCGAGTGGCGCCGCCAGTCTTCGCGGCTGTGGATGTCCGAGATGTGCACCTCGACCGTTGGTATGGCCACGGCCACCAGCGCGTCGTAGACGGCATAGGAGTAGTGGGTGAGCGCCCCGGCGTTGATGACCAACCCGTCGACCTCTCCTGCGCTTGCTTGGATCCGGTCGATGATTGCTCCCTCGTGGTTCGACTGGAAGGTGTCGACCGCCAATCCGAGCCCGGTACCCCATGCGATGCACATTGCGTCGAGCTCCGCAAGGGTGATGGTCCCATAGATCTCTGGCTCACGGGTACCGAGCAGGTTGAGGTTCGGCCCGTTGACGATGAGGACGTTCGCCATCAGGGTGAGGCGTGGCCGGTGGCGAGGGTTTCGGCTTCGGCGAGCGTCTCGGCCTCGAGCAGGCTCTCGCGGAGCGAGAAGCGATCGGCGAACTCCTCGACCAGGGTATCGGCGATGCGTTCCATGTCCCGCGGCGCCCCCAGCTCGTCTTCGATGCTCCCGACCGTCTCGGGATCCCATGGCATGTCGAGCGCCCGGTACACGGGGACCAGGACGTCTCGCACCGCCGCAGAATCATTGACGACGATGACCCCGCCGACGTGGGCGGCACCGCGAACGACCCGCTGTCCGACTCCCATGATCTTGCGGCGGCGGCGGGCGCTGACGCTGTAGGCACCGGGGCAATATTCGCCGGGGATTTCGCCGACATGGGCGTCGACCCCGAGGCGGTCGAGGGTCCCGGCCACGATGTCGGCGATTTCTTTGAATCGGGTGGTGATCCCGGCGCGAGCTTCCAGGTCGGGCACGGTCCATGCGAAGGCGATGGTGCCGGGGTGGAACACGGCCGCCCGGCCTCCTGCTAAGCGCTCGACGGCGGCGAAGCCACGTTGGCGGGCCTCTACCGTCGCCGCCTTGTACCCGTCGCTGGCAATGTCCTGACGGCCGAATGCCACCATTCGGGCCGGGGTGCTCACCCGGAGGGTTTCACCGATCTCGCCGCGGCCGGCGCGACGCAACAGCGCATGGGATACCGCCGTGTCGAACACCGGCTGATGAGGGAAGCTGCGCCGGATGAGTGTGATGGTCCGCAGCACCCTCGCATCGTACCCGCTCAGCGGTCACCGCAACTCATTGGGGGAATTAGTCCGATCGGTTGGCGGTTGTGGCGTCCTACCCTTGTCCGACCAGGAGGATCCATGTTTCACTCGGGCGGCTGGTGGTCGTATCTCAAGTACGACGAAGAGCAGGACAAGCCCAAGCTCGATCGCGCACTCCTCAAACGCGTCCTCACCTATGCCAACCCCTACCGGGTGGAGCTTGCACTCGTTTTTATCACCATCATCCTTATCACCGGCTTCACCCTGCTGCCACCCTTGCTGATCCGAGATCTGATCGACCGGGCCATCCCCGAGGAGAACCTCGGGCGGGTGACGGTGCTCGGTCTGCTCATGGTGGCGGTCCCGCTGGTGAACGGCGTGCTGGGAGTCCTACAACGCTGGGCGTCGTCGCGGGCGGGGGAGGGAATCATCTTCGACCTGCGCCGTCAGCTCTTCTCCCACCTCCAGGGCATGTCGATGCGATTCTTCACCAACACCCGCACCGGTGAGCTCATGTCGCGCCTCAACAACGACGTGGTGGGTGCCCAGCAGGCCATCACCGGAACGCTGGTCACCATCGTCTCGAATGTCTTCATGGTGGTTCTCGCCCTCGCCATCATGCTGCAAATCGAATGGCGCCTGACCCTGCTGGCGGTTGCAGTCCTGCCGTTGTTCGTGATCCCTTCACGGCGGGTCGGCAAGGCGCTGCGGCGGGTGGCGCGGGAGCAGATGGACCGCAATGCCGACATGAACGCCACCATGAACGAGGCCCTCAATGTCTCGGGCGCCTTGCTCGTGAAGCTATTTGGGCGTGCAAAAGATGAAGACGCCAAGTTCGAGGGCGAGGCCGCCGACGTGCGGGACCTCGGCGTGCGGAGGGCCCTCATCGGGCGCTGGTTCTTCATGGCGCTTGGGCTGGTTAGCGCGCTCGGCACCGCCGCCGTCTTCTGGGTCGGCGCCGTCTTTGTCATCAACGGCGAGCTCGACGAGGGCGATGTGGTGGCACTGGCGCTCTATCTGCGGGAGTTGTATGGGCCGCTGGCGGGCCTGTCCAACGCCCGGGTCGAGCTCGCCACCAGCCTGGTGTCGTTTGAGCGGGTTTTCGAGGTGGTCGACATACGCCAGGAGATCAGTCAGCACGACGATGCCGTTGAGCTGGCCGATATGCAGGGGTCCATCACCTTCGACAACGTCACCTTCGACTACTCGGCCGGCGAGGAGGTTGGGCTCCAAACGGTCAAGCGGATGTCGATGTGGAGGCCGACCGAGAAGGTCGAGGACGACGGATTTGCTCAGGTGTCGACGAGGCGGACCGCGCTCGACGGTGTCTCATTCGAGGTTGAGCCCGGTGAGCTGGTGGCGTTGGTCGGGCCAAGCGGGGCCGGGAAGACGACGGTGACCTACCTCGTGCCCCGCTTGTATGACGCAACCACCGGCGTCGTTCGGATTGATGGGCACGACGTGCGCGACATCGAGTTCGACTCGCTGGCCGGTCATATCGGGGTAGTTACCCAAGAGAGCTACCTGTTTCACGACTCGATCGCTGCCAATCTTCGATACGCCAAGCCCGACGCCACTCGCGATGAGCTGGAGGCCGCCGCCAGAGCTGCCAATATCCACGACTACATTGCGTCGCTACCCCGTGGGTACGAGACCCGGGTGGGGGAGCGCGGATACCGGCTCTCCGGAGGGGAGAAGCAGCGGGTGGCGATTGCCCGGGTCATCCTCAAGGATCCCCGCATCCTCATTCTCGACGAGGCCACCTCCCACCTCGATGCCCGTTCCGAGTCACTTATCCAGGAGGCACTCGACGGCATCATGCGAGGCCGCACCTCGCTGGTGATTGCCCACCGCCTGTCCACCATCCTCGCCGCCGACCGCATCCTGGTCCTCGACGAGGGCCGGATCGTCGAGACCGGCACTCACGACCAGCTGCTGGCCGCCGGCGGCCTCTACGCCCGTCTCTACGAAACCCAATTCCGGGCTAGGGCGCCGGTCTAGAAGTCCCTAGTCCCTGGTCCCAAGTCCCTAGTCAGAGCACGCGATCTTCGTCTTGGGTCTTGGGTCTTGGGTCTTGGGTCTTGGGTCTTGGGTCTTGGGTCTTGGGTCTAATCCTTAGCTCACTCTCAGGTCCGCCTAACACTCTCCATACCTGGCGGTCCCATCCTGGAATCGACGCAACGGTTCTTGGAAAGGAGAACAGAGATGAAGCAGAGTCTGAAGATCGGATTCGTCGCCCTGATTGTGGCTGCCATCGCCGCCAGCGGCATGGCATTCGCCCAGAGTGACGGGACCGACGACACGGTCCCTCCTGTCGGGGACACCCAGGCGGAGGAGTTCGCTCCCGAGCGTGGGTTCAGGGGGTGGGGCGGCCGCCACGGCATGCGGGGCGGCCCCGGCCACCTCGGCCACGTCGCCGACATCCTCGGCATCGATGACCCGCAGGTCATCGTGGACGCTCTCGAAGCCGGCGACACTCTCGCCGACGTCGCGGCAGCCAACGGATCCTCTGGGACCGCGCTGGTCGACGAACTGGTGGCCGACTTGACCGAGAAGCTGGACGGCGCAGTCGCCGACGAGCGGATCGATCAGGCAAAGGCAGACGAGATCCTCGCCGAGGCGACCGAGAGGATCACCACCATGGTCAACTCTACCCAAGAGGAGATCCAGGCGATTCGCGAAGCCGAGCGCGCCGAGCGCCAGGCCGAACGGGAAGCCCGTCGGGCCGAGCGGCAGGAGACGCTCTCGAGCGTGGTCGGAGTCCCCTTCGAGGACATCCAGGCGGCGCTGGCGGACGGTGAGACCACTCTCGCCGAGTTCGCGGCCGAGCAGGGCGTCGACCTCGACACCCTGGTAGATGGGCTGGTCGCTCCGGCGGCCGCCGACCTGGCGGACAAGGTTGCCGACGGCACCCTGACCCAGGAAGAAGCCGACGAGCGTCTGGCCGGTATCACCGAGCGGATCACCGAGAAGGTGCAGTCCGTTCGGGGTGATTGTCCCGAACGCGGCGACCGCGGCGGGCGACGCGGCCCGGGCCGCGGTGGGCCCGGCGGTTTCGGCGGCGGCTTCGGCCCTCCGGCGTTTGACAACGCCGAGGTGAGCTTCAGCGCCTAACAATCCAGGAGTACCTGGCCGACGGTTTCCTCCCACCTCGCAGCCAGCACCTCCTTGCAACAGAGAAGCCGACCCTTCGGGTCGGCTTCTCTGTGCGCGAACCGCCAACCGCGAACCGTCAACCCGGGTCGGCGCTTGCTCAGTACGTGGCCGCATGGAGTGGAGCGAAGGCCAGGAACCCGACTGCCACCGCGATTGCGAAGCCACTTGCCAGCGCGCTCAAACGGATCCGTCTCTGCTGCAGCAGAGCTAGTCCGAGGATCAACGCCGTGATGGCGAAGACCCCGGCGAGGACAGTGGCGAAGTTCGCCCAGTACTGCTTGATATCACGATGGGGCCACTGAAGGCTCCAGCGGACGAGTGCGACCGTCACTCCAGCACTCAACGCGGCAGCGGCTAGGAACACCGCTCCCAGACTTGTCTTCCGGCCTACACCAGCCGATGAGCTCACCTGCCCACCATATCGCAGCTCAGAAGATGCCTGTGCCTGAGGTGCTCCCCCGCGAAGAGCACCAAGAACCCCCCTACCGCGGCGGCTACGCCGCTGCGGTACCTTCCCCCCGGACAAGCCGGGGGGACTGACGTGGAACTGACGTGTGTCGGGGTTTCGCTGGGCCTGGCGCCGGCGGCGGCTGCCCTCCGGGCAACTTGGCAGTTGCTTCGCAACTGCTGCCTCGAAGCGAACATCAGCGGCGAAGAACCCCCCTTAGGCCGCTGCGGAGTCCGGCCGGGGTCTGACGTGTCTTTGGGGTTTCTCTGGGCCTGGCGCCGGCGGCGCCGGCCGTTCGAGACCTCAGGTTCGGCGGCAGCACTCGCATTTCTTCGCCCCTGTCACGCGCCAGCCATGACGCGGCGGAGAAATCGAAAGGAAATTCTGTCACACCCGCTTGCCACACTGGGAACCATGAAGACAGACACCTGCCGACATACACCAATAGCCATGGCGGACCTGGAGGTTGCCAGTTGCGATACTTGCGGCGAGGTGGCCTGGTACCGGGATGGCGACCTGCTCGACCCCGCCGAGGGGATGGCCGAGCTGTTCGGGCAATACGACCTGGTTGCCCGGCTCGATTCGCTGTCGGCCCCGGCTCCCGAGGTGCTGCTCTACCGGCCCCCGAACCGCAGGTGGCGTGCCCACCTCGACGCCTTCCCCAAGCGCATATGGCTGGAGGCGGCGCCCGACCTCTGGCTGAGTCACGACCAAGAGCACTTGTTGCTGGCGCCCGCCAAACCCATCCATCTCGATAACCTCACCCGGGGTGCTTGATCCCGCAGGGCTGCCGAGGTCGGGGTGGGGGAGGCCGTTACCAGCCTCGTCCGGTCTAGCGGTCGGCTGCGGTGCAGCCGAAGGCGACGTTGACCACTTCTTGTAGCTCGCTGGGTACCCACGGCATGCCGATGAGTGCTTGCCGGTCCTCGGTTGAGTTGAGGGCTGCTTCGGCGGCCTGGCAGATAGCAACCGCCTGGGCGTCGGCGGCGCGGGCGGCCTGACCTTCCGGCGTTTCCCATATCCCGGACAGCTCGTTGACGTCGTCCGTGCTGGAGGCGCGCTCGAAGAGCACTTGCTCGGCTTCGACCAGGCTGCGGATCGTCTCGAGGGCCGCCGCAGTAATGTCTTCCGCCTGGCGTGGGGGCTCGAGCTCCTCGAATCCGGTCAAGAAAGCGTTGCGCAGCTCCATGCGCCTGGTCGCGTAGGCGCGGATTCGCTCCACCGTGGGTGGTTCGGCGTTGAGGAACTGATCGTTCTCGTCCATGCCGGCGGTATGGGTCGTCACCAGTGCTTCCACCTCGGCGGCAAACTCGGTGAGCGATAGCTCGCGGTTGCACGAAACTGCCAGGATTACGACCGCCAGCGCGAGCGTAGTACGACGCATCGCTACTCCAATGAGGTGAGCCAGGATGCGATCCGGCGGCCGACCTCTTCTCCCTGGTCTTCCTGCAGGAAGTGGGCGGCGTCTTCGATGGTGTCGAGCGGGCCGGCCCCCGGGATGAGTTCGGCCAGGCGCTCACCGGTGCGAGTCGAGAAGATGGGGTCTCCGGTCGAGAACAGCACGTAGGCGGGGTTGGTCCACGTCGACAGCTTCGCTTGTATGGCCAGCATCTCGGCGGCTCCCGGATCATCGGCATCGAGCGGCACCATCATCGGGAAGCGGCGGATACCGGCCTTGTGTTCAACGGTCGGGAAGGGGGCAGAGTAGGCGGCGAGGACCTCGGCGCCCCATGGGTGGGCTTCGCTGCGTGACATGAGGAAGTCGACCGGGAGATCGGGTGTCTTCTTGACCCATTCGCGAAAGGCCATCCACGGCTCGGACATAGTGCCGCGACCCGTAAACAGGCCGGTGTTGAGAATCACCAGGCGGGTCACCACCTCGGGGTGCTCGACCGCGAAACGCAGGCCGATCGGGCCGCCCCAATCCTGGCCGACGACGGTGGCATTCGAAAGGTCGAGTGATCCCAAGAGGGCCGTCATCGACGCCACGTGCATATCGAATGTGTAGAAGGCATCCTCGACCGGCTTGTCGGACTTGCCGAGGCCGACGTAGTCGGGCGCGATGCACCGGTACCCGGCATCGACGAGGGGAGGGATCACCTTCCGGTAGAGAAAAGACCAGGTCGGCTCACCGTGGAACAGAATCACCGGTTCGCCGGATCCCTCGTCGAGGTAGTGCATCCGAATGCCGTCCCATTGGAAGAAATTTGGCTCGAAGGGGTAGTCGGGGAGGCCGTCGAAGGCTTCATCGGATGTGCGGAGGATCTCAGTCAACGGACTCGGGCTCCTCGTCGGATGCAATGTGGCCCGGCACCACCAGCACCGGTCGACGGGTGTCGGCCATCACCCGAGCCGAGATGCTCTCCCAGGCCGATTCGGCGAAGATCTGCCGGGTGGCGCCGAGCACCACGAGGTCGGCGTCGATGTCTTCGGCAGTCCGGATGATGGCATCGGCCTTGTCTTCGCCTTCCAAATGCAGGGCTTCGGCATCGATGTCACGAGTGTGGAGGGCGGCGATCACGGGGTCGGTGAGCCGCCGCCCCCGTTCCTCGACATACCGGGCGATCACGGCATCCTCCTCCTCGTCACGACCAGGTGCGCTCTCGGTGAGAGGACGCCACTCCTCGGATCGGATCTCATTGAGAAATGAGCGGGGGATGGCGAGGACGGTCACAACCTTGACGGTATCCCGGGCATCCACCAGGCGTTCGACGATGGCGGCGACGGGTTCGGGAGGGAGTACTCCGGCGGTGGCGATGAGTACGTTCATCAAACGCGAGGCTAGCTGGATGTGGCCCCACGCTCCCGGCCGCCAGCTACGGCTACCAGCTGCCAGCCAGAGGAAGTGTCACTTGCGTTGGAGGATGCGGCTCACCGGCGGGACCTTCCGCGGGACCCTGGTAGCTGGCGACTGGTAGCCCCTCACAATTCCCTACAGTGAACCCCTCCGCAGAAGGGTGCACGTCATGTCTGATCTCCCAATCGAACTCGTCAACAAGGTCACCTGGAAGATCCCGAACGCGCTCTGCCTGGTGGGCTCACGCTCGGGAGACGACTGGAACGGCATGACCCAGAGCTGGGTGACCCAGGTTTCCATGGAGCCGGTGCTGATCGCCATCTCGGTTGACCGCACCGCCGTCACCCATCGCTTGATAGACGAAAGCCGGGTATTCACTATCAACCTGTGGGATGCCAAAGACACCCGCCCGTTCGTCAAGTTCTCCAAGCCGGCCACCAAGGACGGGATGACGCTCAACGACCGCCCGATTCGCGAAGGCGAGACCGGCGCTCCCATCTTCGAAGAGGCAGTCGCCTACATCGAATGCGAGGTACGCGAAGCGCACGACGTCGGAACCCATACGCTGTTTCTCGGCGAGTTGGTGGCCGCCGGCGTCAACGACGACGAGGCCGAAGTGGCCGCCATGTCACATACCCGCATGAAATACGGCGGCGTCAAGCGGCACTGAGTCTTCCTTCCCCTCGAGGGGAAGGTGGACGGGAACCCTTCGGGTTCCTATGGAGTTGGGCAACCCTTCGGGTTGCTTTGCAACTCCTAGGCCGGGCGAAGCCCGGCCAAGCTCCGAGGGTTGGATGGGGGGAGGGGAACGCGGCGTGTTCCTTGGCAGTTACTTCGCAACTGCTCTCGCGCGATGGAGTTACGTAGTAACTTCCTAGCAACGCCGTCGGCGTTGCCCCCACCCCGGCTCCGCCTTCGGCGAATCGGTAACGCTTCGCGTACCTGTGGAGTTGGGCAGTCCCTTCCGGTTGCTTGAGCACTCCTAAGCCGGGCGGGGCCCGGCCGCCTCAAGTTCGGGGAACAAGTTGCCGCTCGCTGGTCAGTCCTCCAACGCCGGAGTATGGCTCGGCACTTCTTCGCTCCCGCCGGTACGCCGCAGCGCGGTTTCCCGCTTGTGGGGCTCGTAGTCCTCACCCGAGGGCGTGACTTGACGAATCAGTTCTTCGCGTTCCTCTCCCTTGCGGCTGGGAGTCACGAACAGCAACAGGCTCGGCAGGACGACAATCGAGACGACAAAGGCGATGGCAATCATCACTGCGGTCAAGATTCCGAAGGTGGCGAAGATCGGGGTCGGAGCCAGGCTGAGGGCGAAGAAGCCGAGGATCGATGTGGCCGCCGAGATGGCCAGGGCGCCGCCGGTCCCTTCACCGGCCCGTCGCAGCGCCGGGAATCGACTCGGCTCACCCGCGAACTCCTCCCGGAAGCGAACGGTGAAGTGGGTGGCGAAGTCGATGCCGATACCGATCGCAATCGCAGCAATGGTGGCAGTCACCGGGTTGACCTTGAGGTCGGTGACCCACATGTAGCCGTACACCCAGGCCACCACCAGCAGGATCGGAACGATGGCCGTGATGGCGTACGTGAGCGACCGCATGATGAGGGCTGCGATCAACGTGGCGAGCACCACCGCGATCGGGATGCTGAACACCATCGCACTGATGAAGGCATCGAGCGTGTTCTTCTGGGTGATCGCATCGCCCGACGCGCTCACGATCTCGGTGACCCCGCCTATCGACGTCTCGAGCTCGGCAGCCGCCGCGTCCAGTTCGGCGTGAGCCCGATCGACGATCGCTCCATCAGTAAATGATGGAATCCCGATGGACAAAGCGGTTGCTTGCAGATTGGGCCCCCCGACATACAAGGCGTTCTGCACGTTCTCCACACTGAACACGGTTTGGCCGGCGTCATTCACCACGCCGTTCGCGTAGGCATGTTGATACACGGCGGCCACCTGAGCCGCGGTGTCCGGGAGACCGTTTCCGTCGTCGTCCACGATTGCCACTCCGGTGGCCTCGGTCACCGCCGCAGTAGCAGCCGGCGAGGCGATCACGGTCCTGAGGATGGTGACGGCGCTGTCGCCGGTCTTGACGTCCCCGTTGAAATCGACGGTGAGATCCGCTCCCGAGTCCACGACGCGCTGGAGCGCCCGTTCCATCGCCACGACGGTCGAAGGCTCGGTCAGATCGCCCTCGACGAAGATGAAGCCGGGTCCGCCGGATTCACCAGGGAAATGCTCATCCAGTTTGTCGAGCGAGACGATCGGGCTGCTGTCCTCGGGCAGGAAGTCCTTGAGCTGGAACTCGGACTCGACCTGGAAGGCAGCCCATACCCCGGCGGCAGCCAGCAGGCCGATCACCGGGATGGTGATGACCCGCCACCGGGCGAGAAAGTGAACGATGGTGCCCGCCGCCTGGAGTCCATGCCCGGCGCCCTTCACCTCGTCGGTCATGGGACGGCCCTTCGCCACGGCGCGTGCATTGCGACGGCGGGTGAGTCGATAAGGCAGATAGATGAACAGCAGCGAGAAGATCACGAAGATCACGACGCCGATCGTCGGGAACACCACGTTCATCGCCACCATGACGCCGGCAATCAGAGCCACGAAGACGAATCCGATCTTGTAGGTGATCATCAGGCCGCGATCGGCGGGGGAGGGACCCACCCGCTCCTCGATCGCCAGCAGCCACTTGGGGACCACCAGTCCGAGGATGGCGGCGCCGACCAGCAGAGCGATTGCCGCGCCCACACCGAACTCGGTGATGGCTTCGATGCCCGACGCGGCGTTGGAGAGGAAGGCGGCGGCCGAAGACAGGGCTGCCATCAGGAGAGCTTTGAAGACGAGGCTCAACCCGAGGGGATAGGCATGTTGGCGGTCGGCTCCTTCCACTTGGGCCTCCCGGGCCCGTCCGGAGGCGTGAATGAAGAAGTCGACACCGAAGCTGATCATGGCGATCGGCACGATCAGCTGCAGGAGTGGGGACACCTCGAGCTGGAGCACGCCGATGAACCCGTTGAAGACCATCATGGTGAGCGAGAGTCCGGCCGCGACCGTGACGGCTGCCCAGTAGGACCGCAACAGCGCTCCCACCAGCAGCATGATGAAGGCGACGGCCAGGAAGATGAAGGGCCCACCTTCCTCAAACGACTCGTTGAAGGAGGTGTTGAAGTCGATGGCGACGCCGATCGCCTCCATGCTATTCTGCTCGCCCCGCAAGGTCGTCTGAGCCTCACGCAGCCACAGCTCGGCCTCGAGGAAGCGGTCGTCCTCGGTCGTTCCCGGGAACGAATCGAGGTTGTAGCGCACGTCGGAGAGGAAGACCGGCGACTCCCACAACGTGATCTCTTGTCCGTCGACCAGCGCCGGTTCGGCGGTGGCATCCTGCGAGAGATTGAAAACCAGTCCGCGGCTGGGTGAGCCGAGCGCCAGCAGGTCGTTGAGCGCCAGCTTCACATCGGTGTCGGTCGCTCCGGTCAAGCCCGACGGAAGGGCCGCGTCGATCGCATCGGCGATCGAGAACACCCCGTCGATCTCGACTCCGACGTCATTGTTGAACACCGAAACCAGATGCGTCTGCGCAGTGGAATCACGCCTCAACGCGTCCGAATTCTCCTTGTACTCCAGCAGGGCGGCACGATTGAGCACATCGCCACCGTCAGGGTCCTCGACCAGAAACACCGCTCCGGTCACGGAGGTGGCCGGCGACAACCGATCTTCGGCCCGTTCGGCGGTGTCGTACAGCTCCCCGGTCGGATCGAAAGAGACGTCCTCGTCGGTCTTCATTGCATCACCGACAAACAGGAACCCAATCGCGCCGACGACGAGCACAACGGTCACAAGTCCGATCCGGCGGTTGACCCAATCGAAGAAGCCGATCCTTCTCTTGGTTGATGGCGCGGTCATTAGTGCCCCCAGTATTTGGCCTCCCAGTACGCTAGTGCAGCATTCCGCTGGTAGCCGTAAGATCGATGGTTCATGGCTGAAATCAATCCACCTCATACGGCCGGCAGGCTCGGATCCGAGCTGGCCGGTATCGGAGCCCGGCGAGAGCTGAGAATCGGTTCACTGCGCCTGACCGGCCGCCGCCGGCGGCCGTCCGGCGAGAAGCCACCTTTGCCTCGCGAGCTGCGGGCCAGTGGCTGGTTCTGGGTCATCACCGGCCTGATCATGGTGCTGGTGTGGATATCGCTTTTCGTGTTCACCGAAACCACCAACTGGTGGACCGACCGCGACATGACGGTGCTGCGCTGGCTGCAGGATCTCCGCAGCGATGGAGTCACCAAGGTCATGGACGCGCTCCATGCTCTCGGGTCGCAATGGTTCATCCGCCCCCTCCGATGGGCCACCATCCTGGTGCTCATCTTCTACAAGCGATGGCGGCACCTGTTCGGCTTGCTGGGGGCGTTGTTCATCGTGATGCTGCTGGTCAACGGGCTCGAGCTGGCCGTCGCCCGACCCCGGCCCTTCGTCGACGTCATCGGTCCCTGGACCGGCTACAGCCATCCCTCCGCTCCGGTAGCGGGCCTGGCGGTCACATTCGGGGTGATGGGTATGTCGCTGTTCCCCAAGGGGAAGGGACGAAACCGGTTCATGACCGGGGCGGAGGTAATCGTCGGGCTGCTCATTGTCGCCCGCCTCTACCTGGGAGTCGACCATCCGAGTGACGCCATCTTTGGAGCTTTGCCCGGCTTCGCCGTCGCCGTGCTCGTGTTCAAGCTGTTCGTGCCCGAATCGGTGTTTCCGGTGGTCAACAAACGGGGCGTGACTGCTCACCTCGACGTCGGCGGAGCCCGGGGAGCTGCCATCAAGCAAGCAGTCCAAGACCAGCTCGGCATCGAGTTGCTGGCGTTGGAACCGTTCGGACTTGAGGGATCGGGTGGGTCGACGCCCTTGCGGCTGACGGTCGCGAGTACCGACCCGAATCAGCCTGAGATTCACCTTTTCGCCAAGCTGTACTCGCAAACCCACCTCCGCTCAGACCGCTGGTACAAGGTAGGTCGGACCATTTTGAACGGTTCCCTCGAGGATGAAGTCAAGTTCTCATCCGTGCGGAGGCTGGTGGAATACGAGGACTACATCCTGTTACGAATGCAGGAGGCGGCGCTCCCGTCGGCCGAGCCCTACGGGATCGTCGAGATCACTCCCGAGCGCGAGTACCTCCTGGTCACCGAATTCCTGCTCGGCGCCGAGGAGCTGGGCGATGCCATCGTCGACGACGCCGTCATTGACCAGGCGCTTCTCATTATTCGCAAGTTGTGGGATGCGGGGCTCGCCCATCGTGACATCAAGCCGGCCAACGTGATGGTGCACGACGGTGAGGTCAAGCTCATCGACGTGGCATTTGCCACTGTGCGGCCCAGCCCATGGCGGCAGGCAGTCGATCTCGCCAACATGATGATCGTCCTCGGCCTGAGACACGATCCCGCCCATGTGTACGAGGCCGCCCTCAACTACTTCACCCCCGACGACGTTGCCGAGGCCTTTGCGGCCACGAGTGGCATAACAATTCCCACCCAATCCCGCTCTGCTCACAAGCAGTACGTGGCCGCCGGCGAGCCCGACCTTCTGCAAACCTTCAAGGACATGGCACCACCCTGCGAGCCGATCTCGGTGCAACGGTGGAGCCGCCGCCGGCTGGCGCTCACCGCCGGCGCGGTTCTGGGTCTGCTTTGGTTCGCCGGATTCGTCGTTGAGAACCTCACCGGAGCCGGTTTCGTATGATCCGGCGTGCCCTGGTCGTGCTGGCCCTTGCCCTGGCCGCCTCCGCCTGCGGAAACTCCCAGTTGGGGTTGTCGGTGCCCGTCTGTCCGGCGGACCCGCAGGTCATATCCGCCTTCTCCGGCGCCATCATGTTGGAGATGCAGGCGGTGGAGACGGCCGAGTTCGTTCCGTGCCTGAACGACCTAAACGCGGGATGGTCGTACGAGGATCTGGTTCCGGAACGGGGTCTGAGTCGGTTCTGGCTGGATTCGGACCGCCTCGGTTCGCATTTCCTCGAGGTGACCCTTACCCCGGCCTGCGACGTGAGCTCGGCTTCGTTGGCGGGTGGTCGTATGGACGACGCCGTTACCGAGTTTCGGGACGTCGAGCTGATTGGTTCCAACGTCACCATCGTCATCGTGCCCGTCACCGGCCAGCCGGCCGAGGCTGAGCATGCCCGAAGCATCGAAAGCGAGCTCGAGGCGCGACAAATCAACGATCGGAATGTGTTCGTCGTTTTCGACACCAGCGACGACCCGCTCGCCGACAAGGTGGCGGTCGCAGCCCGTCGCGATCGACCGATGATCATCGTCGACGAGCAAGACGCCCTCGCCAAGACCGCCACCTTGCAGATGCCCGGCGAGAGTCAGTCGGTCCGGGGCCTCGAGCTCAACGATCTGCTCGATCGGCTCGATGACTTGCTCCCCAAGCCGAGCTTTGTCGGTACGTGGTACCGGGTGTTCGAGGGTGGATGCATCACCTATGAGTTTGATGCTTCGGGGCCGGGCGTCGATCGGCTGGCGGGAGATGTCGAAGACGCACTCGGTCTGTTTCCCGCCGCCGAGGTTCGCCAGGCGCTGCGTTCGGCAGGCCTGCTGGGATGACGGTTCCTCGCCAGCACCACCATCCCAGGCTGTTCGACGATCCCCGCTGGGCGGTGGGGGGTGCAGTCACGCTCTATGCGAGCGCGGCGGTAGTGATGGTTTGGATGGCGCTGAGCCGCTCGACTCTGCAGCCGCTTGACGACTGGTTCCACGACGCGATGGTCACCATCGAGAACGGCTTCCTGACCTTCTCTGCCGAGGTGTTCAACTACCTCGGGAGCAGCTGGGTCACCGCGCCCCTGCGGGTGGTGATGACGGGGATGCTGTGGGTCCAGAAGCGGTGGGAATGGCTGACGGTCTGGCTGGCGTCGATCGCGGTCGCTGAGGTCTCGGTGACGCTGTTCAAGTTTCTCTATGACCGGCCCCGTCCACTCGACCCGCTGGTTACCACCACCGGCGCGTCGTTCCCTTCCGGCCATGCCATTGCCGGCGCAGTGACCGCGGTTGCGCTCGTGATCGTGTTCCTCCCGGCCGGCCCCCACCGCCGTATCTGGGAGCTGGTGGCAGTGGGGTTTGCCTTCTTCATGGCGATGAGCCGCACCTACCTGCGCGCCCATTGGCTGACCGACGTCATCGCCGGAACGCTGCTCGGCGCCGCGGCCGCAGTGGGGGTGGCCGCCATCGTGCACGTCTGGTGGCTGCGCAACCGGGCGTCGCCCGAGGTCGCATCCGATGATTGACACCCGCCGCGACCAGATCGTGGCCCTGGCGGCCGGCTCGGGTGTGTTCCTGGTGAGCGCCGCTCTGGTGTGGGACGACAAGATTCCACCCGGCGAGGAGCCTTTGTTCGAGTTCGTCAACGGATGGCCGGACTGGATCGCCTGGCCGTTGTATCCAGTCATGCAGTTCGGAATGGTGGTCGCCCCGTTCGTGGCCGGCGCCCTCACCTGGTATCTCACCCGCCGGCGCCAGCCGGCCCTCGCCCTCGTCTCGACCGGTTTCGGCATGTGGGTGTTCGCCAAGCTGGTGAAGCTGATCGTTGACCGACCACGGCCGGGCGGGCTCACGCTCGAGAAGGCGATCAACTATCGCATCGACGGAGGCGCCATCGCCGTCATCGCCACCCCGTACGTCGGCAAGCGCTGGTCGGCCCTCCTGTGGGCGCTCGCCACCGGTGCCGCCACCCTACGGGTCTACGTGGGCGCCCATCTCCCGCTCGACAGCATCGGGGGCGCCGGCCTCGGCGTCGCCGCCGGTGCGGTCGCCCTCCTCATCGTCCGCCGGAGCTGATTCTCGCCAGCTGGTGTTGCCTCGCCATATGAGGTAGGAGATGGCGCCGAGCGGAACCGGCAGCAGGAAGGTGATGGCCCGAAACACCAGCACGGCCGCGGCGATCTTGGCCTGGAACAGAGCCTCGCTGACGCCGGCTAAATCGGCGGCCACCTGCAGGCCGACGGTGAGGCCGAGCTCCACCACGCCCACCCCGCCCGGGGTTATCGGCAGTGCCGAGATCAGCCGAATGAAGGCGAACACGGCCAGCACTTGAATCCAGGACAGGACGCCGTTGCCAACCCCGACGTGGCGGAGCGTGATCAACAGGACGAGGTAGAGGGATATGTGGCTGACCAGCGTTGCGACGGTGAGGCGGAGCCATCTGGTGCGGAGCAGGCCGAGCGCCTGAGCCCGGAATCGAACTCCGGCGTCGCCCCAGTCGGACACCGGCGGCTTGCGGATCAGGGCCCGCAGCCGGCTGACGATGTCGCCGACGCGGCTGCCGATGCGGCGGGCCAGGGATTCCTTGTAGAGAAACAGACTCCACAGGGCGATGAAGCCGAGCAGCACGCTGATGCCGGCCACGGCTGCGACCACCCGGGTGGCCGTGATGTTGCCTTCGAGCGCCAGCAAGGCCAGGGCCAGCACCGGCATCCCGAGCTTGACGAAGTTGTTCCACACGCCGGACACGACCGCCGCCAGCGCGAACGCGCTCTTGCCGAATCCCCACGACCGGTACATGGCGTAGGTGACGCCGACCGCAATGGCTCCGCCGCCGGGGAGGGTGTTGGCCACCGCAGTCGATGCCTGATTGGATACCGCCGCCTGCGGATAGGTGAGCCCCGGCATCACCGCGGTGAGCACGAACCAGTAGGTGACGAGGTTCCAGATGGCCACCCCGAACAACGTGACCACCTCGAACCAGGTCATGGCGGTGATCTCGGTCCAGACGTCCCCATAGTCGGCGAACTTGGGAAACGCGAAGACGAAGATCCCCACCACAATCGCCAGCGATGCCACGGTCTGCAGGATGCGCTTGGTCGGGTTGGCGGCCTTCGGGCGGTCGTCCATCGCGCATACGCTAACCATCACCACGCGGGACCGGCGACGGGCGACCGGCCCGGGACCTGGGACTTGGGACTCGCTACTCCAGGTCGTAACCGGGGCGCCCGCTCTTAGCCCAGTCGTCGAACGCGGCGTTGTTGCCGACGTCGAAGCCGGCGGCACGTGACATGACGAACCGATGGTGAAGAAAGTCGCAGAACACCTGCAGTGGATCCGCGTCGCCCGGGCTCACTTCCCGGATCCGCTCCAGCCACGGCTCGAAGACGCCGACTCGCCATCGAATTGCGCCCACCGCCTTGCCGGTCGCCGAGTCACCGTCAACCTGGTGGGCCAGGTAGTAGTGGAGGTCGCCGAGAATCGAGCGCGCTTGCTTTTCGCTGGTCCAGAGCCCGGTCAGCTCCTGGAGACGGTTGCGGTGAAAGCGGCGGCTTCCCACTCTCAGATTGAAGCGAAGCCGGTCACCGTCATCGCTGGTTTCGATCGACAGGTCATCAACTTCGAAGCCGAGCTCGTTGAGAGCCCGGATCCGTTCGGTGATGAGATAGCGCTCATTCGGCCCGATCGACTCTTCCCGGTGCAGTTCGGCCCACAGCCCGCGGTATCGATCGGCGATGTCCTCGCCCAGATTGAGATCGGCTTGGTCGATGTCCCGTCCGGCGGCCGAGGCAATGTCGGCCATGCCGCCGGCCACATTGGAGATCATGACCTCCAGGTCCATCTCCCGCTGGCCGGGTGAAAGCCCATCGGCATGGACCTCGGCGGTCTCGGTGTCGACGAGGGTGGCGGCGATGGCGTCGGCGTCGTACCGGTAGAGGACGTTCGACAGTGAGCAATCACCCCAATAGAGACCCAGGATGTGCAGCTCGGTGAGGAGGGCGGCAAAGGCATCCAACATCTGGTTGCGACGTTTTCCGAAGCCGGGGCCCTGGAGAAGCTCACGATAGGAGAAGGAATGATCAAGGTACTTGGTGATCACCGCCGTCGACCACTCCTCGGACGGGTCGACTCCCTCCCGCACCACGTAGCCGGTGCCGATGACGGCCGGCCCACCGACCGATTCGAGCCAGCGCAGGTTGTCCCACTCCGATGTAGCCGGCTGCCGGGGGAGCTCCTTGATGGCGTAGATGCCTTCGTCGTATCCAACGAAGCGAACTTCGTGGCGGGAAATGCCCTTGGGAAGGTCCATGAGGCGGGGGTGGGTCCAGTCGCGGATCGACGACTCCCAATCGAGGTCGAGGAAGTCGGGATGGCCGGCACGAACGTTGAGGCTTGGCTTGATCACGGCCCGAGATGGTAGGCCGCGGCGCGGCCGACCGTTCGACCCCACCCAAGCGGTAGCCTTCCCGGCCATGGACATTCCCGGGCGGATCGAGGTCGAGGAGGGAGCGACCCTGGTGCTCACCTGGGAGGATGGCACCGTCACCGCCCTGGCGGCCCCGGCGCTGCGGGCCGCCTGCGAGTGCGCCGCCTGCCTGGGGCCCGACGGCAGCCCCTCCTGGATGGGAGACGCGGCCACGGTCCGGATCCTGGCGGCATCCCTGGTGGGAGCGTATGCGCTCAACTTCACCTTTTCCCCCGACGACCACCACACCGGCATCTACCCCTTCGACCGGCTGCGGGCGCTCGGTGAGAAACTCAACCAGGGACGGCAGTAATGGACATCGGCGTCGATCTGGTTGAGGCGTACCTTCGGCTCAACGGCTACTTCACGATCACCGAGTTTGAGGTGTTGCGAGAGACAACCCCGGACAACTATCAGACCGTCACCGATGTTGACATCATCGCCGTGCGATTTCCCGGCCCGATCTACATCGCCGACTCACACGGCAAGGGCGAATCGCCTGCCTTGCTGGTGGAGGACCCTGTTCTGAAGCTCGAGCCGGACACGGTCGACGTCATCATTGGTGAGGTCAAGCAGGGAGAGGCCGTCTTCAATGTCGGGCTGACCGATCACCACACGCTCCACACCGTCTTGCAGCGGGTGGCCTGGCTGTATGAGGACGGGGTTCATGAAGTGGCACGCGACGTCGAAAAACACCTCGTCTACTACCAAGCCAGCCCGCCGGATCGGATGGTGCGGACCAGGCTGGTCGCCTTCGGGCGCAGCCCGTTGAACGACCTTCACACGATCAGCCTCACCCATGTGTTCGAGAAGATGATCGGCCAATTCGAGGAATATGGCGACGCGCTCCGGGCTGCTCAATTCAAGAACCCGGCCGCGGCTCTCATCCGCCTCCTCGTCAAGACCGGTTTCGAGATCAAGAAGGATTCGGCCGGCGACGCCTAACCGTCGGTGAGGGCGGGGCGATGTTGGTCAGGCCCAAGCCTCCTTACACGCGGCGTGCCGGTCCCTGAACCCGCGTGATGATCCGGCGATACGGAGCCGGTGCCTCAAACGGGCTCCAGGCCCCGATCGGCTGGGCGAGCCGGTCGGCTATGACGTACATCGCCGCCGGGTTGAACCCGAGGCCGAGATGGCTCCCGCGCACGCGCAGGTTTTCGGCGTTTGGTGCCGCTTGGATCAGACAGGTTTCCCAGGGCACTATTCCGTCGCTGCGGGTGTGGACCGCCGTAACCGGCACCGGCAGCGGGTGTCCCTCGTCCAGCAGGGGATGGCCGGGCACGTGAATCGCCCGGAGGGCTTCGAACAGGGGAGAGGCGTTGGTAGTGCCGCGGGCCTCAGACCTGACCGGCGACCCGAGCGTCACCACCGATCGGATCAGCTGCGGGGTTCGGGCGGCCAGGTGGCGAGCGTAGATGCCGCCCAGGCTCCACCCCACGACCGACACCGCCCCCCCGAACTCCCGGACGATGCCATCTATCAGGGCTGGCATCTGGTTGACGACTCGCTCGGTGGGGCCAACGTTGCGGCCAAGTCCCCAGCCCTGCGCCTGATAACCGAGCGCGCCGAGCAGACCTCGAAGGGGACCCGTCGATCCATCCGAAGCCATGAATCCGGGGAGGACCACGACAGCATGGCCGTCGCCGCGGGGAAGCAGCCGCAGGAACGGGAGCAGACTCACCGAAGTCGCCAGCTCTCCGGTAGCCCGCACCGGCTCGGCCAGCGCCTGGATGAGGGCTGGACGTCTCACGTGAGCGCCGCCTCCAGCTCGGCGACCTCCGACTCGATGGAAGCCAGGACCGCCCATAGATCTGGCATGAGATCACGGTCTGCAACCAATCCGAAGCAAAGCTGGCCGAGGTAGCTGTGAAGCGTGACGTTGAGCGCGGCGCCGTCGGTGATGGTGGACACGGGGTAGTGGCCCTCGAGTTGAGCGCCGGCCAGGTATAGCGGAAAGCTGGGACCGGGCACGTTGGAGATGACCAGGTTGAACGGTGTCCATCTGCCGCCCCGGCCATTGCGGTAGGCGAGCCGGGCGGCCCGGGCTGCCACCGCCGGTGGCGCGAACTGAGCGAAATCCTGGAGCAGGGTGGCAGGGGTCGCCGAGTGAGCCTCCTTGGCGACCTCCATCGTGTGGTGGACGAAGTCGAGTCGCTCAACCGGGTCAGCAATGTGGGTCCCGATGGGAGCGATCATGCCGGACACCTTGTTTCCGATCTCGCCCCTCTCTTCCTCGGTCCGAATCGAGATGGGTATCAGAGCCTGCAGCGAGCGCTCGGGGAGGTCGCCGTGCTCCAGAATCCAGTTGCGGACCGCACCGGCGGAGGCCGAGATCACCACATTGTTCACGCTGGTGCCGGCCGCGTTCTTGATCACCTTGACGGTATCCAGCGAGATCTTGCCGAAAGCCCAGCGCCGGTGAGCGGTGATCGGCTGGTTGAGGAGTGAGCGAGGGGCGATCAGGGTCGGCCGGGACAGAAATTCGTTGCGATCCCTTCCCAGCCCGACGAGGGCGGGTAGCGATTGGAGCGGCTTGAGGCCGGGGATCGACCGAATCAACTCATAGCCAACCCGCAGCGCCCGGGCCGGGTTCAACGCCGTCTGCAGTGCGCTGCGGAGCAGGATCGACATCGGGCTGGGAACCGCCTTGCCTTCCCAATCCCCATCCGGCGGATTGATCTCGCGCCCATCCGGGTCGGGGTCGAGAAGGATGGTGAGGATCTCCGCACCGGAGACTCCGTCAATGGCGGCATGATGGAGTTTGGTATAGGTGGCGACCCGGCCCCCCTCCAGGCCTTCAATGACATACATCTCCCACAGCGGTCGGGACCGGTCGAGGGGGCGCTCATGGATCCTTGCCACCAGCTCGGCGAGCTCGGTGCGCCCGCCCGGCGCCGGCACCGCGATGTGGCGGAGGTGGAAATCGAGGTCGAAGTTGGAATCGTCCAGCCAGTAGGGATGGTCCAGCTCCAGGGGCACGGTGACGAGTCGACGCCGGAACGGAGGCAGCAGATGAATGCGCTCCTCGATCAGCTTTCGGATGGTGTCGAAGCCCCAGCCTTCCGGCGCCGTCGACGGGTCCACCACGACGACGCCGCCCACATGACCCTGCTGGGTGGGCGTCTCCATATTGAGAAACGTGGCGTCGATTCCGGTCAGCTGTTGCATATGGGCCTTCTGACCAAAGCCGGTCACCCGGCTCGTTCGCAGCGACCGATCCGTCTTCACGCTACGGTGGGGCTGCTCTGCCACCGCGAGAGCCCCGTCTCTTCGTCGAACAGACGGACCGGAGGCGGGCCCTCGAACTCCTCGATCTTGACCTCGAGCGCCCACACCTCGCAACCGTGGTTGACGTGTCCGCCGAATGGCCGGCCGGTGGCGTCGGCGAAAGCCGCATGGGTATGAATGAAGGGCTTGCCGTCGAGCAAGGAAACGGTGCCCATGCTGGACAGAACCTCCAGATCGCCCGGCTGGTAGACGTGAACGCTCACCGGGCCGCCTTCACAAACGAGGCCGCCCGGGCAGGATCGACCGGGTTGGTGGTCACTCCATCGATCTTCAGTGCGGTACCGACAATGATGCCGGCCGCAACTTCGAGCAGCGAGTGGACGTTGGCCTCCGTCGCCCCCGACCCGATAAATACCGGCTTGCCGGCTGCGGCAGTGGCGGCTCGTCTGACAAGGTCGCGATCGGGCTCATCGCCGGTGGCCTCGCCGCTCACAATCACTGCGTCCGCCATGCCCCGGCTAACGGTATCCGCGGTGGCTAGCTCGATCGTCATGCCGGGCGGCGGGACGGCATGCTTCACCATGACGTCGGCATAGACCTCGGTTGCAAGTCCGAGCGCTCGCCGCAGGCGCATCACCTCGGCCGCCCGGCCGGTAATGACACCCTGGTCGGTCGACATGGTGCCGGTCAATACGTTCACTCGTATGAAGTCGGCTCCGGTGGCCGCGGCGATAGAGAGCGCCGCCAGCGCATCGTTGCGGAGGACGTTGACACCGAACGGGATGTCCACGGCCTGGCCGATGGCGGCAGCCGCGCGGGTCATGGCCGCCACCGTCGCGGCCGGGACCGCGTCGGCGAAGAACGGTGCATCGCCGAAGTTCTCGATGATCACCGCGTCGAACCCGGCATCGGCCAGGTGGCTGGCGTCGGTGACCGCCCTCTGGAGGTCGCGGTCGAGGTTGCCCCCGAAACCGGGTGCTCCCGGCAGGGGAGCAAGGTGGACGACGCCGACGAGCCGGTTCACAAATACGCTTTGGCGATTCGGAGGGCGCGAGCGGCTACTTCCCCGGTGGCTTCCAGCTCGGTGTCCTTGGCGTCGACCCGTCGGACCACAACCCGGCACCACTCGCCCGCTTCGCCCCGGATGACCTGCTCGGCATCCTCCGGGCCGAAGACCCACTTCTGGTATTCGGGTGCCCGCAGCTCGACGCGGATCGGGGCCGGGTAGTCCTCCCCGGATTCTTTGAAGGCAAATGGAAGCGTGGCCCATCCCAGGAAGGCGACATGACGCAGTCGGGTGGTGTCCACCGGGTCGGAATCGACTGCCGCGTGGATATCGAGCCCGTGGGCCCACGTCTCCATCAGGCGAGCCGTGGCGAAGCTCTTGGCCGACATATCTCCCGCCAGCCAGGGGATGCGCTCTGCTCCGGTCATCCGAGAGAGCGCATCGACCACATCGGCACGGGAATGGCGCCACCACTCGATGACCTGGCCGGGCCGCATTTCCCGGCCCCGTTTCACGCCGGCGGCGGTGAAGCTGTCGATGGTGGCGTGCTCTTTCAGGACCGCCGTGACGGCCGCCACTCCCTCATCGATGGCGCCGAAGGCCAATTCCTCACCGCTCGCCAGGTGGCTCACCTGGTCGCGGATGTCCCATCCCGCCGCCGGGGTGGCCGTCGACCACCTGCGGTAGTCGATGCTCTGGAGGAATTGGTCGAGGCCTTGTTGTTCGGCAACAAGATCCGCCAGAATTTCGCGCATTTCCTGGCCAGGCTAGCGCTCGGTGCCCTGCTCAGCCGGGGAGAAACGCTCGGTGATGAGGCGGTTACAGCGTATTTAGCTTGTTGATGAGCTGGCGGAGACGGCCGAAATGACGCCGGTTGAACTCGAAACTGATTCGTGCCAGGTCCGGTGAATCATCCTCGGCTAGCTCCGCCGGACTCGCTTGAACCCGGGCGATCCCACCCGACACGACGATGTCGGAGAACTCGTCATTCAACATCTCGAGCGCGGCGTCGTCTGGCCCCCGCAGCATCCGCAAGACCAGCATGCCGTCGACGTAGCGCTCCGATTGGTAGTTGAGGTAGAAGTCGCAAATGGCATCGGCGGCCTTGACCACATCGTGGGCATGCGTGAACAGGCCGAGGTCCTCGATGGTGACCATTCCGTTTCCGAGCAGGTCGTCGCGCACAAACGCCTCCCAGGTCTCCCAGTAGCCCGTTCCCTCCGATTCGAGCAAGACGATGGGCGCCATTGGGGTCTTGCCGGTCTGGATGAGCGTCAGGGCCTCGAACGCCTCGTCCATGGTGCCGAACCCGCCCGGAAACAGGGCGAACGCGTGGGACTCCTTGACGAAGATCAGTTTGCGGGTGAAGAAATACTTGAAGTTGATGAGGCGGTCGGGAAGGACATGCTGGTTGGCGTCGGCCTCGAACGGCAGCCGGATGTTGACACCGAACGACCGTTCCCGGCCGGCGCCCTCGTTGCCGGCCTCCATGATGCCGGGGCCGGCACCGGTGATCACCATCCAATTGCGGTCTTCCGTCATGATGCGGGCGAAGTCGGCAGCCATCTTGTAGTTGGGCGAATCTGGTTGGGTGCGGGCCGACCCGAAGATGCTTACTTTGTGGACATCCTTGAAGCGGGAGAAGATACGGAAGGGATAGCGCATCTCCTTGAGGGCGGCGTTGGCCAGCTTGACGTCGCCCCGATCCGCGTCATCACGCAGCAGCTTCAACGTTGTCACAATCATTTCTCCGACCAGGTCGGCGTTGGTACCGCCCCCGGCCGCGGCCACGAGCTCGTCGATCAGCCGATCGACATCGGGATCACCGATTTGATATGGGCGCATAGTGGGTCACACGGTAGTGAGGACTATCTCCCAGCGGGAGCTCAATCCCAGACGGGGAGCGGGTTGTCGGCGGTCGCCCAGGCCGGTTCGAACCCTCGATCTGCAAACACCAGGAAGGCAGCGTCGTGGTCGGCAACGGTGAGCCAAATGCGATGAGTCGGCCGGGAGGGGGAGGGAGGCGACGAAAGGTGCCACAGCCGGAGCATCCGGCGTCTTGCCTGGTTCACGTATACCGGTTGGTTGAGGACGATGACGGCGTTCGGCAGCTGGGGATAGCGCCCCAGCTGGGTCTCCTGGCTGCGGGCGAAGGTGGCGTAGGTCCCGACCATCCATCCGGCAACGTCGGGCCCGATGTGTACTGATCTGACCAGCTCCCACGGGATCGATTGTGGTCCCTCGAGCGTGGTCGCGTCCTCGATGACGAGCCGGTCATCTTCGACGTATACCGATGGATCGGCGAATGCGAGGCGAGCAGTCCGCACCGAGACCGATCCGATACGCTGGGCCATCAGCAGGGCGACTGCCAGTACCGGCGTCGCCGCCAGTCCGGCCCCGGTGACGGCCTCGCCGAACACCCACCAAATGATGGTGGCGGCGAGGCCAAAACCCACGGCGCCCCCGTACCCGGCCAGGACGCGCTGGCGGGCGTTGTGTCGCAGGTGGAGTTGTGCCGAACCCATAGTGCAGGTTTCGGCAACAACAGCGGGATGGTTTAGCTGTAGCGGTTCGTCGGCGCCGAGCCCACCGCATACCGCCCACCGCCCACCGAAGCAGAGAGCTCTCGGGCGGCTGGCAGTCAGCGGTTGGCGGTTGGCGGTTAGCCGGCCGAAGGCCTAGGAAAACGGCGGCCCCTTTGGCCCCTTGCGGGCGACTGCGCTCCAGACGGTCTCATAGTGGTCGCGGTCGTAGGCGTCGACGTGGGGGAGTACGAAGTCCTCCCAGGCAGTTCGCAGGGGGTCTTCGGCTTCAGCCGACATGCGGAGGCCGGTCGGAATGCGGTCCAGCACCGTTCGCAGGCTCATGGGCGTCTCCACTCGGGTGCGGCTGTCGCTGGCCGTGAACGACTCGTTCACTTCGACTGCGAGCCGGGAGATGAGCTCGACAAACTCGGGTTTCATGGTCGGGTAGCGGCGGGTGAGCATGCCTGTCAGCTGCTCGGCGACCGGGAAGTCCTTCTCCCAGATCACCCAGCGGTCGGCAAACGCTTTGTTGAGCGTCTGGGTGCCCGCATAGTCGCGCAAATCGGTCGGGTTCATGGTGCCGAACAAGCGAGTGTCATCGCGCAACTTCACGTTGTCGCCGGTGGGTAGATCGAGGGCGTGGTAGCGGTCGAGGAGCCCGTGGAGGGCGAACAGCGTTTCGGCGCCGGCGGCGTTCAGCTCGGACAGGTTGATCAGGGCCGTGCCCCGCAGCGCCCGGGTGATGTCGCCGTCTTCCCATCGACTTTCGGTGCCGCCCTTGCCGTCGCCGTGCAGCTTGACCGAGCCGATCAAGGTGATGTCGCGCACTTCGCCGGTCAGCGGAATGCGGTAGTAGGGGAGGCGAAGCAGGGCCGCGAACTGCTCGAGGTCGTGGTCCTTCCCGGTACCCATGTGGCCCCGGAGAGCCAGATGCAGAGGCACTTGCTCCGCGGCGTGGTCGCGACGCACCTTCTCGAGCCGGGCCAGCCGGTACAGCATTCCGAGGTCGAGGTAGAAGGGATCCGGCTCGGGAATCTTAGATACGCGCTGCTTGCGGTCGGGGACATCCTTGGGGACGTCGAAGGTTTCGAGCTCGATCGGTTTTCCCTCGCCGGCAGGGTCTTCGAAGATCGCGGAGTCAGGCATTCACATTCCAGTCTTGGTCGTGCCACTGCGAGCGAGCCCACCAGGTGTCGGCTCCCCACAGCGCCAGGCTGCGGCGAAGGCTGGAGCGTACTCCATCCACCATCGCTCGGGTAAGGGCGTCGGGTCGTTCCACCACCTGGTTGCGGCTGTAGGCGGACTGCACGGTGCCGTCGCCGATTCCGATGCCGAGCACGGTGGTGCCTGCGAACTCGGCCTGGCGAACCGTCTCGGCGAGCGACTCGACTGATCCGCGGGTCATGCCATCGGCCAGCACCACCAGGATGCGCACCGTGGCACGGCGGGCGAGCAACCGCTCGGCCGCGTATGAGACGTTGAACTCGTCGACGTTGGCCGCCTTTTCGAACATCGAGACCGGCGGGCTCTCGTCGCGGTTGCGCGCCGCTTGGCCGGTCGCCGCTCTCGGTTCGGCTGCGGTCCAGAACAGGCCGGCCACTGCGTCTTCGGTGGATCGCCATCGCTGGTCGAAGCTCTTGAGCACGTAGTGATTGACGGTGCGGGTGAGCCGCTCGGCGTGACTGCCTTGAGTGCGGCGCAGGCCGGCCGCCGACCCGTGCATGCGCTTGACGTAGGTGGCTTCGGTGTCGGCGGGGGCCGCGGCGAAGGAACGGTTGAAGAGGGCCATCTCGAACTCCACCTGTATCTCATCGGAAAGGCGGGCGAGGGTCCAGGCCCCGAGAGTGGCGGCCGCCATGCCCCAGGGGGCCCGGCCGCCACCTGGCAGCCGGCGAGGCTGCAGCATCGAAGCGGAACCATCGATGAGCAGGCTGACCGCGTACGAGCGGCGACTGGAGATGGCGCGCCGCTCGAACATCCGCTGGTAGAGGCCGGCGCCGAGAAACAAGGCTGAATGGGGGGAGAGGTCGCCGGCGTCGTAGCCGGAGCGCAAGCCCCGGCGCTGGTTGGCGATGAAGAGGGGCCATAACTCGCCGGAGATATGGCGCTGAGCGACACCCCAGGCGCGGGCGGCGCCGTCGAGAGATTGGCGTCCCTCGGCTGCGAATTGGCGGAAACGCACCGGGAACTGCCCGACCACGAGTTTGCCCCCCTGTCCGATTGGGGGGTAGATGAGCGGGGCCTCCGAGACTCTGATTAGTTGCTCGGTCGATGGGTCGCCACCGGCCTCCGAGTCGCCCTCCGTTTCGGAGTCGCCGGCAGTTGCTTCGATGGTCTCGTCGTAGCTCTCGACGTCCTGGAGGATCGGGCTGGTGAGGCGCACCCGGTCGACCCCCTCGGCGATCGAGTCGCGGTCGCTTTCGGCGGCTTGCTCCTGGTCGCCGATCATCTGGGTGCCGGACACTTCGGTGAGTAATCCATGCAGGCGGGCCACCTGGAGCAGTTGCAACGCCCGGTCGGCTACCTCCCATACGTCGGTCGATTCGCGCACCCCTTCGAGGAAGGCCATGGCATCGTCGAGGGCGGCCGCCACGTGCGGTTCGACCTGCTTCTGGAGGCGGTCGCGCTCGGCATATTCACCCACGATGAGAAAGCAGGCGAGGGCGAACTGCCCGAGCGGCCGGGCGTGGGCGAGAGCATCTGGCGCGGCGGCGACATACATGTCTTCGAGCACCGACTGGGCTCCTCGATACGCCGAAAGGTGGGCGATCTCCTGTCGAGCATCCTCCAGCGCCAGGAACAACGCCTCGGCCGCCGGTCCGCCTGCTTCGGAAAGGGCGTCGAGAAGTGGTACCGGTTCCTCGACGATCTCCTCAGCGTCCTCGGGCAGCCACTCGGGGGGGATGGGTCGCTGCTCTTCGAAATCGGTGACGGCGAGGTGCACCACTTCGTGGAGGGCGGAGGCGAGTGCTACCTCGGCGGGCGTTACCGGCGCGCTGCGACTGTAGGCGGCCTGGAATAGGCGGGGGTCGAGTACCACCTCGCCCGGCCGGCTGGCCGCTTCCGATCCAAGGCGCACCCGTAGTTCTTCGTTCTTGCTGAGGGTTCGAGCGAACCGGGTCACCGCCGGGGCCACCCGCTGATACCGGGCCACAACGGCCTCGATGACCCGCTCTTCTGGCGGCAAGATGTCGGACAACACCGTGTGACGTCGATCGCGCATAAGTAACTGACGATAGCGGTCGGGGAGGTGCTACCTGCGTCTGGTTGGTGGGATCTGGGGACTGAATGATGCTCGACGCTTAGACCGCCGGGCGGATGCTGGTGGTCGTTTCCAAGGTATGGAAATCACCCACAACGCCCATTTGCTCTCTGCGAGTCGAAGGGCTGCAATCACGACCTGGGGCAGGGTGTCCTCATCTCGGAGCTCCAATGCTGCGACCGGCCGGATTCATCGAACCAAACAATCGACCGCTTCAGTGGTATCCGATGCGCCGGGTTCGAACCACCGCTCAGCCGGGCCGCATAGCTCCTTTCCCACCGTCGGGCTGATTGCCGTACGGTTGGGCGATGGAATCTCCGGACGGAAGTGCCTGGTCGGGGTCGGCCGTCTCTCTTCGAGATACCGCGAAGAGCAAGTATGGACCGAGGGTCATGCCCGTTAGGACAACCGGCCACATGTACCGGTAGTCCTGAGCCGGTGCGGCGATGACGAGCGTGCCGGCTACCAAGACCGAGGGCACTACTACAACCCAGTATCGCCAATCTCTGGCACGAAGAGCGGCCACGGCCGCACCGAGAAGGAGAACGTACAGGAACAGAGGCCCCCGCCAAAAGAGCCACGAAATGAATGGTCGCTGTGTGTTGACGATTACGTCGGCCAAAGGGCCGGTGAGCGGATCGACGATCGGATTGAGCTCGAGCCCTAGGTCATTGGCCAGGATTGTGAAGACCTCACCGTCACCGCTCTGCCCCAACTGAGTCACGTAACGGTGGCCACCGGGCACCTGACGAATGTGCCACACCACGTGGGATTTGCAGGCGAGTTGGCCAAGATCCACCGCCGGGTCTCGGGTGAACAAAGACCACCATACTGAGCGCGCGCGTGCGGCCTGGTCATGCATGGAGTCGATGCTGAAGTTTGGATCGAAGATCATGGAGTTGATCTGCTCGCAGTCGTACCAGGAGGAGCCAGGGATAGGGATCAGCTCGGCTACTTCGGACTGTTCCTGAGGGGTGAGCTCGGTGCCACTTGCCAGGTGCGCGGCGATGTGATGGGTGGCAACCCCGGTGATTCCGGGATGTTCCGTCCCGGAGATGCCAACCGCCTGATAGAGCCCACTCTGAACCATTACCACGACGATGAGTGCCAGCAGGGCGGCTCCGATTATCGCTCGCTGTCTCATCGCCACCCACAAGATCGCCATCGACCCGATCGCGACCATCAGGCCGGCATGGTGGTACAGGGAGACGAGAGCGGTCACGCCGACCACCAATACCCATCCCGGACGCTTGTCGATCAGGCGAGTGCGACCATCAACCTCTCGCAGGATGATTACTCCAAGGGCGAGGACGCTGATCGCATAGGGGATGTCCTTCCACAGCGTTATGACGGTTATCCCGTTGGCGGGCCAGATGGCAACCGCGCCGCTGATTAGCCAGGCGGAGCTGGTCGACAGACCAAGGCGGCGCATCGAGGCGAGCGCCCAGCCAACGACCCCGCTGAGGACGGCAACCTGGGCAGCCGCCACCGTTGCGGGTGACTCCCGAACCCGGGTGAGTGCCCACTCGGTGAGCGTGTGGAAAGCCGGGTGCCAATTCGTGAAGTTGCCCGAGAGGATCTGGTCCCATTGATTGATCGAATCGTGGCTCATCACCCCGGGCCAGAACGTAAGCAGATAGACCGTCCACACCACCGCGGGCGGAGTTGCCAGAGCGAGCCATTCCCATTTGCCAAACCTCCCATCGACCGGATCGGCCGATGGTTCGCTCTCCTGCTCGGACTCTGGAGTCCCGTGGGGTGGGCGGAGGATCAGCCAAACACCGGCCGCGAACAGGATGAGCCCGAAGAACAGACTTGACGCCAGCGCCACACTCAGGTGATACAACCGCGGCCAAGAAGAGCGCGGGAGCTCAATCACTCGCACAACCCCGGACGCGTCGTAGAGATCGATCCTTTGGGTGGTGCCCCCTCGGGTCACCTCCGCGATTCCCGAGTAGGGGTGAGCGACCAAGACAAGAACCGTCTCCTGGGACACCTCGGCATCCCAGGAGATCGGAGCGGGCATGCTCTGGCCTGCCGAGAGAAGAGCGCCCTCCCTCAGCTCCCATGATCGTGTGAGGTCGAGGTTGGCGAAAGGAACCGGCCGGCCGTCTTCGGTCGCCTCCAGGACCCATACCTCGGTGCCCACCGAAGCCGGATTCTTCTCCCCGGTGGCGATCACCTCAACGGTTTCCTCCACGCTGCGCAGCGGCGTGTCCTCGATCGGGATTGCCAGGGCCAGCAGTCCACCCATCACGACGCAGGCCATCAACCACCGGGCGCGACGTCCGCCCTGGAGTTTCTGCCATGAACGGGAGAACAACCAGCGCGCCGGTTGGGCTAGTACGAGGGTGATCGACGTCACCAGCAAGAAAAGACCCAGGAGTCCGGTCGGCTCTAATCCGAGCTGATGCACCACGGTCCAGGCCGCCGACCCGCTCCAGACAAGACCCATCGTCCAGTCGCTCGCGATGTGTCGGAATGGAGGCACCGCCATCGCCGCTTGCGGCTTCGGATCGGGTGGCCCAGATCTGGTGCCGTTGCTCATGCTGATCGATCCGCTCGGTGGTGGATGGGCCAGGAATCTAGTGCGCAATCGCGGCTAGCCACTCCTTCTCACGCCACCGCCCGGCCCGGGCTTTCGGCTACGTTGAGGGGCATGGACCTACCAGTCGCCGACGCATTTGTGATCCCTGAGGTTGAGCTCGAATGGTCGTTCTCCACCCCCGGTGGGCCGGGCGGCCAGCACGCAAATCGGAGTGCCACCAGGGCAGAGCTGAGCTGGGACCTGGCAGCCAGTGCTGCGGTCGACGATGATCTTCGGGCTCGCCTCGCTACCGGCCTCGGCTCACGAGTGCGGGACGGTGTAGTCACCACCACGGCCGGTGAGTCGCGTTCACAGTGGCGCAATCGGCAAACGGCCCGCCGCCGGCTGGCCGAGTTGCTCTCCGGTGCGTTGCATGAGCGCCGACGCCGTGTCCCCACTCGACCCTCGCGGCGCGCCCACGACGCCCGCATCAAGGACAAGCGCCGTCGGGGCGCCGACAAGCGGCTGCGGAAACCGCCGGAAGTGGAATGAGCCTGGATACGGTGTCCCGCGCGCCAGACTGCGACCATGAGTGACAATCCCCAGGTTCTGTTCGTTTGCGTGCACAATGCCGGCCGCAGTCAAATGGCCGCCGCCCTCACCGAGATGCACGGCCAGGGCATGATCGATGTGCGCTCGGCGGGCAGCGAGCCCGCCGAACAGGTGAACCCGACGGCGGTCGAAGCAATGGCCGAGCTCGGTGTGGATATCACTTCCCGTCGGCCGAAGCTCTTGTCAAATGACGCAGTGCAGGAGTCGGACGTCGTGATCACGATGGGTTGTGGCGACGCCTGTCCGGTCTTCCCGGGCAAGCGATATCTCGACTGGGAGCTCGACGACCCTGCCGGCCAGGACCTCGAGACGGTTCGCGGAATCCGTAACGAGATCAACCGTCGAGTGCTCGACCTGGTGCAATCGCTTCTCGGCGATGGCCGGGACTGGAAACGACCCTCTACGCTCCAGGCCGACTGAAGGCTGCCCGCGCTCGCATAGCCCGCAAACGTTCACCTTCCGTTTACCCGGGAGCGGGGATGCGGTTACTTCGGTTCTCTACCTTCTCGACTGCAGACGGGCAGCAATGCCCAACCCGGACATGCCGAGGAGGCACCTTGCTGACGAAGACATGGACCGCGCTCGTCCTGGTTCTTGCACTGATCGCGACCGCCTGTGGGGGAGACGACACGAGCGGCGAGGGAGATGGCGGCGGAGGCGCTGGCACGATTGTCATCTCGGGCTCGTCGACCGTTGAGCCCATCTCGGCTCGGAACGCCCAGAAATTCGCCGAGCTCAATCCGGATGTGACGATCTCGGTCGAAGGGCCGGGGACGGGAGACGGCTTCAAGAAGTTCTGCGCGGGAGCAACCGACATTTCGGGCGCTTCCCGCGCCATCCAGGATTCCGAGTCTGAGGATTGCGCCGCCAATGGCGTGGACTACGTGGAGTTGAACGTCGCCATCGACGGGCTGTCGGTGCTGACCTCTATCAACAACACCGCGGTGGGATGCCTCGATTTCAAAGACCTCTACGCGTTGATCGGCCCCGAGTCGCTTGGTTTCGACAACTGGTCGCAGGCCAGCGCTCTCGGCTCGGAACTGGGTGCCACCCACGCACCATATCCCGATGCTCCGCTCGTCATCACAGCCCCCGGTGAGGAATCGGGAACCTATGACACGTTCGTCGAATTCGTAATCGAGGATCTGGCAGAGGAGCGCGGACAGGAGAACGCTGCTCGCCTCGACTATGTGGCGTCACCAAACGACAACACCATCATTAGTGGCATTGCCGGGTCCGACACGTCACTCGGCTGGGTTGGATATGCCTTCTTTGTTGAGAACCAAGACACCGTTGCCGCCCTGGCGGTGGACGACGGCGAATCCGGTTGCGTCGAGCCAACTTCGGAATCCATTGCGGATGGGTCCTACCCGCTGTCGCGGCCCCTGTTCATCTACGTGAACACTTCCAAGGCCGCAGCCAAGCAAGAGCTGGTCGACTACGTCGACTTCTACCTATCAGAGGATGGTCTGGCCTCGGTGGGTGAGACAGGGTACGTGGCGCTGGCCGATTACTCCGAAACGACCGGCGCCTGGGCCAACCGGTAATGACGGCGCCGACGGGCACCGTCGATCTCCGCGGTGAGCCACGTCGGCTGCGGCGCGAGCTGCGGGTGAAACGTGTCTTTCTGGCGGCCGCCGTGGTGTCGATCGCCATCAGCATTGCCATCGTGGCGTCACTAGCAGGAAATGCCATCAGGTTCTTCACCGAGGTCGACAAGGCGTCGCTCCTGGACGTCGGTTGGTTTCCTCGCCGCAGCCGCTTCGACCTGCTGACGCCGATCGCCGGGACTCTGGTGATGTCGGGAATCGCCATGCTGGTGGCGGCACCACTCGGCTTGGGAGCGGCTATTTATCTATCCGAATACGCCCGGCCGCGGGTGCGCCGGCTCCTCAAGCCGGTTCTCGAGATTCTGGCCGGGATCCCGTCGGTTGTGCTCGGGTTCTTTGCGCTGCTGTGGATCGGCCCCAACATAATCGTCGAACTGCTCAACTCCCCCAAGCCGGCCACCATCCTCACGGCGTCGATCGGGGTAGGGATATTGGTCACACCGTTGGTGGCCTCGGTGTCTGAAGACGCGCTGCGGGCCGTGCCGCAGGGCCTGCGAGAAGCCTCCTACGGGCTGGGGGCCAAGAAGTCAACGACCGTGCGTACCGTTGTGGTGCCGGCGGCGGTCAGCGGGATCATGGCATCGCTCATCCTCGGGCTATCGCGGGCCATCGGCGAGACGATGGTCACGTTCATGGCGGCCGGCGCCGTTGGGGGAGCGCTCCGCACCTGGGATCCGCTCGACTCCGGTACCACCCTGACCGCAGCCATCGCGTCGGTAGCCACCGGGTCGGATCAAGTGGCAGGAGAGGCACTTGCCTTTGATGGCGTGTTTGCCCTCGGAATCACCCTCTTCGCCATCACGCTCCT
This sequence comes from uncultured Acidimicrobiaceae bacterium, assembly GCA_947259275.1. Taxonomy (GTDB): domain Bacteria; phylum Actinomycetota; class Acidimicrobiia; order Spongiisociales; family SHLN01; genus SHLN01. Next base: position 6,799 of record CAMYMH010000036.1, on the reverse strand, counting down.
CCTCAACTGGGTAAGTGACCGTTTCGTTCGCCGGGTCAGGGAGAAGTACTAGTGGCCAATCAGGCGATCTCTGAAGGCGGCACGTGTCGCGTGGTGGATGGCTGATGGCGTCTCGCAGTGAAGCCATAGACACCGCGGCGATTGTCCGCCAGTCCTTGCACGGCCGCCGGTTCAGTCCTGGTGGCCTGGCCTTTGAGCTCAGTCTCTTGGTGATGCTGCTGGTCTCCCTGGCGGTTCTCGTAACGCTCCTGGCCGACATCATCAGCGGGGCATTGCCGGTGTTCCGTGATCGGGGTATCGACTTTGTCACCTCGGGCATCACACTCGACTCGGCAACCGCGGGAGTGTGGACGGGGCTGGTCGGCTCGGTCGGCATCGCGATCATTGTGGCGGTGATCGCCTTTCCGCTCGGGCTTGGTGCAGCCGTCTACCTGGAAGAATACGCCCCCGACAACTCACTCACGAGGTTCATCCAAACCAACATCCGCAATCTCGCCGGTGTGCCGTCCATTGTCTATGGGCTGCTGGGTCTGGCGGTGTTCGTTCGGCTTGTCGACCTCATCGGCCTCGGCGGCTCCGCCAGCACCGGGGGGCGGAATATCCTTGCGGCCGGGATCACCCTGGCGGTCCTGGTGCTTCCCATCGTGATCATCACCGCGTCGGAAGCATTGCGAGCCGTGCCCGACACCATTCGTGAGGCCGGCTTCGGGGTAGGTGCCACCCGGTGGGAGGTTGTTCGCCACCATGTTCTGCCCTCGGCGGCCCCGGGAGTACTGACCGGCACCGTCCTTGCCCTGGCTCGTGCCTTTGGCGAGACCGCGCCCTTGCTCGTGATTGGAGTCGCCACCGGGTTCTTCAGCGCCGGCTCGGCGGGTTTGTTCGACCGGCTCACCGGCCCCTATACGGCCCTGCCCGTCGTGGTGTTGTCCTGGAGTCGGCAGGCAGACCCGGCCTTCAAGGAGAACCTGGCACCCGCAGCCATCCTCGTCTTGCTCGTGGTGCTCTTCGCGGCCAACACTGCCGCTGTGGTGCTCAGAAACAGGTACGACCGTAAATGGTGAACGGAGACTAAGAAATGGGGAGTCGAGTGGCTGAATCCAAGCCGGTGCTCAGATTGGACGTAAGAGACGTAGCATCCGTGCCAATGACTGTGACGATTGGTGAACGATCCGAGCCGGCGGCCGACCACCCGGCGATCTTCGACGTCGACGGCCTCAACGTCCACTACGGCGACTTTCACGCCGTCAAGGACGTTTCGCTTCAGATTCGCAAAAACGAGATCACGGCTCTGATCGGTCCCTCGGGCTGTGGCAAGAGCACAGTGTTGCGGTGTTTCAACCGGATGAACGATCTCATCGAGATCGCCCGCGTCTCGGGATCGATTCGGTATCACGGTGTCGACCTGTACGGCTCGGAGGTTGATCCCGTGCAGGTACGTCGTCACATCGGCATGGTATTTCAGAAGCCGAATCCCTTCCCCAAGTCGATCTACGACAACGTCGCGTTTGGTCCCAAGATCGCCGGCTTCGAAGGGAGCATGGATGATCTGGTCGAAGAGGCCCTCACCAAAGCGGCCCTCTGGGACGAGGTCAAGGACAAGCTCGACGGCTCGGCCTACGCCTTGTCCGGCGGACAGCAGCAACGGCTCTGCATTGCCCGAGCTATCGCAACCAGCCCCGATGTGGTTCTGATGGACGAGCCGGCCTCAGCCCTCGACCCGATTGCGACCCTTCGAATCGAGGATCTCATGCAGGGCCTGAAAGAGGACTACTCAATCGTCATCGTCACCCACAACATGCAACAGGCCGCCCGGGTGAGCGATCGGACTGCCTTCTTCACCGTCGACATGGAGCAGACCGGCCAGCGAACCGGCGTGCTCGTTGAATTCGACGAGACCTCGAAGATCTTCACGAATCCGGGCGAGACTCGAACCGAGGACTACATCACGGGGCGGTTCGGATGACCGAGTTGCGGCCCCACTTCCACGATGAATTGGCGCAGCTGGAAGGCGACCTCGTCCTCATGGGGGAGCAAGCAACCGCCATGATCCGAGACAGCGTGGCGGCACTTGCCGCCGGCGATGTCGCAGCCGCCGCCGAGGTCATCGAACGCGACGATCCCGTCGATGACCTTTACTTAGGTGTGCACAGCCGCTGGCTCGAGACCATGGCCCTCCAAACCCCGGTCGCCATCGACTTGCGGCTGATGTCGGTGATCCTGCACGTCAACTCACACCTCGAGCGCATCGCCGACCTGGCGGTGACCGTCGCCAAGATCACCCAAGCATCCAACGGTCTTCCCCATGACCCCACCATGGTGAGCCACCTGCAGGAGATGGGAGAAATCGTCGCTTCCATGGTGCGGGCAGCCATGGAGGCGTTTGCCGCTCGAGATTTGACGGCGGCGTTGTCACTTCCGGAGATGGATCGCCCGGTGAACCGGCTCAACCGCAACATGGTGCGAGAGGTGGCTCGGCTGGCAGGCGATCCTGAGCTGCTGGAGTGGGGGGTGCGGATGATGGTGGTGGCCCGCACACTGGAGCGGGCAGGAGACAACGCCGTCGATGTGGCCGAGCAGCTCGCCTTCCTGTTGACCGGGGAATTCCGCGAGTTCACGGACGCCTCGCACCATGACTGAGGTGCGGGTCCTCGTCATCGAAGACGAGGAGCCGCTGGCCGACTCCATCAAATACAACCTCGAGCTCGAGGGCTATCAGGTCGAGGTCGCCCACGGCGGCAACGCCGGCCTGCGCAAGTTCAAGGAGCAGGAGCCCTCACTGGTGCTGCTCGATGTCATGCTCCCCGAGATATCCGGTCTCGATCTGTGTCGCATGATGCGGGCCGAGTCGGACGTTCCGATCATCATGATCACCGCCCGCGACTCGGAGGCCGACAAGGTGGCCGGCCTCGAGTTGGGAGCAGACGACTACGTCACCAAGCCGTTTTCGATGCGGGAGCTGCTGGCGAGAGTCCGGGCCAACCTACGGAGGCTCGGGATGGAATCCGGGATTTTCGATCTCGATCAGGAGTTGCTCGAGGGCGGCCCGGTCCGCCTCGACGTCGGCCGCCACGAAGTAACGGTCGACGGTGATCCGGTGCAGCTCCGCCCACGCGAGTTCGAGCTGCTGGTGGCGTTCTTGCGAAACCAGGGCATGCTCATGACCCGCGATCGCCTCATCTCCGAGGTGTGGGGCATGGATTACTTCGGCGACACGAAGACGCTTGACGTGCACATCAAGCGCGTGCGCAAGAAGATCGAGCCCGACCCGAAGCAGCCGCGCTACCTGGTGACCGTCCGAGGGCTCGGCTACAAATACGTCGATGACTGACGGCAGGCGGGACGAGCAGGCGTTGCTCAGTGCCCTGCCAGACGGAGTGCTGCTGGTGAGAGACGGCCGCGTGGTCTTCGGCAACCCGGCGGTCGCCCGCCTGCTGGGAGCGACTCTTTCCCAGCTGCACTCCCGGCTCAATCCGACGGCGCTCGTGGACCTGGTTGAGCGGGCCGCCGACGGGCCAAGCGAAGAGGTATTTCAGAGGGGAAGCCCACCACGATGGATCCAAGCCAGCGCAGTCCCACTGGCACAGCCCGAGTCCGGCGTGATGGTGGTGCTGAGAGATGTCACCGATCGGCGCAGAGTCGAAGCGATACGTCGGGACCTCGTCGCAGACGCGTCCCATGAGCTCAAGACGCCGGTGGCATCGATCCAGGCGGCGGCCGAGACGCTGATCCGGGCCATTGATGACGACCCGGCTGCCGCCAGGCGGTTCGCCCACCAGGTGCACGCCACGTCGGTGCGACTCTCACATCTGGTAGGAGACTTGCTCGATCTCTCGAGGGTGGAATCTGAACCTCCCGAGCTGCGGCTGGTGAGCGTTGCAGGCCTCGTCGCCAAAGAAGCGGATCGGGTGGCCGATCGGGCTGAAGTAGGTGGGATCGACCTGGTGGTGCAGGTTGACGAGGTCGACATCAAGGCGAGCCGCAAGGACGTCCGTCTGGCGGTCCGGAATCTGCTCGAGAACGCACTGGCATATACCTCCGAGGGAGGGACGATCACCGTCTCCACCCGAGCAGACGAGGGAATGGCTGTGATCTCGGTGTCGGACACGGGTATCGGGATTCCGGGACGGGATCGGTCGCGAATCTTTGAACGGTTCTATCGAGTCGACGATGCTCGGAATCGCGAAACCGGCGGCACCGGCCTCGGCCTCGCCATCGTCCGGCATGTCGCCGATCAACACGGGGGGACGGTTGAGGTCGAGAGCGAGCTCGGGCTGGGCTCAACCTTCCGCATCCTCCTGCCACTGGCGCCTTCCTGAGAGCCCCAGCGGTGACCCGGCCCCGACAGGGGCCATCCCTCGCCGGTACCATGGCCACTGACCATTTGAGAGGAGAAAGGAATCCCAATGGGTCTGTTCGACTTTGTGAAGAACGCGGGGGCCAAAATCGGGATCGGGAAATCGACTTCAGAGGAAGCTGAGGAAGCGGCCGCGCGGGCGCAAGCTGCCGCGACCGCCAGGGCGCAGGCGGCGGCCGCCGCCTCGGATCGTCAGGAGGCGACCGAGAAGCAAGAGCAACTTGCTGAGACGAAGAAGAGCCATGAGCTCGAGCGCCACGTCAAGAGCATGGGGTTCGAGGTCGACGACCTCGACATCCAGTTCGATGACGGCAAAGCCACCATCAAGGGAGCGGTCGACGACAACGCCACCCGCGAACGGGTGATCCTCACCGTCGGCAACACCGAGGGCGTCGGCCAGGTCGATGATCAGCTGCGGGTGAAGACCCACGTCGAGCTGGCGGCCGAGGAGATCAACCGCCAGAAGGCTGAGTCCAAGTTCTACACCGTGGTATCGGGCGACTCGCTGTCGAAGATCGCCAAGGAGTTTTACGGCGACGCGATGAGATATCCGGAGATATTCGAGGCCAACAAGCCGATGCTGAAGGATCCCGATCTCATCTATCCGGGCCAAGTGCTTCGCATCCCCGCAGCCGGCGGTGGAGCCGATGCCGGAGGCGTAGAGCCGAAGGCCCCGACCGGCGTTCAGTAACTACGGAGAGACCCAAGTCCCAAGTCGCGAGTCCCGAGCAAGAGGGCGTGATTCTCCTTGCTTGGGTCTTGGGTCTTGGGTCTTGGGTCTTGGGTCTTGGGTCTTGGGTCTTGGGACTCCCTACGGTGTTAGCCAGACGGGATGCTCGACCAGATTGATTGGGCTTCCGTCTCTGGCCGAGTCCTCCCACATCATCAACGAGCCCAGCTGGGGTGAGTCGACCGTGTAGGGAATGGCGAACTGGAAGGTGCCCCAATCGGGGCCGCCGGCGCTGGCCATCGTGAAGCCTTCGTCAAGAGGGAGTCCGTCGTTGTCGTAGAGGCCCCACTGCACGGTCGCCTCGAAAGCCCGGGCGATTCCGGTTACCAGGAGCGGATTATCCGCCCGGCCGAACCAGCCGGGCTCGTCGATGAGAATCTCGGGAACGAGACCGCCACCGAGGAACCAGTCGCGGTTCAATGACGGCGCCACTTCCATCCCATGACCGCCGAAGAGCTCCACTTGTTCGCCCTCGATGAGCAACACCACCTCGTCAACTGTCGGGAACTGGGTGAGCGTGAACACGAGCTGGGCGAGGACGCTCATCTCGCCGAAGGTTCCGCCGATGTTCTCGATCTCCTCGGAGAGATCGATCCGCGCGGTGTCACCGGCGATGGTCAAGCCGAGCAGTTGGGTGCCCTCGGGCAGGCCACCGCTCACTGAAGGCGTCCCGGCTTGCTCATCGGGAGTGGGGCCGGCGATGAGCTCATTGACGGCCGCCCTGGCAACCTCCAGCGTCGGCGAGATCTGCCGGCTCACCGGCCGCACGAACGGGCCGCCCTCGTCGGTCACCTCATCGATGAGGAAGTAGACGCGCACATACTGCTCGACGCTCGGGACCGACGTCTGGGTGGTGCTCGTCGTTGAGCTTGACGTGGTCGAGCTCGTTGTGGATGGAGTCGTCGTGGTCGGGGTCGGAATAGTCGTGGTCGAGGTTGGTTCTGTTCCGCCGTTTGAGGTCCCGCACGCGGCCGCGACCAGCGCGAGTGCTACCAGTAAGAATCCGAGCCGTTTCATTGGTTCCACCGTTTCTTGTTGCTCACAATTGTGACGCTCCCGCCACCGGTTTAGGGTGACGACGCTCCCTTGGACGCACCGAAGCGCTCCGGTGTTCCTAACATCTGCGACCCATGCACTATCAACTTTCCGAACTATCCAATGGCCTGCGGGTCATCACCGACTCGATGCCGGACGTTCGCTCCGTGGCTCTCGGGGTGTGGGCCGATGCCGGTACCCGCGACGAGCATCCCAATGAAGCCGGAGCCGCCCACTTTCTCGAACATCTGCTGTTCAAGGGCAGCGACCGTCTATCCGCCCAGCAGATAGCCGAGGCGTTCGATGCCGTTGGAGGCCGCTCGAATGCCTTCACCTCGAAGGAACAGACTTGCTATTGGGCCCGGTTGCGCGATGACGACCTCCCGCTCGGTATCGACATCCTGGCCGAGATGGTGCGCCGCCCGGCCTTCCGCCAGCACGAGATCGACTCTGAGAAGCATGTGGTGCTCGAGGAGATCAACATGAACGAGGACGACCCGACCGATGTCGCGTACGAGGAGTTCGTGAGAGCACTGTGGAAAGGCCACGCCCTCGAGCGGCCGGTGCTCGGCACCAAGGAATCCATCACCGGAATGACTCGTGATGACATCCAGGGTTTCTGGGCTCGTCGCTACCACTCTGCCGCCACCGTGGTGGCAGTCGCCGGGAACTTCGATCAC
>CAMYMH010000035.1 GCA_947259275.1 uncultured Acidimicrobiaceae bacterium | reverse complement strand
GCTCGAACGCCTGGAGATCGACGCCGTACCGACCGACCAAGGGCGGCCCCGGGAAGTCCACGTGAGCGAGGACCCCCAACGCTCCCCCGACGGCCTCGATTTGGAATCCCACCCGGCGTCCCCCGACCCGTATCTCCGAGGTCGTGAAGCCCCGTACGGGAGTCCCGGTCCGGATGAGCCGATCGATGCAGGCGCGAACCACCGTCGTCTTGCCGACGCCGGGACGCCCCTCCAGGAGAATCTTCGTCATGGGCGCACTGTACGGGTGTTGAATCGGCGAGTGTCCCGGTGATGGCGCCCCCCGGTCCTGTCTCGGCGGATCTGTGATCGGTAACGTCGGCTTGGACTATAAGGGACGAACCGTGACCGACGAGCAAGCGGCGCCCGGTTGGGCCTGGTGGGCTGATGCTCTGACTGCGGGTCGGGCCGCGCTCGCATTGCCGCTGGCCATGGCTGCGGCAACCGACGCCTGGGTGATGGTGGCGGTGGTTTTGTCTATGGCTTGGGTGTCGGATTTCGCTGATGGTCGGCTGGCTCGCCGTGCTATTGGGGTCACTCGCCTGGGTCGGTGGGATCTGCCGGCGGATACCACGGTGGGCGCGGGCGTTCTCGCCGGATTGGTGATCGGAGGTCACATTTCGGTATGGATTGGAGTGACGGGGCTGGTGCTCGGTGCCGGCTACCTGGCGTGGGGCAACCCGGCGCTCAGCATGCTGCTTCAGGCCGGCGGTTATGGCCCCGCCCTCTGGTTTATCGCTCGGGACAACGTCGCCGCGTTCGTGCTGGTAGTCGGCACCATCGTGGTGATCGCCGCATTCAGCATTCGACGGCTCTTCGGGTATGTGTTACCCACCTTCTTCAATGGACTACGGGGCCGGATCGAATCACCGAAAGGCCGCCGCAAGGCCCAGCCACCTCACCCGGGGCCGCCAGAACCGTCCGAGATCCGGCAGGGTGATGATGTGGGGGCCTGAGAGGTCCTCGTGGGGTGGATTGAAGCCTTCAACCCAGTCGAGCAGCCTTGTATAGGTTCCAATGATTTCCTGGCGGAATTAGGCGCGTTGGAAGATTGCGAGGATCCGGTCGGTGCTGGTGAGTTGCAGCTCCTCCCTGGTAGCTACTCCTCTGACATCCTGCAACAAGTTAACCAGCAGAAGTTCTTCATCAGTCATGTTGTCGCAACCAGCTCGGGTGATCGACCTTTCGTACGGGCAACGGTTACGGGGAACGGGCAGCGCCAAAATCACACACTTGAGATTCTCGTCCGGGAACTCTCGTATACTCGCCCTCATGTCTGCGGAATCCACTTTGTTGGCCGACCTCAACCCTGCCCAGCGGGAGGCGGTTGCCGCCACCGACGGTGCTGTGCTGGTGGTGGCGGGAGCCGGATCTGGCAAAACCAGGGTGCTCACCTTTCGAATTGCCCACCTGATTGAGGATCTCGAGGTTTCTCCCTATCAGATCCTCGCCATCACGTTCACCAACAAGGCCGCTAATGAGATGAAGGAGCGGGTTGGCCGGCTGGTGGGCCCGGTGGTCGATTCGATGTGGGTGTCCACCTTCCATTCGGCCTGCGTTCGCATATTGCGGCGGGAAGCGAACCGCTTCGGCTACAAGTCATCCTTCTCCATCTACGACTCGGCCGATTCGCTTCGCCTCATCACGTACTGCCTCCGCGACCTCGACCTCGACACCAAGCGCTTCCCGCCCCGCAACATCCGGGCGGCCATCAGCAACGCCAAGAACGAGCTGATCGACCACGAGACGTTTGCATCCCAGGGGAGCGGCTATTTCCACGAGCAGGTGACCGAGGTCTACCGGCTCTATCAACAGCGGCTGATTGAAGCCTCTGCCATGGACTTCGACGACCTCCTCAAGGTGACGGTTGAGCTGCTGGGGGCCTTTCCCGAAGTGCTGAGCTACTACCAGGACCGCTTTCGCTACATCCTCATCGACGAGTATCAGGACACAAACCACGCCCAGTACATGCTGGTGAAGATGCTGGCCGAGAAGCACGGCAACCTGTGCGTGGTTGGGGACTCCGATCAGAGCATCTATGCCTTCCGGGGTGCCAACATCCGCAACATCATCGAGTTTGAACGCGACTACCCGGACGCTCGCATCGTGTTGCTGGAGCAGAACTACCGGTCGACGCAGAACATTCTCGATGCTGCCAACTCGGTCATCGCCAACAATCCGGCTCGCCAGCCGAAGCGCCTGTGGACCGATGCAGGCGATGGGGAGAAGATCCGTCGCTACGAGGCCCAGGACGAGCGTGATGAGGCCGCCTACGTTGCGGAGAAGATCGGGGAGCTCGAAGCGGACGGCCTCGCCGCCCGGGACATGGCGGTGTTCTACCGAACCAATGCCCAGAGCCGTGTGCTGGAGGAAGTATTCGTTCGCTACGGCATCCCATACCAGGTGGTAGGCGGAACCAAGTACTACGAGCGCCGCGAAGTCAAGGATGGGTTCGGGTACCTGCAGGTCCTCATCAATCCGGACGACCAGGTGGCTCTCAAGCGCGTCCTGAATTCGCCCAAGCGAGGGATCGGCGACACCTCGGTTGGTCACATCGACCGGTTCTCCCAGGCAGAAGGCATCACCTTCTACGACGCCCTGCTCAAGATCCATGACATCCCTGGAGTCACCACCCGGGCCGCCAAGTCGGTGGCAGAGTTCCTTGGTCTGCTCGACTACCTGCGGGAGAAGGCCGAGGCCGGCCCGCGGGCGGCCGTAGAAGCGGTACTGGCCGATAGCGGGCTGGTCCAGGCCTTCGAGTCTGAACGGACCGTTGAGGCGCTCGGTCGGGTAGAGAACCTCAAGGAGATGCTGACGATCGCCGAGGAGTTCGAGGAGAGCGGGCCGGGCCGGGAGAACGCCGAGGGGACACCGTGGGTGGAGCTGGGTGGCATGGAACGGCTGCAGTTGTTCTTGGAAACCGTCAGCCTGGTCAACGAAACCGACGAACTCGCCGACGGTCAACACTCGGGTGCCGTCACCCTCATGACCCTCCATAACGCCAAAGGCCTCGAATATCCGGTCATCTTCATGGTCGGCCTCGAGGACGGAGTCTTCCCGCACATGCGGTCGCTGGGTGAGCCGACCGAGATGGAGGAGGAGCGACGGCTGTTCTACGTCGGAGTCACCCGGGCCGAGCAGCGCCTGTTCCTCATCAACGCCATCCAGCGCGCCCTGTGGGGAGCCCCCAACTTCAACGGTCCCAGCCGGTTCCTGCGCGAGGTCCCCGACCACCTGCTTGAGGAAGAATCGCGCGTGAAGCGCGACAACCGCGAGTCGATCACTGCCCGGCCCGAGGCGCTGGCCGAGGTCCAACCGGGCGAGATGGTGGTTCACGACCACTGGGGCCGGGGCACGGTGGTGACCGTAGAGGGTGCCGGCGACAAAGCGGAGGCGGTGGTCGAGTTCGATGGTGAGGGCAAGAAGACCCTGCTGCTGGCGTGGGCTCCACTTCGCAAGGTGTGAGCCCAGCCCGGTTCGGGACGGTGGCTCAGCTGGGGGGAGGCGCCGGTAGTCTCCGGGCGCGACGAGAGGGTGCCGGTGGATACAGGCGTTGAGGACGGGTTGGCTGCCGGCTCCCATCACGACGGTGGCTCCCGGGCGGCACTGCCTCGAGCGGTTCGGCCGGTCCTGGATCTGCGTCCGGTATTGGCCGCACTGGCAGCATTCGGACTGGCGTACTACCTGGCGCTGACGCGACTGGTGCGGGGAGACCTGCTCAACTCCTACCCGTTCATTTCTGCCGATGGCTTCGACTGGCTGGTCGAAGGCTTCGCAGTTGCCCGCTGGTTCGATGGGGTCGCCATCCCCGAGTTCCCGGCGGCTCGCAGCCCCGGGTTCGTCAGCATCACGTTTGCCGACTACCAGCTGGGAGTAGACGGTGCCGTGCTGTTCGGGGTGATCTCTGTCGCGGTAGTTGCCGGGCTGGCCGTTTTGCTGCTGCTGGCGTGGTGGGAGCGCGTCCCCCGATATCAAGCGGCGGTGGTGGTGCTGGTTCTGGCAGTTTCGCCGCTCGGGTATTACCGGATGTGGATTCTGTCGGACCAGGTTGCCACGGCGCTCATGGTCACGGCCGCGGTCGGGCTCTATCCCTACGTGACACGTGGCAACAGGATGTGGCTGCTGCTGGCGGCGGTCGCGGCCGGCCTGGGCGGCGCAACCCAGCTCTACGGCCTGGTCGGCTACTTGGTGGCCGGCGGCTGGTGCGTGGCGGTTTCGGTCTGGAGGCGAAAGCCCGACTTTGTGCTGGCCGGCGCCTTGCTGTTCGCTCCTGCCATGGCGGTCGTCCTATCGAAGGCATGGCTTGGGCAGGTACCGCACACCGGAGTGCCGCTTCAGCTCAGCTTGTTCGAACTCAATTTCGACATGCTTGGCTTTTATGCCAACGCCTGGTCTTTCGCGTTCGCCCCGCTCGTGCCACTGGTGGGTGTGTTGATGGTGTATCGGTGGCGGGAGGTGCTGGCCTCTCCGTTGCCGACGGGCTATTGGCTGGCCGTGCTTGCCCTGCTGGGCTCGACCTTCTTCTACCAAGTCGAGGAATTCCGGTTCACGCTCCCCACCAGCATGATGCTGGGGGTAGCCGTAATGGCGACCCTGCAGGGCGAGCGCCGGTTGCCGTCGGCGCCGGCGTTGTGGGCGGCGACCGCGACTCTGGCGGTTTTGATCGGCATCCTGCTGGCTCCGGGCGGCTATGTGAAACCGAAGTGGTCCGAGGTTGCGCTCGACCCGTCTGATACGTATTTCGCACGGCTTCTGTCGGCCGATCCGGTCGACCGGTTCTCGCTCGGCACCCACTGTCAATCGGACCGGTTGTGCGCGGACGTTCCCCTCCCGGCTGGCATCGCCGATCACGATCGGGCGCTGTTCGGCATCTACCGGCACCTGGTGAACGCAGATTCATCCACGACGGTTGCGTCCTACTACCAGGCGATCTACGACGGGTTCTTCGAGGAGCGGAACACCAACGACTGCTGCGTGGCGGACACATCGCTCCCTTACGGACTGCCGGGCGACCGGCCGGTTGCGGGGGACTGGGACGGCCTGCCGGCGGCTCTTCCTCCGGATCCCAAGACGGGGTCCGATACCCCGGGGGCCTTCCGCGACGGCAGGTGGGTGCTTTCGAACTCGAACTCGGCGGGCCCGGTCGATATGGAGTTCGGGTTCGGGCGGGCGGGCGATCTCCCGGCGGTTGGCGATTGGGATGGTGATGGAATCGACACCGTCGGCGTGTTCCGCGCCGGTGGGTGGCTGCTCCGAAACTCCAACTCAGAGGGTTCGGCCGATTTGGAGTTCGAGTTCGGACGGCTGGGGGACGTCCCGGTTGCGGGGGATTGGGATGGTGACGGCATCGACACCGTTGGCGTTTACCGCAGAGGTCGATGGTTGCTGCGGAATTCCAACACCGCGGGTCCATCCGACCTCAGCTTCGACTTCGGCGGAGCCAGCGACCGCCCCGTCTCCGGGGACTGGGACGGCGACGCGGTTGACACGGTGGGCACTTTTTCCCAAGGGCTGTGGAGATTGAGGAACTCGAACGCGGGTGGCTCGGCGGATCTGGAGTTTCACTTCGGAGCGTATGCTCACCTCCCGGTCACCGGCGACTGGAACGACAACGGGATCGACACGGTCGGAATCCTGCGCTGAGAGCGGTGGCCCGATTGTGTGCGACAACAAGCCGAATGGCTCTGGGCAATCGATAATGGCGGTGGGACGCTTCTCGTATGCGTAGCCAAAACCAAAGGGGGTAACGATGTCAAAGATCGATGAGATCCTCAGCAAGGCCCACGACACCCTGACTGTTGGCCGGGTCTACGGAGAGCCCATTTCGAATAACGGAGTGACCATCGTCCCGGTCGCTTCGGTGCGCGGCGGCGGAGGGGGCGGTGACGGCGAACCAGGCGCAGATTCGGCGGGGGGGTCGGGAGGAGGGTTCGGGGTGAGTGCCCGGCCGGTCGGAGTGTATGAGATCAGAAACGACGAGGTCGTATGGGTACCCGCCGCCGACACTACCCGAGTGATCATGCTGGCCGAAGTCGTGGCGATCGTCGCTCTGCTTGTGTTGCGATCGATCGTCAATTCCCGGCGGCGGAGCTGAGCTCCCTGATTGCCTCGATGAAGACCTCCCCGTAGGTTGCGAGCTTCTTCGGTCCAACGCCGCTGATGTCGAGCAAAGCCGCGGGGGTGGCCGGCCTTCGTTCGGCCATCTCTGCGAGGGTGGCGTCGCTGAACACCAGATAGGCCGGTACGCCGGCCGCATCGGCGAGCCGGCGCCGGACGGCTCTCAGCGATTCGAACGCTGCTCCGTCGGCCGGGGGGCGGGGCGTTCCCGCCGCCCGGGTGGCCCGGGGCGAGCGCCCGACCAGGCCGGCCAGCACATCGGTGCCGGTGCACCGGTCGCAGGACTCACCGCAATCGTCGATGTCTTCTCCGAAGTAGGCGACGATGCTCCGGTGGCGGCAGGCGCGCCGTTCGGCCCAGTTGAACACCTGGCGGATCCGGCTCAGGTGTGAAGCCCCGCCGGGTCCGGAACTGCGCGACGATTGTCCGCCCACCATCCGCTCCAGGTTGATGACGTCGGCCCATGAGTAGAAGAGGATGCAATCGCTGTCGATCCCATCGCGGCCGGCCCGGCCGATCTCCTGGTAGTAAGACTCGATGGACTTCGGCATGTCCCGGTGGATGACAAAACGAACGTTGGATTTGTCGATGCCCATACCAAACGCGATGGTGGCGCAGATGACGGCGACCTGATCGTGGATGAAGGCGTCTTGAACCGCCGCCCGCTCGTTCGGCTCCATACCTGCGTGGTAGGGCATGGCCGGTACGCCGATGCTGCGCAGGTAGGCGGCGGTGGATTCGGCCGACTTGCGCGCAAGCGTGTAAACGATGCCGCTCTCACCGGGCCGGGCCAGGCATAGCTTGCCAATCGACTCGCGTACCTTGATCCGGTGGCCGTCCGAGTGCTGGCCCTTCTTGATCACGTGGATCTTGAGGTTGGGCCGCGAGAACGAGCCCCGGAAGAGCATGGGGTTGCGCAAGCCGAGCTGCTCGGCGATGTCGGTGGTTACCTCGGCGGTGGCCGTGGCAGTCAGTGCCAGGACCGGAACGGACGAAAGTCGTGACCCCACTGGCTGATGCAGTGCGCTTCGTCGACGGCGATGAGCGCCAGCTGGACACCGGACAGCGCCCCTCCCACCGACGCTTCGAGACCCTCGGGGGCGGCATACACGAGTTCGTACTCACCCTGCCGCATCCGGGCAATCCGTTCCGCTCGCTCCGGCGGGTCGAGACTCGAATTGAGATAGGTGGCTCGGAAACCGGCCTGGTCGAGTCCGTCGACCTGGTCCTTCATGAGCGCAATCAGGGGTGAGATCACCAGCGTCGTGCCCCCGAGAACCCGGGCGGCCAGCTGGAACGTGAGCGACTTGCCTGCGCCGGTCGGCATGATTCCGATGCAGTCGCGCCCCGACACCACCGCCTCGGTGATCTCCCGCTGGCCACGACGAAACCCTGAGAAGCCGAACGTGTCGCCAAGCGCCGCGTCGATGGCGGTGGCCTGCAACCCTGCTAATTGCTGGCTCAGCGAAGCGAGTCGGGCAACATTCTCGGGGGCGAAGTCGCCGGGAGCCTCGCTCCACCGCCTGCGGAGCTCTGCCAGTGCGTCGGCCGCACCGACGTGATCGCGACCGGATACTCGATCGCTCAGACGCGTGATGGCATCGTCTATTGCAGCCCGGCTGTCGTGCATCGACCGATGACGGTACTCGACACCGCGGTCGGTTGTGGTCATTGGTGCAGTGTGACCGGCCGGTACGACAAATCTCGAACCCACCCGTCGAATCCGGCGCCTGGGCGACGTCTTGTTAGGTGACGGAAGGAATATGCAATGAGACGAGCCATAGTCATCGCGGTCACTGCGGCACTATTCACGAGCCTGTTCGGCGGTCTCGCCGCCGCTGAATCGCCGCCGGGTGCGAGCCATTCCTCGGTTGCCCAAGTCGAAGACACCCGCGATGCAGACAGGGCCGGGATCTGGAAGCGATGCCGGCGTTTGCTGGGCGACGACGAGCTCACCGATGTCGCCAAGGAGCGTTGTATCGAGCTGTGGAAGCGTTGGTGTCAGGCGCATCCGCGCGCCCGTTTCTGCCCCAAGCCCGTCCCACCCCCTCCGCCCTGTCCGGCGGCGGAAGTGCGCGTCGGCATACGGTGCGTTCCCTGCTTCAGCGTCGATGCCCTCAGTTATCGGCCGTGCCTTCCCGATCCGTGTCGGGTCTTGGAGGCGGCGGTGGTGTGGCCGTGCCCGCCCGATCCTTGTCGCGTAGTCGAAGGCGACGTTGTGCGAATGTGCCTCCCCGATCCGTGCCGGATCATCGACGGAGACGCCGTGCGGCTGTGCGTTCCGCCGCCGTGCCCGGTTCCCGATCTGGCGGCCGATCGACTGTGCGTTCCCGTCCCCTGTCTGACCACCGGCGGACTCAGCTATCTCCCATGCCCGCCCAGTCCGTGTCTGCACACCGATGGAATCACCGGGGTGCGATGCGCGCCGGTGAAGCCGATCGATCAGCCGGCGGACGGTCCCGTGATTCGGCCGGCCACCGAGCCGACGGAAACAGGTGCCATTGACGAGGTCCTGATTCGTCCGATTGATCCCGACAAGCCAGCGGACATTCGCCCAATCGATCGGATCCTTGACCGGCCGGTCGACCGTCTCACCGACCGAGCAGGAAATGACGTTCACTTACGAGCTTTCACCGCCGATTCCTAAAAGTATTCTCCAGACCCAGGGACGAGCCATCACGCGTGACTCAGACAACGCATCGTTGGACGCACTCCCCGAGGGGGTGCGTCGGCTCGCGCCCGAAGCTTTCCGCGACCTCTACGAACTGTTGGCCGATGGGCTCAACTCGTTTGCCTATTCGATGCTGCGAGATGGCAGCGCGGCCGAGGATGCGGTTCAGCAAGCCTTTCTCGAGCTGGTGCAAGCCGCTCCCACCATTCGGGGCGACGGTCGGGCCTTGCGCGCCTGGCTCTTCCGGAGCGTTCGGTTCCGCTGCCTCGACGAGATTCGCCGGCGAGAGCGTCGGCGCGAAACCCTGCACGCGCAGGTACCGGATGACCTTATCTCCACGGTTCCTTCCCCGGGGGGTGAGGGCGATCTCGAGGCCGCCATGTCCCAGCTGACGCACCAGCAGCGCTCAGTGCTGTTCCTCCGTCATGTGATGGGCATGAGCGGCCACGAGGTCGCGGTGATTCTCGAGACCAACCGGGCCGCGGTGTTCGCCACTGCGGCCCGGGCCGAGAGGCGGCTTCGCCAGCTGCTGGCCGGCGATGGGCCGATGGCCGAAAGGAGTGCGTGACATGAGCACGCCTCGCAAACCACTCTCCGATCGGATCAAACGGGCTGCCTGGCGACCCATCCCGCCCGATGCCAGGTCCGAGCACCTCTCCGCCGTTGAATCCGCCATCGAAGCTGGTGCTTCTCCGGGAGGGCAGGTCGTGCGGGCCAGGCGCCGTTGGTCGGCGATCCTGGTGACTGCCGCTCTGATCGTGCTGCCGACGGGCATCGCCCTGGCGGCCGAGAGCTCTGTGCCCGGTGATGTCCTCTACCCGGTCAAGCAGGTAACCGAGAGCATTCGCTCTTTGGTCGACGATGAGGTAATTGCCGAGCATCGGATCGAAGAGCTCGAGAAGCTGGTAGCGGCCGACGCACCTGCCGAGGTGATCGCCGATCAGGTCGATCGTGCCACCGAGCAAGTCGATCGGCTCGAGCGCGACCATCAGCTGGGCTCGCGCCTCGATCAGGCCACAGCCGGGGTGGCAAGCGACCGCCCGACCGACGGCGAACCGCCGGTGCGGGACGAAGCGGTCGACAAGCCATCGCTCACCACCTCCACGACCCAGGCCTTCACCACCGACACCACACCGGCCATCACCACCGCCACAACGGCCCCATTGCCGGGGAATGGCACCACCACAACGGTTCCGCGGGAGCGAACCACCACCACGACCACGACCACCAAGGCGGATTCGACTACCACCACCATTGGTGAGGTCGAGACCCATCTGGTGTCCGGCTACGTGCATGCCGGCCCGACTTGTCCGGTGGTGCGGTTCCCGCCTGATCCCGCCTGCGAAGACCTCCCCGTTCCCGGCGCGGTGCTCGTGGTCGAAGGTGCCGCCGAAGTGAAGCAGCTGGAAGCAAACGACGAGGGCCGCTTCGAGGTCGGGCTGCCGAACGGCTCTTACCTCCTCGTCCCCCGGCCCCACGACGGCCTGCTGGGAACGGCCCCACCCCAGGAATTCGTGGTAGAGGGTGAGCCGGTCGAGCTCGATGTCGCCTACGACACCGGCATTCGATAAGCGGCCATCCTGCACCGACCGCAGCCGGCACCTTGCACGGACCGCATCTGGTCTATGACACGCCTGGTTGGGCCCCGTCGCGGTCGTCAACGGTGCGAGTTTCGCCGATGAACATGGCGGCGCCCGCGGCCGCGATCAGCAAGGCACCGGCGAGCAGAAAACCGAGCTCGAATGAGCCGTCTTCGGCGACATACCCCATGGCGACAGGACCGATGACCAGCCCGAGGTCGGCCGCCATTCGATACAGCCCAACCGATGCGCCTTCGGCCCCCGTCGGGGCGAGGTCCCCGGCCAGAGTTGGCGGTGGTATCCCCATCAGGGCGGCCGAGATTCCAAAACCGACCGACAGCAGCAGCAGCCCCCCGAACGTGGTCATCAGCCCGTGGGCGGCGATGGCCGCCGCGGTGAGCAGCAGGCCGGCTATCAGCACCGGGCGGCGACCGATACGGTCCACCAGCCACCCACCCGGGTTTACCACCAGCATCGTGACGATGGCGGCGGCTGCGATCACCAGGCCGATCTGCGACTCCGAGAGGCCGAGCTCCTCGCCCGCATAGAGCGGCAGCAAGGTGATGCGGGCCCCGGCCCTCATGACGAAGATCGCCAACGCCACGAACATGAGGGCCAGGAAATCTGCTCGCATGACGAGCTTGCGGGCGGCCCGGTACGACTCCGAGATCGGAGCCTTCCGGGTCGCAGATGGCTCGATGCCGCGCCAAACGACGACTGCGATCACCAGCCCGAGCACGGCGTACAGCCAGAACGGCGTTGAGAAGTCGCCGAGTTCGGCCGCGAAGCCACCCAGCACCGGCCCAACCGAGATCCCGCCCAGCAAGCCGGTTTGGTAGAACGCCATCGTCCTGCCCATGCGCTCCTTGGGCGTCGTCGAGACCACCATCTGCATGGCGGCGGTGGCGAACGCCGCCGACCCGAAGCCCTCCAATACCCGGGTGATGAGCAGGAAGCCGTAGTTGGGTGCCAGAGCTGCTCCAACGCTCGACACCGCCAACAGCACGGCGCCACCCACCATGATTGGTTTGGATCCGACTCGATCGGATGCGATCCCTCCGATCACATCGAAGACGAGGCGGGCAACGGCGAAGGCGGAAATCAAGGCGCCGGCGGCCGTCCGGCTCACGCCGAACTCCCGGGCGTAGAGCGGCAGGATCGGTGCCACCAGGGTCAGGCCGGTCATGGTCAGGAAGACACCGAAAGTGAGCACCTTGGTCTGGCGGGGAACAGCCTTCATCTATGCGCAGCCAATGCCGGGCCTCCGCCTATCGCCATCGGCCGGGTGCGCTTGGGTGGCCCACCGCCGGTAGGTGTCGAAGCCATCGGTGCTCATCGATCGAGTGTGACGGCATCGGCGCTCCCGTGTCGTTGGCAGCAGCCTACGCCTCGCCCTGAATGATCTCTCCGCCCCGGCCGAGCATGAGCGACCGCGGGACCCGTCACGCGGAGGCTCTCATATTCCTCCGGTACGCTTGCTGGATGAGGTCGGCGATCGCACCGGTTGACGAGCACTTCTTGATCGCCGACCACGTCCCCGCCTACGTCGCCACCTTGGAGGCCGGACGGCTGGGCCACAAGGTCGAGACTGCCCTCGAAGAGCTGCGCCACTGCCGGGTTTGTCCCCGCGACTGCGAAATCGACCGGCTGGCCGACGAACGAGGCGTGTGCCACACCGGACGGCACGCCTTCGTCGCCTCAGCCTTTGCCCATTTCGGTGAGGAGGATTGTCTGCGCGGATGGCGGGGGTCGGGCACCATCTTCTTCGGCTACTGCAACCTGAAGTGCGTGTTCTGTCAGAACTGGGATATCTCTCAGCGGGAAGCCGGCCGGGAGTCCACCGCCGACGAGATCGCCGGCATGATGTTGGATCTTCAGAGTCGGGGCTGCCACAACATCAACTTCGTGACCCCCGAGCACGTGGTTCCCCAGGTGATCGAAGCGATCGCTTTGGCGGCGTCGGCCGGGTTGCGAATCCCTCTCGTGTACAACACCAGCGCCTACGACGCCCTCTCCTCGCTCGAGCTCATGGATGGTCTGGTCGACATCTACATGCCCGACTTCAAGTTCTGGACACCGGCCACCGCCCGGCTGCTCGGCCGGGCACTCGATTACCCCGAGGTGGCCCGGTCCGCCATCGCGGAGATGCACCGGCAGGTGGGTGACCTGAAGCTCGGTCCCGATGGTGTGGCCCGCCGGGGCGTGCTCGTCCGTCATCTGGTGATGCCGGGTCTCGTCGAAGAGAGCGCCGCCATATTCGAATGGCTGGCCCGGCGCCTGGGTAAGGACACTTACCTGAACGTCATGGCCCAATACCGGCCTGAGCATCGGGTTCCCGGAAACCAGCGTTACCGCCCCATCGACCGGCGACCCCGGCCCGATGAGATCGAGGCCGCCTACGCCGCCGCCCGGGCCGCCGGCCTTTGGCGCTTGGACGAACGGCGATGACCGGCGCACTCGCCCCGCCCGAGTCAACGGTGGCGACCAAGTACTGGCATCGGCTGGACGATGGCCGCATCCAGTGCGATCTGTGCCCGCGGTCGTGCAAGCTGCGGGAGGGACAACGCGGTGTGTGCTTCATTCGCAGTCGTCAAAACGATCAGATCGTGCTGACCAGCTATGGACGGTCCAGCGGGTTCTGCGTCGACCCGATCGAAAAGAAGCCGTTGAACCATTTCTTGCCCGGAAGCGCAGTCCTGTCCTTCGGCACCGCCGGCTGCAACCTGGCGTGCCGGTTTTGCCAGAACTGGGACATCTCTAAGGCCAAGGAATATGACACCCTCGCCGACCAAGCCTCGCCCGGGCAACTTGCCAGGGCAGCTCGTCGCCACGGCTGCGCCAGCGTGGCCTTCACCTACAACGATCCGGTCATCTTCCATGAGTACGCCATCGACGTGGCCGCCGCCTGCCGCGGCGCCGGCATCAAGACCGTGGCAGTCACCGCCGGGTACGTGTGCGCCGAGCCCCGAGTCGAGTTCTACGCCGTCATGGATGCCGCCAACGTCGACCTCAAAGGATTTAGCGAGGAGTTCTACAAACGGACCTGCGCCGGCCGGCTCGGACCAGTGTTGGAGACACTCGAATACGTGCGCCACGAAACCGACGTCTGGCTGGAGATCACGACTCTGCTGATTCCCGGCCTCAACGACGGGGACGATGAGCTCGACCGGCTCACCGCCTGGATCGGTGAACATCTCGGGACCGATGTGCCCCTGCACTTCACCGCTTTCCATCCCGACTACCGGATGCGGGACCGGCCGCCGACTCCAGCTTCGACCCTCAGCCGGGCCCGCCACATTGCCCTTGGCAACGGTCTCAGGCACGTCTATACCGGCAACGTGCTCGACCCGGCGGGTCAGAGCACCTACTGCCATCGGTGCGGGGTGACTCTGATCGAGCGGGCCGGCTACCGATTGGGGCATTGGCGTCTCGATTCGGCCGGGGCTTGCCTCGAGTGTGGGTCGCAATGTGCGGGCGTGTTCGATCCGGCCGGGCCCGGTGACTGGGGACCACAACGGCTGCCGGTTCGGATCACGGCCTGAGTGGTGCTCCGCGCCGACGTGGTTGGCATAGCCGCCAGGCCTGGCCCTGAGAACCTCACTGAATGACCCACCGCCCAAACCGCCTGCCGTGCTGTCGGAGCCAGGCCAGTGAGCGCCGAGATGCCGATCCCGGACAGCCCGCGAGATGCTCGTTTCAGTTCCCGATTTGGTGAGCGGTTCGCCGGGCTCGGGTAGGGTCGATTGCAGTTGGGCGCTGTTCTGGAGGCATCAGTGCGAGTAACGCTCGAGGTCGAGGTCGATTCCGATGTTGCGCCGGAGCTGATCCGACAAGCTCTCCTCGACTTCAGCGACCGGCGACCGGAGATCTGGCCGCAACTCGACCCAAAGACGTACCAAGTCCACTGGGTAGGCGAGACAAGCGCTGAGGCTACAGAGGGCAGCCCATTCCCCAAGGTCTGGTCGCGCGAGCACTACGACTGGTCACACCCCACGACCATCAAATGGACCGCAGTCGAGTCGAACTTCTGCACGCCGGGCAGCTACATCTCGATGGACATCACCCCGAACGGATCGGGTGGCAGCCGTGTGGCCGTTACCTGGGATCGGACCGCAGCGAATCTCCGCGGGCGCGTCAACCTTGCGGTCATTGCCGTGGGAGGGAATCGTCTCCTGCGCTGGGCGACCCGCAAGTCGCTCTCGGACGTCGCAAAGGCATACGCCGAGGACTTATAGCACCCCGACGCGATCGCAAGGATGGATTATTCCCAGAACACGTCGTCCCGAGCGATGTCGCGTACCCACCCCATACCGAATCCGGCAGATCAAGCGCACCGGTCGGACTACCCCGCCACCGTCGCCGGTCCACC
This sequence comes from uncultured Acidimicrobiaceae bacterium, assembly GCA_947259275.1. GTDB lineage: Bacteria > Actinomycetota > Acidimicrobiia > Spongiisociales > SHLN01 > SHLN01. Next base: position 22,147 of record CAMYMH010000035.1, on the reverse strand, counting down.
TCACTCACCGAGCCCGTAGCGCACGAAGTGATGCGATGAGCGGGCGCTTTGAAGATACGAGCGATTGGGCGGTAGAACGATGATCCAGGTAGACCGGCCCTGCTCGAGGAAGCTACGACCTACGGAAGTAGTACCCAGCTCCGAAGCCAGCCGCGACCGCAAGAATCAAGAAGATGGTGCCTGCATCCTCAACCGTGAAGTTGAGCACGACGAATAAGATCGTGAGTAGGGCCAGAACGACGGCAAGAACTCGGTTGTTCATACTGGTGCAGTATTGCAGTTCGATGGCTTGTGTTCTGGGCTGAGACGCTTTCTCAGGCATGTGAACCCGCTGGATATCCGGCACAAGGAGCGGCGCGGTCACGGCCGGACGTAACGCACACCTACGTGCCTGACAGTGCTGTAGGGGTGTTGCGGGAGATCAGGGTGTTCTCGGGTGTCGGTTCGGCGGGGTCTTTGGCCGGTCGTGGTCGCTCCCTCGGCGTCCCCGGTTGACACACCTAGGTACCGACAAGTGCCGGCCCGAGCACGAAAGAGCCATAGCCCACTACCCGGCCGTGGTCGCCGGCGGTGTCGCCGGAATTGCGGAGATCCAGTAGCCGGCACTGCCAGTTGTGCCGGCGGGCGACGAGCAGTGCCGCCTGTATCGCCGTGATTCCGCATGCGTCGTCCCACCGCAGGTCGTGAGGCCGGAGACGGATGATGGCCCGGGCAGTCTGTTCGTCCCGGGCGCGAGCGGTTTGGTAGTCGTGGTAGTGGGAAAGATCAGAGCTGATCACTGCGAATGCGTTGGGCCGGTCGAGGGCGTCGTCGAGGAGCGCGGCCGCCTCCTCGGGTCCGATGTCGCCGGTCAACAGAGGGAGGACCGTGAAGGCGTCGAGGAGGTGGTGGAGGAAGGGAAGCTGGACCTCCAGGCTGTGTTCGCGGGCATGAGCGGCGGCGTTCTGATGGATGTCCTCTGGAACGGCTGCGTCGACCGCGATGAGTCCGAGCGGCGTCTGCAGCGCCTCCGCATCCGGTCCCGCCACGCCGGAGAAGCGCACGAAATGGGACGGGCCGAGGGCAATGATGCGCCGGGGCAGGGGGCTCACTCTGGAGAGGATTCGGTAGGCGGTGGCGGCCACCGGTCCTGAGTAGGCGTAGCCGGCATGCGGCACGATCAGCATGGCGGGGTCGACGTCGATGGCGGGCGGGTCGGCGTCCGCCAGCAGCCGCTCGATCTCGTCGGTCAGCTGACCGGCCGAGCCCGGATAGAAGGTTCCGGCGGCTGCGGGCGGGCGGACCACTCCCATAGGGTGAATTATCGTCCACGTTCGACCCCGGGGCCTGCCAACCGAATTGGCCGGGCCGATGACCGGGAGGCCTACTGCCAGTCCACGGTGCCCGTCGTCGGCGTCACGTGGATCCAGGTACGCCCCGGGTCCATGGTGATCTCCCGGCCGTCGGGGTGATAGAAACGGAATGGCTGGCGGTTGTCGGTGCGCTGCCAGGTGCCGGTCCAGGCCCGGCCGTTGCGGAACACCACCGCCTCGCCGCTGCCGGTGACGACGAAATCGGGAACGGCTCCGCCCGCCGAGTCGAACCGGCCGGTGTCGATTTGTTCGACGAAGGCGACTACCACGGTGTCGGCGGTGATGGGAACGCCGTCGGCGTCGGCGGAGAGCACGCCGGACTGGTGGCGGATGTACCAGCTGCCGTTGTGCTCCCACCGCAGCGTGTTGGGTGTTGACATGGCCACGTCGATGGAGGTGGCCTCAACGCCGCCGGGTGGGATCCATCGATCGAAGGTGAGTAAAGAATCGACGATCCCGACCCAGCCGTCGGCTGCGAGTCGGTCGATGTCGTACATGAGGTCATAGACCGGCCGCCGGCCCGCCTCCCGGTAGTAGCCGGGAATGCGGCCGTGGCCCTCATCTACTCCCACCTCGGCGATTGCCTGGCGTACTTCCGCCTGTCCGCCGCTGTGCAGCACCCGGGCGTCGAACGGCTCGATGAGCTTGGGGTCGACTTCCCTTACGCTGCGCAGCGGCCCGACGATCTCGGGGTATTCGGTTTGGAAGACGGCGATCCAGCGTCCCACTCCCCACTCCACGATGACCTCGAGCACGAGGTCGGCATCGTTGATTCCTGCCTGGGGGCGGGCTTTGCTCGAGTTGGATATCTTGGCGATCAGCACTCGCTGAGAGGCGTCGCCCCCCGGCAATCCGGTCAACGGCGCCACCGGGACGGTTGGCCCGACCGAGAGGTGGATGTTGCCGGTTATGGCTCTCCAGCCGGCGCGGCCGAACCGGTAGCTTGCCTGGGCCGGACCCGTCCACAGCGGATTGCGGACGTGAACCATGGTGGTGGAGGGGCGGAACACGCCGGCGGAGTCAGCGCCGTCGCCGTTCCAGTCGCCGATCACGAGCTGATCATGGGCGATGCCGTAGTAGAGCGAGCCGGTGGGGGCGGCGATGAGCGAGTCGGGAGCTTCGTTGGTGTAGAAAACCGACGAAGACGAGGTTCGATGGAGGAAGATCCCGTCGGCACCATTCCCATCGGGATCCCCCGCGGAGGGAATGTCGCTGAAGGTGCCGAACCAGAACATCCGGTCGGCGACGGTGGTGGCGTTGGTGTTGGCGAGAAAGATCTGTCCGCGGCGGCTGAGCCCGAGTGTGTCGATTCCGTCACCATCCCAATCACCGGTGAAGACCTGGTCGCCGGGCATCCCGAAGTAGAACGTCACTTCTGCCTGGTGGCCGGTGGAAAGATAGGCGGGTATCTGGTTGGTGAGATGAGCTGCTCCCCGCGAGGGTCGGTAGACGCCGGGCGTGTCGATCCCGTCACCATCCCAGTCACCAAGCAGCGGGATATCGCCCGGCGCACCGAACGTGAATGTGTAGTCGAGCGAACCGGGCACACGGATATGCCATACTCCGGCCGGTTCGACCATTACCACCTGGTCGAAGTCTGCGGCGTCTGCCGTTGCGGCAGGTGTCGCGAGCAAGCCGGCGCCCACGGCAAAGCCAAGCACCATGGAGAGCACCGTCCGTTTTCCGCCCACACCAGCTCCCGAATTGCCCAGCCGACCCTATCAACGTGGCAGCAAGTACGGCAATTGGCAAACGGGTGCGACCGCCGCTCAGGCAAGCCTCAAGCGAGGGTGAAACGGCTCCGATATACCAGCTATGTATCGAGGAATCCCCCGTGTCTGATCTCGCTGGCAATCTCGGGCCATTCGGGCTGCGCCAGGTGCTTTCATTCCTGGCCGATGCTCGAGTGACGGGAGAATTGCGCGTGTTGTCCGGCGATGTCGTCGGTCGGGTCTTGTTTCAGGACGGGTCAATTGGATATGCCACGACTGCGACCGGCGAAGACACCGTGCAGGAGCTCGATTCGCTCCTCGAGCGATACCGGGAGGGCGGATCCGCCGCACCGTCAAGCAACGGCGGCGAAACTCCCGCGTCGCTAGAGGATGTCATGAGCGAGCAGCTCACCGAGGTCCTCTTCCACCTCACCCAGCTCGAATCGGGCTCATTCAGCCTCGACCAATCAGTCGATCTCTCCGGCGCCACCGTCGAAAGCTTCTTGGTGGACGACCTTCTGCACGAGGTCGATATTCGGGTCGACGAGTGGCAGAAGATCCGAGAAGTGGTCCCGTCGAATGACGCTGAATATGAGCTGGCCTGGCATATCCCCGACGGCGGTGCGAAGGTCACCTTGTCCGCCTCGATCTGGACGCTGCTGGCCGCGATCGGCGGGCGAGCGTCGGTCACCGACGTGGCAACGGCCCTCGAGATTTATGAATTCCACGCCGCCAGGCAGATCGCCGACCTGGTCGAGGGCGGTTTGCTGGAACCAGCCGGTGAGGCCGCCTGGGACTCCGGATTGGAAGACGCCGAGGCGTTGGATGGAGGGGCCGAGCCACGAGATCCCTGGGACGACGACACCGAGCCGGAGGCGGATTGGAGCTCGGATGTGGAAGCGATCGCGGGGCCGGAGATGCCCCGGGTCGAGCCGGCGAGCGACCCGGTGACCTTCTCGAAGCAGGATCTCAGTCGCGAGGAGATGGACGAGATGATCCGCAACATCGGTCGCGGGATCTTTCCGGACTGAAGTGACCACCCACTGCGGTCCCGGCAGCATCCCGCCACCGGATCACCATCAGACCAGACCCGGATACCCGTACGGCTGAGGCGGTCGCGGCCGCGAGTCTGAGCACAATCTCGAGATCGGGTCAACGCGACCCACGACCAGTCATGGCTCGATTGCCTTCAGCTCGACGACCGGTCGACCCACGACTTCTTCACCGCTACGTTTTTTGGCGGATTGGCCGATATCCGTCGAGACAGTTCTTGGCGCCGGCCGAGGCTCGAGAAGGGAGGCCCGGCGCGCCGAGGAGAGGAGTTGGTATGGACTACGTGTACGGAGTGCTCCCCAATCCATCCCGGGACGCCGACGAGCTATTGGTTCTGCCGGAAGACAGCGCCGAGGAGGCGGCCGAGATCATGTCCTTGCTGCGATCCCGCACCTGGGGAGAGTTGCGTGCCAAGGCCTCGCCGGCCCGCTACCAGGAGCTGCTCACCAACTCCGGCTATGGAGAGTTCGCCGAGCTGGCAGCCCATCTGCCGATCGGGAGCGGAGTGAGGGAAGCGCTCGAGCTGGCATTGGCCGAGTTCGATCCCCATGCGGTTCCGCCCGGAGACAATGAGCCTTTCGATCCGCATTCTCTCGAGGCCGGGGACGATTACCCGCCCGATGTGCACCACCTCCAGAACTTGCATGTTTCGCCCGAGATTGTCGACCGGTGGGGGGAGCGCTACGAGACCGCGCCCAACCTGACGTGCGCCATGCTGCGCGCAGATGGTCTGGCCGATGTCATCAGCTCGCTCGAAGCCGACGGCCACACCTGCCGCGAAGACCCCGACCTCATCCGGGCCGGAATCCTCGACTAGCGCCCACCAGACCACGGGCGACCGGACCCCCGGAGCTCGGCAGGTTCGATCCCGGCCCAGGGCCAGACCGCGAATTCGGAACCGTTTCCGCCGAGTCAACCCCGATAGCCCATGCCACTCATGAGCTCATCAAGGATGACTTCGAATGCATCGCCGAGGGCACGGTGGCGGTGAAGGGCAAAGGGGACATGGAACTGTGGCATGTAGTTCGGGAGCGAGCACCGGCGGTTTCAGCGCAAAGTTGACCTGACGAAGTTTTGGCCCAGTGTCATCTCGTCGAACACCATCAGCTCGTGGTCGACGGCCCGCACCACCAGGCGATCCGGGAAGACGTTGAGATCGAGGAAGTTCATTACTGAGGCGGAGTAGGTGGTGTAACTCCGATTACCGGTCCGGCGAGTCCCGGCGCCGGCTCCGCTCACCAGATAGGTAACGCCGTTGATTGCCTCGGTTCGTTGATAGTCGTGCTCGTGGCCAGACAGCACCAGCTGAACGCCATAGCGCTCAAACACCGGCGAGAACACATCGCGCACGTCGTGGTCCGATCCCTGGTAGCCGGCCGAATAAGGAGGGTGGTGCACGGCGACGATCTTCCATCTCGCGTCGCTTTCGGCGAGGGTGTTCTCGAGCCAGGCAAGCTGGTCGGGATTGCCTACCTGGTTGCTGTCGAGGCCGACGAGCAGCACGTCGCCGATGCGATCCGCCCACCAGAATCCGGGCATTCCGAGGGCTAGCTGTTGAGTGAGGCCACCGTCCTCGGCCAAAGCGTCGTGGTTTCCGGTGATTGAGTACAGGTCGGCCCCGGCATCCAGCACCGCTGCAAAAGGCTGAAAGACATACTCATCGAGCTTGCCGGGATCACCGTACGGGTACACGTTGTCGCCGAGGAGGAGGAGAGCGTCGTATGTGTCGCTGCGCCCGGCCACATACATGGTTGCGGCAAGTCGCCATTCAAGGTCACCGCCATCGCCAACATCGCCGACCGCTGCCAGGTGAAGGTCGGGTTGAGCGCCGGTCGGAAAAGCCACGAAGGGCTCGTTGTGCTTCGGGCTGCCAACCTGATGGGTGAGCCACGAGCGGATTTGGCGTTGATAGACGAATCCGACTCCTACGAGTCCGGCGAGGAACACAACGATGAGTGCTCGAACCAGGCGGCCGCTTTCCAGGTCACGCCTGCAATGGGTGGCGGGAGGGGCTGTGACCGGGAGAGCGGTGCGGGTGTCCACGTCTTTGGCCGAATCGGCTCGGCGCCACGAACTCTACGTCGTCTGCGGTGAACTCGTGAAACTGTTCCCAAGTGGATTCAAGCCGACGAAAGCTTGGCCTCGAACCACCGACGAGCCAACCGGGAGACCTCCTCGAGAGCGCCGGGCTCGGAGAACAGGTGGGTGGCCCCTTCCACTATGGCCAGCTCGGTGGGACAGGACATTTGCGCCCTGGCCCGACGGTTGAGGTCGAGCACTTGCTCATCGCGGCTGCCCACGATCAGCAGGGTCGGGGAGGCCACCGCCGGCAGGTGGGAGCCGGCCAGATCGGGACGCCCGCCCCGGGAAACCACCGCCGAGGTCCGGTCGCCGAGGCGGGCGGCGGCCACCAGAGCGGCAGCGGCCCCGGTGCTCGCCCCAAACAGGCCAAGCGGGAGGTCGGCGGGCAGCGCGGTCGGCAGCCAGGCGACGGCCGACTCCAGACGCCTCGCGAGGAGCTCGATGTCGAACACGTTGCGGCGGTCGAGGGCCTCGTCCGGAGTCAGCAGGTCAAATAACAGGGTGGCGAACCCAGCTCGGTTGAGCTCCTCCGCTACCGCCTGGTTGCGTGGACTCAAGCGGCTCGAGTCGCTTCCGTGGGCGAAGATAACGACGCCGCTTGGTCTGGCCGGGACGGCCGCCAGCCCGGGCAGTTCGGTCGGCGTTGCCACGACCACGGGGCGGTTGGGGATCGATTCAGGCATACCTGGTGTCCAACGGTATCCCCGGTCAGCCGTCGGGTGCGAGCACCCGAATCTCGACCGCGCCGGTGTTGCCTCCGGTGGAGGCATCGATATCGAAGCGGAGCACCTGCCCGGTGACCGTTACGGACTGGGTTCGGGCATCGGCCGGGGTACCGGCCGGGAATGGGCCGAGGACCTCGCCATCGTCGACGGTCACGGTGTACTCAGTCGTGATGGCACTGCCGTCGGCCATCGACCGCGTGATGAACTCGAAACCGGCTATGTCGGCCTCCTGTCCGAGGTCGATGGTGAGGAATCCGCCGTCGCCGTCACCCCGAGTGGACCACTCGGTCGCAAGATCCCCATCCAGGGCGCGCCCGGCGGCGAACCCTTCGTTGAACTCGGAGCTGACCTCGGTGACAGTGGCGTTCAATGCCAGGTTGGTACGGAGGTCGACGGGGCCATCGGTTCCGGTCGACGGGTCGGGCTCTGGGAGGGTGAAGGTTGCCAGGTCGCTCTTGAAGAGGCGGCCATCGGCGGTCGCTCCTTGCACCGTGAAGTAGTACGTTTCGCCCCCGACCGCGCCGGGGAGCTGCACGTCGTGTTGGATGATGCCGGTGCCATTCATGCTCAGCGAGTTGTTCTGGTTTCCAAGCGACTCGGTAGGCCCCCACGTGATCGAGCAGATGCTCGGCTCGGTCGTTGTCACTCGGAAGATCCCTCGCGTCGGGTCGAGCGGGTCGAGCTCGAACGAGAGCTCGCTCCCCTGAATCTCGGAGAACGGGTAAACCTCGGCTTCACCGTCCGAGCCGCAGGCCGCGGCCGCGAAGACGAGGGCGAGCACGATGGAGATGGTGCGCATCGAAGGGTTATAGCTCGCCGCGGCCGCTAGTGGCGGCATCGGGCGTAGTCGGGAAACACCGATACGCTGCGGAGACCGATGGATGCCCGACCCGTAGTCGTTTGGTTCGTGCTCGCGATCCTGGCCGCCGCCTGCACCTCGACCGAGGGCGGTCCGGACTCGACTCTGGTCTCCGGCGCGTCCACCACGCTTGCCCCGCAGACTTCGACCACCAGGCCGGCGACCACCTCTACCGTCGCCACGCAAACGACGAGTACTCCGACCACCGTCATACCTGCGGACCAGCTCGAAGTGGCCGCCTACCCGGTGCCGGCCGGCTCCCGTCCCCACGATGTGGCGCCCGCCGCCGACGGCGGTGTCTGGTACACCGCCCAGGGGTCCGGCCGACTGGGGTGGCTCAACCCCGAGACCGGTGATGTCAGGGAGATCCCGTTGGGCTCCGGTTCGCGGCCCCACGGGGTGATCGTTGGGCCCGACGGAGCAGCCTGGGTCACGGATGGCGGCTTGAACGCCATCGTGCGGTACGACCCTGACCGCGACGAGACCAGCGTGTTCGGCCTCCCGTCTGACCGATCGAACGCCAACCTCAACACTGCGACTCTCGATTCGAATGGTCGGCTGTGGTTCACCGGCCAGAACGGCATCTACGGGGTGCTGGACCCCACCACCGAGGAGATGGAGGTCTTCGACGCTCCCCGCGGCCGGGGGCCATACGGAATTGCCACGACTCCCGGCGGCGACGTGTACTACGCCTCATTGGCAGGCAGCTACGTCGGTGCCCTCGATCCTGACGGCTCGGTGACCGTACTCGAGCCACCGACCGCGGATCAGGGAGCCCGGCGGGTGTGGTCCGACTCCGCCGGCTCGATCTGGGTGAGCGAGTGGAACGCGGGTCAATTGAGCCGGTTGGTGCCCGCCAGCGGCCAATGGACGTCGTGGCCCCTCCCGGGCCAGAACCCTCAGGCCTATGCGGTCTACGTGGATGAGAGCGATCTGGTATGGGTGAGCGATTTCGGGGGCAACGCCGTGCATCGCTTCGATCCGATCCGCCAGCAGTTCGATACTTTCGCCCTGCCCTCCGATCCGGGCAATGTTCGTCAAATCCTGGGGCGCCCGGGTGAGGTCTGGGGCGCTGAGTCGGCCGCCGATCAGCTGATCGTCATCCGGCCAGGCGGCTGAGTGGCCGAGCCTCGACCGGAGCGGTGGTCGGCTTGGTAGGTTGCGCGGGACGAAAGGAGCTCTTATGGCACGCCCGATTCACTTCGAGTTGCCGGTTGAGGATCAAGCCAGGGCAGCCGCCTTCTACGAGAAGGTTTTCGCCTGGGAGATCCAGCAATGGGAGGGGGCACCCTATTGGCTCGTCACCTCCGGACCCGACTCCGAGCCCGGCATCGACGGCGCGCTCGGGCAGAAGTCGGAGGATTTCGCCGTTCCCGTTTTCGTGATCGGTGTTGACGACATCGACACCGCGATCGGTGCGGTTGAGGAGGCGGGTGCCACCATCACAGCCGGCAAGAACCCGATTCCCGGCGTCGGCTACGCGGCCTACTTCGATGACCCGGAAGGCAACCGGATGGGCCTGTTCGAGTCCGACGAGTCGGCGACCGCCGAGTAGCTCGTCGTATGGAACTGCGCACCGTTGAAGTGCGCTGGTTCCGGGCGGGACCGTGTCCCGGAATCGTTGCCGACTGGTTCCATCGCGGCCCGTTGGTGAGTGAGCCTGAAGCCCGAACGGACGACTACCTATGTCTCCCTGATCGAGACGACCTTGGGGTGAAGCGCCGCGCCGGTATCCAGCTCGATCTCAAGCTGCGCACGGGCAAGCTCGAAGGCGTTGGGTTGCCCGATGGATTGGAGGGACGAGTCGAGGCCTGGACCAAGTGGAGCTTTCCGCTCGGCCCCGATGCCTGGGGCGACGGATCCTGGACACCCGTCGAAAAACTCCGATGGTCGCGTTTGTACGCCGCGCGGGCTGACGGCTCGGCCGCATCCGTTGCGGCCGGCACCCTCCCGTCGCGGGGATGCGCCGCCGAGCTGGTGGAAGTGACCATTGAATCCCGGCGTTCCTGGGGCTTCGGGTTCGAGGCGTTTGGCGAAGGCGACCTGAGCGACGTGCTGGAAGCCACCTGCCAGGCGGTTGTAGCCGACACACCGCTCGGGGATTTGGCCTTCACCGCCGGGGATACCCACAGCTATCCCTCCTGGCTGCTGGAGCATTCGGGTCGGTCCGGTTAGGCGCTCGGGAGGGGGCAGTAGACCAGCAGTTCGACTCCGAGCGGATCGCGCACCGGGCAATACCGGACCGGCACCCCCATCAGGGTGTTGAACGGTTCCGGACCGGTACCTCCGGCGGCGATGAAGGCCCGCTGCAACCGGTCGGCCTCCTGGGGCGTTGCGGTGACCAGCGGAACCTCGACATTGGTCGGATTGCCGTCTTTGCCCCGCAGCAGCGTCAACCAGGTGTCGCCCACCGCCCACGATTTCGTGCCCTTGCCTTCGACGTAGATCGGCGGACCGAGAACCTCGGTGAAAAACGAAACTGCATCCTCGTAGTCCTGGTAGAACAATGCCAGTCCCCGCACTCCGGCCAGTTGGAACCGCGGCTCGGGGGGAGGGTCGACGAAGTACTTCTGTCGGTATGTCTCGTAGTCCATCGGGGCTCCTCGGCTTCACCCTATCGGCCTCACCGCTCCCGCGTGGCCACTCAGCTGAAGGCGTCGATCATGAATCGAACGTCGGGTCCGAGCGGATACAGGATCGGGCTCGTGCATCCGTTGGCCACGTACTCGGCGACCTTGGTCCGGCATTCCTCGGGGGTGCCGGAGGCGGTGATGAGCTGCACGACCTCATCGGGCACCAGCTTGGAGGCGGCGGCTACCTCGTCATGGGTGGCCGGCCAACTGAGCAGGTTGCCGACGTCATCTAGCACCTCTTGCGGGACGCCGGATGCCTTCATTATGTGGGGTTGCTGACCGAGGTACTGGGTGACGAGCATGCGGGCACCATCCAGTGCCGCCCGGCGATTATCGGACACCGAGCACACGATGAGCTGGGGACGGTCGAGCTCGTCGACCGTTCGGCCGGCCCTATCGGCGCCCCGTGCCAGCGCCTCCATCGCTCGTTCGTTGTACGACGGTGCCACCAGGTAGTTGAGGAGCACGCCGTCGGCAACCTCCCCGGTCAGCTCCATCATCTTCATGCCGGTAGCACCTATGTATATGGGCACGTCCTTGGGCCGGCGCTCCTGATGGACGTAATCGAGGGCAACGCCGTCCAAATGTACGAACTCACCATCAAAGGTGACGGTTTCATTGTTGAGCAGCGCTCGCACGGTCTGCACCGTTTCGCGCATTGCCGTAAGCGGCTTGATGCGGTTGATACCGACCTGGGAAGCGAGCGGGTCCCACCATGCGCCGATGCCGAGGATGACCCGTCCGGGGGCGAGATCATCGAGTGTCGAAAAGGTGGACGCGAGCAGTGCAGGGTTGCGGGTCCAATTGTTCACGACCCCCGAGCCAACCTTGATGCGCTCGGTGTGGGTGAGGAACACTGCCATGGGAACCGTCGCCTCCCGGGCGAGTCGGCTCTCGGCCTGCCATACGGACGTGAACCCGCACGTCTCGGCGTACTGGACGGTCTTCATCGCCTCCCGGATGGGGTGGGCGTCCTGGACGTAAATCCCGTACCCAACTTGCATGTTTCCGGCCATCGTTCCTCCCGCCTCGCCGGCGTAACTGAGGATACGCGGTGGGGCTGGCCGGGAGCTGTGGTGTGTTCGGTTCGCGCACGAGTTGCGAAGCAACTCGCAAGCATCGCCGAAGGCGTTGCCGTTAACCTGGCTGCGATGCCACGGAGAGTTCTCATTGCCAAGCCCGGCCTCGACGGCCACGATCGCGGAGCCAAAGTGATAGCTAGGGCGCTGCGAGATGGGGGCGTGGAGGTCATCTACTCGGGACTGCACCAGACCGCCGAGCAGATAGCGGAGACGGCGATTCAGGAGGATGTCGGGGGCGTCGGGTTGTCGGTGCTGTCGGGGGCGCACATGACCCTCTTTCCCAAGGTGGTCGAGGGCTTGCGGGAGCGCGGCGCCGACGACATCATCGTCTTCGGCGGCGGCATCATCCCCGACGAGGACATCGAACCGCTAATGGCTGCCGGCCTGGCCGCCATCTTTACCCCCGGTGCTCCGCTGTCGGACATTGTGACGTGGGTAAACGAGCACATACCGGAAAGCTGAGCAGTGGACCTCTTCGAATATCAAGGCAAGTCGCTCTTCGCCCGGGTCGGCGTCCCCGTCCCCCAGGGTCGGCTCGCCACCTCGCCGACATTTGCGGGGACCGCCGCCAACGAGCTCGGCGGCACGGTGGTGGTCAAGGCCCAGGTTCAGGTGGGTGGACGGGGCAAGGCGGGCGGCATCAAGGTAGCCGATTCGCCGAACGCGGCCGAAGCGGCTGCTTCCGAGATCCTTGGCATGGACATCAAAGGCCATACGGTCCATTCGGTGTGGGTGGAGCAGGCCTCGGATATCGCGGCCGAGTATTACGCCAGTTTCACGCTCGATCGTTCCGCCAAGAAGCACCTCGCCATGGTGAGTGCCCAGGGTGGTGTTGACATCGAAGGTGTCGCCGAATCCGACCCCGATGCGGTGGTCAAGCTGCATATCGATCCGGTGGTGGGGCTCGCCGATTGGCAAGCCCGCGAGCTGGTCTATCGGGCCAGATTGGAGCCAACGGCATCTCGCAAGGCGGCTGCCGCGTTGAAGAAGCTGTACGAGGCATTTGTCTCGCTCGACTGCGACCTCGTGGAAGTCAATCCGCTCATCCTGACCGGCGGCGGGGACATCGTTGCCCTCGACGCCAAGGTCAGCCTGGATGCGAACGCCTTCTACCGCCATCCCGACTTCGGTGAGTTCGAAGCCGCCTTCCCCCGTGACCCCATCGAGGCGATGGCCATGGAGGCAGACCTCAATTTCATCAAGCTCGATGGGGATGTTGGCATCATCGGCAACGGAGCCGGGCTGGTGATGAGCACTCTCGACGTTGTCGACCTGGTGGGGGGACGGGCCGCCAACTTTCTCGACGTCGGCGGGGGCGCGGGAGCCGACACCATCACCAGCGCCCTGGAAGTCCTCACCCAGGATGCATCCGTCAGATCTGTGCTCATCAACATCTTCGGCGGGATCACTCGCTGCGACCTGGTGGCTGAGGGGATCATCGAAGCGCTGGGACGGCTCGATCTGCCATGGCCGATCGTGGTCCGGCTCGACGGAACCAACGCCACCGAGGGGCGGGCGATCCTGGCGGCATCCTCCGATGAGAGGCTGGTCGCAGCGGCAACAATGCGAGAGGCGGCCGAGAAGGCGGTCGAATATGCGGGAGGATCGGGCTAGTGGCAATCCTCATCGACGAGAGCACCAGGCTGCTCGTGCAGGGCCTCACCGGCAACGAGGGCCAGTTTCACGGATTCCGCAACCGCGACTACGGCACCAACCTCGTGGCCGGGGTCACCCCCGGCAAGGGTGGCACCGACCTGAACGGGGTCCCGATCTTCAACACGGTGGCCGAGGCGGTCGAGGCCACTGCTGCCAATACGGCGATGACGTTCGTGCCGCCGCCGTTCGCCGCCGACGCCATCATGGAGGCCGCCGCGTCCGGCATCGAACTGGTGGTAGCGATTACCGAAGGCATCCCTGCCCACGACGAGGCCCGCGTCTACAACTACATCACGCAGACCTCGAGCACCCGGTTGCTGGGACCAAACTGTCCCGGGCTGCTGTCGCCCGGCAAGGCCAACGTCGGGATCATGCCACCCGAGATCGCGATGCCGGGCCGGGTGGGTGTCGTTTCCCGCTCCGGCACCCTCACCTATCAGGCGGTCCATGAGTTGACCATGCTCGGGATTGGTCAATCAAGCTGCATAGGCATCGGCGGCGACCCGGTGCCCGGTACGTCTTTTGTCGACGTGCTGGCGTTGTTCCAGGCAGACGGCGAGACGGACGCCATCGTCATGATCGGCGAGATCGGTGGCAACGCCGAAGAGCAGGCCGCCGACTTCATCGAGGCGAACGTCACCAAACCCGTCGTGTCATACATCGCCGGTGTGACGGCACCGCCCGGCAAGAAGATGGGTCATGCGGGTGCGATCATCTCGGGAGGCAAGGGCACCGCTCAAGCCAAGATGGATGCGCTGGGCTCGGTCGGGGCGACCGTGCTCGATGATCCGACCGAGATAGGTACCGCGGTCCAGGCCGTCCTGCGGTGAGCCGGAGGGCCGTTCGCTTTGCCCCGTGCGGGGGGTAATCAGGCACCGCTCATGGGCGACGCCCACCTGCATCTTCACCCTCACGCCGGTGAGCCAGATCTCCATCCGGGTGCGTTTCCGCCCGAGCTGATCGAGTCCTACGTCGAAGCCGCCGCCGACCGCGGCGTCGGTGAGGTCGGCTTCACCGAGCATCTCTACCGGTGCAAGGAGGCGGCCCCCGCGCTCGGGCGCTTCTGGGAGCGGGAGTCGCAGACCAACCTTGGTCGACAGACCGAGCGGTTTGTGATGCAGGAGCAAACCCTCAGCCTGGAGGCGTATGTGGAGGCCGTCCTCAGCGCTCAGCAGCGGGGACTTCCAGTGCTTCTCGCCTCGAAGTCGACTACTTCCCGGATTCGATGGACGCGGTGCTCGGCTTGCTGGCGCCGTTCCCATGGGACTATCTGATCGGCTCGGTGCACTGGGTAGGGGGATGGGCGCTGGATCATCCCGACGCCCAAGCCGAGTTCGGACGCCGCGGTGTCGACCGTGCCTACCAGGAGTATCTCGCGTTGGTAGCCCAGCTGGCCGCATCGGATGCTATCGATGTGCTTGGGCACGTCGAGGTCGTGAAGAAATTCGGACATCGAGCCTCGCGGGAGCCGCTCGATCGGTACGAAGAGGTAGCCGCCGCGGCTGCCGCCAGCGGAACCGCAGTGGAGGTGTCGAGTGCCGGTCTGCGTCAGCCTGTGGATGAGGTCTATCCGTCACCCGCCTCGCGCCATTATCCCGATCATGTTCTGGCGAGGAGGGGGCGGGAGGTCGTTCTAGGCTGGGGCCATGACCAAGCTGCTCACCGGAAAAGAACCTGCCCAGGCCATCAAGGACGAGGTCGCCGAGCGAATTGCCGCCCTCGGCAAGCGAGTCGGCCTCGCCACCGTCCTGGTAGGGGACGACCCCGCCAGCGAGGTGTACGTGCGCATGAAGCACAAGGCGGCCGCCAAGGTCGGCATGTACACCTACGACCATCACATCCCGGGCGACACACCTCAAGCCGAGGTGGAAGACCTGGTCCGGAACCTCAACGCCGACCCGGCAGTCGACGGCATCCTCGTACAGCTGCCGCTGCCGGACGCGCTCAATCCGGACACCGTTATCGACATCATCGATCCGGGCAAGGACGCCGACGGCCTCCACCCCCACAGCCTCGGTCTGGTCGTGCTCGAGCGAGGCGGAGGGGCCGTCCCCGCCACGCCACAGGGGATCATGCGGATGCTCGACTTCTACGACATCGAGACGGAAGGCAAGTTGGCGGTCATCATCGGCCGTTCGCGGTTGGTGGGGCGTCCGATGGGTCTCCTGCTCAACCACAAGGCGGCCAATTCGACGGTCGTGCTTGCCCATTCGCGTACCAAGGATCTCCCCTCCATCACGGCGATGGCGGACATACTGATCGTGGCGGCCGGCCGTCCCGGCCTCGTCACCGCCGATGGCGTAAAGCCCGGGGCCGTCGTCGTCGACGTCGGTATCAATCGGGTCGACGACCAGCTGGTCGGAGATGTCGACTTCGATTCCATTGCCGAGGTCGCCTCTGCGATCACACCGGTGCCGGGCGGAGTCGGCCCCATGACGATTGCCAGCCTTTTGCTGAACACGGTGTCGCTGGCGGAAGCACGAGCTGCCGCGGCTGGATAATAAGGTTGTTCCACAACCCAATAACGAGGAGCGCACATGGCGACTGCCATCACGATGGGCCCGAGCGGCCTGCAAGTACCCGACGATCCGATAATCCCGTTCATAGAAGGTGACGGCATCGGCCCCGACATTTGGGCAGCAGCCGTGAGGGTGTTCGACGCCGCGGTCGACAAGGCCTACGGCGGATCACGCAAGATCGCGTGGAAGCAAGTGCTGGCCGGGGAGGCTGCATTCCAGGAGACCGGCGAGTGGCTTCCCGAGCAGACCGTCGAAACATTCCGCCAGTACCTGGTCGGGATCAAGGGACCGCTTACCACTCCGGTGGGCGGGGGGATACGCAGCCTCAACGTGGCGCTCCGGCAAATCCTCGATCTGTACGCCTGCGTGCGGCCGGTCCGTTGGTTTACCGGCGTGCCGTCACCGGTGAGACACCCCGAGCTCATCGACATGGTCATTTACCGGGAGAACACCGAAGACGTGTACGCCGGGATGGAGCTCGAATCCGGTACCCCCGAGGCGAAGGCCTTGCTCGACTTCGTGCAGAGCGAGTACGGCTGGACGCCTCGCCCCGACGCCGGGCTCGGTCTCAAGCCGGTGTCGGCCACCGGCTCCAAGCGCCTGATTCGGGCCGCCCTCAACTATGCCCTCGACAACGATCGCAAGAACGTCACCCTCGTCCACAAGGGCAACATCATGAAATTCACCGAAGGTGCCTTCCGCGAGTGGGGGTACGAGGTCGTGCGGGACGAGTTCTCAGATCGGGCGGTGGGCTGGGAGGACTGCGGGGGCGACCCGGGCGACAAGATGCTGGTGAAGGATGTCATCGCCGATGCCTTCCTGCAGCAGATCCTCACCCGGCCCGCCGAGTACGACGTGATCGCCACCATGAACTTGAACGGCGATTACATCTCCGATGCGCTGGCGGCCCAGGTAGGGGGCATCGGCATCGCCCCCGGCGCCAACATCAACTACGACACCGGGATCGGCATTTTCGAAGCCACCCATGGCACCGCTCCCAAGTATGCGGGCCAGGACAAGGTCAATCCCGGATCGGTCATCCTGTCCGGGGCCCTCATGTTCAACTTCATGGGCTGGCCCGAAGTAGAGCAGGCGATCGTCAGGGGCATCGAAGGAGCCGTGGCCGACAAGGTTGTGACCTATGACTTCGAGCGCCTCATGGATGGCGCTACCAAGGTGAAGACCTCCGAGTTCGCCGACGCCATGATCGAGCGGATGTAATCCAGTCGCCAGTCGCCAGTCGCCAGTCGCCAGTCGCCAGTCGCCAGTCGCCAGTCGCCAGTCGCCAGTTCCCGGTCGCCATCGCCCACCGTTTCCGTTCACGGGACCTACTACGGGCCTTGGGTTCCGCGGCGGGCGGAGGAGCCAGCTTTGCCGGCAGCTTGCCGATCACGGTCGGCCTGGCGCCCGGAATCGACATCGACCAGCTCGATATCGGGTACCACGCGATGGCCGATTTGGCGCTGGCGGTCAACCTCCACGATGCACCAAACGACGGTGCCCCGATCACATACATATTCACCGTGTCCGGCAACGAGCCGGCATCGTCCGGCCCGGTCACGCTCAGCGCGCTACTGCCGGGCGGCTTCACGTCGGCCGGCGGCGGCACCGGTTGGAGTTGCACACTGACCGGGCAGCTCGCCTGTGCCGGCGCGGCGTTGACCAGCGGCTCCTCTGCCCCGGTCGCAGTCCACCGGCACCGTTGCGGCCATCGACGGAGTCACCCTGACCATCCTCGGAGCCGTCACCTCCACGACCCCGGACAACGACCCGTCCAACAACCAGGCGGCTTCGAGCGCCGGGGTTGGCCAGCTGCCCCCGACCGGCATCAACGCCGACCGCATGGGGCTCTATGGATTGCCGTTGCTGCTGGCGGGAGGGTTCTCGCTGCTCTGGGTGGGCCTGGCCGCCGCCGCCGCCAGGCAGAGGCGCGGCTCCACCGCTGAGGCGAACGACTCGACGCCTGTCTGGGCCCCGGGGCGCAGCGCTAGCCTGAGCCTTGCTCACAGAACAGGAGGCGTAATGAGCAAGGTCACGGTCGTCGGAGCCGGCAAGTACGGGTCAACCACCGCCATGCGACTCGCCGAGGCAGACATGGTCAACGAGGTCGTAATGACCGATATCGTCGAGGGGTTGCCACAAGGTCTGGCGCTCGACATCAATCAATCACGCCCGCTGCTCGGATATCGCACTCTCATCACCGGGGCCAATGACTACGCGGCAACCGCCGACAGCGATGTGGTGGTACCCAAATCGCCCGACACTCACCCGACGCAGTCATCATCAACGTCACCAACCCGCTCGACCACATGACCACGCTTGCCGCCGAGGTTTCCGGGTTCGCCACCGAACGAGTCATGGGGCAGGCCGGTATGCTCGACTCCGCTCGCTTTGCCCACTTCATCGCCGAGGTCACGGGTACCGACATCCTGGAGGTAGAGGCCCTGACTCTCGGCAGCCACGGTGAGACCATGGTTCCGGTCCCATCACAAACGAAGGTCGGAACCAAGCTGCTCGGCGATCTGCTCGACGCGGCGGCGGTTGATCAGCTCGTCGACCGCACCCGCAAGGGCGGAGCCGAGGTGGTGGCGCTGTTGAAGACCGGCAGCGCCTACTTCGCGCCATCGGCCGCCGCGGCCAAGATGGTCGAGGCCGTGATCAACGACTCCGGCGCGGTAATGCCGGTGTGCGCCTGGATGGGCGGCGAGTACGGCATCAGCGATGTCTACCTGGGAGTGCCGGCCCGTCTCGGCAAAGAAGGGGTGAAGGAAATCGTCGAGCTCCCGCTCACCAGCAGCGAGGCCGCCGCCCTCAGCGAAGCCGCCGCCGCAGTGAAGGAGAAGGTGGACGAGCTGCACAAGCTTGATCTGGATTAGACCCAAGACCCAAGACTGCAGCAGAGATTGCCGCCAACGTGGGCGGCAATCTCTTCTTTATCTGGCTTGGGACTCGGGACTCGGGACTCGGGACTGTTCACTACCATTCCCCCCAGAAATCCCTCAGATAAGGAGAACCCCCATGGCCGTCAAGTTCCTCTCGGAGGACTGGCTGAAAGCCTCGAGCGACACGCTGGCCGGAAGCGCCGACTATCAAGCGGCGACCTCGACCACCGATCTCACCCTGCAATTCGTCGTTACCGACGTCCCGGAAGGAGACGTCGAGTACCACGTGACCATGGGCAACGGCACCACCACGTTCACCGGCGGTTCGATGGAGGGCGCCGATGCCACCATTCGCAACGACCTCGAGACGGCGATGGCCATCTCAAAAGGCGATCTCAACACCCAGGCCGCCTTCATTTCGGGCAAGCTCAAGGTCGAGGGCAATCTGGCCAAGATCATGATGAACCAGTCCGCCTTGACCGCTCTCGCCGATGCTCTCAAGGACATGGAGATCGAGTACTGATTTCGGCCCAGGCCGAAATCAGTAGGCATACCGCCAACCGGGCGCTCGCTCTGCTCGCTTACCGCCCACCGAAACGGAGTGTGCGGTTGGCGGTGGGCGGTGGGCGGTTTACTTGGCGGCGAAGCCGCCGCTCAGCTCCGCTGGCCCGTTAGCCGTCGCTGCCTGACCATGCCGCGGGCATAGTCCCGGTTCATCAGGGCGATGAAGTCCAGGCTGATGTCCTGGGGGCAGGCGGAGGCGCATTCGCCGATGTTGGTGCACGACCCGAAGTACTCCTCCATCGTGTCGACCATGTTGACGGTCCGGCTCCAGCGCTCCGGTTGGCCCTGCGGGAGCAGATTGAGCTGGGTGATCTTGGCGGCGGTGAAGAGCTGGGCGGCTCCGTTGGGGCAGGCGGCTACGCAGGCGCCGCAGCCGATACACGATGCCGCATCCATGGCGGCCTCGGCGGCCTCCCTGGGGACCGGGATGAGGTTCGCCTCGGGGGCGCTTCCGGTGGCGACGCTGATGAATCCGCCGGCCTCGATGATGCGATCGAAGGCGCTCCGATCGACCACCAGGTCTCGCACGATCGGAAAGCCGGCCGCCCGCCAGGGCTCGACTGTAATGACCGCGCCATCTTTGAACTTGCGCATATGGAGCTGACAGGTGGCAGTGCTGCGCTGGGGGCCGTGGGGGATGCCGTCGATCATCAGGCTGCACATCCCACATATGCCTTCCCGGCAGTCGTGGTCGAACTCGATCGGCACCTCACCTCGGGCGATGAGTTCTTCGTTCACGACGTCGAGCATCTCCAGGAACGACATCTCGGAGCTGATGTCGGTCGCTTCGTACATCGTGAATTCACCCGCGGCCGCCGGACCGTCCTGCCGCCAAACCTTGAGGGAGACGTTCACTTGTAGCTCCGGGTGGTCAGCTCGACGTTCTCGAACTCGAGCTCCTCTTTGTGGAGGTTGGGCTCAGTGTCGGTCCCGGTCCATTCCCAGGAGGCAACGTGGGCGAACTCTTCGTCCCGCCGCAGCGCCTCGCCGTCCTCGGTCTGGTACTCCTCCCGGAAGTGTCCGCCGCACGACTCCTCGCGATGGAGGGCGTCCCGGCACATCAGCTCACCCATCTCGAAGAAGTCGGCCACCCGGCCTGCCTTCTCGAGAGATTGATTGAGCGTCTCATTCTCGCCGAGCACCCGCACGTCCTGGTAGAACTCCTCGCGCAGCGCCGGGATTTCGCTCAACGCCTTCTCGAGCCCGGACGCATTGCGAGCCATGCCGCAGTGCTCGATGAGGATCTTTCCGAGTTCCCGATGGAACCAGTCGACCGAGCGAGACCCGTTGATGCCGAGGAACCGGTTGAGCCGGTCGGTGACCTCGCGCTCAGCTTCATGGAACACCGGATCGTCGGTCGAGACCGGATCGGTGTTGAGATACCCGGCCAGGTAGTTGGCGATCGTGTAGGGGAGCACGAAGTACCCGTCGGCCAGGCCCTGCA
Organism: uncultured Acidimicrobiaceae bacterium; assembly: GCA_947259275.1. Taxonomy (GTDB): domain Bacteria; phylum Actinomycetota; class Acidimicrobiia; order Spongiisociales; family SHLN01; genus SHLN01. Next base: position 1,584 of record CAMYMH010000035.1, on the reverse strand, counting down.
TGAGGGCGCTGGCACCGAGGCGGTTGGCTCCGTGATCGCTGAAGTTGGCCTCGCCGATGGAATAGAGGCCGGGCACGGTGGTCATCAGCTCGTAGTCGACCCACAATCCGCCCATGGTGTAGTGGGGAGCGGGGTAGATGCGCATCGGCGTTTCGTAGGGGTTCTCATCGGTGATCCGCTGGTACATCTCGAACAGGTTTCCGTAGCGGGCCTCGATGACGTCTCTTCCGAGGCGCTCGATCGAATCATGGAAGTCGAGATATACGCCGTTGTGGAGGGGGCCGACACCCTTGTTCTGGTCGATTTGCTGCTTGGCGGCTCGGGACGCAACGTCGCGGGGAACGAGGTTGCCGAAACTCGGATAGCGGCGCTCGAGGTAATAGTCGCGCTCGGCGTCGGGGATCTGGCCTGCCGGCCGTGGATCCTCCGCCTTCTCCGGTACCCAGATGCGCCCGTCATTGCGGAGCGACTCCGACATCAGGGTCAGCTTGGACTGGAATTCGTCGCTGGCCGGAATGCAGGTCGGGTGAATCTGGGTGAAGCTGGCGTTGGCGAACTGGGCGCCCTTCCGGTACGCCCGCCACACGGCGGTCCCGTTGCAGGCCATGGCATTGGTGCTGAGGTAGTAGGCGTTGCTGTACCCGCCGGTCGCCAGCACCACGGCGTGGGCCGAGTGGGTCGAGATCTCGCCGGTCGTGAGGTCGCGCACCACCACCCCGACGGCCTGACCGGTCTTGAGGACGACCTCGAGCATTTCGGCCCGGGTGTGCAGCTTGACCGAGCCCAGTCCCACCTGGCGGGCCAGCGCCGAATAGACGCCGAGCTGAAGCTGCTGTCCGGTTTGGCCCCGGGCATAGAACGTTCGCGAAACCTGCACGCCACCGAACGAGCGATTGTCGAGCAAGCCCCCGTACTCACGGCCGAACGGAACACCCTGGGCCGTGCACTGGTCGATGATCTCGTTGCTGACTTCAGCCAGCCGATAGACGTTGGCTTCCCGCGATCGGTAGTCCCCGCCTTTGATGGTGTCGTAGAACAACCGGAAGATGCTGTCGCCGTCGCCGCGGTAGTTCTTGGCGGCGTTGATTCCACCCTGGGCGGCGATGCTGTGGGCCCGGCGGGGACTGTCGTGGTAGGTGAAGACGTCGACGTCGTAGCCGAGCTCGCCAAGCGTGGCGGCGGCGGATCCGCCTGCCAGACCGGTTCCGATAACGATGATCTTGAACTTGCGCCGGTTGGTGGGGGCCACCAGCTTCATGTCGAAGCGATAACCCTCCCACTTGTCGGCCAGCGCTCCTTCGGGAACCTTGCTGTCGAGCGTCATGATCCGACCAGCCCGGTGGTGATGGCCAGCGGGATGCTCACGTTGCCGAGAACCACCACGGCGGTGAAGCCGAGCGCAATATTCCTCCGCCACTTGTTGAAGCGGGGGCTGGTCACGCCGAGGCTCTGGAAGAGGCTCCATGTCCCATGCAGAATGTGGAGACCCAAGGCCAGGTTGGCGACGATGTACCACCCGGCGGTGATGGGGCTTTCCAGCCCGAGGATGAGATTGGAGCGGGCGGCGCCGCGCTCAAAGTCGGG
>CAMYMH010000034.1 GCA_947259275.1 uncultured Acidimicrobiaceae bacterium | reverse complement strand
GGTCACCGCCTGATGGATCTTGCCGGCCGGGAGGCCGCTACTCGCCACGCCGTCATCGCCCGAGATGCGGAGTCGACCGTCCCGCAGGCGGGCGCTTCCTGCCAGGTCGAGGTCGAGGGCGGGTGGGGTGTCGGACTTGTCGTCGGCCGAGTCCTGGAAGTCGTAGAGCACGAGCAGACCCTCGACCACACGAGATCCGGTTCCGGCAGTGACCGGCCGGACCGGCACCCGTCGTTGCTCCACTCCCGCCGGACAGAAGGCGGCGACCTCCTCTTGGGTGATCGGTGGCCAGATCAAGAAGGCGGAGATGGTGGCGGCGACGACGAGAACACCCAGCAAGTGAGCGCCGGTGACCAACGCCCGACGTCGTTCACGATTGGCATCGACAACCGCTATCAGGCCCACTCCCATCGTCGCCCCCAGCCCGTCAAAGAGCCAGTCGGCCACTTCCGGACTTCGCGTCCTCGAGAAGCTCTGCAGGAGCTCGATGGCACCGCCGGCGACGATAGCAGCCACCGCCGCCATCACAGCCACCCGTACTGTGGGTCGATCAAGATCGCGAACGCGGATAACTGCGTAGATCAGGGCCGCCAGTACCAGCGTGGTGAGAAGGTGTCCGAAGGAAGCCACCGACTCGCCGCCGCCGGTGAGGCCGGGAATAGCGGGGAGCCGCGAGGCAAGGCCGAGATAGACAAAACAGCCCAACCAAGCGATGGTGAGCAGTGGAAGTGCCCAGCGGGGCGATGTCGTGCGTTCGGCGCTGTCCATGCGAGCCCGCTGATTCAAGCCGGTCCTCGTCTTTCTGCGCGCCGTTGGCAGGTCGGCGGGCACGACCCAGCCAACCCCTGTACTCTGACGGGTAGCGAACGCGGAGCGTGCGGTGCGGGCAGTTTCTCCTATTTGGCGAGGATCGGTCATGAGCAAAGCGCCGAGAATCGGGCTCGGCGATGAGAGCGATTGGCCGCGATCGCCACATCCGGCACAGAACTCGTCCAGCGCTTCCAACCCCGAGTTCGGGTGGCCCTTCCGGTGGTCTCAGCTGTGACCATCCCTCCGCACCGCGGTTCGAACGGCTGAGCGGTGTGGGATCTCGATCTCGCGGGTTTCCGACTACTACTCACCGCTGCCAATCCGCAGTGAGTTGCTCCGCAACCGCGAACGCTGGGACCGGCCGAGTGAACTGCTCGGTATCGAAGTCGATCTCGATTCCATGCGCACCCTGCACTCCACTCTGATGTCCGAGTACTGGGACGAATACCTCACACTCCCTTCGTATCGAGAGATCAAGGCGCTCGGCTACGGCGCCGGATTCACGACCTACGACGCGATGTGGCTCTTCACGATGCTGCGAAGACTCAAGCCACGACGATTCCTCGAGATCGGCAGCGGTGTCTCCACTTACTACGCGCTGCAGGCGCTCACAAGAAATGGGCAGGAGGGCAACGATGGCACGGTGACTGCAATCGACCCCTATGTCTCTGCACAGACCAGGCAGCTGCCCGGGCTCGACGTGATCGCCCAGCCGGTCCAAAATGTCGACCTGTCGCACTTCGAAGCGCTGAAGGAAAACGATGTGCTGTTCATCGACTCAACCCATGTGGTCAAGATCGATGGCGACGTCCCGAAGCTCTATCTCGACATCGTCCCGCGCCTTGGGCCCGGAGTCGTGGTACACAGCCACGACATCCAATTTCCCTACAACACGCCGCACCCTGCCGAGCAGTACATCGAGAACGCAAAATGGCCTTACTTCTGGACCGAAGCAATGCTGCTCCAAGCTTTCCTGAGCGGCAACCGCGACTTTGAAATCGTCTTCTCGCCAGCCTTGCTTCGTTTCCACGATGAAGCATTCCTGCGCGAATCCATACCCGGATATCGTGGAGTCGAGGTCACAGACCACGACACCCACTACTGCTCGATCTGGTATCGAAGGAAACCATCCAGCCAAGCCTGATCAACGCCGGGGGTCACGCCTCGTTGTCAATGGATGCTCACAGGACGGATGCGAGACCGTGTACTCGCAAGTTTCGCGGGCACAATCCAGGCAACCGCTGTACTCTGACCGGTAGCGAACGCGGAGCGTGCGGGGCGGGCAGCTCCTCTATTTGGCGAGGGTCGGTCATGACAAAAACGCCGAGAATCGGGATTCCCCCAACCGCGAGGCGTGGTGTGGGGGTTCGGCGCGTCGGCTGGTACGAACGGGTCACCAAGCCGGCCCTGGACAGGGTGGTCGGTCTCGTGGTCAGTGTGGTCACCCTGCCGATCGTCCTGATTCTGATGGCGATGGCGGCGATCAGCTTTGGTGGCGCCATCGACCGGAACGCTCGGATCGGCAGGGGAGACAAGCGATTCACCCTCTACCGGATCCGCACCGGCCACCGAGACGCCCGCGACGTCCGCGGGCGTCGACGCCAGATCTCCATCATTCTGCGGCAGTGGAGCCTGGACGAGCTGCCCCAGGTGTGGAACGTGGCGCTCGGACATATGAGTCTGGTAGGCCCCCGCCCCATCGACCCGGTCGAGGCTGCCGCGCTGAAGGAGTGGCAGCTCCGTCGTCACGAGGTCCGGCCTGGACTGACCGGACTGTGGCAGGTCGAGGCCCGCGGCGATGGCCGCCAGCTGCTCGATAACGTCCACTACGACATTCAGTACATCGATCAGATCTCGTTGATCACCGATCTCAGGATCCTGGGCATGACGCTCGGGGTGTGGGCGGCCCGCCGCGAAGGTCAGCATCTCGAACCTGCCAAGCGCCGGCTCTTGCGTCATCGGATCGGCCACCTCCGGTTGACCGCCACCGACATGATGCTGTGGCCGATCGCCATCACGGCGGCGGTGTATGCCCGCTACGACTACTCCTTCGGTACCGTCGACTGGAGCCGGATGATCGCGGTCTGGCTGGTTGCGATGGCCGCCCAACTTGCCTGGGGATATGGAGTCGGCCTCTACCGGGGACGGTGGCGGCTCGGGTCATTCGAGGAGACCGCCTGGGTCGGGATCGGCGCCACTCTCATCACTCTCGGGCTGCTTTCGGCGGCTACCTCCATCACGGCCCTGGTTCCGCGCGGGGCCATCGCGGCGGCCGGAGCCTTCCATGTCGTCGGGGCCTTCGTCGCTCGCTATGTGGCACGCGCCGCCTACACCCGGAAGCGCCGCTCCAACCATCAACGGACCAGGCGTTTGATCGTGTTTGGAGCCGGGCGAGCCGGAGTCGAGGCGGTTGGGTCGCTGCGAGAGGATCCCATGTCAACTCTGGAACCGGTGGCCTTCCTCGACGATGACCGCAGTGCTCGAGGCTCCCAGCACCTGGGCCTACCCGTAGTCGGTGACAGAAGAGACATCGCCGCCACCGCGGAACGTTATGACGCGGATTACTTGCTGGTGGCGATACCCTCGGCCCCGGGCGACCAGATCAGGGAGATCACGGATCTGGGCCACCAGGCCGGACTCCAGGTTGAGGTACTTCCCCCGCTGACCCAGTCTCTCTCGAAACTGCTGGTCCAACACGCCAGATCGTCCCGGGCCGTCCCGCCGGTTCATTACCGGCCTGCGGTGGCGGCCGACACTTCAGCACCGCCGACGGTACCGACCGCCGGGGAATTCGACCTGGCGGTCATCGGACTCGGATATGTGGGTCTCCCGGCGGCGTTGGAGGCCACCAAGGCGGGCCTCCGCGTGCTGGGCCTGGAGATCGACGTGACCAAGGTCGAGCAACTCATTGCCGGAATCAGCTACATCGGAGATATCACCGACCAGGAATTGGCCGCCGCGCGCTCCGGGGGCTTCCAGCCCACCACCGACCCGACCCTCCTGACCCAGGCGGATGTGATCACGATCAGCGTGCCTACGCCGCTCCGTGAGGGGTTGCCCGACCTGAAGGCCGTGATCGCAGCCAGCGAGGTGATCGGCGACAACCTCCGGCCCGGCCAGACGGTCATCCTCGAGTCCACCACCTACCCCGGAACCACCGATGACTTGGTGCGGCCGGTGCTGGAGGAGCGCTCCGGCTTGACGGCCGGCATCGACTTCTACCTCGCCTACTCGCCCGAACGAATCGATCCCGGCAATGAAGAGTGGGGCGTCCACAACACCCCCAAGCTGGTCGGAGGCTTCGATGAAGCGTCCGCGGAGCGAGCGGCCCAGCTCTACGGCAAGTTCGCCCCGGTGGTGGTGATGTCGGGGACCAAGGAAGCCGAGATGGCCAAGCTGCTCGAAAACACCTACCGGCACGTCAACATAGCCCTGGTGAATGAGATGGCAATCTTCTGCGATCTACTCGGGGTCGACATCTGGGAGACGATCCGGGGAGCTGCCACCAAGCCATTCGGTTTCCAGGCGTTCTATCCAGGACCCGGGGTGGGAGGCCACTGCATCCCCATCGACCCCAACTACCTCTCCTATCGGGTCCGCCAGCTCGGCTCGCAATTCCAGATGATCGAGCTGGCCCAGGAGATCAACGATTACATGCCGTCCTACGTGGCCCGGCGAGCCATGGATCTACTGGTGAGGTCCGGAGGGCAGCCGTCAGAGTCGACCGCACTCATACTCGGTGTCGCCTACAAGCCCGATGTGGAAGATGTCCGGGAGACGCCGGCGACAGCCTTAGTACGAGCACTCCGAGCCGCCCGGGTCCAGGTAGTCTTCGCCGACCCGTTGGTAGCCCACTTCAGCGTTGACGGTGAGCCGGTCGCCCGGGCCGAGAACCCGGTTGCCGCTGCCGCCACCAGCGATCTCGTCATCATCCACACTCCGCACAGCAGCTTCGATCTCGACCAAATCTGTGCAACCGCCGACCTTGTTCTCGACACCCGGGGAGTGACCTCCCCCGGTCAAGCCGAACAGCTGTGAGCGCCGACCCGACGCAGCTCCCCATGACTGGGCCCTCCCGGTTCTATGCCCGGATCGGCAAGCCGGTCCTGGACCGGCTGCTTGGGCTCGGACTGGCGCTGGCAACGCTGCCCATCCTGCTCGCACTCATGGCCGTGATGGCGCTGGCTCTGCGGTCGATTCCGATCGTGGCCGAACCCCAGGTCGGTCGCAACCACCGGCGCTTCCTGCTCTTCCGGCTTCACACCGAATCGTCCAATAGGGATTCCCGGGTGGGTCGCATCCTACGGAGGCTGAGTCTCGACGAGCTTCCCCAGCTGTGGAACGTGGTATTCGGATCGATGAGCTTGGTCGGGCCCCGCCCCCTCGACGCTGCCAGCGTCGCTCGTCTGGAGCCTTGGCAGAACCGGCGTCATCTCGTCCGACCCGGCATCACCGGACTATGGCAGGTCGAAGCCCGCGGCGACGGTCGCGAGCTGGTCGACAACGTTCATTACGATATCCAATACATCGATCAGCTCTCGTTGAGCACCGACCTTCGCATCCTCGCCAAAACGCTGGTGGTGATGCTCACCCGGCGGGAACAACGACCAGAGGAAACCCCCCGGCCGAGCCGTCGCCTCACAGTCCGCTTCCCCCATGTTCGGCTCGTCATCATCGACCAGATCATCTGGACCTTGGCTCTGCCGGTGGCAGCCTTGGCTCATGCCGACTTCGCCTGGTCCGAGGTTGACGGAGCCGTCCTGGCGGCCGCTATCGTGACTGCCGTCGCGGTTCAGCTGCTGTGGGGCTTCGGAGTCGGGCTCTACCGGGGACGGTGGCAGCTCGTCTCCAACGAGGAAGTGGGCTGGCTGATAGTCGGCACCCTGGTCGTGTTATCGGTGTTGCTGGCCGGCACTCTCCTCCCCGGTTCGGCTTCGCTGCCCGTCGGCGCCATGCTGGCCGCGGCCGGTTTCCAGCTGATTGCCGCCCTCGGCGTCCGCTATCTCGGGCGGGCGGTTTACTCCGCCCAGGGACGTTCCCGCCACAAACGGCCTCATCGGCTGCTTGTGTTCGGCGCAGGTGAGGCCGGACTCAAGGCGGCAGCTGCCGTTTGGGATGATCGCGAGGCCGACTCGGTCCCGGTCGCCTTCCTGGATGACGACCGCGCCAAGCATGGAAGCCGTCCGCTGGGCGTCCCGGTGGTGGGTGGTCGCGAGGCGATCGGGCCGGCCGCGTTCCGCTACAACGCCGACGTGCTACTCATCGCCATTCCCTCCGCCACCGGCACCACCGTCCGCGATATCGCCGAAATCGGCCATCGGGGCGGCCTGACCGTGCGTATTCTCCCCCGGCTGTCTGAATACGTGCTGGACGATTCCGAGGTGGCGGCCTCGGACATTCGTGACCTGACTCTCGCCGACTTTCTTCCCCGTGAGGAGCTGAGCATCGACCTTGACGGCATTGCCGGCTACCTGACCGGAAAACGCATCCTCGTCACAGGGGCGGGCGGCTCAATCGGTTCTGTCCTGTGCCGGATCATCGAGCGCTTCGACCCCAAAAAGCTGTACAAGCTCGACTTGGACGAGAATGCCCTTCACGGACTTCAGCTCTCGCTCGATGGACAGGCGCTGCTCGATTCGGATGAACTCATCCTGTGCGACATTCGCGATCGGACGGCGCTCACGGCCGTCTTCGAGGAAACCAAGCCGGAGGTGGTTTTCCATGCGGCAGCTCGCAAGCACGTGACGTTCCTGGAATCTCATCCCGGCGAGGCCGTCAAGACCAATGTCATAGGTACCCTCAACGTTCTCGAGGCCGCCCAGGCCGTCGGCGCCGACCGGGTGGTCAACGTGTCCACCGACAAGGCGGCCGAGCCGGTGAGCGTGCTCGGATTGAGCAAGCGGGTCGGGGAGATGCTGACAGCTCACTATGCCCGTGATAAGTCAACGGCGTACTTGTCGGTTCGGTTCGGCAACGTCCTCGGCTCCAAGGGATCGGTGATCCCTACCTTCCGGGAACAGATCATCAACGACGAGCCGATCACCGTGACCGATCCGGAGGTCACCCGCTATTTCATGACCATCGAGGAGGCCTGCCAGCTGGTGGTTCAAGCGGGTGCAATTGGTGACAACGGTGATGTCTTCGTCCTCGAGATGGGTGAGCCGGTCCGCATCGTGGAGCTGGCCGAACGACTCCAGCACCAACTCCGACCCGGTCGGCCACCCAACATCGTGTTCACCGGTCTACGGCCGGGTGAGAAACTCCACGAGATTCTGGCCGGCCCTAACGAACAGCTGCTCGACCACCCCCACGAGCTGCTCCATCGCTATGCGGTGCCGAGCATGGAGCCGACCGTGGCCCGTGACCTACCGGGTGACGGCGCCCCCGACTTTATCCGGGCTCGCCTGGACGCGGTCCTCAGCGGGATACTCGGGTCGCGATGATGTCCGTTATGCGATCGATTTGATCATCCGACAAAGCCGACCCGCTCGGCAGGCACAGACCCTGCTCGAATAGCCGCGCCGATATGTCTCCGCCCGCCATCTCGCAGTCGGCAAAGACGGGTTGAAGATGCATGGGTTTCCACAGCGGCCGCGCCTCGATGTTCTCAGCCTCCAGCGCCAAGCGGACATCCTCCCGGGTGGCGCCGAACTCGCCGGGCTCAATGGTGACACAGGTCAACCACCGGGTGGACCGGGCCCAGGGGGGCTCGGGCATGAAGCCGATCCCGGGAAGGGCCGCCAGCCGATCGACGTACGAGTCGAAGACCCGGCGCCGAGCCTCGACCCGCTCCTCGAGCACCTGCAGCTGACCCCGGCCGACAGCCGCCAGCAGGTTCGACATCCGATAGTTGAACCCGATGGTCGAATGCTCGTAGTGAGGAGCAGCGTCGCGCGCCTGGGTGGATAGGAACCGGGTCTCTTGCACCATTGCCGCGTTGTCTGATACGAGCATGCCGCCGCCCGACGTGGTGATGATCTTGTTGCCGTTGAAGGAGAAGACACCGCACCGGCCGAACCCGCCCACCGAGCGGCCCTTGTACTCAGCACCGAGAGCCTCGGCGGCATCCTCAATAACGGGTATCCCATATTCCTCGCACACCGGCAGGATGCGGTCGTAATCGGCAGGCTGTCCGTAGATGTCGACGACGACGACGGCCGCAGGGAGTTTGCCTGCCGTCGCCCGGTCCTCCAGCTCGTCGGCGAGAAGATCTGGATCCATGTTCCAGCTCGCCGGCTCTGAGTCGACGAAGACGGGAGACGCTCCGGTGTAGACGACCGCATTGGCCGTGGCCGAGAACGTCAGGCTGGACACCATGACCGAGTCGCCGGGTCCTATGCCATGCTGCAGCAAGGCCAGATGGAGCCCTGCCGTTCCGGAAGAAAGGGCGGCGGCATGCTCGACTCCGATGGTTTGGCCGAACTCCTGCTCGAAGGCATCCACATGGGGCCCGAGGGGGGCAATCCAGTTGGACTCATAGGCATCCCGCAGGAAATCGAATTCGATCCCATCCATGTGCGGCGGAGACAGGTAGATCCGGTCCATCCCGATCAGAATACGCCACTCCCGTCATCTCCCTCCTTGCCGGGTCCAGGAATACGACCTACCGCTACGATGAAGCCCCATGGTGGAACCACCCGTGAACACCGACCTCACTTTCGATTGACCCTCGCAATGCCGACCTCCGACCACCCGCCACCCTTCTCGACGTGAGAATCACCTACTGGCCTCGCCTCGCGCTTGCACTTGCCCGCGTCTTTGGTTTCAACGACGGCCGGCGCAGGCTCGCTCACGAGGTCCGGATCCGCTTAGATCGATTCGAGCTGGAGCCGACCCTTCCCGTCCCAGCCCCATCCAGCCGATCAGGATGGCCTTCGCCGGACTCAACATCCTTGGGCCCGACCCGGGCAGCCGAAGCAGTGGAACGAGCCGACCGGGTCGCCGGCGGTGAACACCAGGCCTTCGAAGGGGAGTGGCGCGCGCTGCCGAGGACCGCCCGAGCCTGGTACCTAAACCCGGTGACCGGTCAGGCTCAGGGTGGGCCGAAGGACCCCTGGTGGAACATATCGCAGCTCTCATCAGCCGGTGACATCAAAGACGTGTGGGAGCCGGGTCGATTCTCCTGGGCCTACGACCTCGTGCGCGGTCACGCCCTCACCGACCACCGCCGATATCGGGACTTCTTCTTTGAGACGCTCACCGGGTGGTCCGCAGCTAATCCGCCGTTCCGAGGCCCGCACTGGGCATGCGGACAAGAGACCACCATCCGGGCCGTTGCGTTGATGTTCGCCGAAGCAGGATTTGAGCCGCTGACCGACTCCGAGAGGGCCCTCATCGATCGCATCCTGTTCGCATCCGGCGAGCGGGTGCGCGACGCCATTGGATACGCGGTTTCTCAGCGCAACAACCACGGCATCTCGGAGGCGACCGGCCTGGTGGTTCTCGGTGCCCGGTTCGCCGACCGGTCTGAGGCGGCAGCCGGGTGGCTCGAGTCAGGGCAACGTCTTCTCGAGCAGCTGATCCCGAAACAGTTCGCGGTCGATGGGTGGTACATCCAGCACTCTTTCAACTACCTCCGGGTCGCTCTCCACCAGTGTGCGTTGGCGGAATGGGTGCTGCGGGCACGTAATCGCGGATTGAGCCGCCAGTCGGTACAGCGCTTGCGAGGCGCGCTGCGGCTCCTCGAGTCAGTGATGACCTCGCAAGGGGGACGGGTCCCCCACTACGGCGCCGACGACGGGGCCAACGTGCTGCCCATCGCCTTGGCCGCCCACCACGACTTTCGGCCGGTGCTATCGATCGGCTGTGCGCTCTTCGGCGAGCCCTTTCCAGAAGGCCAGGACCTGAGCCAGGAGGCTCTCGATTGGCTGGGGCTGGAACCACCCGCCGGGATTACCCGATCCCCGGACGGCGTGGAATCCGGCGCTTCGGGGTGGGCGGTCGGCCGGGTCGGTCGGTATCAATTCTTCATGCGGGCGGGCAGGAACCGCCCCCGGCCGGGACAGGTTGATCCGCTGCAGGTCGAGTTGTGGATCGATGGGGCGCCGGCGATCATCGATCCGGGGACACTTTCCTACCGCCAGCCGGGCCACCCCCCGCTTGGCTCCTTCGAAGCCCACAACTCGCCCAAGGTGGACGGCTATGTGGCGGCGATTCCGGGCCCGAGGTTCCTGGCTCTCAAATGGCCAACTTCCCGTCTGCTGGAGGCATCGTTCACCGACGGTACCGCGACCGCGGTGGGCGAAATCCCCGACGTCGTCCGGCGCACGGTACACCTGTCCGCTGATGGCCTCGAGGTCATCGACCAACCCCTCGCCCCGGACACCGGGATGTTCGTGAACTGGCTACTCCACCCGGACAGCCCGGCCACCGTCACTTTCGACGGGGGTACCCGGCGGATTCGAGGGGATGACGATGGGTTGCCAAACTGGTATGCCCCCACCTACGGCCAACGTATGACGGGTCGGTATTACGAGGGCCATCTCGATCCCGCCGGCCACAGGCTCGTCAGTCGTTTCGCGGCCCGGCCAACCGATTGAGCGTGCCGGCCGAAGCACCGGCGCGCTGGGCTCAATCGGGAGGCGACAATACCCAGCAGCGGGTCGAGGCCGGGCTCACGCCCGCGTCTTCACCTCGAGCATCACCTGTTCATATGCCGCCGCGGACTGCTCACCGGTGAAACGGTTCCAACTCGTCGAACTGGGTTCGGCAACATCACCGGCCAGAGCCTTCTCAAGCGCCACCGCCAGAGCCGGGGCATCGCCAACCGGGACAAGCATGCCATGCTTCCCATCCTCGAGAATCTCACGCGGTCCGCTTTCACAATCCGTGGCCACCACCGGAATCCCGGCGTAGAGGGCCTCGATTAGCACCGTCGGGAGTCCTTCGTAGCGGGAGGAGAGGACGAAAACGGAGCCTCGCCGCATGAAAGCGACGGGGTGTTCCACATGCCCGGGCATCGCCACCTCGTCTCCGACGCCACTCCGAACGGCAAGCTCCTCGAGCGCCTCTCGCTTGGGCCCGTCACCGAGCAGCAGCAGCTTGGCCGGGGTGTCACGCCTCAGCAAAGCAAACGCCTCGATGAGATCGTCGAACCCCTTCTGGTGCTCGAATCGGCCGACCGCAAGTACCACAGGTTCGTCTGCCTGGTCGAAGAAGGGGTGATCAGCAGGCTCGTCCTTGGAGGCGACCAGTCGAGCGGTTACCACCGGGTTATAGATAACCGAGATGGATTGAGACGGAATCTCATAACTCAGGCTCAGACTCCGTGCCGCCCCCTCAGAAACCGCCACGATCCTGTCTGCTCTGGGATAGGCCCATCTGGCGAGGCGATCGAGGGCCAGGCCGCGCGCCGCTTTCCCGAGGTTCGCCGGCGCTACTTCCGCCCACCCACGCGCCTGGTTACGTTGGGCGCCCGAGAGACTGATGTGCTGTGTGACAACGATTCTCGTATTCGATCTGGAGAGCCTCGCCGCGATCACTGATATCACGTTGGCCCCGGGTTGCGAAGAGAGCAGTACATCGGGTCGTTCTTTTCGCAAGTAGCGGATCAGCCGCACGAGGTTCGCGCTGTTGTGACGTCGACCCAGTTCGATCAACCGGACACCTTCGGCTACATCATCGCGCAGAGGACCGCGCAGATTGCCCACGACGAGATCGACCCGGTGCCCTCGTCGGAATAGCTCGCTCGAGATGTTGATGGCGAAACGCTCGGCACCGCCCCCGAGCAGATTCGGGATCAGGACCGCCAGATGGGCCGGAGGATGATCGGAAGGAGCTACGGCCATCACAGACTCATCTGGCTCGATTCTGGGGCGCGGCTAATCGACGCAGCTCGTGAGGTGATTGGGTATACATGGTGAGGCTCCACCGTGCGCCGGCCGGACTGATATTCACGAATCAAGATACTCGCGATCGCAGCATCCCAGCCTGGTTGGGGCTCCGTTCATATCAAATCGGCGAGGAGCTTCCTGGCAATGCGCTCCCCCGCCCTACCATCCCATTGCGGGATGGACGCGGGCATTCGGGGACGGCCGAGCGCGTTGATCGCCTCCTCAACAATGGACTCGGTCTCCGTGCCGACGAGATGATTGGTACCAGAGGTGATGGTGATGGGTCGCTCGGTGTTCGGCCGCATCGTGAGGCATTGCACCCCCAGAACCGAGGTCTCCTCCTGGATGCCTCCCGAGTCCGTCATTACCAGGCGGGCGTTGTCCAGTAGCCCCAGGAAATCCAGGTAGCCCATGGGCTCCACCAGCACGAGACCCGATCCGGAGCTGACATCCAGTTGCCGAAGTTGGCCTGCGGTCCGGGGATGAACGGGGAAAATAACGGGCAGCCGGAGAGCCACCTCCTGGATGCCCTCCATCAGTGCCGTCAGTGAAACAGGATCGTCGACGTTACCGGGCCGATGCAGGGTGAGAACGGCGTACTCCGAGGGCAGATCGAGGCGCTTTCGGAGAGCCGGGAACCCGTCGCGGGCACGGGGCAACAAGCGCTGCAGGGTGTCGATCATGACATTGCCGACCCGGTGAATCGCGGATTCGGGCATCCCCTCTCGGAGCAGGTTCTCGTCGGCGTCCTCGCTGGGCGTGAACAGCCAGGCCGACAACCGGTCGGTCACAATGCGGTTGATCTCCTCCGGCATCGACCAGTCGAACGAACGCAGCCCGGCTTCGACATGGGCGACCGGTATTTCCGCTTTGGCGGCAGTGATGGCGGCGGCCATGGTTGAGTTAACGTCGCCGACCACGACTACTGCGTCGGGAGCCAGGGCAGCAAGTCGCGGTTCGAGCTTCTCCATCACCGCTCCCGTCTGTTGAGCATGGCTCCCAGAACCGACTCCCAGGTCAACGTCGGGTCGCGGCAAGCCCAGGTCATCAAAGAAAGCCGCCGACATCTCGTGGTCGTAATGCTGGCCGGTATGGACGAGATCGACGTCGGCCCCGTCGCCGAGGGCGTCGATGACTGGGCCCACCTTCATGAAGTTGGGCCGGGCGGCTACAACGATCGAGATGCGCGGGAGTCGGGCGGCGATGGTCGGGTTCCTTCGATTCCAACGGCAGCCGGGGGCGGGCTGTGTAGTACCCACATGCTAGGAGCTAGCCGGCCTCGGCTCTGACCGCCTCGAGGGCCCCCACGAAATCTGCCCCCAACTTGTCGAATGAAAAACGAGCATCGGCGAGCCCCCGTGAACGCCGGCCCATCTCCTGGAGCTCGGCCCGGTGGTCGCGCATCCACACCACCGCGTCGGCAAACGCGGCCGCGTCGCCCGGCGGAACCACCCGGCCGCAATCATTCTCAGTGAGCATGTCGGCCACCCAACCCGGGTAGTTGTTGAGCACCGGCAGGCCGGCCGCCAGATAGTCGAACAGCTTGTTGGGTGAGGTGGCGGTGTAAAAACCGCGCACGTTGGCAAGAATCATCATTCCGACATCAAAACGGGGCAGGTGCCGGGCCAGCTCCCACTTGGACATGATGTCGATCCAGGAGATGCTGTGCTCCAGGCCCTCGGAGCGGGTTCGCCCCATCAGGCGCTCCCGCTCACCGCCCTTGCCGATGAAGACGAACCGGATCCCTGCCTCACCGCGCCGTTTTAGCTCCCCGGCGGCGTCCACCACCGCGTCGAGACCGTTGGCAGCCCCCAGCGTGCCGGCGAAGACGAGCGACAGGTCGTTCGGGTCGCCAAAGCGGGGGTCCTCATGTCGCTCACTGGTGGGATGGAACAAGTCGGTGACGGCTCCATTTGGGATCACGACCACCCGGTCGGCCGAGTATCCGGTGGCAACGATGCCATCCTTGATGCCGGGGGCGAGAGCGATTACTCGGGAAGCGGCGTGATACAGCCGGCGCTCGAGCCACCGGGCGGCGCCGACCAGCACGGGATTCCGCACCACTCCCATTTCCACTGCAAACTCCGGCCACAGATCACGAACCTCGAAAACGAAGGGCACCTTGCGCTTGCGGGCGGCCAGAACCCCGGGAATCCCACTGGTGAGGGGGGTGGAGGTTGCGAACACGAGATCTGCGTCCAGACCGCGGGCCACCCGGGTGGCGGTCAAGGCGAATCCGGCAAAGGCCCGCAGCCGCTGCGAGAGGTTCAGCTCGTTGCCGTAGTACTGGTCGATCTGGGTCCGGCGGATGCCCTCGAACTCATCCTCGGTCGCCCGGTCGGAGGTGCCGGTCAAGCCGGCACAGACGATGTGGACGTCGTGCCCGGCCTCCCTCAGTCGACGACTGAACTCATAGGGGCGCGACGAGCCGGGCCATCCCTCCCATGGGAGAGTGAAGTGCTGGACGATGTAGACAATGCGCACGATGAGGGGAGTCTATGGCTCACCGAATCCCGACCACGCCATCTCCGGCGGAGAATCACGCTCCCAACCATGACCAATCCTTGTGCGAAGATGATGGCCGGGCCGAGGGCGAGGTGCCACCCATGAGTGCAGACGGACGAGAAACAGTCTCCCAATCGACCTGGGCGAGGTGGATGAAACGCCCGGTCGATATCGTCGTTTCGGCCGCCGCGCTGCTGCTCGCCGCCCCGGTCCTGGGCATTGCCGTGGCAGTCATCAGGCTCACCAGCGCCGGGCCGGTGTTCTTTCCACAAGAGCGCATCGGGAAGGGTGGGATACCCTTTACGCCCCACAAGCTCCGCACCATGCGGGCCGGTCGGGCGGCCGATTTCGTCGAGATCATTCCGCTGGACCATGAGGAGATCACCCGGGTGGGACGAGTGGTGCGTCGGTTCAAGATCGACGAGCTGCCACAACTCCTGAATGTGCTCAAAGGAGAGATGAGCCTGGTGGGACCGCGACCGACCCATCGCTATCAAACCGATGCCTACCGCGATTTCGAGCGGCGCCGTTTGCTGGTGCGTCCCGGCCTGACGGGCCTGGCTCAGGTCAACGGCAACGCCTCGATCTCGTGGGCCGAACGTTTCAAGTACGACGTGTACTACGTCGACAATCACAACTTCCTGATGGATCTCCGAATCTTGGCCAAGACCGTGCCGGTTCTCATGAAGGGTGAGGAGCACTTCGCCCGGCCGTTCGGCGAGAGCGATTTTGCTCCCCGAGAGGAGCCGGCGTGAAGTTGGCGCTCATCGGCGGAGTCAGCTCGACCCTGACCGCCCTCGAGGCACTGATCGCGGCCCGAGTGGATGTCACCTGTGTGGGTGGACTCACCGAGGAACTGGCGGACACGGTCTCGGACTTTCAATCCCTGCGCCCGCCCGCTGAGCAGGCAGGAATCCCCTACCTTGCCTTCCGAAAGGTGAGATCTCCCGAAGTGACAGATTTCCTCGCCCGCCATCCCGCCGACATGCTCTGGGTGATCGGGTTGTCCCAGCTGGTGCCCGATGAACTCATCGCCAACTACCGCTTCGGGGGCGTGGGTTTTCACCCGACGATGCTGCCGCAAGGTCGGGGGCGGGCACCGGTCGCCTGGACCATTCTCAAACAGGCTCGGGCGGCGGTGAACCTGTTCTACCTGGCGGCCGAAGCCGACGCCGGCGACATCATCGTGCAGCGAGAAGTGCCCGTGCTGGCCGACGATTATTCGGAGGATCTGATCGCCCGCACCAATGAGGTCCTGGCTCAGGTGATCACCGACCTGGCGCCCGACCTGCGGGGAGATGCCCCGTTGGCGGCGGTTTCGCAGGATCACGAGCGGGCGACCTTCTATGAGAAGCGCTCTCCGGCAGATGGGGAAATCGACTGGGAACAGCCAACGAAAGATATCTACCGCTTGATTCGGGCCGCCGGTCGGCCCTACCCCGGCGCCTTCACCCACCTGGGTGACGTGCAACTCACCGTCTGGCGCGGCCACCCGGGGCCCGGGGTCGATTCGGTCGCCGCCGCCGGCACCGTCCTGGAGGTGCTCGGGGATGGCTCGGCGCTGGTCAAGACCGGGGACGGGGACCACTGGATGACCGAGCTGGAAACGGCGGACCCGGATGATCTGCAGCAGCTGCAGGTAGGCCTTAGGCTGGGACCACAATGACGCGACGGGCACTGGTGGTAGCACCGCATCCGGACGACGAGGTACTCGGGGCGGGCGGCACCATCCACCGCCTGGTGGAATCCGGCCACCAAGTGACGGTGGCAATTGCCACCCGTGGCTGGGAGCCGCTCTTCGACGAGGCGCAGGTCGAGACGGTGCGAGCGGAAGCACAGGCAGCCAACGCGTTGCTGGGAGTTGACCGCCTCGAGTTTCTCGACTTGCCGGTGACCGGACTCCACTTGCTTCCCGAGCACGAGCTGAATGCCCGTTTTGACGAGCTGGTCCTCGACGTCCGGCCGAATCTCGTGCTGCTGCCATTTCCCGGCGATCGGCACGAAGATCATCGTCAGGTCTTCGATGCCAGTCTGGTGGCGCTCCGCCCCGTCGGTGGCCGTGAGTTCGTCGAGGAAGTCCTCTGCTACGAGACGGTGTCAGAGACACATTGGTCGGCACCAAATGTCGAGAGTACATTTCAACCCGAAGTATGGGTGGACATCACCGAGCATTTGGACGCGAAGCTTGGTGCGATGAGGTGCTATTCCTCCCAGATGCGCCCGGCCCCAGAAGCTCGCAGCCTGGAGGCCATTCAAGCGCTCTCGGTTTGGCGGGGCAGTGTGATGCACATGCAGGCGGCAGAATGCTTCACCGTCGTCCGCCGTCTGCTGCGAACCGCGTCGACAACGCAGCTCTGACCTCCACGATCGCAGCCTCTCCGCACCCGCGGACGCCCCGCCAGGTGCTACGTTGTTTCTCCATGACGCGCACCGTAGAGGTCGGTTCGTCGGCCACCGGAGTGGGCAGTGGCTGACATCGTTTCCAGTGTGTTGGTCCCGATCTACAACAATGGCGATGTGGTCGACGAGCTCTTGGCATCCTTGGCTACCCAGAGCTTCGACGAGCCATGGGAAGTCGTGGTGGCCGACAACGGATCGAGCGACGACTCCCGGGCGCGGGTGCTGGCCTGGGTCGACCGCATTCCCTCGCTGAAGCTGGTGGATGCCTCGGCTGTGAAAGGTGTCAGCCACGCTCGCAATCGGGCAGCCGAGGAAGCGGCCGGTGAATACCTCCTCTACGTGGATGCCGACGACGTCGTTACCGACGGTTGGGTAGCGGCGCTGACCGGCGCACTTCGCGAGTGCGAGCTGGCGAGCGGTCCCTATGACGAGGACACGCTCAACGACAAATATGCCTATGCCTGGGCCGCGCCGCACCGGCCGAAGGATCACTTGCCGACGGTCTTCGACTTTCTACCGGCCGCACTAGGCAACAACTTCGCGATCCGGGCGTCGATCCTGCGCGAGCTCGGCGGCTGGGACGAGGAATACATCTACGGAGAAGACGTGGAACTGGCCTGGCGGGCGCAGCTGGCCGGATATCGATTGTGTTTCACACCGTCGGCGGTGGTCCAGTACCGCCACCGGGCCGACATCAGGGCCCTTGCCCGGCAAATGCATTTCCGGGCCTATCAAGGCCACTATTTGCACCGCGACTTCGCGGCTCATGGCTATGCGCCACCTTCCGAACTATCGCGCAGCGTGGAGCGACTGGTCTTCATGGGCCTCAACCTTCCGCTGTTGCCGTTCTCACGGCTCCGACGCGGGCTGTGGATGAAACAGGCCGCCTACGGCTGGGGTTGGCTCCGGGCCCGGCTTGAGGGCAAGCACCGGTCGCGCCGGGCCGTCTCCGCATAGATCGGTCTCAGGCGGGGAGGCTGAGCCCCTCTATGTCGAGGAGACGTGCGACCTCGGCCATGCTGGCCGCCTCGGCGTCGGCAGCATAATCCTCTGCCGGAGGGTCTTCCCCGCCATGGAGCTGGCCTTCCAACCGAAGTCTGACCGTTTTCCACCCCCGACGACGAGGAGTGACGAAGTCCTTACGCGGGTTGTCGGCGATGTACATCAGCGCCGGGCCCGACAGCTCCCAGGCCTGCTCGACGAATCTGAAGGCCCGGGGGTGCGGCTTCCCATAATCGGCGCCCCACCCGCCGGTGAGGACTATCGGGTCGGCCAGGCCGTTCAGGCCGAGGGCGGCAACCTTGTTGGCCTGCATTTCAGCCGGCCCGTCGCTGATCACTCCCACCGGACGCGGCGCCTTCCGCAGATCATCGAGCAGAGCACGGGCCTCGGGTTCCAGCGAGATATCGGGCCGGTGGGTGCGATAGGCAAGGACCAGCGCATCAACCGTCATCGCATCCGTTGGGAAGCGAGCCAGCAGGTCATCGAAGGCCGATCCTCGCAAGCCGTTGGTGAAACCATCCCACAGGTGGTCGAAGAGCTCGCCGGTCCCGTGGTTCGAGACCGCGCCAATCAGGCCGGCAACGTGGCGAAAGCCACTCTGCACAAAGGCCCTTTCCAGGTACAGCGTGTCGTCGATATCGAACACGACCCCCTCGACTACGACCACAACGGTTCCTCGACGAAGAACTCCCGCATGCTGCGGGTCATCCGCAAGCCCACCCGGTAGTCGCCGAGCCGCGGTTCGACCGCCTTGCCTTCGGCCAGGTTGAGCAGCCAGGTCGGGTAGTCGCCCCCGGCTGCGAAGGCGAGAGGCACCCCGCCCCCGAACCGGGGATTGACTTCGGTGAGGATCAGGCCGTCGACGGTATCGAACGCCTGCAGCGTGATGGGACCGACGGCACCCTCGGCACCCAGCTTGTGGAGTACATCGACAATCCACGACGAGTAGGGGGCCGGTGGCAGTGTCTCCCCCTGAATTGACTCGCCCCCGAGGGTGCGGATACGGCGCCGAGGCACGTAGTGCAGCGGCTCGCCCCCGAAGTCGAAGAGGACGTCGATGGTGATCTCGCTTCCCGGCAAGTGGCCCTGAATAACCGGGTCGGGTACCAGCTCGAGGATCGAGTCGAGGCGATCTCGCTCCACTGGGTAGCAGTGGCTGCTGGCACTCCCCCGGCGGGGTTTGACGAACAGCCGCTCGGGCGGCCGGTCCGGAAGCTCGGCCGGAAGCCAGGTTTCGGGGGTGGCGATTCCGAGCCGGGCGAAGAAACCGGCCGCGACGACCTTGTCACCGGTGGAGGCCACCAGCTCTTCGGAGGAGATGAGCGCCCGCACCCCTTCGTCGGCAAACCGCCCGGCGCCAGAGGCAAGTGGGCCCAGCTCGGTGTCGATGGTCGGGATCACCAGGGCAACGTCGTTGCCTACCGCGGCCTCCAGCAGGGACGGGAGGAACTCATCGGAGGAGATGGGAGGAATCGGGATCGCCACATTCGCCGCATAGAGGGCAGGTGCCAGCGGGTCGATGTCGGCGGCGATCACCAAACCGCCGCCGGGCTCGACGGCCCGCCGAAACGCCTCTACCAAGCTGGTGCGGCGGCCGGCGCTGCTGATGAGAACGTTCACACCGGACCCTTTCCTGCTTGCCGGCCCGCCGAGGTGCATTGCCGTGGAATCTCAGAATACCGTTGCTCTCCAATGCAGCGTCAGCCCTCGAGCACGTCACTGCCCCTTCTTGGATGCCGTGTCTCCGCGTCGTGAGCGGCGGCGGACCGTTTACGCGGATGAGGCGGTCGACCCAGCCGGAAAATCCATCTTGTCCGGTATCCTGGCGAGTGAAACGGCCTACGAACCCAGCCGGAAGGTTTCGTGACACAGGCCGGTCAACTGTGGGTATGCTGACCACTGATAGTGGCAAAGCGGGGCGGTGCGGCCCGGTCAACTTCAGCCGAGCCGTGAAATCGAAAGGGAAATCACAGTGAAAGTGGCAATCCTTGCCGGGGGCCTGGGCACCAGGCTGGCGGAGGAGACCGAAATACGCCCCAAGCCGATGGTCGAGATCGGCGGGCGGCCGATCCTGTGGCACATCATGAAGCACTACTCGTGGTACGGGTACAAGAATTTCGTGGTGGCACTCGGCTACAAAGGCGAGTACATCAAGAAGTTCTTCTCCGATTACCGCCACCTCAGCTCCGACCTCACCATCGATCTCGGCGCCGGCACGTTGAAGTCATCCTCAAACGGGAACCGCATCGAAGATTGGATCATCGAACTGATCGAAACCGGGCGCGACACCTACACCGGCGGACGCATCAAGCGACTCGCCCCGGTGCTGGGTGACGGGACCTTCATGCTCACCTGGGGAGATGGAGTTTCGTCCGTCGACCTCGACGAGCTACTCAAGTTCCACCGCTCCCACGGCAAGCTGGCCACGGTCACCGCCGTCCGGCCCTCCGCCCGGTTCGGCAAGCTCGACCTGGAGGAGGACCGGGTGGTCAAGTTCTCCGAGAAACCCCAACTGGAAGAAGGCTGGATCAACGGCGCCTTCTTCGTGCTCGAGCCCGGCATCTTCGATTACATCGATGGTGATGACACCCAGTGGGAAGTCGAGCCCCTGGAGGGCCTCGCCGCCGACGGCGAGCTGATGGCCTATCGCCACGACGGGTTCTGGCAATGCATGGACACAATTCGGGACAAGAAGCTTCTGCAGTCGCTGTGGGAATCAGGCAATCCACCCTGGCGAGTCTGGGAGTAGCCCGTGCGAGTTCTCCTCACCGGACACAACGGCTATATCGGCTCGGTCATGGTGCCGCTTCTGCAAGCTGCGGGCCACGAGGTGGTAGGCATCGACACCTACCTGTTCTCCGGCTGCACCATCGGACCCGAAACCAGCGCCCCGGACGTTGCCCTCCGCGGCGACATCCGCGACATCGGCGTTGCGGACCTCGCCGGCATCGAGGCGGTCATCCACCTGGCCGGCATCTCCAATGACCCGCTGGGCGACCTCAACGCCGATTGCACCTACGACATCAACCACCTGGCATCGGTGCGACTCGCCAAGACCGCGCAGGCGGCCGGAGTATCCCGTTTCCTCTTCGCCTCCTCGTGCAGCCTCTACGGCGCCTCCGGCGACGGCTACATCGACGAGACGGCCGATTTCAACCCGGTCACCCCCTACGGCTGGTCGAAGATCCGCACCGAGCAAGATGTGGCGCCGCTGGCCGGCGACGACTTCAGCCCCACCTTCCTGCGCAGCTCCACCGCCTACGGGTTCTCCCCTCGCCTCCGGGCCGACGTCGTCGTCAACAACCTCGCGGGCTTCGCCTTCCTGGACGGCGAGGCGCTCATCAAGAGCGACGGCACGCCCTGGCGACCGCTGGTGCACATCGAAGACATCTCCCGCGCCTTCCTGGCCGTGCTGGAAGCCCCCCGCGAACTGGTGCACAACGAAGCGTTCAACGTTGGTGCCACCACCGAGAACTATCAGATCCGCGACGTCGGCGACATCGTGGCCGAAGTCGTCCCCGACACGAAGGTGGTCTATGCCGACGACGCCAGCCCCGACATCCGCAACTACCGGGTGAACTGCGACAAGCTCCCCACCACCCTGCCGGCGTTCCAACCGCAGTGGACGGTCCGCAAAGGAGTCGAGCAACTCCACGAGGCCTACCAGCGACATGGCCTCACCCGGGAAACGTTTCTTGGGAACCTGCTCCGCATCCAACACGTCAAGGGCCTGCAAGCCGACAACCGGCTCGACGGGTCGCTCCGCTGGACCAGGCCCGACCAGGGGGCCATGCATGGCTGATCACTTCACCATCGGCGGCTGCCGGTCATGCGGATCCGGCGACCTGGCACCGATCCTGGCGCTGGGCGAAACGCCCCTGGCCGACGGGCTGCTCACCCCCGAACAACTCGACCAGCCTGAGCCGCGCTACCCGCTCAACGTGGTGTTTTGCGGATCATGCTCGCTGGTGCAGCTCCGTGAGATCGTGGCACCCGAGGTGGTGTTCGGCGAGGACTACCCATACTTCTCCTCGTTCTCCGATGCATTGATCGACCACTCGCGACGGAACGTCGAGGCCATCATCGCTGCCCAGGACCTGAGCGAGAACAGCCTGGCCGTAGAGCTGGCCAGCAACGACGGCTATTTGCTGCAGTTCTTCGCCAAGGAAGGCATCCCGGTGCTGGGCATCGATCCCGCCCCGGGCCCGGCGGCGGCGGCCGAGGCCGCCGGCGTGCCTACGTTGCGCGAGTTCTTCAGCCGCGAGCTGGCCGAGCGCTTGGTGGCCGAGGGTACGACCGCCGATGTGATCATTGCCAACAACGTGCTGGCGCATGTGGCCGACCTCAACGGCTTCGTGGCCGGCATCGCCACGCTGCTCACCGCAGAGGGGGTGGCAGTCATCGAGCATCCATACCTCCGGGACCTGATCGATCACTGCGAGTTCGACACCATCTATCACGAGCACCTTTGCTACTTCTCGGTTTCGGCGCTCGTCCCCTTGTTTGAGCGCCACGGGCTGTTCCTGAACGACGTCCAGCATCTCGACATCCATGGCGGATCTCTGCGGCTGTTCGTGGGCAAACAGGACGCGGTCAGCGACGCCGTCCGCACCCACCTGGCAGATGAGGCGGCCGCCGGCATGACCGGGCTCGCCTACTACACCGACTTTGCCGATCGGGTGCAGGCCGTGCGGGACGGACTGGTGGCCCTGTTGACTGACCTCCGAGGGCAGGGCAGGTCTATTGCCGCCTACGGCGCCGCCGCCAAGGGCGCCACCTTGCTCAACTATTCGGGCGTGGGCCGGCAACACCTGGATTACGTCGTCGACCGCAACACCCACAAGCAGGGCCAGCACATGCCCGGCGTCCACGTACCCATCACCGATCCGGCCCGGCTGCTCGAGGATCAGCCCGATTACGTTCTGCTGCTCACCTGGAACTTCCGAGACGAGATCCTGGCCCAGCAGCACACCTACCTGGAGCGAGGCGGCCGGTTCATCGTCCCGATTCCCCAGCCCGAGATCGTCGACATCGACTCAGTCGTTCAGGTTGTGTGATGACAAATCCCAAAGTGACTCTCGGCCTGCCCGTCTACAACGGCGACAAGTACCTCGACGAGGCCATCGCCTCCCTGCTCGACCAGACCTTCGACGACTTCGAGCTCCTGATCTCAGACAACGGCTCCACCGACCGCACGGAGGAGATCTGCCGGGAATGGGCGGGACGGGACGCTCGAATTCAATACTTCCGCCATGAGGAGAACCGGGGAGGCAGCTGGAACTTCGGCTACGTGTTCGAGCTGGCCCGCGGCCAGTTCTTCCGGTGGGCGGCTCACGACGACACCATCCGGCCAACGTATATCGAGGCGTGCCTGAAAGCTCTCGAGGCCAATCCAGAAGCGATTCTCGCTTCGCCCCGCGTCGATCGGATCGATGAGACCGGCCGTCCCCTCCCAGTCGAGTACAGCGACGTCACCTCGTCCGACCCAATCGAGCGCCTGGCTACGGTCATGTTTGACGAAGTTATTTGCTTTCCAATCTGGGGCCTGATGCGCACCGAAGTGCTCGGCCGGACCGGGCTGCTGGGCGCCTTCGACTCGAGCGACCGGGTCCTGCTCGGTGAGCTCGCCCTCCACGGCACCTTCGAACTGGTCGACGACGTGCTGTTCGTCAACCGGTTTCACCCCGACACCTCGATGCGGGCCTTCGAGGACCGCTACGCCCGCGGCGCCTGGTTCGATCCCAAGCTCTCTCGCATCACCTACATGCCCAACTGGCAATACAACCTCGAGTGGATCCGGATGATCGGCCGGGTCGGCCTGCGGGGAGCGCCGCGCCGCAAGGCCTACGGTCTGGTCCTGCGCTGGAGCCGCCTCAAGTGGCGGCGGTTGGCTTTCGATCCGGTGCGGGTGGTCCTCGAGGCCGTCATCGCCGGATGCGTCAAGATCATCCGGTACTTTCAGGCCTACGAGTAACCCAGTGAGGCGGCAGCCCGACCCGGCTCTCTGCGTGATTGGAGCCTCCACCCAACCCATCTCTCTCACGGCACCGGAGATCGGCCTGGCTTCCATCGGAGCGGTGGCGTTCATGCCGCGGGTGGGGATCGAGCTCCAATCCCCGGCCTCGGCCGGCAACGTCGCACTCACCGAGCGTCACAATGTGGGTTACGCTGACCGCAACGAGCCCTCGGCTATCGGCACGCCGCCACCCAGTGGCTTTGCCCCGGCGTTAAACCTCAGAAAGACGATGACTGATCCCCCAACCGAGTTCGCGGCGCATCCGGCGAGGCTCATCCCCAACCTCATGAGGGGCGAGAGCGAGCGCCCCGCTGTCATCACGTCGGGCCAAGCGACCGACCACGACGGCGTCCCTCCCTGCGAGCGGATCCGTGCGTAGGGCGGCCTTCTTTCTGCTGCTGGCGTTCGTGGCGACGATTCCGCTGAACAGCGCCCTCAGCTTGGGAGCGGTCGGCTCGATGAACAAGTTCATCGGATTCGCCGCCGGCGGGGCGTGGGTCGCCGTTTTCGTGACCAGCGGCCGCCTCCGGCACCTCTTGCGGTTTCATCTGGTGCTGCTGGCATTCTTGTTCTGGGCGTTGCTTTCGCTGGTGATCTGGTCTGACGCCGTCGAGGCACCCGTGGAAACTCTGCCGCTGCTGGCCGTCATGGTCGTGATGCTGTGGGACTCGTGCAAAACCGAGTGGGATGTCGACGCGGTGCTGCAAGCCTTCGTGGTTGGGGCCGGGCTCGCCGCCCTCAGCCTGTTGTACAACTACCGGCTGGGCGTGGCCATCGGGTTTGAGGAGTACGGCTTCTTCGATCCCGACAACATGGTGACTGTTCGGTTCCAGGCCGCCGGAACCGATCCGAATGAGTTGGGCGTCATGCTCGCGGCCGCGATCGCGATGGCGGCGTATCTGCTGTCGAAGGGCTCGTTCGGATCAAAAGGGCTCCGGATCTTGAATCTGCTGTTTGTGCCGGCCGGAGTGCTGGCGATTGCTTTGACGGGCTCGCGGACCGGCGCACTGGCGTTGGGGGTGGCGCTGGCGTTTGCCCTTTACTCCGGCCGGCGTCTGCGATTTGGGGGAAGGCTTCTCGGACTGACCGGAATCGTGCTCGGGGTGTTGGCGATCCAGGAGTTCGTTCCCGCCGTCACCATCGAACGGATCCTGGGCACGGCCGACAACGCCTTGTCGGGCGACTTCAGCGGCCGGGGATTGGTCTGGCTCGAGGGACTCGAGCTCTTTGCCCAGAACCCGGCAATCGGCGTGGGTGCATATTCGTTTTCTGCCAGTGTGCCTTCCGGTCTGCCCGCGCACAGCCTCCCGATTCAAGCGTCCGCAGAATTGGGAGCGGTCGGGCTGGTGCTCTTGGTGACCGTGCTGGCAATCGCGGCAAGTGCTGCCCGGACCTCGTACCGCTGGGGGGACGGCTTCTGGGTTGCCCTGATGGCAATCTGGGCATTGGGCGCACTGACGTTGTCCTGGACCTACCAGAAGTTCACGTATCTGGTGCTGAGCATGATCGTGGCTGCGTGGATGGCGCAGGAGAATCCGCGGCTGGAGCGACCGGCGGTTCCGAGCGCCCGATCGCACCTCCTCGCAAACCGGACCAGAAGATCAGCACTCACCATCGGGCGAGATCGGCCTGGCTTTCGACCCGATGTGACAAAACCACCGGTCGAGACCGATTGGCCATGAACCAACAACCCTTCATCCGAGCCAATCGGCCGTGACCTGGCGCGTCATGCATGTTGGCAGTTGGCCGCTGCCACTCGGTGGCATCGCCGTCCATATTCAACGGCTCGCCCACCGATGCCACGCCGCCGGAATCGAAGTCGAAGTATTCGATCCGTACGACGGTCGCAGGGAGGCCACTCCGGCACCCTTCCCGGTGCATCGACCAAATACATCTCCCCTGATGAGCGCCATCCTGCTACTCGGGAAGATCTGGCGGCGGAGAACCGGATGGGTGCATTTCCATGCGTCACGGCTCGGGACCCTCGCCCACATCGGTGGGCTGCTGCTCATCGCTCGTCGGGGTTCTTCATATGCCATTTCGGTCCACGGATCCTTCACCCACTCCTGGACCGACTACGGTCCATGGACTCGGTTCAATGCACGACTGCTCCTCCGCATGATGGATTTGGTCGTAGTCGTGAATGACGAGATCGGGGCTCTCCTCGTCGACGAAATCGGAGTTTCTCCGAATCGGATACTGGTGCTTCCCGCATACTTGCCCCCCATCTCGAGGGAACACCTGGACGGATTTGACGAATATGAAGCGATAATGCGATCGCACCGGAGGTGGCGCCGGGACTTCGATCAACAAGTGTTCATCACCGGGGCACCACGCAGGCTATATGGATTCCATCTTCTGCTCGAGGCGGCCCGGGATCCCCGCCTGGCCGGGGTCGGCTTCGTCTTCAACCACTATGAATGGTCTGAAGGGGAACCGGACTACGCACGCCGGATACTGACCGAATTGCGGTCGGCACCCAACGTGTTTCTGGTCGAAGAGGTCTCCAGCCGCACGTTCTACGGATTGCTCGAGTCGAGCGATGCATTTGTACGTGCCACCAGCCAGGACGGTGATTCGGTGGCCCTCAGGGAAGCCGTCAGTTGCGGGGTCGCCATCGTGGCCTCTGACTGTGTGGTGCGCCCCCATGGTGCAGAGTTGTTCAAGACCGGCGATGCTTCCGACCTGGCGGAGGGGCTGGTGAAGGTACTGACCTCAGATACGGCCGGCCGGTGTGAAGACCTACCGGACGCGGCTCCGGCCCTCCTCGAGGCGTATACACGGTTCGCCCGCACGTGAAAGATCGGCTGGCGCCCACTCTTCCGCCGTGCGGCCGGCCCCCGCAGTCACGCTCCTAGCCGGATTCCAACCGTACCGCCCGACCTGTGACCAATGACCGAACCGCGGCCAGCGTGGCCTGGGTGGTGGCCAGGGAAGCCTCAGTAATGGCTGCTCCGTCCGACCGTCCCTCCACCAGGTGCTTGAAGACTCTCAGTTCGGCGGCGTGGCCCTTGTCCGGGGGCTTGTAATCGACCTTTTTTGCGCTTCCGGTGCGGCCGGCGAGGAGGAGAGACCCGTAGTCGTCCAGCATGGCATGCCGCCCGGACCCGATCACCTCGAGTGATTCCTTATTGACCGAGCTTGGACCCCCGGCGGTGTAGGTGATGATCGCCTGCGAACCGTCGGAGTAACCGAGCACAACGGTGAACTCTTCTTCGAGAATGGCTTCTCCGCGCCCACTGCCGATTGCATACACCGAGGTGGGTGATGATCCGACAATGGCAGCGCACGTGTCGACGAAATGGCACGCCTCTCCAATCAACCGACCACCCATCCGGCGGTCCTTCAGCCAGTGGTCGTCGGGCAGGGCACCGGCGTTTGCTCGGTAGAGAATCTGAACCGGTTCGGACCGGCCGCCGAAATGCTGGCAGATCTGCTCCACGGCGGGCGACCAGCGCCGGTTGAAGCCGACCATGAGGGTTCCCGGGTTGGATCTCCACGCCGCAGATACCTCCTGCAGCTCCTCCTCGGTTATCGCCAGCGGCTTCTCGCAAAATACGTGTTTGCCTGCTTCGAGTGTCCGAATGACGTAGCCGGCGTGCGAGTCATGACGGGACGCCACGAACACGACTCCGGTGTCCGGGTCGTCGATCACCGCCTCCGCGCTCTGGACGGCTCGCCGGAATCCTCGCTCTCGACCGAGACGCTCGGCGCTGGCGCCGGCTGCCGACGCCACCGCGGTCCAGTCCGTGAAGCCGGCCTCGATCGCCGCCGGAACCAGCACATTGGCGGCAAACTTCCCGGCTCCCACGAGACCCGCTCCCCCCGAGGAACCGGTCGAACGTTGGGCCGGGGATCCAGTCTTCAGTGTGATCACTTCCGACTCGTCTTCGGCGGCGGGTTCATATTCGAGGAGGATGGCTAGTTGGTTCTCGTCACTTCGAGAAAGCACCTGGTAGGCGTCGACGGCCTCCGTGAACGGGAACCGGTGCGTGATCAAATCCTCGAGCTCGAGGCGGCCGTCTCCGACGAGCTGCAAGACCGCGTCGACGTTACGCCCTGCCGTCCAGCGGACCTGACCGGGTGGGTAGTCAACTCCCCACGACTCATAGCTCGGCTCGTAACGTCCCGGACCGTAGGAACGTGCCACCTGCAGCGTGAGCTCCTTCTCGTAGAGGGGTCGGCGATCTAGTTCGAGGCCGACATCACCCACCAGGGTGATGACTCCCCGGTCACGAGCAAGCTCGGCGGCCTGGTGCATCGGCGCGGAGGACTTCGACGCCGCGGTGACGATGACCCGGTCGGCCCCAACGCCCTGCGACCATTTGTTCACCACGTCGAGGCTCTCCTCACCGGCCCCGGACGTGATCACGCCTTTGCCCGCCGCCACCTGCAGGCGCCACGGGTCGAGGTCGATCCCCGCCACCGAGGCCCCGGCCGCCAGCGCCAGCCGACCGGTGATCTGACCCACAAGTCCCAGTCCGATCACGAGCACTCGATCGCCCGGCTCAATGCCGGCCAAGCGAACGCCGTGCAGTGCAATCGACCCGACCGCGCCAAACGCGGCCTCGTCGAAGGAGAGCTGGTCCGGCATCGGAGCGGCAAGCTGCCCCGCTACCAACTGAAGCTCGGCGTGCCCGGCGCCGGCGGTGGCAACTCGCATACCGGGGCGGATCCCGGTAACCATTTCTCCCACTTCGACTACGACACCTGCGCCCGAGTAACCGAGCGGCATCTCCTCGGCCAGCTGACCGCGCACCGCCCGGAAGGTCGACGCCAGCCCGTGGGTTTTGGCCCGGTCGATCACTTTCCGCACGAGATCGGGGCGCGCCCGGGCCTTGGCCAGTAGCGAGGAGCTGGCGAGACCCCGCACGTACCGTTCCGTGCCACTCGAAATCAGGCTCGCCCGCGTGGCCACCAGTACCTGGGTTGGCTGCAAGGTCGGAGCGGGCGCGTCGCGCATGCTCAGGGCGTTCCCGACCTGAATCACAGTACTGCAAACTCAGCGCCGACCTCACCCGGGCGGTTGGCCGCCAATCGTCGTCCTGCGCTCCCCCCATGCCCGCTCGGCGGGCGCCCGGCCGATGCACGGTGACAACCCGGTTCGTACTTCCAGCTCGCCGGAATCAGGTTGTTTGGCCTGAGCCCAGAATCCGGGTTCGCGGCTACAGTGACTCCTTGTGGGCGATCCGTCACGCAGTGAGTAAGTACCGAATCCAATGAGGCGACCGGGGGTGCCAATGCTGGCCAACGCACGGTCTGAAACCCGGACCTATGTGAGCTCCCCGAAGCTCAGGATCGCAGCAGCGGTGCTTATGGGGGTGGCGATCCTTGCCGCCGCCCAGATCTTCAACAACCAAGATCTCATGAGCGCCAATATCTCGGTGCCCTACACCTCGGGTGCTGCCAATTACGAGCTGGGAGGCGACTGGCTCTATGACCCGGCCGATGTCCAGCGGCTCAATGAATTGCCGAACAATGCGGAGCGTTCGGCCTTCCAATCCGCTCGGACGGACACGCTCCAGGAGATGTTTGTGCTCCCGCAGGGCTGGATGTTCGCCAATGTGATCTCACAACGGGTTTTGCCTTGGATGGGCGACCTGGAAGCTGCTGAGACACTTCAAGTGGCCGTTCACCTTGCTCTCACCCTGTGGGTCGTTTCACGATTGACCGGGGACGCCCGGAAACTGCTCTTCCTCGTGGGCTATGGGCTGAACCCGTTCATCCTGCATTTCGCGACCTTACCCTTCTACTACTACTGGCAGCTCATCCCAACAACTCTGGTTGCGCTTTACATCCTCGAACGAGAATTCCGTTTTGGACGATGGATCGTACCCCTCGGCGCCCTCCTGTCGGCCTTGGTCTATGTTCGCTCCACCACCCTGGCGCCTTCGGTGATTCTCTTTGCCCTGGTTGTCTACCGGGAACGCCGCTCGGCCGCCGTGGCAGTGGGCGGGGTGATATTCGTCCTCGGCGTCGTGGTGCAGCCTTTCGGTCCTTCTGGCTACTGGCATTCTGCCTATATCGGAGTTGGGAGCTACCCGAACGACTACGGGATCAGCTTCGTCGATCAGTCCGGGTTCGACTTTTACGAGGCGCAAACCGGAGTCGAGGTCAGCGGAGATCCGGACGGCAACTTGTACGCCGAGCCGGGCTTCCACAGCAAGTATGACGGCGTCATGAAGGACGGCTTTTTCGACATTGCGAGTTCCGATCCCCTCCTGATCGCCCGCAACGCCGTCTACAACTTCGGTCAAGTGTTCTCGCTCGGCTATTTCACAGCCAGCCTCACCCTGTCGTATTTGAGCTCACTTGCCGGCTTTGCGTTTCTCGGCTTGCTGCTGTGGCGGCGCCACTATTTGATCGCGCTGGTCATTGCCGCCAGCGCCCCGGCGTCGCTGTTCGTGCCCCCGATTCAGGCCTACATGCTTGGAACGCTTGCCCTCACCGCGGTCGCAGTCATACTTGTGCTCGAGTCGACGCCAATACTCTCGTTCGTCTTTTCCGTTGACCGGGGCCGCCCGCATTCAGGCTTTCTGGTACCGGAATCTTCGGACACGGGGACGGCCTGACGCACGAACGCCGAGGACACATGACCCAACCTGCCGCGGCCATGCGCCGGACTCTCCTCGGCGATGGCGTGTCGCTTACTCTCGCCTCGGCCGTCAACGGCATTGCCGCCTACGCCTTCGCCGTGATCGGTACTCGCTATCTCGGAGCGGCCGGTTTCTCAGATGTCTCGGTGGCCTGGTCGTTCTGGGCACTCACCGTGGCGGTGATCACCTTACCGGTGCAGCACTGGCTCACGTGGAGGTCGGAGGTAGACCGGGGGCTAACGGGCATCCTGGGTGCCCGGCGTCGACTGCTAATGGTGGGAGCGGTTGCCAGCGCGCTGGCCGGGCTGGCCGCACTTCAGCCGCGTCTCTTCTCGGCGCCCGCTCGCTGGGCACTGGTGGTGATTGGCTTGGGAGTCGGGTCATGGGTGCTCGGCTGGGGACGGGGCATGTTGGCTGCGCGCGGCGACTATCGACGCCTCGCCTTTGTCATCGGTGGAGAGAACGTCATCCGGCTGACGGCGCTTGGCATTGTGATCGCGCTGGACGGAAGTGCCCTCCTGGTGGGGTGCGCCCTCCTGGCCGGCCCGCTGATCCTGGTTCTTGTTTGGAGGCACATCCTTCCGGGACGGAATACCACTCCCCAGATCGTTCCCGTGATGCGGTCGGTGCTTGCGCTCAGCGGGGCCATGGCGATGGCCCAGTCAATCCTCCAGCTTGGGCCGGCCGCCGCGGCATGGCTCAGCCAACCCGATGCCACCGTGACCGCTACCTTCTCGACGTTCGCGTTATTCCGGGCTCCGGTTCTCGTTCTATTGGCGCTCAGCAGCCGGGTGACGGCTCCCATGACCAGGCTGGTTGCCGACCGCGCCTACGCTCGCCTGCAGCGAGTGACGAATCGGTTGACCACACTCTCGGTGTTGGTCGCGGTTGCCGCTGGCGGGATCGCCTTTCTGACGGGACCGGCAGTCGTGGAAGCCTTCTTCGGCCCCGACACCTCCCTGGCGAGATGGGAAACGGGTTTGGTGGCATCAGGCATGGTCCTTGCCTCCTACGCGCTACTGCAGCTGCTCCTGTTCCTTGCCAGTGAGCGAGCCATCCAGGCCCTCTGGATCTGGGCGGCGGCAACCCTGGTGGGATTCGGATTTCTGATCGCGGTCGACCGCGGTCCTGTCTCAGTGGCTTTCTTCGCATCGGAGTTCTCGGCTGTTGCCGCCGGGGTGGTTGCTCACTCGCGATGGCTGCGGCGCAGCTCGGAGATCCCGGCGAAGTAGGCGGAGCTGGTCTGGTCGCCGAGTAGGACGGCCGATCGAGCTGGAATCGACCCCTCGGGGACCTACCGGGGATCGGTTGTAACCTTCGAACCGCGAATCAATGACAAAGGGCCAGAGTGAAGCGAGTCCTCGTTTTCCCATCACGTAATGAGCCGGGACTCGAAATAATCCGTTCGCTCGCAAAGAGCAACAAGCTCGTGGTGGTAGGTGGGAGCAGCGATCCCTTGGAGTTCGATCCCTCGCGGTTGCTGCTCGCACGTCATCTCCTCATTCCGCACTTGCAGCAGCCGAATTTCCGACCCGAGTTCGCCGCGCTGCTTGGCGAGCACGAGATCGATATCGTCTTTCCCACCGTCGATAGCCTGGTGGCAGATCTCGCCGGATGGTCTCTCAACGGAGTCGATTTTGTCACCCCGAGCGCCGAGGTTGCCACTCTGCTGCTCTCGAAGCGGGCAACCTATCAGCGGCTTGCGGCACGGGTTGCCGTCCCCCAGATCGTCGACGGTGAAGCATCATATTTCCCGCTCTTTGCGAAACCGGACGTTGGCAGCGGTTCGCGCGGAACCATGGTCATCGATGACGATGCCCAGCTCGAGGTGGCCCGGTCACGAGGGCTCCTGGTCACCGAGTACTTGGCGGGCGACGAATACACGGTCGATTGCGTGAGTGACCTCGAAGGAAACCTCCTGGAATCGAATCCTCGGCTGCGCGGACTCGTCGGACGCGGAATCTCGCTCGGTACCCGCGCCGCGCCGGAGGCGGGGTTGTCCGATGCGGCCGAGGCGATCGCCGATGAGCTTCGCATCACGGGGCCTTGGTTCGCGCAGTTCAAGCGGGCCGCCGACGGCACACCCAAGCTTCTCGAAGTCAATGCCCGGGTAGCAGGATCGATGGCCTATACCCGCTTGTCCGGAGTGAACATCCCGCTGATGGTCGTGTTCATGTATGCCGGACACCAGGTACGAGTCCCGCCGCTTGACGGTACCGGTGTGATGAATCGCACACTGGCGAATCTGGTTGAGCAAGAATCCTTCGACTCGGTGGTGTGGGATTTCGACGACACCCTCATCCGGAAGGACGGCAAACCCGACCCTGACGCGATGGCCTGTCTCTACGATCTGGCCAATCGCGGGGTCCGCCAGTTCCTGTTGAGCAAGAGACCCGATGTGCGCGAGATGGTGGACCAGCAACTCATCCCCAACCACTTCGAAGAAATCCTCTATCGAGAAGACAAGGTTGCCGGCCTCGAAGCGCTTGCCCGGGAGCGACAGATCGATCTAGACCGGTGCGTGCTCGTCAACGATTCATACAGCGAGGCCTTCGCTCTGCGAGAGCGGTTCGCCGGATTGCGGATTGTGACTCCAGATGCCCTCGAACGGCTCGGGCGGGAGCCGGTGCAGTGAGCGAGATCTGGGAGACCGACTTCGGACTATGAGTTGGAGGGCTCCTCGGAGGTAGTCATCCGGATCACATAGGGAGGCCGCTCCATCATCCGAAAATGCATTCGCGACAGGTACTCGCCCATGATCCCGAGCGCGAACAGCTGGGCACCCGAGAATATCGCGATTACCGAAGCTAGAAACGCGAAGCCGGCCACAGCCGCCCCCTGGGTAATGCGGCGCACAATCACGTAGACGAAAACACCCACACCGAAAAGAGTGAGAGCGAAGCCGATCAGGCTGGCCAGTTGCAGCGGCAAGGTGCTGAACCCGGTCAGCATGTTGAGCGCATGCCGCGACAGCTTGCGGAAGTTGTAATTCGAGGCGCCGATGGTGCGGGGATCGTGCCGAACGGGAACCGCCGCGAAGCGTGTGCTGGCCCAGGTCAAGAGCACGTCGATGGAAACAAACTGGCTCTGGTAGTTGTCGAACGCCTCCCGAACCTGCGTGCGGAATACCCGAAAGGCGCTCACCTTGCGCGCGGTCTCGGCGCCCAGGGCACCCTGCAGCACCAGTTTGGTGACCCGCGAGGCGAGATTGCGCCACAAGCCGTGCTGCTGTGCTTGGGGCGTTCCGTAGACGACGTCGAAGCCTTCGTCGAGCTTCTCGATCAATTTGCCGATCTCTTCCGGGGGATGTTGGAGATCATCGTCGAGCGTGACCACAATCTCGTGCCGGGCCAGACGGATCCCACACAGGAGGGCATTGTGCTGTCCGTAATTGCGCATGAGGTGGATGCCCCGCAACCACGGCCTCGTCCCGGAAAGCTCTTGGATAACGTCCCAGCTCGCATCGGCGCTGCCATCGTCTACGAGCAGAACTTCGAATTCGCTCGCCAGCGCCTCGAGGGCCGGCTCGAGGCGCGCCAGCAATTCGGGCAGAACCTCTGCGTCGTTGTAAACGGGAACCACCGCACTCAGGGTGCGTCCGACCGGGCTCACCGGCCCCAGAGCCTTCCACCCGATTGGCGGAGGGGAGGCCGGAGAAGTCGCATGTGATGGCTGCTCGTCATGGAGACCCCTCCAGAATCTCTACTACCGCCTGAGCCACCCGCGCTTGATCCTGATTCGTCAAGGCGTTGTGGAATGGGAGACGGATCAGGCGACCCGAGATGTCATCCGTCGTCGGGCAATCGTACGCTCGTGAGGAGAACTTCCGGCCTCCGGGGGCGGAATGGAGTGGAACGTAGTGGAAGGTGGCAGTGATGCCCCGTTTCATCAACCCGGCCAGCAGCGCGTCTCTCATCGTGGGCGACGGGCACAGCAGATAGAACATGTGATATGCGGGAACACGGCCCGGTGGGATCGAGGGGAGAGTCAGACCGAGTCGCTCAGCAACACCCGAGAAATGCTCGACGTATGTATCGAACACCGCCTTCCGTTTGGCGAGCACGATCTCTTTCTGTTCGAGCTGTCCGAGCAGATAGGCAGCGGAGACATCCGACATGCCGAACGAGGAACCGGTGTCCTGCCAGCTGTATTTGTCCACCCGGCCCAAGAAGAATGACCGCCGGTTGGTGCCCTTGTCATAGAGGATGTGAGCGCGGTCGATGTCTCGGTCGTCCCGCAATACGAGCGCGCCACCCTCCCCGCAGACGAAATTCTTCGTCTCATGGAACGACAGCGCAGAAAAGCGGCCGAACGTCCCGAGGGGCTTGTCATCAATCCGTCCGAACAATCCGTGGGCATTGTCCTCAACCAGCTCGACGTCGTCCGGAAGCACCGACATGAGTCCGCCGACGTCGCCACCGATACCTGCGTAATGGACGGTGACCACCGCTCGCACCGCCGGATCCAGGAGATCGGCCACGCTGGCGGGATCGAGGGCCAGCGTATTGGGCTCAATGTCGGCAAACACGATCTCGGCACCCTGCCGGGCAAAGGGAAGCGCGGTCGACACAAAGGTGTAGCTGGGCACGATCACCTTGTCGCCTGGTCCGACATCGAGGAGCAGGGCCGACATCTCCAATGCGTCGGTGCACGACGTGGTCAGCAAGACGTCAGCCGCGTTGTGGGCGGCGACCAGCAATTCCACAACCTTGTGCGAAAACGGACCGGAAGAAGAGGTATGTCCCTGTTCGATCGCACGCCGGATGTAATCGAGTTCCCGGCCTTCGATGGTGGTCTGGTTGAACCGAATCGGATCGCGTGAAGGCAAGAAGGGACCTCGCGTGGCTATCGGGCAGACTAGTCCTTGCCGTCGGGACGGCAACGAGTAACGGCACCGGCCAACGGTCCGGGTTTCTCTACGGTGGAATTCATGGGTTGTGGGTTAGTTGGCGGTGGCGGCTCGGGTTAGGGCAGCGTTCCATTGGGTATTGAGGTCGCCGGGGAGGACCTGGTACCAGTCCCGCTGGTC
>CAMYMH010000033.1 GCA_947259275.1 uncultured Acidimicrobiaceae bacterium | reverse complement strand
GGTGGCCGAGGAGCGCAGCGACGAGGACGGATGGGGGGAGGCCCCAGGCGAGCAACCGCGGCATGCAACAGGGTTCACTGCCTCCCCCACCCCGCCCTCGCTTCGCTCGGCCACCCCGCCCTCAGGGCGGGGAAGAAGCAGAGGACCCGTCGGGAGCGCGGCGAGCAGCCTCATAGCGGTGGGAGGCTTCGGCCTTCGAGTATCTCCCGCAGCTGCAGACCGTCGGGGAGCGACCGTTCGATCATGTGGGTCGTTGAGGTGGGGGGGAGCGCCCCGGTCCACTGCAGGGGCTCTCCCAGGCTGTTGCGGACAAAGAGCGGCTCGGTGGTGAAGTCGTCACCCATGGCCGGCATCACCGCCAGTATCTCCATCACCTGGCGGCGAAGGCCGCCACTCCCTTCCTGGGGCACGGCGTCGCGATCGAGGTGGACCACGATGTCGATGGTGGTCGAGAACACCTTGCGAACCACCGGCTCGGCTACGTTCTCGCCGGCCATCATGGCGGCGTTCACCAAGGCGTTGAGCGCGTCGCGAGCCGAGTTGGCGTGGACGGTGCAGGCGAAACCGCAGCCGGCGTTGGCTGCCCGGGTGAGCTCGAAGGCCTCGGCGCCTCGCACCTCTCCCACCACGATGCGATCCGGACGCATTGCCAGAACCACTTTGACCAGATCCCGCATGGCGATCTCCCCCGACCGGTCGAGCGACGGTGGCCGGGATTCGTAGTACGAGCCGTGGACGATGGGAACAAACAGCTCCCGTACTTCTTCGACCGCCCGGATGCAATGGTTGGAAGGCGAAGCGGCCACGAGGGCGGCCAACAGGGACGTCTTACCGGCCCCGGGCGGGCCCGACAGCAAGGTGCTGGCGTTGGTCTGCATGAGGGCCCACAAGAACCCGGCCGCTCCCGGGGTCAGTGAGCCCAGTTCGACCAGCCCGGCGAGGGTCTGGCGGCGGAGGGCGTAGCGGCGGATGGTGGCGGAGAGTGCGTCGGAGATGGGCGGAATGACGGCAGTGAGGCGGGCGGAACCATCGAGCACGCGGGCTTGCACGATCGGATTGGCGGTGTCGAGGTGTCGGTCGGTCTCGCCCAGCAGCCGGTTGATTACGTGCCGGTTCTCATCTTCGGTGGTTGGCTCGGTCACGCCTTTGAGACGACCGGAGCCGTCGATGAAGGACACCCGCGAGCCCTCGATGAAGATTTCCTCGATGTCCGCCTGGGCGAAGAGTTCGGTGAACGGGCCGTAG
This sequence comes from uncultured Acidimicrobiaceae bacterium, assembly GCA_947259275.1. Taxonomy (GTDB): domain Bacteria; phylum Actinomycetota; class Acidimicrobiia; order Spongiisociales; family SHLN01; genus SHLN01. Next base: position 26,467 of record CAMYMH010000033.1, on the reverse strand, counting down.
TCGGCGATGGCACTCAGCACCCGCTCCACCATCTGGGTGGTATCGGCGAGGGCTCGACCGTGGCCCAGATGGGCCCGGCGTTGGTAGTCCTCGACTGCTCCGGAGATCACTTTTCGGACCTGGTCGAGATCCCGGCCAGGATCGAGCCGCAGGTCCTCGACGGTGCTGACCACCGCCCGGCGGATTTGCTCGTAGGCGGTGGTGGTCATGAGCGCATCCGGAGGCGGCGGGTTTTGGGTGCCCTGGCCGACGTCAGCTGGTCGGCGACCGATTCGATCGATTTGGCGAAGCTGGAGGCCGGCGCGAGCGCTCCCTCCCAGGCGGCCTTGGCCAACTTGGGATCGGTGGGAGCGAAGCACAGCGAGGCGGGCCTGATTACCTCCCGGATCTCCTGTTCGATCTCCCCTTTGGCGAAGAGCCCATCCTCGAAGCGATTGACGACCACGTCGAGCGGCAGGTCGGCGATGAGGCGCTGGGTGTCGGCCAACCACTCGATGACGCGGCCCACGGCCATCGGGGTGGGCCCCGATGTCAGCACCACGCGGTCGGCCGCCCCCAGAACCAAACGGGAAACCCCGAATCTTCCTTCCCCGCGTGGTCCGCTCACGCTTTGCTCAACCATGGCTGAAATGTTCACCAGGACCACGTCGAAGGTACCGGCCAGCTCGGATATGACGTCGATAGCGTCGCCGGAACGGACGTCCCCCCAGTCCCGCACGTTTGGCAGGCCGGGCAGAACGTCGAACCCGCCGGGGTGACGGTGGAGGGCATCGGCCACGGATCCGTTCCGATGTTGGAGGAAGTCCATCGCAGTGCGGATGTTGGGGTGCAGCGGGAGGTCGAGCCGCTGGGCGAGTGAAGGTGCCACGTCGTCGGCGTCGACCAGACACACCCGCAGGCGGCGTCGTGACAGGTCGGCGGCGATCCCCACCCCCACCTCGGTGGCTCCGACGCCACCTCCGGCTCCGGCCACTGCCACGATTCGGGCGGCGGCGCTCTCCTCGGGCTCGGGCTCGTCCTCGTGCAGGTCGGCGATCAGCTCGGCGAATTCCTCGTCGACGTTGAGCTGGGCGGCCAGGTTGACGATGGTGGCGACGAACATCTCGGGGTCGGAATCGGCTCGCATCACCGCGTTGACCCCCAGCTTGCGGAGCCGCTGCTCACCGGCGGCTTCTTCGAAAACGCCGAGGACCTTTCGGTCGCGCCGCTGGACTTGTTGGACCAGGTGGGCGCTCAAGAAGGACGTGATGTCGTCGATGACGAGCACGTCGAATTCCTCCTCGAGGGCCTGCTCGGGGTGCATGACCCGCACCCGGACCCGGGCACCGCCGTGGTCGGCCACGAAACGATGCAGTCCGAGCGCCCACTCCCGCCCGCTGGATGCCATTGCAATCGATGCTTCCGTCATGGCTGGTCGGAAGGGTCGACGGAGACGGGACCGCTCACCGGCGGGGGAGCACCGGTGGATCGGACCACCGAGATGGTGCCGGCCGCCCGGGCCGATTCGATCTCCAGAGCGGTGCGATCATCGACGCTGAGGACGATGATGAGGTGGCCGTCGCTGAGCCCGGTTTCGGTGCTCGAGACTCTGACCACTTCGAGGCCGGCCGCCACGTAGAAGGCGCGCGTGTCGATGACGGCGATGATGTCGACAATGTCGCGATCCTGGATGGATCCGCCGGCCGCCTCGGCGCGGTCGACCTCAATGGAATACTCACGTAGCGCCAGCGAGCTCCCGGCCGGCCGGAGGTCGGAGCGTCTAACCGGCTCACCGGCTTCGATATCACGAGCCAGCACCGAGCCGTAGAGGGCGGTGATGGCGTCCTGGGTCAGGAGGCCCTGAGCAAGTTCGCCGGCGTCTCCTACTTCGACCGACTCGATGCGCCCGGCTTCGAGCACCGTTCCAGCCTCCATGGACGTGCCGGCGACGGCGATGTTGATCGTGTCGCTCCTTGATTGCAGGAAGGCCAGGTTCAGCAGCACCGCCACCAGGCCGGCGAGGATCATCACCACATGCCCGATGGACAGCCTGCTCACCAGCGAACGACGCTCCGAAATCGGCGACGCCGATGCTTCTTCCCGCGCGGTGGCGGGCTCCGTCAATGCCACTCCGCCTCCTGCAACCCGCTGTGAAAGCGCTTCCTCGCGAGTTGTCGTGTTTTGCCCTGGCAGTCATTGTATGCCGAGCCTTTGCCCGGCGAAACAATGAATTTGTGCTTCGGCTCAGCAGGAATTGTACCTTGCTAAGCATGACTTTGTCATGTAGAATCATGCAAGGCGAGGTTAATTCCATGGCAGATGAATTTCCACCGATTCTCGACACGGCAATGGCTGCCGAGATGCTCAGTATGAACGTCGATGTGGTCCGCCGGATGGCCCGCGACGGTGAGCTGCCGGCCTACCGCCTTCCCGGGGCTCGTGCCTTCCGGTTCTTTCGGGACGAACTCATGGATTACGTACGGAGCTTTCCGGTGCACGAGCGAGCGGAGGTCGAGGAGGACGCGGCCTCCTCCTAGCCATGGAGCTTTCGGCTCCTGGGCGCGGTCGGTGCGTGAAAAGTCTCACAACGTCGCTAGTGCCTTTCGACCCTGTTTGGCGCGCTGCGGTGAGTGAGAGACTAGGCACCCTGAGTGGGAAGGAAGAAGGTTCGGGTTGCGGGGACTGCAGTGGTCTATCTCGCCAATGGGCACACCTCGTGCTCTTGGCCTTTCGAATGGCCTTGAAGCCAAGCTCGACCATACAAGTCGGGCGCTGCGTGGCGAGAACCCACGACAGCGACGCAGGAGCAACAAACACATCCGATGCCGTCAACCAAACGCAGGCTGACGGAGATGGAGAACCCACGAACCTGCTGACCGAATGAGCTGGCATTGGTGGGGCGATGTTGGGGATGCGACTCCCCGCATCGTTCTTCCAGAACACGGGAGCTCGGGTGTTGGAGAGGGATTGGGCGTCCATCGGAACCCCGGATCATCTGGGGGACCTCGGTGACTCGTGGCTGGAGCGGGGCCAGTGTTCATTTGATTTCCCGGGGATAACGTCCTCAGCCTCCGAAGGTGGTATTCGCGGCGAGCTGCGAGTTCTGATCGTCGAAAGCCATGAGCTGCTGGCTCGCAGCCTGGCGTTCGTCCTGCGGTCGCACAATCTGAGAACCGAGATTGCCTGCGGCCCGGGGGTTGCTCCAGTCCTGGCCATCGCGGACGATTTCGAACCGACGGTGGCGCTGGTTGACGCCATGTTCGGCGAGCAGGGCAGCAGCCGGAGGTTAGTGCAGCTTCTGACGGATGGCGGGGTACGCGTCCTCGTGCTCACCGGCAGCTCAGACCGGCTTCAGCTTGCTGAGTGTCTCGAAGCGGGGGCGGTGGGAGTCTTCTACGACGACACGGCCTCGTTTGACGATCACTTGATCAGTGCCATTCAGTCAACGGCCACGGGCGGCAGGTTGGTTGATCCGGTTGAGCAGAGGGCGCTGCTGGCGCAGCTGGAGCGGTGGCGGGCCAGGACCACGATCGGCTCCGGATTCGACCAGCTCACTCGGAGGGAGGGCGCGGTCCTCGGAGGCCTCGTAGAGGGCAAGTCGGCCCAGCAGATCGCCGACGAGTCCTATGTGGCGCTCGGGACGGTTCGATGCCAGATCAGGGCGGTTCTCCTCAAGCTGGGTGTTCATTCTCAGGTGGCTGCGGTGGCGGCCGCGCATGAGTCCGGATGGACCGCCGCCTGACCGCGAGAAGAGATTTATTCAATTTTGCAGATGACGGTGACCGCTCTCAGGCGCACATTACGGGCGGGAGAAACAGGGTCGTCGCATCAGCGACCCGAAACGGAGAGAGGAGTCATCTTGGTCGAAGTAGCGGTCTATCTAAAGAACTTGTTCCACCGGGACGAGGGAGCCACCATGGTCGAGTACGGCCTGATGGTGGCTGGAGTTGCTCTGATCGTCGCCGTCGCCGCCTTTACCCTCGGCGGGGGCATCAACACGCTCTTTGGGCAAGCGAATGATTGCGTCGGAACGGGCACCTGCCCCTAGAACCGGGGGCCAAGACACCTCGGGGCGGGAGGTTGCCACCGTGGAACCTTCCGCTCCGGCGGGCCGAGGCCATCACTGCTGACAAGCGCACGCCGGGGCGGTGGGCGGCCCGCTTGAGGCAACTCATCCATCGGTGAACCCACCGGCACCCGGCAGTTGGCGCATTCCGACGGAGCACCTATGAGAGAACTGTGGCGGATCGATCAATGGCGAAGGCTTGACGGGGAGCGGGGAACCACCATCGTCGAGTTCGCTTTCGTACTCGTCCTCCTCATTCTCCTCGTGTTCGGCACCATCGAGTTTGGTCGGGCATACAACACGAAGATCTCCCTCACCCACGCGGCCCGCGAAGGCGTGCGGGTATATGTGGTCGAAGGAGATTCGGCAGCCGGCATCGACGCCACCCGCAGCGCCGCCACTTCGCTGAATCCCGCGCTCATGAATATCTCAACCACGGCCTGTGAACCGGGCGAGCCGACCGAAGTCCGGGTGACCTATCCCTTCCAGCTGGCGATTCCATTCTTTAGCGCTTCGAGCATCGATCTCACCGCGGTTGGAGTCATGCGATGCGAAGGCTGAGCCGCGACTCCGGGATGGCCGCAGTCTTCGTTGCCGTTTCGCTGATTGCCATTCTCGGAATGTTCGCGCTCGTTCTCGATATGGGTCGGATCTATCAAGAGCGCCGCGAGCTCCAATCCGGAGCCGATGCCGCCGTGCTGGCAGTTGCCGAGGACTGCGGGCTCGACGCCCGTCCCTGCGATGATCCAACCGCCGCCGCCACCTCCCTGACCTATGCCGGCCTCAATGCCACCGATGAAGTAGCCGGCCTCCATGACATGGACCTGGACCTGGGTGCGCAAACCATCGAGGTGACCACCGGAACCATCGAGGCAAGCGACGGCGGGACCATCCTTCACCCACTCGCCGCCCGCATCATCGGGTTCACCGGCTTCGAGGTGGTAGCAACGGCCAAGGCGGCCTGGGGAGCGCCTCGATCGGCCGTCGTCCTGCCGCTCATCATCTCGGACTGCGAATACCTCGATTACAACATTGTCCACCCGGAGGACGGAGTGTGGCCGGCGGGCGCGGAGGCGACGATCTTCTTTCACGCCGGCAACGACACCGATGACTGCAACGCCCAGCCGGGGTTCGACAAGGACGGGGACGGACGCCTGCCGGGCGGTTTCGGCTGGCTCGACACCGTCTCGGGCTGCAGCCTGGAAGCTGAGATAGGGTACTGGGTTCCGGGCGATCCGGGCGCCTCCCCGACGACCGGCTGCTCCGCCTCCTTCTTCCGCGACAACGTCTACTTGCACAAGGTGGAGATCCCCTATTTCGACGATGCCGACGGCATCCAAGGTGTGGGTGGCAACGGCGAATACCACATTGCCGGCTTCGGCGTCCTCTACGTGACCGGATACAACTTCGGGGGCCAGTACAAGGAACCGGCCGGCTCGCCGCCCTGTGGGGGTGCCCTGCGGTGCATCTCGGGGTACTTCACCACCGGAACGGATTCGGACGGCGAAATCGATCCTGATGCCGACATCCGGGGCCTGCTCATCGTCAAGTTGATCAAGTAAGGGAGAAACCATGAACCGAAGAATCATCGCGATCGTGGCCTCGGCCCTGGTGGCGGCCGTCGGCGCCTTTGTCATTGTCGCCTACGTACAGGACGCCGACGAGCGAGCCCAAGCCGGCGAGACGATGGTCGAAGTGCTGGTGGTCGACAAGGCGGTTGACCAGGGCACCGGCGTTGACGAGCTGGGGGAAAGTGTCAAGCTGGTGAGCGTTCCCGCCCGATCCCAGGCGACGGGGAGCGTTTCGACTCTCAGCCGGCTCGAGGGCAGGGTGACGGCTGTCGATCTGGTGCCCGGGGAACAGCTCCTGTCGACTCGGATGATCACTCCCGCTGAGTTGACGGCGGAGGGTGAAATCGATGTGCCGGCCGGGCTGCTGACCGCGACCCTGTCTTTGAGTCCCGAGCGAGCGGTGGGGGGGAGCCTGGTCCCGGGTGATCTGGTTGCAGTGTTTGCTTCGTTCGAGCCATTCACTCTCGGCGGCGTTGAACCGTCCGATGTTCCCGATGTTCGAATCGAAGGCGGAGCCATCAACTCCGGTCTCGACAAGACTCCAAATACGACGGCCATCATCCTCAACAAGGTGCTGGTCACCAACGTTCAGGTGGAGAGGTTGCCCCGGGCCACCTCGGATGAGGATGCAGACACCCCGGCTCCCGGGTACCAACCGGAGCTGGCACCCACCGGCAACTTGCTGATCACCCTGGCCAGTGATGCGCCCTCGCTCGAGCGGCTGATCTTCACCGCCGAGCACGGGACGGTGTGGCTGGCCAACCAGCCGCTCGAGGCGGTGGTGGTGGACGAAATCGATATTCAAACCAGAGGGACGGTGTACCGATGAGCCGTATCGTAATGACCGGAGCCAGCGTCGCTTTCGAGCAAAAGTTGCGGGTGGCCGGTGTCAACGGCGAACTCGGGCGCAGTACCGACGACCTGGCCAGCATGGACCCGGAGCGAGCAGCTCAGGTCGTCGCCCCCAACGGAACCGACGTGGTTTCGATTGGGCCGGACGTACCGATTGCGGTGTCGCTCGGGTTTGCCGCCGCCCTCGACAAGGCACGCCCCGAAATCAGCGTGATTCTGATAGCCAAAGCGTCTCCGGAGCTGTGGGAGCCGGCGCTGCGGGCCGGGGTCCGCGACCTCCTCAGACCCGATGCCGACGATGAGACGATCCGGCTTGCATTTGAGCGGGCATTGGAAACCTCCGACAAGCGTCGCCGGAACCTGGCCGCCACCCAAGAACCCGGGGGGAAGAACGGCCGAATCGTGACGATCATCTCGCCCAAGGGCGGGGTGGGCAAGACGGTGATGGCCACCAATCTGGCGGTTGGCCTGGTCAAGCTCGAGCCGGAGAGCGTGGTGCTGGTCGACCTGGATCTGCAGTTTGGAGACGTCCGGAGTGCCCTGGTCTTAACCCCCGACCATTCGATCCTGGACGCCACCAAGCAAGTACACGGAATCGACACCACCACGCTCAAGGTGTTTCTGGCTCGCCACCCCAGCGGCTTGTACGCATTGTGCGGTCCGACCACACCGGCTCAAGGTGAGGAAGTCGACGCCGCCGCCGCCGCCCGGGTGGTGGAGGCGCTGGCAGGTGAGTTCCCGTACACCATCATCGACACTTCGGCCGGATTGAGTGAACACACGCTGGCGGCGATAGAACTGTCCACCGACCTGGTGATTGTGGCCGACATGGACGTTCCCAGCGTCAAGGCGGTGCGAGCTGAGCTCGACGCGCTGGATGAACTCGGAATGACCACCGCCACTCGTCATCTGGTGGTCAACCGGGCCGATAGCCGGGTCGGGCTGGCGGTGCGAGACATCGTCAACACGGTCGGAATGAACGTCGATGTCAAGATCCCGAGCTCGCGACTTGTCCCCCTCAGCGTCAATCAGGGCTCGCCGGTGCTGGAAGCCAACCCGGGGACACCCGTCGGCAAGCACCTGAGGGAGCTGGTGGCCCGATTTGCCGACTCACGAGTCCGACAGAACGGGTCTCGCCGCTGGAGGAGGAGAGGATGAAGCTGAGCGAACGTCTCAAGGTGCTCGAGGAGCAGAAGGAAGACGCCGGCTCACCGAGGGCGGAAGCTATCACCCCGGCCCCCGGCCCGGTCCGGGGAATCACCGGCGACGACCCGCTGGCCGGCTTCAAGCAGCGGGCCCAGGAGGCACTGTTCTCTCGGTTGGGAGCCCGGATCTATGACTCATCACTGACTGAGGAACAGCTGCATGCGGTGGTGGTCGAAGAGCTGGATCGATTGCTGGTCAAGGCCGACGCTCCCTTATCCGAGGTCGAGCGCAAGCAGTTGGTGGCGGACATCACCGACGACGTGCTCGGCTATGGCCCGGTTGAGGAATTCCTGGCCGATCCGGCAGTGACGGAGGTAATGGTCAACTCCGACCGGTCGATCTTCGTCGAGCGGGAAGGTCGCTTGCATCGCACGAATGCCAAGTTCCTTTCGGAAGGCCACTTGCGGCGGGTGATTGAGCGGATCGTCTCGGAGGTCGGTCGCCGCATCGATGAGTCGTCACCGATGGTGGATGCCCGGTTGCCGGACGGATCCCGGGTCAATGCCATCATTCCGCCGTTGGCAGTCGACGGGCCCGCCCTGACGATTCGTAAATTCTCCCGCAACCCGTTCCAGGTCGACGACCTCATCGAGTTCGGCACCCTCACCCCGCCCCTGGCCAATCTGCTGCGCCTGTGTGTCTACGGGCGGCTCAACGTTCTGATTACCGGCGGCACCGGCTCGGGCAAGACCACCCTGTTGAACGTCTTGTCTTCGTTCATCCCCGAGGACCAGCGCATCGTTTCCATCGAGGATGCGGTCGAGTTGCAGTTGCATCAGGAGCATGTGATTCGCCTGGAGAGCCGCCCCCCCAACCTGGAGAGCAAAGGCGAGATCACCATTCGCGATCTGGTCCGTAATGCCTTGCGGATGCGACCGGATCGGATCATCGTCGGGGAAGTGCGGGGAGCCGAGTCGCTCGACATGCTCCAATCGATGAACACCGGACACGACGGCTCGCTCTCCACGTTGCACGCCAACTCGCCCCGCGACGCCCTTTCCCGGCTGGAGACCATGGTGCTGATGGCCGGAATGGACATCCCGATGCGAGCCATCCGTGAACAGGTGGCGTCTGCCATCCACCTGCTGGTCCACCTGTCCCGGCTGGCCGACGGCAGCCGGAGGATCACCAGTGTGACTGAGGTTTCGGGCATGGAGGGCCAGGTGGTGACTCTGCAGGACATATTCCTGTTCGACTTCAAGGCAGGGGTCGACCGGGAGGGGCGGCCGCGCGGGACAGTGCAACCTACCGGCATCCGTCCCAAATTTGCCGACCGGTTGGCGGAGATGGGCCTGGAGATTCCGGCGATCCTGCTGGAAGGAGTCTCGCCCCCCACCCAACCCACGGCGAGGAAACCAAATTGAGAATTCGACGGGCCATAACCCTGGTTGCCACGGCGGCGGCGCTGGTGTCGGTGGGTGTCCCCGCTCCCGCACAGGAAAGCGCCATTCCACTCGAGGTAGAACCGGCCGAGACCACGTCCTATCCGGAGATCGTGCTGACGGTCATCGCGCCGCAGGAGCTGGTCGGGATCGGGCTCGACGAAACAGATTTCGTGGTGGGGGAGGACGGGGTGGCCAGAGATTTCGAGGTGCAGAGGCTCCCGAGCGAGGCGCTGCAAGTGGTGCTGGCCGTCGACACCTCCGGCAGCATGCAGGGTGATCCCTTGCAGGCCGCCAAGTTGGCGGCAACGGCCTTCGTCGAGCGCATGCCGGCCGGTGCCGAAGTGGCCGTTATCGGGTTTGGTCCCACGGCCGGCCTGGTGGCTCCGCTTGGTCCGGTGAGCGGCGAAACCCTGGCGGCCATCGACACTCTGGAGGCCGCGGGCGAGACGGCCCTTTACGATGCTTTGCTGACCGCACTCGACCAGTTCCCGGATACCGCCAACGCTCGTCGGACGCTGGTGCTTCTCTCCGATGGGGGGGATACCGTCAGTACCAGTGGGCTGGGCGATGCCACCGCGGCGCTTCTGTCCGCAGATGTCAGCCTCTATGCGATCGAGTTGCAGAGCCCCGAATACGACGGTGAGGCGCTGGGCATCCTCACAGAAACCACCGGAGCGCGCCGCCTCCCGGCCACCGATCCGGCCGCGCTGGGATTTGCCTACGACAGCATTGCCGCCCAGCTCGTCAACCGCTACCAGGTGCGCTATCGGTCGGAGGCGAACGGTCCGACCGAGATCACGGTTGTCTTGCGGCACGATGCAGTGGTGGCCCGCGCCGCCCTGATGGCCCAAATGCCGGCGCCGGCCCCGGCGGCAACGGTCCCGACCGTGCTCGACCCCCGACCTGCACCGGCTCCGGTCATCAGCGATCCGTTGCCCGAGACGCTGGTCGAACCGGGCCTGTTGTCAGGTGGATGGGCACTGGTTCTCGGCTCGGCGGTGACGCTGATTGCATTGATCTTCCTCACCGCCCTGATCGTGGCACCCGGGGCCAAGACACCCCCGGGCCTACCACGGTCCGCATGGCAAGCGCCGGCCGAGTCGACCGGCTTCCTGGCGAGGCTCTCGCAGCGGGCATCGGACGAGGCCGACCGGGTGCTCGACAAGCGAGGCAACACCAAGGGGCTGGCGGCCGCCCTGGAACGGGCCGGCGTGACCCTGCGACCGGGCGAAGTGGTGGTCCTGGCTCTGTCGGCACTGGTGACCGCACTGGCGTTGGGTTCGGTGGTGGCCGGACCACTGGTCGGTGGGCTGCTGGCGGTAGTGACACTGGGCGTCTTCCGGGTGATATTGACGGTGAGGACGCAGCGACGCACCGCCGCCTTCGCCGAACAGCTCGAAGATGTTCTCCAACTCCTGGCCGGTAGTTTGCGGACGGGCTACGGTTTGTTGCAGTCGCTCGACACGGTGGCCAGCGAAATGCCGAGCCCTTCGAGTGAGGAATTCGGCCGGGTCGTGATCGAAGCTCGGCTGGGCCGCGACCTGACCGACGCCTTGCTGGCAATGGCAAAACGGGTCGACAACCGGGATCTGGAGTGGGTGGTACAGGCCATCGACATCCATCGCGAAATCGGTGGGGATCTGGCCGAAGTGCTCGACTCGGTGGGTTCCACGATTCGGGACCGCAACCGGGTGGCCCGCCAGGTCCAGGCCCTCAGCGCCGAGGGTCGGATCTCGGCCATCATCCTCACGGGGCTGCCCTTCGTGGTCGCCGGCGCCCTGGCTTTCATCAATCCTGAGTACCTCGGAGAGCTGTTCCAGGGTCTGGTGGGGTGGGTCATGGTCGGAGCCAGCGCCGTGCTCATGGTGATCGGTGTGTTCTGGATTCGTCGAATCGTGCGTGTGGTTTTCTGAGGAGGATGCAATGCCCGTCTACGTGTACTTCGCGGCCATGGCCTTCGCGCTGTCGGTACCTCTCTTGTGGTGGGCGGTCGGAAGTGCCCGCGGCACGAATCAAGCGGTAGCCCGAAATCTGGAGGGCGGGGTGGCCCCACTGACCGATCTTCATCAGATCGCCCTCCGACGGTCGATGGCCAATCGGACCGTTCTACCGGCCATTCGAACCCTCGCCGGCTGGGCGCAGAAGCTGACACCGGCTGCCTGGGTGAAGAAACTCGAGCATCGCATCACCCTGGCCGGCGAATCGGCCGCCTGGCCGATCGAACGGCTCCTGGCGTTCAAGCTGACTCTCAGCCTGGGCGGGATCGGCGGCGGTCTGGTCGTGATGGGCGCCCGCTTGGAACCCCTCCCGCTCCTGGTAGCGGCCGGGTTCGGGATTCTCGGCTACTTCCTGCCCGACTTGTATTTCCACCGCAAGGCCGCCGAGCGTCAGAAGCTGATCAAGGTGGCGTTGCCCGACACCATCGACCAGATCACGATCAGTGTCGAAGCAGGTCTCGGCTTCGACTCGGCGCTCGATCGGGTCGGGCGCTCCGGCACCGGGCCGCTGGCCGACGAACTCATCCGCACCCTCCAGGAGATCCACGTGGGGGTGGCCCGGGACCAGGCACTCCGCAACCTGGTGGTGCGGACTGATGTCGGCGAGTTGCGTCACTTCGTGTTCGCCATCATCCAGGCCGAGAATTACGGAATCCCGATTGCCGATGCTCTCAGGGTCCAGTCCAGCGAGCTGAGAGAGAAGCGACGCCAAGCGGCCGAGGAAAGGGCGCTCAAGATCCCCGTCAAACTCGTCTTTCCGCTGCTCTTCTGCATATTTCCCACCCTGTTTGTCGTGCTGGCGGGACCGGCGGCGATTCGCATCGTCCGGATGCTGCTGGAGGTGACGTGAAACCCGGCGTGAACAGACCAGCGGGGGCGAGATGGCCTTGCTAGCCGGCCCAGGCACGGGCCAGTCCGAATCCCGGCCACTCGACAAGCTGCTGGCCGAACTACGGAATTCGGCCTGGGACAAGAGCGCCCCCCGGGCTGCCCATGCAACCGGCTTCGAACCACTCGACGAGGTGCTGGATGGTGGATTGTTCCCCCAGAACCTCACTCTGGTGGGAGGCCAACCCGGCGTCGGCAAGACGATCGCCACCCTGCAATGGGCTACCCACATGGCCGCCCAGGGCGCCTTTGTGGCCTACGCCTGCTACGAGCACGACGAGGCGGCCTTGCTGACGCGGGTGCTCCTGCAGGAGATCGGCGCCGTGGCCCGCCCAATCGACTCGACGCGCCTCCCGGCCTTGCGGGCCGCCGTGCGCGAATGGGCCGAAGGAACCCGCAGCTTCGCCGAGCTGATGGCGGAGGGCCTGCTGGTCGGTGCGGCGCTGGAACGTATCTCCGCCTTCGCCGAGCAGCTCGTGCTGTTTCGAGCCAACGGGCGCGAGACCGGGATCGATCAGCTCGAGGAACTGCTCGGCGAGATGCCGGATGGTCCCAAGGTGCTGTTTGTCGACTACCTCCAGAAGGTTCCCACCACCGGCATCGGCACCGACATGGGTTTGAAGGTAACCCAGGTCGCCGAAGGGCTCAAGGAGTTGGCGCTCAACACCGGAGTCGCGGTGGTTGCGGTCGTGACGTCGGACCACGCCGGGCTGACCGAGCGGCGATTGAGGATGCATCACCTGCGAGGCTCGGCCGGGCTGGCCTATGAGTCCGACGTGGTGATCATGCTCAATGAGAAGGCCCGGGCCACCTCCAAGGTCCACCTCGCCTTCAGCCCGACCCGCGCCGACGCCTTCAAGGGGCAGACGGTGTTCAGCATCGAGAAAAACCGCTCCGGCCCCGCCCGGCTCGATCTCGAGTTCACCAAGGACTTCACCCACTACCGGTTCGAGCCCATCGGAGGCTTCGTTGCCGAAAAGCTGGTTGACGAGACGCTATTCCTCGAGTGAGCGGGTCACCTCCCTCGACCTCCGGCCGGTGACCCGGGCTGGTTTGCTACCGCTCCCGAACCCAGGCGATGTCGCCGAACAGCAGCGCCCACTCGGCGTCGTCGGCATCCCGTACGACCAGGTGGTCCTTGCCGACCGCGACGATCGAGCCGCTCACCTCTATCCCGTGCGAGGGCGCCCACACCTCGATGTCGATGCCGGCCAGCTCGTGCTCGAGCAGGCGGGCCCGCAGTGTGTCGGACCCGGCCCGGGGCGTGGTTCCGCCCTCGGTACTTCGCTCGTCCACTCGCAGGATCACCCCGGACGGTAGATGCACGTCGACCCTGCCGACCGCGGCCTCGACCGAGGCGATGTCACCCCGGGCATAGCTGAGCCGGCCCCGGATGGTCCGGTCGCCGGCAATGAAGGTGACGGTGTCGCCCCGGCTGAGCAGTTCGATCGCCAGGTCGGCCATCCGCCGGCGACGCAGCTCAACCGCGGCCGCGTCTTGCTCGGCCATTTCCGCTTCCAGCCGCATCTCATGGCCGACCCGCTCGCGTAGTTCCCGCCCCAGATCGTCGAGGTTCTCGAAATCGTCGAGTGATTCGCCTCCGCCCATCGCACCACCATATCCCCGGAAGCGGGGGCCTGCCTAGGGAGAAGACTTGCCCACTCCCTCCCAGAGACCCTCGCCGGTTCCTGGTCGGTCGCTCTTATCCCCGCCCTGGAGGGCGGGGTGGCTCCGCCGAAAGGCGGAGGCGGGGTGGGGGAGGCCAGGAACCCACCATTCACTGGGTTGTCAGGTATCGATGTCTCCCCCCATCCGTCCTCGGAGCTCCGCTCCGAGTCCACCTTCCCCTCAGGGGAAGGTGGCAGTACGTGAGCGCCGCGTTTCGAAGGTGTCGCACCTAATCGCGAAAACAAGACACCAGAGGGAAGGGTGAAGAGGGGGATCTGTCCCGGGAGGGAACCCTCCGAGCCGGGAGCTCCCCTAGTCTTCACGGATGCCCTCGGTCCTGCCAACCACCATTTCCGGCAGCCTTCCCAAGCCGGCCTGGCTGGCTCACCGCCAACAGCTGTGGGCCCCGTGGACGCTGGAAGGTGAGGACCTGGCTGAGGCCAAGCGCGACGCGGTTCGGGTCGTCTTGCGCCAGCAGGAGGAGGCCGGCATCGACATCGTCACCGACGGCGAGCAGACCCGCCAGCACTTCGTGACCACGTTCATCGAAGGTCTCGACGGCGTCGACTTCGAGAGTCGAGCCACCGTCAAGATCCGGCAGCGCTACGACGCTTCGGTACCACGGGTGGTCGGCCCGGTGTCCCGGCCCCGGCCGGTGTACGTCGAAGACGCCCGGTTCCTCGTCTCCGAAACCGCGCGGCCGGTGAAATTCCAGCTCCCCGGCCCGATGACGATGGCCGACACGCTCGCCGATGAGCATTACCGGGATCGCGCACAGCTGGCGATGGCGTTCGCCGACATCCTCAACACCGAGGCGAAGGAGCTGGCGGCGGTCGGCGTCGGCGTCATCCAGTTCGATGAGCCGGCGTTCAACGTCTACCTGGACGACGTAAACGGGTGGGGGATCGAGGCCCTCGAGCGGGCCGCGGCAGGCCTGGACTGCACCACTGCGGTGCACATCTGTTACGGATACGGCATCGAGGCCAACATCAAGTGGAAGGAGACCCTCGGCTCGGAGTGGCGCCAGTACGAGGAAACCTTCCCCATTCTGGCGGCGTCGACCATCGATCAGGTCTCACTCGAAATGGCTCACTCCCATGTCCCCGGCGAGCTACTCGGGTTGTTGGGCGGCAAAGACGTGATGGTCGGGGTCATCGACGTGGCCACCGACGAAATCGAGACTCCGGAGGAGGTGGCTGCCGTGATCCACCGGGCCATGGAATACCTGCCGCCCGAGAACATCGTTCCCTGCACCAATTGCGGCCTGGTCCCGCTTTCCCGGGAGGTGGCACGGGGCAAGCTCAGGGCCCTGGGGGCCGGAGCGGCTTTGGTGAGGACGGAATTGGGCGCCTGATCAGAACCTCCGAGGCTCGATCCGTTGATTCGGGCCGCGTCTAATCTTCCCGTCCATGCGCAGGGTCCTCACCACATCCATTGCCTTCGTATGTGTGGCCGCGGCCTGGGTTGGGTTTGGCGCGCCCCCCGCCGGTGCCCCGCCGACCGTGCTGGCAGGGCGGGCGAGCACGTTTTCGACCCCCTACGAGACTCTGGCGACGGTGGCGCCGACCTCCACCACAACCTCCCGCCCGACAGTTCCGGACCCGACGGTCCCGGTGCGGGTACCGGCGCCGGCAGACACGAGCCAATTCGACGACCTGGTCGGCGATCTGGAAGAGCAACTGACCGATCCTCGGCTGGCAGGCCTCGATGTCAGCGCCTCGGTTTGGCTCGAAGGTCATGGCGTCGTGTTCACGTACCATCCCGGGTTGCTGCTCTACCCGGCGTCCAACCAGAAGCTGCTGACCGGGGTGGGCGCCCTCGGGCTGCTTCCCGCCGACTTCCGGTTCACCACCGAGATCGCATTGTCCGGCACCGACCTCGTCCTGGTTGCCGGCGGTGACCCGACGCTGACGGCCGATCACCTCGACCGGCTGGCGGAAGCGGTTGCCGGCGAGGTCACGGAGGTCACCGGCCTGGTGGTGGACGCCACCCGCTACGACCCAGCCCGGATGGCGCCCGGCTGGCTGGATTGGCAGATGCCGACCTACGTCGGCCCGCTCTCGACCTTCGTTGTGAACGACAATCGCCACCGCACGGACGATGCTTACTTGGCCGAACCCGACCTTGGCAACGCCGAGCTGCTGCGGGCCGCTCTGGAACGGGCCGGGGTGAGCATGGGTGGTCCAACGGTGGCGGGTGTGCGACCGCCCGCGGCACGTACGCTCGCGAGCCTCGACTCGACCGGGAGGGATGCGCTGCTGGCCCGGCTCCTGACCAACAGCGACAACGAGATCGCTGAAGCTCTCGTGCGGGAGATCGGATTCGTGACCACCGGGCACGGAGACACGCAAGCTGGCTTGGCCGCCATCGAGGAGTATGCGAAATCCCTCGGGGCGAGCCTCCAGGGCGAGGCCGGGGATGGCTCGGGCTTGAGCAGAGCCAATCGGCGCTCGGCCGACGAGTGGGGGAGCCTGCTGGTGGCGGCCATGGAGGCCGAATGGTGGCCGACGTTCTACGAATCGCTGGCGGTGGCGGGACGAACCGGCACCCTCGCCAACCGCCTCGGCGGGAGCGCTACCGCCGGGAACGTCCGGGCCAAGACCGGATCGATCATCAACGGTAGGTCCCTGTCCGGACTGCTGGAGGACCGGGCCGGGCGAACCGCGGTGTTCTCGCTGGTCGTCAACGGAGCGACCGCCGGCTCGGCGATTCCCGTGTTCGACCGGTTCGTCGAGACCATCGCCGAATACGGCTAGATAGCACTGGCGTCGTTCCCGGCGCCGGCAGTTCCGGCTAGGGAGAGAACGCCGCTTCCAATTGCGGGCCGAGGGCGGAGTCGGAGGCGATGATCACCAGCAGCTCGTCGGCGTCGCGCTCGACCAGGGTGAAGGCCGAGGTGGGGACCATTTCGGCGATGTAGTCGACGAAGGCGGCCTCGAGTTGCTCGGTATCCACCTTCGAATCCCCGAGGTATCGAAGCACGTACACGGCCTCCTGGTCACCCGCGTGGTAGATGCGGTTGAGGTCGCCACCCCATCCGGCGGCCGCTTCCTGGGCCCGATCGATCCCGACTCCGTCGGTGAGCATCAGCTCGAGGTCCTTCTGGCCGGCGGGAGCTTCGAACCAGAGCTCATAGCCGGGCAGATCGAAGTCGGGCAGGGTGACCGGCCGGGGCTGTTCGTCCCGGCGGTACTTCTCCGGATCCAACAGCTGCTCGGAGGACTCGGGCGGGTCGGTGAACTGATCATCGATGGCGTCGATCCCGATCGCCTGGGAAAAGGCATACCCATCCGTGTAGAGCGCCTGGAAAGCGTTGCGGATATAGCCCGGCAGGGCCTCGAAGGCGGAGAGGTCGAGCGCGGCCGCCAGCTCGGCATACTCCGCAAAATACCTTGCCTGCTCGCCGGCGCTGAGTGACAACGCGTAGGTGGTGTCGCGCAGGGTGGCGTCGCCCTCGATGATGGCCTGAGCTACGTAGGCGCTATCCCCATCGATGTCTTCCAAGTCGTCGAGCAGGTCGAAGTGCTGATCCTGCAGCGCGTGGACCAGCTCGTGCACGACTGCCGACTGGCTGTAGGGGCGCAGCTCGTCACCCACCACCCGCACCACCAGCTCGCCGGTCTCGGGGCGATAGAACCCGGCCGTGCCGGAGGTGTACAACGTCTCGAGCAGCTGTCGGAAGTCCTCCTCGGGGCCGATGACACCCAGCAGCCGGTAGAGGGCGTTGAAGGCGGCGACGTCCTCCGGGGAGAGGTCCTCATCGAAGACCTCGAGCAGGCGCGCCGTGTACTCCTGGTCGGTCAGCAGGACCACGTCGACCGGTTCGATGAACTCGAGTCCTCGCAGCTGTTGTGCCTCGATCATCAGCTCGTCGATCTGGGCCCGGATGGTCTGGTTGTTGGCAAGCGAGCTGCTCGACCCGCCGCCCGGAGTGGTGGTGGCCGGCCGGGCGGACGAGGTGGTGGTTGTGGTGCTGGTCTCGCCGGCGCTGCCGCCGCAGGCCGCCACTACCAGCGCAAGGGCGGCAAAACAGGCGAAGAGTCGGCAGCGGGCCATGGTGGTGGTTTCGGTGGCTCGGTTTGGGGACTTGAGCAGGCTAGTAACCGGGATCTTCTAAAGACCCGCCCCTCCGGAGCCGAAGGTGTCTGGACAGCCGTAGGGAGCGTTGAAACATGTCCGATAAATATCGGTTGGTCACGCGAAGCGACTTCGACGGACTCGCCTGTGCGGTCCTGCTGAAAGAGCTCGACCTGATCGATGACATTCAGTTCGTCCATCCCAAGGACATGCAGGATGGCCTCGTCGAAATCACCGGCCGGGACATCACCACCAACCTTCCGTATGTGCCGCAGGCGCACCTGGCCTTCGATCACCACCACAGCGAAACGATTCGAAATGAAGGTGATGCCCCCAACCACATCATCGACGGCGACGCTCCCTCCGCCGCCCGGGTGGTGTACGACTACTACGGCGGCGCCGAGCGCTTCCCCACCGTGTCGACCGAGATGATGGAGGCCGTCGACAAGGCCGACAGCGCCATGTACGAGCTCAACGACATCATCTTCCCCGAGAGATGGGCTCTGCTGAACTTCGTAATGGATGCCCGCACCGGTCTGGGGCGTTTCCGGGACTTCCGCATCTCCAACTATCAGCTGATGCTGGAGCTCATCGAACATTGCCGCACCGGCGACATCGACGACATCCTCGACCTCCCCGACGTCAAGGAGCGCACCGAGCTGTACCAGGAGCACGACGGGCCCTTCAAGGACCAGATCAAACGCTGCACCACTCAAAAGGGAAAAGTCGTCGTGCTCGACCTTCGCTCCGAGGACGTCATTTTCGCCGGCAACCGGTTCATGATCTACGCCCTCTACCCGGACGCCGAGATCTCGCTCCACGTGCTGTGGGGCAAGCAGAAGCAGAACACGGTGTTGGCAGCCGGCAAATCGATCATCAACCGTGACTCGCGTCACAACATCGGCCAGCTGATGTTGGAGTACGGCGGCGGCGGCCATCGCAACGCCGGCACCTGCCAGGTCTCCCACGAAGACGCCGAGCGAGTGCTCGGCGAAATCGTCAGCCGCCTCCAGTAGCCGGCGACGCCTTCGGCGTTGCCAGTCCCCGGTCCCCAGTTCCCAGCTCGGCCAGAGTCGGGATCGGTCCCCACCGCAGAACCAATAATGTCGTGGTTCTTCTCCCCCGCCCTCGAGGGCGGGGTGGCCGAGCGTTAGCGAGGTCGGGGTGGGGGAGGCCGAGAGCCATCGGTCGTTGCCGGGGTTTGGGGGTTGGTCGTCTCCCCCCGGCACGGGTGTGGGCTGATAGGCCTTGTGGCTTTGACCCGTGAAGGGGCCAAACGGCAGGTTAACTACTGACGGATGCGCCATTCCCGCCGGGTAGGTCGGGGAGTACCGTGTTCTAAGGAATGGCAACCACCAAGAAGAAGCCGGGGAAACCACCCCCCAAGGGGTCTCGGCCACCATCCGCCCGACCGGAGCCGAAGACCAAGCAATCGTCGAAACCCTCAGCCACTCCCCGGCGCAGGTCTTCGAACATCGGCCCCCTGCTCATTGGCGGGGTAGTGGTGGTGGTGGCCCTCATGGTGGTGGTATTCCTCACTCAGGACGGCGGGGACGATGGCGAGCCTCCCACTGCCTCGGCCGGGTCGATCGAAAAGCTGACCGCGGTGCCAACCGCAGCGCTCGAAGCCGTCGGTCTTCCCACTCCGCCTCGCAACGTGAATCGGCTGGCGGCCGGCACGCCCGCGGTCGAGGAAGACGGCAAGCCGGTGGTGCTCTACTACGGAGCCGAGTTCTGTCCTTTCTGCGCCGTCCAGCGCTGGCCGGCGGTGGTGGCGCTGAGCCGCTTCGGAACCTTCGAGGGACTGGAGCCAAGCACCTCGGCTCCACCACCGGAGATCCTCCCCAACACGCCGACGGTGACGTTCCATGGCTCCACCTATACCAGCGACTACCTCACGCTCTCGTCGGTCGAAACCCAAACCCGCAACTTCCGGCCGCTCGAGACCCCCACCGGCCTGCAGCGAGACCTGTTCACCACTTACAACGTCGAGCCGGTCACCGGCAGCAACGGCGGCATCCCCTTCATGATGATCGGCAACCTGTACGCCTGGGCGGGCAGCCAGTACGACCCGGCGGTGCTGAACGGGCTTAGCTTCGATGAGATCGTCGACGACCTCGCCGATCCGGCCTCCAACCTCGGTCGCGAAGTGGGCGGCGCCGCCAACTACCTGACGGCGATGATTTGCCAGCTCACCGGGGGACAACCCGAGGACGTATGCTCGACCACACTGATCCAGCAGGCGCAGGCGGCACTGCCGTAACCTCCCTGGCCCGCTGGGTGGCCCCGGTTACCACCGGACTGGCCCTGGTCGGGACCGGCGTCTCCGCCTACCTGACCATCGACCACTACGCCGAGACCGACCTGCTGGTATGCGGGGAAGGCGGCTCGGTCGACTGCGGAGCGGTGACAACCAGCGCGCAGTCGATGTTGCTCGGCATCCCGGTCGCCCTGCTGGGGCTGTTGTGGTTCGCGGCCATGGTTGGCATGTGCCTCCCGGCTGCGTGGAGCGCCGCCTCCCCCCTCGTGCATCAAGCACGGATGGCGGCGGCGGTGGCCGGCATGGGATTCGTCCTGTGGCTCATCTACGCCGAGCTCATCATCGTGGGAGCGATCTGCCTGTGGTGCACGGTCGCTCACGTGGTGGCGTTCGGGTTGTTCTCGGTAATAGTGATGACCGCCCGGGAACTGCCGGTCGCCGGTCGATGGGTCGGCTAGCGATCGATGAGGGTGGCGACCCCGACGGCCGGGAGTGTGGTGATGGCCTGGGTCGTGGTGTTGATCAAGATCGGCTCGGATTGGTCGTCGAAGGACACCACCAGGAGGGTTCCGTCGTAGTCGAGCCGTTCGACCCGGTGGAAGCCCGAATCGAGGGGCCACCGACCGATGACGCCTCTGGTTGCGAGATCTCGCACGATGATGGTGGCGCTATCCAGGTAGGCCATCCTCTCTCCGTCGAGCGAGAGCACGCCGTGGCCGACCAACCCGGTGTTGTCCTCCCAATAAGGCAGGCCCACGTCGATTCTCGCACCGTCGGGATTGAATAGCTCGAACCACGATTGTCCGTCCCGCCGCACGGTCACCAGGATGCTCTCCTGGGCGTAGGACGCGGCGGTGATGTCCAGCTGCGGATCTCGCTCCTCGGCAACCCGTCCGAACTCGGCGATGGGGGTGGTTTCGAAGGTCTCGACGTCCACGAACGCCAGTTGGGTCCAGTCGGCTCCGGCGTCATCAAGGTGGAGACCGGCCATGATCATGGGTCGGCCCTCTACCCGCGCTACGTCGAATAGTTGCACGCCCCGCTCGCCCCCTCCGACGACGGTCCGGGCACTGGCCTCGGGATCGGGCCAGTGGCGAATCTGCCACCCGGTCGCCTCCCGGTAGATGAGACCGGAATCCAGATCGCTGAAGGCGGCGTCGGCCGGATGGCGGTTGAGTGCCGCGTCGCCGGCGGCCCCCCTGACTTCGGCCAATCCCTTACCTTGCGCATCGAGCATCGTCACCCGCTCGCCGTGAGTCACCAATACGGCCGCCTCACTTGGAACCAGCACTTCGCCGATGGACGGGAGAGTGGTGGACGGGGAATCCGGGCTCCCGTCCGGTGCCAGCAGAACCGCCGCTACCACCAGCGCCGTCAGAACCACGAAGCCGGCCGCCGGTACCAGGAATCGGGAACGTCGGGGAGGAGCCGGCTGCGACGCCAGACCGGTGGGCTCCGATGGTCGTTCGTCGACGGCGATACCCCCGGCCGCGTTCTTGAGCTCATTCAGTCGCGCCTTCTTCTCGGCAAATCCGAAGGAGGCGTCCATCTTGCGATGCATCTCGTGTAATTCGTTCGGGTCGATCCCACCGCCGCCGTACCCTCCGCTCGGCCCACCGGCCGAGGCGCTGGGCCGGGCATCGAGATAGCGAGCCAACTCGTCCTCCAGGTGGGCGATTTCGCGCTCGAGTTGCTCCACCCCCATCGCGTCTGTGGGGATCCCGGCGCGTGCTTGTTTGGCTTCCAGTCGGAGTGCGTCCTGGCGATTCGACAAGTCCGCCCGGGTCACAAAGTCGTCAGGGTCGATCTCAATCAGCCGGTCCTGGACTTCCCCTAGCTCAGCGAGGATCTCCTCCAGGGGACGATGCGTCACATCAATATTCTACCAATTGCGAGTGAGCCGGCCGGTGTGGAACTACTGCCCGAAGCGCCGCTCCCGCAGGGTGTAGTTGCGCAGCTCGCGCAGGAAGTCGACCCGCCGGAAGGCCGGCCAGTACACGTCGACGAAGCTGTATTCGCTGTAGGCGGCCTGCCACAGCAGGAAGCCGGAGAGGCGTGACTCGCCACTCGTGCGGATGACGAGGTCGGGGTCGGGGACGTCGGAGGCGTAGAGGTGCTCGGCGATGGCCTCGGGCGTGATCTGGGCGCTGATGTCCTCGCCGGGGGCGGCGTCCTCGGTGAGGCTTCGGACCAGTTCGCCGGTGGCGTCGGCGATCTCCTGGCGTCCTCCATATCCAAGCGCGATGGTCAGCCAGCGCGGATGATCGACGCTCTGCTCCTGAGCCTGTTTGGCGGCGGCACTCAGCTCGGGGGGCAGCAGATCCATGCTCCCGATGAACCGCAGCTGGTAGCCGAGGGCGTTGGCCTGTTTCGGCAGCCGACCGAAGAACTCGATAAAGACTTCGTAGAGTGGCTCGAGTTCCTCTGTCGGCCGCTTGAGGTTTTCGGTGGAGAGCAGCCACCCGGTGATGGCCTCGATTCCCAACTCGCTGGTCCAGCCGAAGAATTCTTCGAACTTCGCCATCCCCGCCCGATAGCTCTGCCGGTAATCGGCCAACCCTTCGCTGCGGGCATACCGGCGATGCCCATCGAGGATGACCGCAATGTGGTGAGGGAACTTGGAACGGTCGAGCTTCTGAAGGAGACGTGCCTCGTACAAGCGATAGGCGGGTTTCAGGAGGGGGGTGGGGATCAACTGGCGGGGTGCTCGCATCCTCACTGATTGTAGGGGCCCGGCGGGTAGCGGAGCGGGTCTCGAGCCGCAGTTCGCGAAGTCTTTCCGGGCACGGGCAGTGGTCATTGTGCTAGACCTGGGGGTATATGGGGAGGACGGCTGCGTGTCGGGCGCGGAGCCCAACGCCGTGTCGCCTCCAGTGTGGGCAACGGTGAGGCGGAATGGGTCAAGCCAAGCGAGACGGCAAATCTCCAGGGTTGCGCTCGTCCGCATCCTCTCGTGCTCCGCCCCTCTACCCCTCGAGAAGGAAGATCGAAGTTCTAGCGGAGGAGAACAAATGGTGAGAAACCTCGCAAGCGTGCCGCACCCGCGGCGCGCATTATTGATTATTGGTGTGAGCCTGGCGATGATCGCAGCGTTGATGGCGTACACCAGTCCGGCCGGGGCAGCGCATGGCGACGTGAGCCTTCCTGGCAGCGATTTCGAGATCGACATCGACGCCAACTTGAAGGTGGACCATGCTGATCCATCGATCGACTGGGCGAACGTCGACAACATCCGGAAGAGTGATGCGCCATCCGGCTCGGGCGACGACGCCTTCGGGCAGGGGACCAAAGAAGACACCGAGGTTCCATCTGAGGTGACGGGGAGCATTCCCCCCAACAAGAGTGACCTCAAGGACTTCGGGATCTACCAGGAGGGCAATGCCGGAAGTGGTGGTTACCTCCACCTGTACTGGGCACGGGTCCAGGACCCGAGGGGCACGACCAACATGGACTTCGAGTTCAACAAATGCTCGAACCTGCTGGCTGGCTCCAACGCCGGTTTGTGTGAGCGCGAGGCCGGCGACCTGCTCGTCGTGTACGAGCTCTCCAAAGGTGGCACGGTGCCAGAGCTGTTCCTACTCGAGTGGTATACGGCTGCCGATAATCCAACCGGGAATGGGGCCGCAGATTGCGAAGCCACCAACAACTACCCGTGCTGGGGTGGCCGGACCGACCTCACGGCCTCGGGTGATGCCACGGGGTCGATCAACACGTCGTCGATTCCACAAGCCGACAGCGACGGGTTGGGTGATCTCGATCCCCGTACGTTCGGGGAGGCTTCGATAGACCTCGACGTCATCTTCGATGCCGGCCAGTGCGACGCGTTTGGCTCGGCTTATCTGAAGAGCCGGTCATCGGATTCGTTCACGGCGGCATTGAAGGACTTCATTGCTCCCGAGGATGTGAACATCACCAATTGCGGAACCGTGATCGTGCGCAAGGTGACCGATCCGTCACCCGATCCGCAGAGTGCGTCGTTCGAGTTCACGAACGATCTGGAGACGCCAGACGGCCTCCACGGGACGTTCTCACTGCAGAACGGTGGAATGGAGACGGTGGTGAACGTACTAGCCGGTGACTACGCCGTTACCGAGTCCGATCCGACCGCTGATGGGTTCGATCTGACGAGTATCGACTGCAGCGCGAGTGACATCGCCGTGAACACCAACGTCGGATCGCGGCAAGCGTCGTTCACGATGGCGGCCGATGCCACGGTGGACTGTACGTTCACGAACACGTTGCAGTTGGGGAGTATCACCGTGGTGAAGAACACCATCGGTGGGGACGGAACATTCCCCTTCACGAGCACGAAGCTGGGGAGCTTCTCGTTGACGACAGTGGGTAACACGGCTAGCACGCTGTTCTCCGACCTCCTGCCGGGAACCTACGGCATTGCCGAGACTGTTCCCGACGGATGGGATCTGACGTCGGCGTCGTGTGATGACGATGATGGAGCGGATCCGGCCACGATCGTGCTCGATCCAGGTGAAAACATCACCTGCACGTTCGAGAACACTCAACGCGGGAAGATCACCGTCGACAAGGTGACAAATCCAGCCGGGAGCTCCCAGTCCTTTGGATTCGAGCTGACGGGGCCTGATGCGTTCAGCGACTTGTTCAGTTTGACGGACAGCGCTGCGACGCATGACTCAGGCTTCATCAAGCCAGGTACCTATCAGGTGACTGAGACCCTGCCAACCGGCGAGGGTGTTCCCCTGTGGTACCTGGACGGAGCAACCTGCGGTGGTGCATATGTGAACGGTGCGGATCTGGTGCTGGGTGCCGGACAGACGATTGACTGCACGTTCAACAACTCCACCGGGGCGATCCTCATCACCAAGGTGGCTAAGGACGTTGGCGCCGCAGGCGGTGAATCGCCCTTGGCGGGCGTGACGTTCGAGGTCAGTGATGCCGCAGCGGAGTTGGTGGCCACTGTGGTGACTGACGTAAACGGCGAGGCGTGTGTCGACGGCTTGGTTGTTGGTGCCGATTACACCATCACCGAGACGTTGGCTCCTCCCGGTTTCGATCCAACTGCAGTGCTTCCTCAGACTGTCGCGGCGACGGCAGCTGATGGCTGCGGCGAATCGGATGCCGGAACACCGGCTGCGGCCGACTTCAGCAACGATCCGCTTTCTGAGATCGTGATCACCTTCAACTCGTTGGCCGGGGACGGCACTCTGACGGTGGCGACCTCGGTGGTCTGCTCCGGACCAAGCATCGCGGTTGAAGATGAGGAGGGTGGCCCACTAGCCAACACTGAATCGGCGACATATACGAACCTGGTGGAAGGTACGTATAACTGCACAATCGTGATCGATCCCTAGTCGGACGGATCAATCACCCACTACAGCAAGAGTGGCCCGGCGGGAACGCCGGGCCACTCTTCTTGTCTAGGTTTTGTTGCGTTCGTGATCAGCCGGCTGTGCAGCTGGCGAACACGTTGTACTTGGAGCCGTTCTTGCCCCAGGTAGCGGACGTGAATTGGTACGTAACGGGTCCGGTACGGTCCGGGACAGTCACCGTCCACTCGCCGGAATACGAGTGCCCCAGCACCCATCCGTAGGTCATCACACCATCTTCCATCACCATGAAGTTGGTGAGATCAGGCGGCAGGTCTTGTCCGTAAACGGTGTTGCCGTCGACCGTGCAGGTGGCCGTCACAGCGGCCGCCTCGCGGGCCTGCTTGCGCGCCAAACCCTTGCCGTTGCCGGCGGCGGCGACGGGCACCGCCATCGCCACGATGGCCAAAGCGACCAAAGGTACGAGATGCTTGATCCTCATGTGCATTTCCCCCTCGATGGGATGGTTGGGTTGTTACCCGATTCCATCGTCGGCTCTGGAAAAAACTAAAGGGGGGGTCGTGCTGTAAACGGTGATTTGCACCCGGCCGTGCGTGCCTTCATGACTTTCGGACGACCGCCACGAGTCGACTCAGCCGAGGATGGTGGATTGGACCGATGGCCACCCGTGAGTTGCCTACCGGTCGGCCTTCATTGCTTGCCAACGCCCCCACCGATGTAGACAGAGATATCGACAGGTCCGGGCCGAAGCCCGGACCTGTCAGTCAGTCAACTCTTGTCAGGCAGCGCCTAGAGGCCGAACTGCATGAAGGTCGAATCGTCAAAGAGCAACCTGATCACGTAGCCGGTGTTCACGGCCTTCTTGGAAAACTCGAGCCTTATTGTCTCGTTGGCCGCCGGGTCGAGGGTCAAGGTCGTTACGTTGTTGTCGACCCAACCATCGACGCCGTTGTTGAACGTTACGAAGTCCGGCTCCTGGCTAGCCTCGTCACCGTCCCAGACGAGACCGCCGTCGAGCCTGATCTTTTTGAGGTCGCCGCTTCCAGCGGGCCAGATCAATTGGATCTCTTCGATCACCTTGTCCTGGCCCGTGTAGTTGATGAGGTCAACGTGAACATGCTTGCCCCGAGGACGGATCCGCTCGATGGCAATGCCTTCCCTGATCTCCACAGTGGCTTGGGCCGTCTCGGATTGGTCTCCACGTGAGTCGGTCCA
>CAMYMH010000032.1 GCA_947259275.1 uncultured Acidimicrobiaceae bacterium | reverse complement strand
ATGGCCAAGAAATGCGAGTGTTGCCACCGAACCTGACCTGATCGACGGCCGGCGCCGCCGGCGCCAGGCCCAGAGAAACCATGCTGTCCTTCGATTTCTCCGCCGCGTCATGTCTGGCGCGTCACAGGGCGGAGAAATGCGAGTGTTGCCACCGAGCCTGAGGTGATCGACGGCCGGCGCCGCCGGCGCCAGGCCCAGGGAAACCACGATGACGTTCGGCACGCTCTTCGCTGCTAGCTGGTTAGCGGGTAGCTCGTTGCGGTGCCAGACTGCGGGCCTCATGAAAAAGGTTGTGCTCGCATATTCCGGCGGTCTCGATACCTCCGTCATTCTCCGCTGGTTGATTGAGGATCGGGGCCTCGAGGTCGTTACCTACACGGCCGACGTCGGCCAGGGGGAGGAGGTCGAGGAGGCCAGGCTGAAAGCCCTCGCCACCGGCGCATCGGAGGCACTGGTGGGGGAGCTGGTTGACGAGTTCGCCTCGGATTTCGTTTTCCCGGCTCTGCGCGCCAACGCCGTTTATGAGGGGTATTACCTGCTCGGGACGTCGTTGGCTCGACCCGTCATCGCCAAGGGGCTGGTCGAGGCGGCCGCCAAGACCGGAGCCGACGCCATCAGCCACGGTGCTACCGGCAAGGGAAACGACCAGGTCCGGTTCGAGATCAATGCCATGGCGCTCAATCCCGACATCAAGGTGGTGGCGCCCTGGCGGGAGTGGGACATGCGAGGAAGAGCCGACCTCGAGGCGTACGCCAGTACCCACGGCATCGAGGTGCCCACTTCTCCCGAGAATCCCTATTCCACCGACGCCAATCTGCTGCACGTGAGCTACGAAGGCGGGGTCCTGGAGGATCCGTGGGCCTCACCTCCCGAGGGCATGTTCATCATGACCACCGACCCGGAAAAAGCCCCGGATGAGCCTGAGATCGTCGAAGTCACCTACGAGAACGGCGATCCGGTGGAGGTGAACGGCATCAGCCTCGGTCCCACCGCGCTGCTCACCACCCTCAACGAGATAGGTGGCCGCCACGGCATCGGCCGGGTCGACCTGGTCGAGAACCGGTTCATCGGCATGAAGAACCGCGGGGTGTACGAGACGCCGGGCGGCACCATCCTGCACTGGGCGCACCGCGCCGTCGAGTCCCTGACTCTCGACCGTGAGGTACTGCGGTTGCGGGACGGTCTCATCCCCCGGTACGCGGCCGCCGTGTACAACGGCTTCTGGTACGCCCCCGAGCGCGAACTCCTGCAGGAGCTGATGGATCACGTTCAAACCGAGGTCAGTGGAACCGCTCGCATCCGTCTCTACAAGGGCAACGTGGTGGTCGAAGGCCGCAAATCGGATCGATCCCTTTACCGCGAGGAGTACGCCACCTTCGAGGCCGACGACGTATACGACCAGGCAGACGCCGGCGCCTTCATCCGGCTGCATGCACTGCGGCTGAAGGCTCGCGCCCACCGCGACGCCTGATGTGGGGCGGGCGCTTCTCCGAGCCGCCAGCTGAGGCCCTGTGGCGGTTCACCGTCGATCATTCGGACCGGCGGCTGCTGGCGGACGACATCGCCGGCTCACTGGCACACGTGGCCATGCTCGGCGAGGTCGGCATCCTCGATGCCGAGGAGGCGGCGGCCATAACCACCGGCCTGGAGGAGATCCGCCAGGAGGCCGAGAGTGGCGGCTTCGAGTTCAGCGAGGCGGACGAGGATGTGCACAGCGCCGTCGAACGGCGCCTCTATGAGCTGATCGGGGCCCCGGCCGGCAAGCTTCACACCGGGCGGTCCCGTAACGACCAGGTTGCGCTCGACCTTCGCCTCTACCTCCGCCGTGCGGCCAGGGAGCGGATCGACGATCTCGCCGCCTTCGCCACCTTGATGGCCGACCGCAGCGATGAGGTGGGGG
This sequence comes from uncultured Acidimicrobiaceae bacterium, assembly GCA_947259275.1. Classification (GTDB taxonomy): domain Bacteria; phylum Actinomycetota; class Acidimicrobiia; order Spongiisociales; family SHLN01; genus SHLN01. The sequence goes on along the minus strand of CAMYMH010000032.1, from coordinate 44,619 downwards.
AGGCCGTAGTCGCCGCCTACACCCATTTGCAGCAGGCCCAGCCGATCCCCGTCGGCAAACATCTACTCGCCTACGGATGGATGGCGGTGCGCGACGCCGAGCGGTTTGCCGGCGTGGCCGGCCGGCTGAACGTTTCACCGTTGGGAGCCGGCGCAGCCGCCGGAAGCAGTCTCCCCATCGATCCGGCCATCACCGCCTCCGCCCTCGATTTCGACCAGGCGTTCGACAACTCCATCGACGCGGTCGGGTCCCGAGATGTGGTGGCGGAATACGCCTTTTGCTGCGCCCAGGCCATGACCCACCTGTCGCGCCTGGCCGAGGACATCGTCCTGTGGGCGACTTCGGAGTTCGGGTGGATCACCCTCGACGATGCCTATGCCACCGGTTCGTCGGCCTTGCCGCACAAGAAGAACCCCGACATTGCCGAGCTGACCCGCGGCAAATCGGCCTCGGTGGCGGCCGACGTGGCGGCCCTGCTCGGAATCCAGAAAGGAACTCCACTCGCCTACAACCGCGACCTGCAGGAAGACAAGCGGGCCGTCTTCCACGCCGACGACACGCTGGCAACGGCGCTTCCTGCGCTGGGAGGACTGCTGGCAACCGCCCGGTTTCATCCACCTCAGCCAGACGATCGGACCGTTGCCCTCGACGTGGCCGAGGCACTGGTGGCGCGCGGCGTCCCTTTCCGGGAGGCTCACGAAGCGGTCGGCCGGCTGGTGGCCAGTGTCGGCGGCGGGAGCCTGCGCGATGCCACCCAAGAACAGCTCGCCGGGGCCCACCCGCTGCTCACCGGCGACGACCTGCCGAGCGTCGAGGAGGCAGCCGCCCGTCATCCGGTGGCCGGCGAGGCCAACCGATTGCGAACGGCCTGCGAGTCGCTCGGCAGCTGAGCCTCACGGGTGGATCGGCTGACCAGGGTCCCCTGCCGGATGGCAGATCCGGCCCAAGATCCTCAATTGTGGTGAGAAGAGTCGCCGATCCTTAGAGCACTATGTGTTTGTAACGAGGAGCCTTCGCAGCGGATGCTCCGGCTAACACGAAAGGGGCAAGCAGGTGTTCACACCAGCTATTGCTTACATTCGGCATTTGGGCGTTCGCTTTGGCGGCGACCAGGGGGCCACGATGGTGGAGTACGCCATCATGGTCGCACTCATCGCCTCGGTCTCGATTCTCGTGATCGGCTTTCTCGGTGTGGACGTGTTTGACGCCTTCCAGGATGCCGAAACCAAACTCGACGGAACCGCCGGAGGCTAAGAACCCTCGAACCGGCGTGCGGGCGGCCAGGCGGCCGGCCAGCCTGACTCGATGTCCATGAGGCTTGGGTATCTCTTGATGCGTCGGCCGCGCGATCCGATGAAGGATGACATGACCTCTCGCGTTCTCGCCCGTGCGCAGGACCGCATCGACTCGTTGAGTCCCGCCAGCACATTCCTGCTGGTTTTTGGCCTCATGTTGGTGTTGTACCTGGTCACCATGGCACGGTTTGATTTCGAGTCGAGCACCGACACCGTGGCCAGCGCTCTCCCGGCGTGGCGGTTTGCCCAGTTTGGGGATATCGACCTCAGTCAGTTCGAACAGCTCCCGTGGATCGGCGAGATCAACGGTTCGGTCATCAGCAACCGGACGCCGGGAATCTCTTTCATCGCAACCCCAATGTATTGGCTTTTCGGCTCCCGCGATTTCTCCGGCGTGGTGCCCAGCATGCTTCCGGCCACCGCCACGGCCGCGCTCATGAGCGCCGCGGCGGTAGCCGTTCTTCACGTCTGCCTGCGGCGTCTCGTGACTCCCGCCGCGGCGGTGGCTGCCGCCGTGGTCTTCGGTACGGCCACCTCCACCTGGTCGATTTCGGCCAACGAGCTGTGGCCACACGGACCGACCCAGTTCTTCCTCGCGCTCGGCTTGTTGGCTCTGGTGGCGAGCCGGTCGCTGGCGGCCGGCGCCGCCTATGGGGCGGCGCTGCTCGTACGCCCGGTCACCGCGATCATCGCCGGGGTGTCCGGGCTCTACCTGGGATGGAAGACGCGATCCTGGCGCCCGGTGTTCCTGGTGGGTCTTGGCTCGGGGGCTGGTCTGGCGCTGCTCCTTGTGTACAACCAGCTCGTTCTCGGCACATGGTCGCCGGTACCTCCCAGCTACGGGCAGTCCTTCGTAGCGCGGGCCGGGAGTCAGAGTGCCTGGGGGTACCTCGGTGATGTGCTGGGGATGCTCGCTCACCCCAAGCATGGACTTCTCGTCTTTTCGCCGTTCCTGCTGTTCACTTTGCCCGGGCTGAGGGAAGGATGGCGCCGGGCCGACCTGTGGGTCAGAGCGAGTGGCCTGAGCGGCCTCCTCTTCATCCTGGTCCACCTCCGGCTCAATCGCCATAGCGGTGGGCTCCTATACGGATACCGCTATCCCCTCGAGATGTTGATTGTGATGGCGCCGCTGTTGCTGCTGTCGTGGCGAGCCTGGTTCGAGCGTGCCACCCCGTTCATGCGGCGGCTGTTTTGGCTTGCCGTCGGGGCCTCGGTGGTTCGCCAGATCTACTCGATTTGGCTCGGTTTCGAGAACCCCTGGTTGGTGTGAACCCAGCACCGGGAACACCGTCCGGATTCTTGAACTCCCCCTGCCTGTCCCGTCGCCGAATATCCACAATTTTGTCTAGCACTGTCGGTGGGCAGTCGAGCACTATGTGTGGGTAACGAGGAGCGTTCGCACTGGATGCTCCGGCTAACACGAAAGGGGCAAGCAGGTGTTCACACCAGCTATTGCTTACATTCGGCATCTGGGCGTTCGCTTTCGCGGCGACCAGGGGGCCACGATGGTGGAGTACGGCATCATGGTCGCACTCATCGCCGCGGTCTCGATTCTCGTGATCGGCTTTCTCGGCGTGGACGTGTTCGACGCGTTCCAGACCGCTGAGACCGAGATCGACGGGACGACCGGAGGCTAGGGAACCATTGAGGGGTGGGCGGGTGCGTCCTTCGCTGGGCGCACCCGCGCTCCCGGTTCCTCTTCTAACCCTCTCATGAAGGTCTTGCCAAACAACGAACGGGGCGCGGCAATGGTGGAGTTTGCGATCATTGCGCCGCTGCTGCTCCTCGTTGTATTCGGGATCATCGAGTTCGGTCGGGCATATAACGCCCAGAACTCGCTTACCCACGCCGCCCGCGAGGGGGCCCGGGAGTACGCCATCACCCAGGATGCGGTTGCCGGCGAGGCAACCGCCAAGGCTGCTGCCACCTCGCTCGACTCAACTCAGATCACCGCCACCCTCGCCGGTTGTGACAGCGCCGACCAGGGCGGTGATCCCGCCACGGTGACCCTCGAATACCCGTTCCAGCTCCAGATCGCATTCTTCCCAGTCAGCAACTTCACCATGCAATCCGAAGGAGTGATGAGATGCGGCGGCTAGCCGATCGGTTGAATTCTCGCTTGACCAGGGTTCAGGAAGACGACACGGGGGCAACCCTGGTGTTCGTTGCCGTGATCCTGGTCGCTCTGCTGGCACTGGCCGCGTTCGCGGTCGACTTCGGGCGCATGTATGAGGAGCGCCGGCAGCTTCAGAACGGCGCCGACGCGGCCGCCCTGGCGATTGCGGGCGATTGCGCCCGCGGACTCTGTGCTGGGGCATACGACGAGTACGCAGTCGCGGAGAGCTACGTCGATTCCAATGCCCGCGACGACGCCGCCAATGCGTGGAAGGTCGAGCTAGATCTCGTCGCTCAAACCGTGACCGTCCACAATCGCACCGAAGATCCCGGCGGCGATAACCAGTTCGACATGCTGTTCGCAGGAGTGGTTGGTTTTGACAGTCTCACCGTCGGCGCCCAGGCCACCGTCGCCTGGGGCGGGCTGGCGACGCCGATTGCGACCATCCCGATCATCATCTCGGAGTGCGAGTGGGAACGGCCGTACTGGGAGGGAGGTGCCGGCGGCATCCTCCCCGTCCCGGCCAATCCCCCGGTGGCCTACCACCTCTTTGAAGACGAGCAGATACCGTGGACGACTACTCCTGATTGGTGGACCGGCGCACCTGCTAATCCGCCCGGGATCACTCCCGACCCGGTCTGGAGCATGCCGTCAATGATCGACATGGATCAGGACGGCCTCGACGACAGAACCAATACCTCGTCATACCTCAACGTCGGTAGTCCCGCACCGGTCCCCGTCGTCCTCACCTTCCACGACGGAGGGACCACCGACGAGTGTGCCGCCCAGGCCGGTCAGGACACGGATGGCGACGGCAAGCTATCGGGTGGCTTCGGTTGGCTCGACATCGACGAATCGAATCCCTTCCCATGCAAGACGGAGGTCTACGACGGCCTGGTGGGAGCAGATCCGGGGTCCTCCCCGTCGACCGGCTGTGATAAGGAGGATCTGGCAGATCTCCTGTTGGGGGAGGACCGCACCGGTGCCCTCGTCTTCATCCCGTTCTTCGACGACGAGACCGGGCTCAACGGCTCAAACGGCGAATACCACATCTCGGGCCAGGGCGCCTTCCGCATCGTTGGATACAACTTCGGCGGCCAGTTCCGTGAGCACGCCGTTCCCTTGACCGACGACCCGTGCCGACCCGGAGGGCTGCGGCCCCTCGGCTGGACCTCCGGGAACGACGATCGATGCCTGGTCGGGTATTTCACAAACGCGATCTACAACGGCCCGGGCGACATCGGCTCCGGCGGTCATGGGATCACGGTCATCAAGTTCACCGGCTAATTCAGAGAAAAGGTACGAAAGGGAAACCAATGGATCGAAAATGGATAGGGGTGCTGATTTCATTGGTGCTCGCAGCGGTAGGTACCTGGGTGTTGGTCCAGTACGTCAACGGCGCCGATGATCGGGCCCTGGAGGGGACCGAGACGGTCGAGGTGCTGGTGGTCGCCGACACCATCCCGGAGGGGTCTTCGATCGACGAGGTGAGCTCCCGGGTTGAGAGTCAGCAGGTGCCGGTCTCGGCCCAGGCCGTGGGAAGCGTTACCAACCTCAATCGCCTGCAGGGCCAGGTGACGGCGGTCGACCTGCTGCCGGGCGAGCAGGTCATCGAAGCTCGCTTCGTGACGCCGGTGCAGTTCTCCGATTCCCAGGAGTTCGTAATCCCCGACGACTTGCTGGCGGTCACGGTTTCCTTGTCACCGGACCGGGCCCTCGGGGGGGAGCTGGCTCCCGGTGACCTGGTTGCGGTCATCGCCTCCTTCGAGCCGTTTGAAATCACCGGGGTGATTCCCTCCGATGATGATGATTCGGCCGAGGATGAGGAAGGTGTCGAGCCGACGGTCCTGGAAGGCACCGACCTCAAAACCCCCAATTCGTCAGGAATCATCGTTCACAAAGCAATCGTCACCAACGTGCAGGTCGAGGAGCTGCCGGCTGCCGACAACACCGAGTCGGCTGAGGCCCAGGGTGTTGAGCTGGCGCCGACCGGCAACCTGCTGGTGACCATCGCCACCGAGGCTCCCTATGTGGAGAAGATGGTCTTCACCGCAGAGTGGGGTTCGTTGTGGCTGGCCATCGAGGGCGAGCTGGCAGCTGAGGAGTTCGATCAGGTTCAGACCAGGAACCTGGTATATCGCGACATCCTCACCGTCGACGATCTGGTGGCCCGATGAGCAGCACCCTCGTCCTGGCCAACAGTTCTGTTGCCTTCGAGCAGCAGCTTCGGAGGACCCTGAAAGGTGATTTCGAAGGAACGCTGCACCGTTGGGAAAGCAGCGGTCCTGACGATCCGCATCGAGCGGTCAAAGAGCTCATGGAATTTGAGCCGGACATCGTGGCCATCGGCCCCACTCGGAATCTCAACCCGGCTCTCGAGCTGTGCTGGGCGTTCCAGAACTTCCACCCCGAGGTGGAGACGGTGATCATCACCGAGCCAAATGCCCAGGTGTGGCGCAAAGCGCTGCGGTCGGGAGCCTCCGATGTTCTCAACCCCAAAGCCGACCGCGACGAAGTAATCGAGCTGTTCGAAAGGCTGCTCGAGACATCATCGCGTCGCCGTCTCAACCTGATGCAGGGGTTGTCAGAAGCATCGACCTCGGGCCGCGTCATCACGGTGGTTGCTCCCAAGGGTGGTACCGGCAAGACGGCGCTCGCCACCAACCTGGCGGTGGGTCTGGCGGCCGACGGGACCCAGCGGGTCGCCTTGGTCGATCTCGACTTGCAGTTCGGGGACGTCGCCGACGCATTGCAGCTTCGCCCCGAGAGCTCGATCGCCGATCTCAGCCAGCCGGCGGGTGGCGTGAGTTCGACCAGCCTCAAAGCCCTGCTCGTGAATCGGGGGGCCAATCTGTTCGCGCTCACGGCGCCGGCCAATCCGGGCGATGGCGAGGACATCACCGCCGGCGAGGTGGAGGAGATCCTGCTGGTGCTGGCCGCCGAGTTCGATGTAGTCGTCGTGGACACCCCGGCCGGGATTACTGAGGCAACTCTCAGCGCCATCGAGACTTCCACCGACTTGATGCTGGTTTGTGACCTGTCGGTCTCTTCGGTACGAGGACTTCGCAAGGTGATCGACACCCTCGATCGGCTCGAGGTCATCCGGCCCAAGCGTCACTTCATTCTCAACCGGGCGGACAGTCGGGTGGGTGTGACGGTGGACGACGCCTCGGCAGTCGTCGGGATGCCGGTGTCGGTCGCCATCCCCAGTGCCCGGGACGTTCCGCTGTCGATGAATCAGGGACTGCCGGTAATCGAAGCTGCTCCTCGCACGCAGGTAGCCCGCCGGTATCAGGAGGCGGCAGCTCTCTTCGCGGTTCATGGGTCTGCTGCCGGCAACGGCTCCGGTCCCAAGCGGGGATTGCTGGCTCGGTTGAGGGGTGAGAATGAAGCTGAATGAACGACTCCGTCAGGCCGAGGAGAAGTCCGGCCGTCCGACGCTCGATGGTGAGCCGTCGGGCAAGAGCGCCGATCTCTATGCCGGTCTGAAGCAACGGGCCCAGGAGGCCCTGTTTGTGAAACTGGGTCCGCGGCTCTACGACGCTTCGCTCTCAGAAGAGGACCTTCAGGAGATCGTGGCCACCGAGCTCGACCTTGCCATGGAGGACGAGGCGGCGCCCTTTTCCGCTGAGGAGCGGAAGGCGTTGGCGCGCCAGATCCGGGAGGACATCCTCGGCTACGGCCCCATCCACATGTTTCTCGAGGATGACAGCATCACCGAGATCATGGTCAACGCCGAAGAGCTCATCTACGTGGAGCGTGACGGCAAGCTCATCGAAACCGAGGCGCGATTTGCCTCCCGCCAGCACTTGCGGCGGGTGATCGACCGGATCGTCGCCCAGGTGGGTCGCCGGATCGACGAGTCGTCGCCGATGGTCGATGCTCGCCTGCCGGACGGGTCCCGTGTAAACGCGGTCATCCCACCGCTGTCGGTGGATGGTCCGGTTTTGACGATCCGCGTGTTCGCCAAGGAGCCGTTCCAAGTCGAAGATCTCATCGAGATGGGCACCATGAGCCCGGAGGTTGCCGGCCTCATCCAATCGGTGGTTGAAGGCAAGCTCAATGTGCTCGTGACCGGTGGAACCGGAACCGGCAAGACCACCATGCTCAACGTGCTTTCCGGCTTCATTCCCAATGACGAGCGGATCGTGACAATTGAAGACGCCGTCGAGCTGCAACTTCATCAGCGACATGTGATCCGGCTCGAGAGCCGGCCACCGAACGTTGAAGGGCGCGGCGAGGTGAAGATCCGTGATCTGGTGCGCAATGCCTTGCGCATGCGGCCCGACCGAATCGTGGTCGGCGAGGTGCGCGGTGGTGAGGCGCTCGACATGCTGCAGGCGATGAACACCGGCCACGAGGGTTCCCTTTCCACGGTTCACTCCAACAGTCCCCGCGACACCCTCTCCCGTCTGGAGACGATGGTGCTGATGGCAGGCGTCGATCTGCCGGCACGGGCGATTCGCGAGCAGATTGCCTCGGCGGTCGACCTCATCGTCCACCTCAGCCGCCTGCGGGACGGAAGTCGTCGCATCGTGCAGATCTCAGAAGTAGTTGGGATGGAGGGTGAGACCATCACCATCCAGGATGTCTTCCGGTTTGACTATTCGGCGGGCCGTGACGAGGACGGGCGTTTCCTGGGGCAGATTCAGCCGACCGGAATCCGACCGCAGTTCACCGACCGGCTCAAGGACTTCGGGATCGAGATTTCCGCCGACGTCTTCGGTGCGGTCTCGGTGCCAACCGGCCGAAACGGGCGCGGCGGGAAGCGCTAGCCGGCATGAGGCGCACCCCCATCCTCTTGCTCATCGCAAGCCTGGTGCTGGCCGTGGCCGGCCCGACCATGGCTCAGGGAGCGGGCTTTGAGATCGAGTCGGTGGAGGTCCGGGATCATCCCCAGGTGGCGGTCACCGTGACGGTCGAGAACCAGCTGGTGGGAGATGAGGTTCCGGAGTTCTTGATTACCGAGAATGGGGAGTCACGTGAGGTCGCGGTTGCGGCCGCCGCTTCTGCTGACCTCAAGGTGGTGCTGGCGCTGGACGTCTCGGGGTCCATGCGCGGTGCTCCGCTGGCGGCGGCGAAGGACGCGGCGGCTCAGTTCATCAATGAAATGCCTTCGGGCGTCGAAATCGCGATCGTTTCGTTTGGGAACTCGCCGGCCCTGGCGGCGGAGTTCACAGATAGCAAACCGACCTTGCTGGCTGCCATCGATCTGCTGAGCGCCCGCGGCGAGACTGCTCTGTACGACGGGCTCGTCTCGGCGGCGACGTTGCTCAGTGGTGAGGACGAAGCGGGACGAACCCTGGTGGTGCTTTCCGACGGAGGCGACACCGTGAGCGCCAGCTCGCTGGCGGAAGCCGCTGCCGGGCTCGAGATCCTTGGTGCCGGCCTGTATGCCGTTGAGCTGCAAAGTCCCGAGAATGACAGCGAGGCTCTGCAAACGCTGGCCGAGGCGGCCGGAGGCCTCGTCATACCGGCCGATGACCCCGCCGCGCTCGAGGAGCTGTTCGGTGGAATCGCGTCTGAGCTCCTGAGCAGCTACCGGCTCGTGTTCACCTCCGAGCGCTTTGACCTGGCGACCGTCAGGGTGCAGGTCCTGGCGGCCTCGTCGGTCATCGCCGGCGCCACCCGGGTGGTGGCGCTGCCGGCCGACCCGACGCTGGTGGATCCAGAGCCGGTACCGGTTGAAGACCCGGTGCCGAGCATCGACCTCACTCCCGACCCGGTCCCGTCCCCCCCACCGGTCATCACTACCGTCGAGCTCTCCTGGCTCGAAACCAGCTCAGCCTCCTGGCTGGGGGCCGGGGCATTCTTCCTGGCCTTCGCCATCTCATTCACTATCATCTCGCTGCGGCCGCGGACACCCCGGGGTGAGCGAGGACGGTCCACTCTGTCGGCCTCCTCCCAGGTGCGGGCTAATGCGAAGAAGACCCCCTTGAGCGTGATCGCGGAGTCGGCTACATCTCTGGCAGAGCAGACACTCAATCGGGGCGACCGCTTCAAGACCCTGAACGCCGCCCTCGAGCGGGCCGGCGTCGCATTGCGACCGGGTGAGTTCATCGTCCTGGTCGTGAGCGGCTCACTTGCCGGCGCCGCCATTGGGGTCCTGTTTTTGAACCCGGCCTTCGCGCTACTCCTGGCCGGGGTCGTGGTCTTGCCGGTGCCACTGTGGCTGTCGTCGAAGAGCGACAAGCGCAGCGCACTCTTCAACGAGCAATTGAGCGACACGTTGCAGCTGATGGCGTCCAGCATGCGGGCGGGATACGGCCTGCTGCAAGCGATAGATGCCGTGGCCGAGGAAGCTCTGTCGCCGACCGCCGAGGAGTTTCAGCGGATCAAGATCGAAACCCATCTGGGACGCGACCTGGATGAGTCCCTGAAGGCGGCGGCTGGCCGGGTCAACAGCGAGGATTTCCGCTGGGTGGCAGAAGCCATCGAGATCCATCGTCAGATCGGAGGTGACTTGGCCGAGATTCTCGACGCGGTCAACGAGACGATCCGCGATCGGAACCGAATCCGCCGGCGGATCAAGTCCTTGAGCGCCGAGGGCCGGATCTCGGCGGTGATCCTCTCGCTGATCCCGCTCGTCCTGGTCGTCGTCATCTCGATCATCAACCCGAGCTACATCGGAGAGCTGCCGTCCACCGGTGTCGGACAGGGTCTCATCGTGGGCGGGATCCTCGTCTGGCTCATCGCGGTGTTCTGGATGCGCCGCATCGTTCGTTTGCTGTTCTGAGGGAGTTGATATGACAGTCTTACTGGGATCAGCCGCCGTGGCGTTTGCGCTGGTGGGTCTCATCTACTCGGTGAGTAGCAGGCGCGCTCCGCGCAACGTGTTGCGCGGCTCCGATGGATCGCAGTCGGTGGTGCCGGATGTACGCCAGCTCCATCTCAGCCAGGGTGCCGGCCAGCGCGTGGTTGCACCAGCTCTACGTGGGCTCGCCGAACGCGTCCGCCAGGTCAGTCCGCAAGGCCGAGTTGAGTCGCTGAGCCGTCAGCTCGAGCTGGCCGGACTTACCGAGCGATACCCCGTCGAGCTGGTGCTCCTCATGAAGTTCGCGCTCGGGGGAGCCGCGCTGGCGATCTGGCTGCTGACGCCGCTGCGCCAGGCGCCGTTTGCGATCCCGCTGACGGCTCTCGCCGTCTTCATCTTCTTCTTCCTGCCGGACAATTTCATCATCAAGGCCGCCACCCGGCGCCAGCTGTCCATTCAACGGGACCTGGCCGACAGTCTCGACCAGGTCACGATGAGCGTCGAAGCCGGTCTCGGCTTCGAGGGAGCCCTCGAGCGAGTCGTGGGAGCCGGTTCGGGACCACTCAACGATGAGCTCAGGAGGGTTCTGTTGGAGATGCAACTGGGCGCGTCTCGTTCGGATGCCCTGCGGCACCTTGCCGACCGGACCGACGTCCCGGATTTGAGAAGCTTCGTTTTTGCCATCGTGCAGTCCGAGGCGTACGGCCTTCCTATCGCCAGGGTGTTGCGGGTGCAGGCTGCTGAGCTGAGAGACAAGCGCCGTCAACGAGCCGAGGAGCGGGCTCTCAAGATTCCGGTTCTCCTCATCTTTCCGCTCGCCTTCGGGATCTTCCCGGCTCTGTTCATCGTGTTGCTTGGTCCCGCTGCCATCCGGATGTTCCGCGACCTCGGCCCTGGGCTCAGCGGCGGATGAGTGCCGCCAACGAACCGGTGGCACCCCCGACGACGGTGGCAGGCGGACGCAGCCTCACCGATGTCGTGCTCGGCCTGGAGAACGCGGCGATCGGAACCATCATCCCTACCGGCTTCGAACCGCTCGACAAGGTGCTCGACGGCGGCCTCCGGACCCGTGATCTCACGTTGATCGGCGGAGTTCCCGGCGTTGGGAAGACGGTGCTCACCTTGCAGTGGGCTCGCAATATCGCCTCCAGCGGTTACAACACGGCATTTGTCTGTTATGAACACGATGAGGAGGCGTTGGCGACCCGGCTGCTGGCCGTCGAAGTCGGCGAGGTGAGATCAGGAGATCGGGGCATCCGGTCGGGCCAGACGCTGGCGGTCATCCAGGATGTCTCGCTGGCGGAGCGCCGACTGGGCGATGAAGTTGAGGACGACGCGCTGCTCCGTGATGCCCTCGAGCACATGTCGCGCTACTCGGACGACCTCGCCCTCATCAGAGCATCGGGGACCACAACGGGCATCGAGGAGTTGCGCGAGATAGCGATGCAAATCGAGCCGGGGGGAGCCCTCTTTGTCGACTACCTGCAGAAGGTTCCGGTGGGGGACCACAGCTGGACGGATGCCGAGCGGAGCATCCGGCAGGCGGAGGAGCTGAAGGAGCTGGCCATGGAGTACGACGTGGCCGTCGTCGCGGTGACTGCGGCTGAGGCGAGCGGCCTCAACGTGCGCCGGCTGCGTCCTCACCATCTGCGAGGCGCCTCGGGCCTGGCCTACGAGGCCGACATCATCTTTCTGCTCAACGAGAAGTCGCGCACTGTATCCAAGCGGCACAGCGCCTACGACCCGGTTCAGGCTGAGACCTTCAAGCGTGACGTCGTGCTGACGATCGAGAAGAACCGGCGCGGCAAGTCAGGCGTTGATCTGCAGTTCACCAAGGATTTCGTCCACTTCCGCCTTCAAAGCACCGGCCGATTTGTCGAAGAGCAACTGATCGACGAGATGCTGTTTCCGGAATAGAGCCTCACTTGCGGTTGAGGCCGGTGGAATCGAACCAGCGGTGCGACCGAGCCATCGCGACGGCCGCCAGCTGTGAATGAACCTGGAGCTTGGTCAGGATGTTGCGGATGTGGGTCCGCACGGTGCTCACCGCGATGCATTCCTCGTCTGCGATCTGTTCCGCCCCGAGACCCTCGTAGATGAGGGCGAAGATGGCACGTTCCCGGGGACTCAACTCCTCGAGGGGAGCGATCCGTCGGGCCTCTGCTTGGGTGTGTTCACGCAGGATGCCTTCCAGTTCATATCGATGCCCGAGAGGCAACGCAGCTTTTCCGGCGCAGGCCAGTTCGACAACCTTTACGAGCGCTGAGAGTCTGGTGTCGAGGCCGACTACCGAGGCAGCTCCCGCGGCAACGAAGCGGGCAGAATCGACAGCTCGCAGGTCCTTGGTGAGTGTGACGGCCGAGTGCCCGGTTTCGATTACGGCTCGGATGAGGGCGACGGTGGCGTCCGGGTCGCCCTCGAACACCACCACCACGTCCGGCTCGAACTCCGCCGCAGCCTTGGTGACCATTGCAGGGTCGGTACCACCGGTCACCGAGACGCGCATCTTCTCTCGGTTGAGAGCCAACCGCAGTGAATCGATCAGCAGACCGTTATCTCCGGCCAGCATCACGCGCCGATTGCGTTGCCGGGTTGGTTGGTTCTGTTTGGTCACTTCCGCCCCTGTTTTGCTAACCACTACTCAAAGTAGGCGAATTCTCGATTTCTCGCCACCTAAAGCGGTTTCAAGGCGCTGCGCAAGGGCGTAAATCACCAAAAGTGGGGAGCCCCGGACGGTTCGGGTGTGTGACGATGATGAGAACACGAGGAGGATATGGGAGAGGTGGACGTCGGGGTAGCCGTTGATCCTCCCTTGCTGGCGGATGTGCTGGTGCGCTTGTTGTGGAGACCGGAGTGGCGGGTTCACCATCACGACGGCCCTGCCACTCACACCTGCGACATCGCCGTGATTACCGCAGGCCATCAACACGACGTGAACGCTCCGACCGTGATCCGGCTACCCGGCGCCGATGACCGGTCCGAATCGGGGTCGGTGGTCTCTCCTCGGAAGACCCGGGTGGTGTCGATTCGGAGCCTCGAGGAGGTTGTGGCACTGCTCGAAGGGTGTCTGGCAGATGATCCGGGTGGGCGCCCCAGGTAGTACCGGCTGCCATCCGTGGAGGTTCGACGAAGTCGCAGGTGCTCCTGGTCTTTCGGCCGTTTCGCTGGTCTCCCCGTCGCCAACCGAGGCGCGCCCCTCTCTACCGCGCGGCTGCCTCCACATCCGAGGAGGAACGCTTCGTAGTCGGCCGTATCGAGCGCGCCCCGTAATCACTGGCCGGCGGCCGATTTGGTGGACCTCGACATCGATCGCTTCCGGGCCCCCAACCGGGTCAACCTTGACAAGTTCAAAGGGATCACGCTGACCCTGCAGGTGGAGAACCGTGGGACGGTGGACATCCCGGACGCGGGTTTCGGTGCCACCGCGACCATCGTCGGCAGGCAGGACGGGTTGTCTGGGATCCGGTCTCAGATGGCACCACCAAATTCGAGGTCGAGATCGACGATCCCACGCCTTTCTCGCCGGGTGAGGTGATGTGGACGGTGACCCTCGACGTGCCGGGTGACCCGGATGTCGACGAGGCCACCGCTTACACGACCTTGGTGCGCCGGGAACCCAAGCGCGCCGGTGTGATCTGGTTCGCCTCGGCCGCTGCCATCCTGATCGCGCCAGTGCTCCACCGCCGCAGGTAGCGCTCTGACCCGTCGGCCGACCGATCCGTCGGCCGACTATCCCTCAGTCGCCCTTGATCTCGGCAGGGGCCGGGTTCTGCCACCTGCGAAGCGGCTGCTAGGCCGTGGAGGCTCGCCAAAGCCGCACGTGCTCGTGGTCTTTCGGCCGTCCGGCCGCCTCTTTGTAGGCGACGACGTGTTCCATCCGGACGAAGGGGAGACCATCGATCACTTCGGCGGTGTCGATGAGCTCATCGAGATCGAACTCGCCGTACTTCCAGGTAGTGCCGAACGTGATGCGTCCATCGAACAGGTCGACCCGGGCATTCCCATCATCGAAGGTTGAGACCTCTCCGAGTTGGGTGACCAGCTCCCAGGCGGCTGGGCGGGTGATGATGTCGAGATCATTGGTCGCCTCGATGATTCCCCGCACGATCAAGGGCCCGCTCCCAAAGATGGCGTAGTCCCCATCCGGCAACCCGAGCGACCGCACCAAATCGAACAGCTCATCTCCCAAGGCAATGCCCGTCATACCGCTCTCGTCGCGTTTGCTGGTAGCTGGCAGCCGACGAAGCCGTCAGCCTTCGTCCCGGTGCTTCCTCTTCCGCCGCTTCCACCACCAGTCGATCATGTCACCGAAGACCACCGACAGCACCATGGTGGCGGTGATCACGACGATGAGCGGGATGTTGAAATCCCAGAACAGGAAGTTGACCTGGGTGGAGTCGGTGTTCTGAAGTGCGAAGATGACGATGATGCCGAACACCGCCAGGGCGGTCACCAGTCGCCAGGGGAAGGCGATACCGCCGGCCGGTTTTGCGGGCTCGCCGGTCGGGATACCAACGCCTTCGGTGCTGTCGGGAATGGGGATGTCGGGTATGTCGGTCATGGGCCAACGGTAGCGTCCGTTGCCTATGTCTGCTCGCTGCCATAATCTGAGAATGAGCCGCTCGCTCGAAGAAGTGCTGGCCGCCCTGGCGGACGTGCAGGATGAGCTGCTGGCGACCCCAGACGACGACTTCGCAGCTCGCGCCGCACTCTCCAACCGCCAGGATGCACTGCGGCTGGAGGCGAGCCGGGCCCGATCCTCGCTTCCCCGCGACCTGACGATCGAGCAGCTGGAGGAACAGATCGACCACTTGGAGGCCGAGATCCTCCAGCATCTCGATACCCGCCCCAGTGCCAGCGCCGCCGGGCAAACTGGCCGGGGAGGCGGAATCGATCCCGAGTATCTCCACAAGATGCACGCCCAGATGGCGAAGTCGTTCGGCCTGGACCAGAAACAGGAGCAACTGCAGCAGCTCAAGGTCCGGCTGGCCGAGCTCCGGGGGGAGTGAACCCGGCGGGTACGCTTCTGCCATGGACTACGACGCGGCGGCCTTTGAACTACGACGGAAACGGTTCGCAGAAGAGATCGGCGACGGGCTGGCCGTCATTGTCGGTGGGGCGGAGTCACTCAGGAACTACGACAGCTACTACCCGTTCCGGCAAGATTCCGATTTCTATTTCCTGACCGGGTTTCCGGAGCCCGACGCGGTGGCGGTGTTCAACCCATCTCACCCCTCCGAGCGGTACGTTCTGTTCGTGCGGCCGAAGGACCGCGAGCGCGAGATCTGGGACGGGTACCGGGCCGGTGTGGAGGGGGCAGTTGAGGCGTTCGCGGCCGACGCCGCCTACCCGATTGGTGACCTGGAGAAGAAGCTGCGTGAATACGCGGTCGACCGCACCCGCATCTTCTATGCGCTCGGGAATCCGCGCCTGGATGACACGATCATCAAGCTGCTCGAGAACATCGGCGACCAACGGATTCGTGCGGGCTGGACGGTGCCGTCGATCATCGAGAATCCGGCCCCGATCCTGCACGACATGCGCCTCATCAAGACCGCGCCCGAGGCGGAATGGCTGGCCGAGGCGTGCCGGATCTCGGCGGAAGCCCACCAAGAAGCGATGCGCTTCACCCAACCGGGCCGGTACGAGTACCAGACCCAGGCGGCGCTCGAGTATGTTTTCCGCCAGCTGGGCTCGCCCCGCGATGGCTACCCGTCCATCGTGGGCTCGGGACCGAACGCCTGCATCCTTCACTACACGGAGAACCGCCGTCGAATGCAGGACGGTGAGCTGGTACTCATCGATGCCGGAGCCGAATTCGGTCAGTTCTCCGCCGACATCACCCGCACGTTTCCGGTCAACGGCAAGTTCACTGCTCCGCAGCGGGCGATCTACGACGTCGTGCTGGCCGCGCAGCAAGCTGCCCTTTCCGATTGCCGGCCGGGAGGGACCCTCACCGCCCAGCACACCGCCGCCCGGAGGATGATTGCCGCCGGGCTGGTTGACCTCGGTCTGTTGCCGCGGGACGCCGAGGACTCCTATGCCATGGGCCACGAGCGTGAGTTCTTCATGCACGGCACCGGGCACTGGCTGGGCCTCGACGTGCACGATGCCGGCCGGTATCGGGTTGATCGCCGGCCGATGGTGCTGGCACCCGGAATGGCGTTCACCGTCGAACCAGGCGTGTATGTGGATCCCAAACGGCCGGTGGTGGAGTTCGCGCTCCTCGAATATGACGAGGATGCCCAGCGGCAGCTGGCTTACGAACTGGGGCCGGGGGAGGCGCGCCAACGGCGGGAGGAGGCTCGGGAGGCGGCCGGCACCGTCGAGCACCAGATCCCGGCCGAGTTTCTCGGGATCGGTGTCCGAATCGAGGATGACGTGCTCATCACCGAGGACGGCTACCGGAATCTGTCGGAAGATGTCCCCACCGATCCTGATGAGGTCGAAGCCGTGTGCGCCGAGGCGTCATCGCTGCCGTTGCTGTGAGCTGGCCGGTCAAGCGGTCCCTGATTCTGTTCGCCGTAGGAATTGTGACCGGGGTTGCGTCGGCATTCGTCTGGCCGGGGGACCTCAACAACGAGCCGATGACGGGGGCCCACTGGGTTGCCGTTGGTGGCTTTCTGGTCACCGCCGTCCTGCTGGTGTTGGCTGCCGTGATGCTCTTCTTCGGAGTGACGGGCGCAGCCTGGAAGGTCGACGACTTCGACCTCGATGAGTATTTCGACGACATGAAGAAGGACCGATAGCCCGGCCGTCTTTTGGTCACCGCCGGGCGGTCTCGACCTGCGAGAATGACGGCACCGCAAGTGTGGAGGCGCGCCATCGCCAAGGTCAATCGCGGAAGCCCGTTCCCGCTCGGGGCGACGGTCGAGCCGGAAGGCGTCAACTTCGTCGTCTACTCCCGGCACGCCCACGAGGTCGAGCTGTGCCTGTTCGACGATGTGGACGACACTAAGCCGGCCAGGGTCATCAAGCTGGATCCCCGGCGCCACCGCACCTACCACTATTGGCACGCCTGGATCAAGTACATCGAGCCCGGCCAGGTCTACGGCTATCGCATGCTCGGACCCAACAATCCCGAGGCGGGGCTCCGGTTCGATCCCGACAAGGTTCTCCTCGACCCCTACGGGAGGTCGGTGGCGGTGCCCGCCGCCTACAGCCGGGAGGCTGCTACCGCCCCGGGAGCCAATGACGCCGAGGCAATGAAGAGCGTTGTGGTCGACGTTGACCAATACGACTGGGAGGGTGATGAGCCGCTGCGGCGCCCGTTTTCCGAGACGGTGATCTATGAACTGCATGTGCGCGGCTTCACCCGGCATCCCAGTTCCGGGGTCAGGAGGAGATCGAAGGGGGGCAGGCGCAATGACCGCCGGGGCAGCTTCGCCGGACTGATCGAGAAGATTCCCTATCTGCAGGACCTGGGCGTCACCGCGGTTGAATTGCTGCCGGTGTTCCAGTTCGACCGTCGGCACGCTCCCGACGGGTTGTCGGACTACTGGGGATACGGCCCCGTCTCATTCTTCGCCCCCCATGCCGACTACGGCTGGAGGCGGGATCCAGTCGGCCCGCTCGACGAGTTCCGCCACATGGTGAAGGCGCTGCACCGGGCCGGAATCGAAGTGATTCTCGACGTCGTGTACAACCACACCGCCGAGGGCGGCGAGGGCGGCCCCACCATCAGCTTCCGGGGCCTCGACAACCGGACCTATTACATGCTCGAGGACGGTGGCAGCCGCTATGCCAACTACTCGGGGACGGGCAACACCCTCAATGCCAACCAGCCCATCGTCCGCCGCCTGATTCTGGACAGCCTCCGCTACTGGGTTGAGGAGATGCACGTCGACGGGTTCCGCTTCGATCTGGCATCGATCCTCTCTCGCGATCAGAGCGGCCGGCCGGTCCCCAACCCGCCGGTGTTGCTTGACATCGAGACCGACCCGGTGCTGGCAGGCACCAAGCTGATCGCCGAAGCCTGGGACGCCGCCGGGCTGTACCAGGTGGGCGACTTCGTGGGGGATTCGTGGAAGGAGTGGAACGGCAAGTTCCGGGACGATGTGCGCGGGTTCCTACGTGGAGACAAGGGGAGCGTGCCGCGGATCGCGGAGCGCATTCTGGGCAGTCCCGCCCTGTACGGGGGCGGTGAACGCGAGCCGGAGCGAAGCGTGAACTTCGTCACCTGCCACGACGGATTCACCCTCAACGACCTGGTCACTTTCAACCGCAAGCACAACCAGGCGAATCTGGAGGGTGGCCGGGATGGTTCGGACGACAACCGCAGCTGGAACTGTGGAGTGGAGGGCCCCACCGACCATCCTCACATCGAGGGGTTGCGCAACCGGCAGGTGAAGAACTTCCTCACCATGACGCTGCTCTCGGTGGGAACCCCGATGTTGCTGATGGGCGACGAGATGCGCCGCACCCAGCACGGGAACAACAACGCCTGGTCCCAGGACAACGAGCTGAGCTGGCTCGACTGGTCGCTGCTGGAAGACCACGCCGATGTGCACCGGTTCGTGAAGCAGCTCATCGAAGTCCGCCAGCATTTCGATTCGGTGCGATTCGATCACGGGCTCACCCTCAACCAGCTGATCCGGCAGGCGAGGATCCGGTTGCACGGCGTGCGCATGGAGGCTCCCGACCTGTCCTTCGATTCCCACACCCTGGCCGTTTCGGCCGTCAACCGCTCCAACGGCCTGCGAATGCACTTCCTGCTCAACGGTTACACCGAGCCGCTGACGTTCGAGCTGCCCGGGCTTCCGGCCGGAGCCCAACCGTGGCGCAGGGTGGTCGATACCTCGCTGGCATCTCCCGAGGACGTGGTTGACCCGGCGGATGCGCCGTTCGTGAGCGAGCTCGGCTATCCGACCCCACACAAGACCGTCGTCGTCCTGTTTGCCACCGACCCGGGCGACTGAGGGCTATTCGTAGCGGAGCGCGTCGCCCGGACGCATGCGAATCGCCCGCCGCAGCGGCAGTTGCAAGACCAGCAGCGAGACGAGGAGCGTCACTACCAGGGCGACGAGAATCGGCCACAGCGGAAACAGGAAGCTGAATTCGGCGTGGAACTCGTTTTCGAGCACCCACATGATGAGCCGCCCGATCGCGTACCCGACCGGTATGCCGAGCAACCAGCCGACCAGGGCGATCACGATTCCTTCGGCCCGGAACATCCCCCGCAAGTCGCGGCGGCGGGCACCGATGCTGCGGAGAATCCCGATCTCCCGGGTCCGGTCGAGCACGTTGCTGGTCATCGAGTTGACCAGGCCGATCATGCCGATGGCGACGATGGGGAGGCCCATGGCGTTGATCACGGTAACTACCAGGCGATCCTCCTCGGCATCGGCGTTGCGCTGGATGTACCGGAGGCTGGTCCCGACCGTGTAGCCGTTCTGCTCCATCACGCGGTGGATTCCTTGGGCGGCGGCGTCCACGACGGCGCCGTCGGGATCGACCGTCCGTATCCAGTAGTTGCCGGTGGTCCACCCCTCGTAGTCGAGCACGGTCTGGAACGGGGTGAACATGCCCTGGGCATCGTTGACCAGCTGGCCGTCGATGCCGATCACTTCCATGTCGATCGGTCCCCGGCGGGTCTCCAGGGTCACGACGTCGCCGACCTCGGTCTCCGACAACTCGGCGACGGCCTCGCCGAACACCACCACCCGGGCGGCCGTGTTTGCCTCCGCCTCGGTGAACCAGCGTCCTTCGATCACGTCGTGGTCATAGGTGCTGATCGCCGGCAGGCCCCACACGTTGTATTCGCCGCCCAGCTCGACGCTGCTGTAGATCATCTGGTGGGCGAACTCCACCTCGGGAACCGACTCGATGAGAGCGAGGGCATCGGCGTCGAGGCCGCGGCTGCCGTTGTTCCACAAGATGATGTCGCCGCCCTCCAGGTTCTGCGAGTTGCGGGTCTCGTCGAGGGCGGTGATCGAGACGGCCGCAAAGGCGAGCATGGTGCCGACCGCCAGCCCGATCGGGATGGCGGTGGCCAGGTTGCGTCCGGCTCGACGGGCGGCGTTGCGCAATCCCATCTGGTTGTGGCGGGAAAGAAACCCGGCCCGGGCGGCGATCTTGTCGAGTGGCGCCGCGCCGTAGGTCGAGACCACGCCGTGGTCTTCGATTGCCTCCCGCACCGTGATGCGGCCGGCTCGGTGCAGGGCGGGCCAGGCGGCCAGAGCAGTTCCCCCGAGGCCGACCACGAGGCTGAGGACGATGGCGAGCCCGCTCACCTGCCACCCGATGCTGGTCCCCCCGAACTCGGCGCTCATGAAGGCCATGAGCAGGTTGCTGAGCGGGAACCCGATGATGGTGCCGAGGGCGGTCCCGAGGCCCCCGAGCAGCAGGGCGGTGCGCAAATACCCGAGCCCGATCCTGCGCCGGGTCCCGCCTACCGCTTTCATCATGCCGATCTCCCGGGTCTGCTCCCGGACGATGGTGTTCATCGTCGTGTAGATGAGGACGAGGGCCGAGAGGAGGGCAATGCCGGCGATGACGTAGAACAGGACGATGAAGTTCTCGAAGTCTTCGGAGCCCGGCCAGGTGCCCTCCTCCCACACCTCGAGGACGTCCCAGTAGCCGAGATCGGGAACGCCGGCGGCCAGCGTGGCGCGCAGCTCTTCGACCATGGAGGCCACCGCACCAGCTGATTCATCGGCTGCGATCACATCGATCGAGTTGGGGGCCGGGTATCCCATCACGCTTTGCACGTCGACGTCGGACAGGTAGAGGAAGGGGACGTCTTCGGCGACTTCGCTGCTGTAGCGGACAGTCCCACCCCGTCCGGTCACGTCGAAGGTGATCCAGGCCCCGGTGGACGAGCGGATGGCGACGGTCTCGCCGACGGCGCCCAGGAAGCGGCCGGTGCGGGCGTTCTCGAAGTCGGTGACCAGCTGGCCCCGGCCGGATGGAAGGGCGCCTTCCTCCACCGAGACGATGTTGACCAATTGGTGTCCGAAGTCCTGCACGCCGACCAGCACGACGTCCTGATTGCGGGAATCGACTCGCATCTGGGTCCTTCCCAGCGTCCGAACGTCGAGCGCCGCCACGTTCTCGGTGGCCCCTAGTTCCGCCAGCACCTGGTCGGGGAGATCGGGCGCGGCCGGTGCCAGCCGGATGGTATGCAGGCCATCCACGTCGGCGCGCGCCTTCATCGAGGCGTCGACGTTGCTTGGAATCGAGAACAGCCAGATGCCGGCGATGGCTCCGGCGATGGTGAGGATGGTGAGGAGCGATCGGGCCTTGCGACGGGTCAGCTCACGAAATGACCGGCGGGTGTGGGCGGAGATCACGGCTGCCCGCCGTCGACCACCCGCCCGTCTCGAATCATGACCACCCGGTGCGCCTCCTCGGCGAGGCTTGGGTCGTGGGTCACATACACAATGGTGGTGCCGTCGGCGTTGACCTTGCCGAAGACGTCGAACATCTCCGCCGCCGTGTCGGTGTCGAGGTTGCCGGTCGGCTCGTCCGCTACCAGGAGCGCAGGGTCGCAGGCCAGGGCCCGGGCGATGGCAACCCGCTGTTGCTCACCACCGGAAAGCTCGGCGGGGAAATTGGCGAGCTTGTCCCCGAGACCGACCTGTTCCAGGCGTCGCTTGGCTCGTTGGCGTCGCTCGGCCACCGAGTCCGTGCGGGCAAAGTCGAGCGGCAACATGACGTTTTCGACCGCGGTGAGGGTGGGGAGGAGTTGGAAGAACTGGAATACGATCCCGACGTGGTCGCCGCGCCAGACCGCCAATTCCTCCTCGCTGAGGTCGACCAGGTCGCGTCCGGTAACCGCGACTTCACCCCTGGTGGGCCGGTCGATACCGGTGATGATGTTGAGGATGGTCGACTTTCCGCTGCCGCTCGGCCCCACCACCGCCACCAACTCGCCCGGCGCCACCTCGAGGTCGACGCCACGCAGCGCCGGGTATTCGACCCGGCCGGTCCGGAAGATCTTCTCAACCCCGCGCAGCGCGATGACCGGCCCCGTGGCGTCGGTCTCCTCGGGAGGAGCGCCGCTGATGGTCTCCATGATTGAGTCCTACACCGGTACCCAGCTCTTCACTAGGGCACAAAGTCAACTCGCGGCGCAGCAAGGCCGGGGAACCTGCCCGGCCGGCCCGGCGTCTCAATCACACGGAGATGGGAGGCGCGGGCCGATGGACTTCAAGGTCAAAGTGGTCGCACTTATCGCCCTGGCAACCGTGGCGGCAGCCTGTGGAGCCGACCAGGCCTCGGCTCCGGATTTCGAGCGGTCGGCGCCGGCCGTCACCACCACCACGAGTCGAGACGACCTCCCTCCCTCCGATCATCCGGAGCCGACCACCACCTCTCTGTCCCCTCCCGGTCCCACCCCGTCGCTCATACCCGATGACCCCTGGCACGGAGTGACCTGGTGGCCGCTGACCGAACCTACCCCGGAAGACATCCGAGCCATCGATGCCCTTCTCGCAGAGGCCGACAGCTGGCTGCTGTGGCCCAGCAGCCTTCCCGTCACCAACCCTGATTACGCGGGAGGCGGAACCGTCAGCCTTCCCGCCGATGGCGCCCTCGTTGACTTCGATGCCTCGATGGGCGCGGTCTGGGTTCGGTACCGGATCTTGCCGGTCTCGGAGGCGGTCGACTGCCAGGAGCGAGCCGCCCAGGACCTGGGGAGCCAGTGGCAGGCGATCCGATTCCGTGACACCGCGGCTTGCCTCGACGTCACCGGCGAGCCGGCCACCATCGAGTGGTTCGAAGAGAACAACTGGGTCCAGATGAACTTCATGCCGGGCAGCGAAGGGAGCCCCGATCGCTTCCTGGGCCCGGCTGAGCTGCTCGATTGGGTCGAAGGGTGGCCGCGGGTCTGGACCGTTCCCGACCCGATCGCCTCCGGCTTCGAAGTGGGCTCCATCGCGGGCACCGTTACCGACGCCGACACCGGCCTGCCGGTGGTGCATTTGTGTGTGATTGCCTATCGGGTCGACTCGGGTGCGGCGGCCGGCACCCTGGTCCGGATTCATGAGGCCGGGAGGTATCAGGTCGAAATGCTCGAGCCGGGGCCGCACTATGTGAGCGTGGTGGATTGCGGGCCATTCATCTACGAGGAGACCTGGTACGGGCAGTCCCTGAGCTGGGAGGGTGCCCAACCGGTCGAAGTCATTGCCGGGCAGGTGACCCCCGGCATCGATGTAGCGGTCGCCACTCCCGTAGATCTCGGTGGCTGGATCAGCGGGACGGTGACCGACGCGGCCACCGGCCAACCGGTTCCCAACATCTGTGCCGGGGCCATCAACGTGGAGACCGGTGCTGCGGCAGGAGAGATGCGGTTCCGAAGTGATGCATCCGGCCACTATCGGATCGGGATGCTGGGCACCGGGACCTTCCTGGTGCAGTTCCTCGACTGCAGTCTCCACGGATACCAAGAGGCATGGCATGGTGCCGATGGCACCGTAGAAGCGGTCCCGGTCGAGGTCGCCGAGGGCCGTGAAACAACAGGCGTCGACGTGGCGCTCGTGCGAGGCCCCTCGGGCTGATCTTCTGTCGGCGGTGTCGGCACCCGCCCCGTCAACGTCCAGAGTCCTCGTGACATCTCCTGCTCGTGGTGTGAGTGCCCGAAGACCCCGCCCATCGCCCACCTCGATCGATCAGACAGATTCCGATCTGGTGCACTGTGAGTTCTGAGCGTTATCGCTCGTATTTGGTGATATGAGATGGTGCTCGCGTCTGTGATTGAAGGCTGGGGTGGCTGGAACCATGTCTGAACGGTTGACGTCTTACTGTTGTAGCCATGGTCTCTTCGCGTCATGTCCGTCAGATCACGATGTGGGCTCTCGTAGTGCTCGTGCTTGCTGCTTGTGGGGAAGGCGCTGACTCCGCGTCCCGCCCGTCGAGTTCGGTGGTCGCTGGCGCTGCCACCGACCCCGCTACTTCTTCGTCTGTTCCGCGGGACAGTATTGAAGCTCTGCTCTGTGGCGAGTTTCCGAGGCCGGAAGCCCCTACCGATTGGTACCGGCCCACACCTATTTACGTGGGAAACGAGATGCCCTCCGAGGAGGTACGGGGGTTTGCATCGGTTCTGGACGGGTACGAGAACATCTGGCTCGACCGAGACCACAACGGCTGGATCACGGTGGGATTCGTTGGAGTGGATGTGGCCGCCTACCAGTCACTCCTGTCGGCTGAGTTCCCGGGAGTGGGTGTCGTGGCCGTCGAGATGCCCTACACAAGGGGACAGCTCGAGGAGATCCGCCAGCGAGTCCAGCGAGCCCTTCCCGACGACATGGACGCATCCAACACCTATGAGACCCGCGGGGTGGTCGAGGTGTTCGTCGGGGATCTGACCCCGGAGCGTGTGGAACAGGTTGCCGACATTGTCGGCGATGAGCCAGTCTGTGTCTCGGGGTGGGATCCAGAACTTCGACCTGCTCCTGGCCCTCAACCTATCGGGGGTGAAGGTTGGAGGTATCTGGCTGAGTTTGACCAGACGTGGCTTGAAGGCAATCTGCTACTTGCGACTAACGCGGCGGATTTGTCTGATCTGTGGACGAGGATCGAAGCTAGCGGATCACCGCCTGATGTGGACTTCCTGAACGAGATCGTGGTCGCTTTCGAGGTGGGACACTCGGGGTCCTGCCCGGAGACCCGTCTTGAAACGATCGACGTTTCCGATGACATGGTCTATGCCACGATCGTGCACACCAGCAGAGAACGGATGTGCACTGACGACTACATTCCACGCACATACGTGGTGGCGATCATGCGCGACTTCCTTCCGCCGCCGCCTTTCCAGCTCGCCGCCGATATCGAGGACCTCGACCGCATCACCGTTAGTGCTGACCTGCGGGTTCCGGGCAGCGTGGCCGCGCCGGCCGACACTGAGATGATCGCAGTCGATCCACCGCGGGTCGCTACCTCAACTCCGCTCTGGATCTCACTCGGACGACCCTGGCATCTCACCCTCGACGTCTCCTGCGGAATCGGCTCGCTCGGCGAAATCAACGCCGTCCTTTGGGTCACCACAGATGGATCCACTGACCTCCCCGCGGCGTGGGCGCCGCTCGCAATCGACGGTCTGCTCGACCTCGAGATCCTCCTGCGTGAAGGCCCCACCCCGACTCTCACTGCAACGATTGCCGACCTCTCCGTGGAGTACAGTCCGACGCCCAATCCACCGCCCCCGTGTCGGTAGAAGGCCCAACCTCTTCCTCTCGATCGAATCAGATGAGACCATCCCAGACGAGCCAACACGCGCGGCGTCGACGACGATTACACGCGAGGCGACCGGACCTTTCAGGCAACACTTCGCAGGACGCCAAGTTGATTGACCCATCTTCATGGAACCGCACGCCGAGGTGTAGATATACGGGTAATCGGGGGCTTGTTTTGTCGACGGTGGGTGGCTAGGGGACCAGCACAGCCCTCCCGGCGACTTCACCGGCCTCGAGTCGATGGAAGACGTCGTTGATGTCTGCAAGGGGATGCTGCTCTACGTGGAATGAAAGGCGTCCAGCGGCTGCGAGCGCAATCACCTCTTCGAGCTCGTTGCGCGTGCCCCAGGTGCTTCCCATGACCACAGCCTCGCCGGGCATGCCCATGAACGAGTATGTGAGCGCTCCTCCTGCCAGCCCGACGATAACCACCATGCCCTGTCGCCCAACACAGGCAGCGGCGGTAGCCAGGGTGGCGTCGGATCCGACAAAATCCAATACGGCCATCGCTCCCTCGTCCCCGTCCCTCACTGCCTCGGCCACGTCGTCGGTAGCCGGATCGACGGCAAGCGCGGCACCAAGTTCTAACGCCAAGTTACGTTTGGCCTCGGAAACATCGACCGCCACGATGCGAGCTGGACTCAGCTCCCGGATGAACTGGAGGCCGTAATGCCCGAGCCCTCCGACCCCAATCACAACTGCGGTCGTGCCAGGGACCAGACGAGGCAGAGCCTGACGAACTGCGTGGTAGGGCGTGAGTCCAGCATCCGTAAGCGGCGCGGCGACTGCAGGATCAAGACCCTGCAACGGCACGAGATGGCGACCCGCGGGCACAATCATGTATTGCGCGTACCTTCCCCTGTGATGCTTCCTTCGAGGATTACCCGAGAGCCCGTTCCGGCCGGCTCGACCCGGTAGCGATAGACAAACGGAGTCGGGCCACTCCGGCTAGTGAACTCAACCAGGTTCGGTTCCTCGAACTCTGAAACCTCAACATCGTTGACCACCTCGCCTTGTGGCAGGGCTCGGGTGAACGTGTAATGCGTTCCTTCCCCCACAGGACCGTCAGTTGTCTTGCTCGCCGCTTGGACCGCCATACCACTCCGGCGTGCGACTCCCATCAGCGATGTGATCTTCGGGATCGTTCCCGACGGTTTCGACCCCGATGAGATCGAACAGCGGGGGGTAATCGCACCCCCGATCCAGATCGAAGGCATCCCACCCCACTACCAGCTCGGAGAGATCGCCGAATTCCGCGGAGGAGGCTGAAATGCCCGGCTGAGCCCAGGTCGGCCGGGAGAAGCGAAGACGGGAGCGGCACGATAGGGCCCCTCCCGTCTCCCCGAGTGCGGTGTACAGGCGACGCCATGCCCGCCACCGAACGGCCGAGCCGACTATCAGCCGACCTTTCTGGCGCACTCAGGGCTGCACACAACCAGGACAGATGCAGTCCCGCATGTGCCCGAGAGTGTTGGAGGGTGCTGCGGGGTTCTCGAGGACTCCCAGCCCATCCTGCTGCTTGCAGCCGTCTTCAGTGGTCGATCGGTCCGACATGCCACGATGGGGCTGGGTCCAGCACCTACGCTGGCCGGGTGCAGACCACCGCAACGGGTTGGCGGGAGCGCGTCCGCCACATCATCTTCGACCACAACACGCCGGAGTCCCGGGCGTTCGATATCGGCCTATTGGCGCTCATCTCTTTCAGCGTGCTGCTCGTCATGCTCGAGACGGTCGAGCAGATTGAGGCCCGCTACGACACCACTCTCCTCGTCCTCGAATGGATCATCACCATTCTGTTCACCATCGAGTACGTCGCCCGGCTCGTCACCGTGAACAACAAGTGGCGATATGCCCGCAGCTTCTTCGGCGTCGTCGACCTGCTAGCAATCCTGCCCGTCTACCTCAGCGTGATCCTTCCCGGAGCACAGTCGCTGCTGGTAATCCGCTCGCTGCGTCTGTTGCGGGTGTTCCGGGTGTTGAAGATGGCCCGGTTCATCAGCGAGGCGAATTACCTCGTGCGAGCCATCAAAGCGAGCTCGCGCAAGATCATCGTATTCCTGATCGTGGTGCTGCTCATCAACGTCATCGTTGGATCGACGATGTATCTGATCGAAGGTCCCGAGAACGGATACGACTCGATGTTCCGCGGGCTCTATTGGTCGATCGTCACGATGAGCACCGTCGGGTTCGGCGACATTTCGCCATCCACGCCGTTGGGCCAGGTGCTCGCCGCCATACTGATGATCGTCGGGTACAGCGTGATCGCCGTGCCAACCGGCATCGTGTCGGCTGAGGTTGCCAGCACTCGCCGTCCCCGCGAGGAATCCTGCCGCAACTGCGGATCGGCGGTGCACTCCGAGACGGCCCAATTCTGCGACGCCTGCGGTTCCGAACTGCCGGGTTGAAGCACCCATGAGTCGAGCGCTACCGACCACCGGCGTGTGGACGAAAGCCATGATGCTCTCGCCCGGTGAGCAAACGTTGTGGGGCCTCCAACTGCGTGAGCAGCGGCGTGAACGAGATCGACCTGGCTACGGGAACCGAGCAACGATCAACAGCGCGCCCGGAGAGACTCGAACTGCCAACCTTCTGGTCCGTAGTCAGACAGCCTTCATGTCATCATCCCGTACCAACGAGACCCATTGAGTCCCGTTCTGTTGGGCTCTCAGGACCTGTCCGTCCTATCCAGGACCATCGAGACCAGGTTGAGTTGGCCGATGCCTACGGGATTCGAGTGAGCTCACTGCGGGACCTGATCGGAATCTACGACCGGGAGATCAAGGGTCTGGATGGTCGGATCCACCGCACACTGAAAGACGATCCGGGGTATCGGGCGATCCTTGCTCTGACCGGGGTGGGCCGGGTGTTTGGCGCGGTGTTCGTAGCCGAGATAGGTGATATCAGCCGGTTCGGTCGCCCGGAACGGTTGTGCTCGTGGGCGGGTCTCACCCCTCGGTTGCGAGAGTCAAACACCAAATCCATCCAGGGATCCATCACCAAACAAGGTTCCCGGCTGGTGCGGTGGGCCGCCATCGAGGCGGTGGCTCGTTATCGGGGCGGCCCCGCCATCGCCGACAGTTACTAGCGGATCGCCCAACGGCGGGGCATCAACCGGGCCAAGGTGGCCGCTGCCAGAAAGCTTCTCACGCTGGTGTTCTACGGGCTCCGTGACGGAGAAATCCGATGCCTGATCCGTCCTCAGGAGCCGGCCGCGTGAGTGGGTCGGACACGGCCCGGGTTGCGAGTTCGCATAACGGCATGACCCCACCCCAGCGGATGCGGGTCGAGGCAAGTGATTGAACCCAACCCCGGCTGTGGCCGCAGCACTTCATGACCACCACCCAGCGTTGGTGCGTGGCGAAGGGATGACCAGGCAACCGACCCTCGGCTATGCCAACCCCCGACTTCGGGGCCCCTGAAGCAAGCACACTCCCGACCCCTACCCAGGAGACCCAATCGACCCGACCTAACCCAATCAGCGGCCACTCCCACCCCCCGGGAGCCGTTTCCACGCGCCTACCGCAGCACCTATGGGCATCTACCCCGCGAAAACCCGACCGACCCACCGCTTGACAACTCACGCCCGTTCAGGGATGCCGGTATGTGCGGGTGAGTGAGCCGATCGTTGTCGCCCATATCTGGGTGATCGGTGCACCGAGCGCCGAACCGGGAACGAGGTCGAACGAGTTGCGGATGTTGTGGGATCTCTCACGAACCCGGAACGACAGGCGACGGCTCGATACTGTCGAGGTCATCGAGTGTCGGACGAGTCCCGAGTTCCGATTGGCCACGCGAAGAAGCGGCGGCCGCAGCCGCCGCCTCTTCAACACTCTGTTCGATTACGACGCCGAGCCGTGGCCCAAGAGGGGGCAGGAGAAGTAGACATCCGAGTCCGCTTCACCGGTAGGGTCGTCCATCACGCCGTTGCCGTTGCCGTCAATCCACCAGCGGCCGCCCAAATACCCGGGATCGCCGGGACCGAACTCGGTCTCCAGGCCATCCGCGGTCATAAACAGCTGTTGGAAGGGGCCTTTGTTCGGCAGGCTGGGACCGACAATCGAGTCGAACGTCAGGCCCTGGCTCGTCACATACACTTCCACTCGGACCCGATTGCCGTCGTCGTCCCGGGGCGGTGGGCCACCTGCCAGCGCCGGTGCCGCCAAGGCAACCGACAGGGCAAAGGCTGCAAACACAATCATCCCTCGTCGCATGTTCTCTCCTTGTTGAGACAGGACACCAACTTGCGCCACCCTTCTTACGAGACCCTTACGGAGAGATGAACAAACGGTGAACAACTCGCTCCAGCCCTAGCGGACCAGCCTTGCCCGGGCAGCGCATAACGACGCCAAGGCGAGCCCAACCGACCCACCCACCACCGCCCTGGATCCGGCATTCTCTAGCGGAGGAGCCCCATCGCTGCGTGATAATGCCGATCACGCTTCCTTGTGGGGACCGGTCGCCGACTGAAGCCTCGGGACTCACGAAGTCCTTGTCCTATCCAGCCGGTAGTCTCGCCATCTAGTGGCGCTCATCGGACCGACGCCGTCGGCCCGACCTGCTGTGAGTGGAGGAATCTTGACCGGGAAAACCAACCTCACCGAGTTCAATCAGGAGGAGCTCGCCTGGTTGGACGACTACCGGGCCCGCCCGGCGCCCCTATCGGTCCTACATCCCCACTGGCGCGGCATCCGCAGCTCGGCCGGCCAGCTGTTCGAGCAGTTGTTCTTCTTGGAAGACGATCTCGATGAGTCCACCGGCCGGCATTACGCCCGGCTCTTCGCCGAGGCCGGCTGCCCGGCCGTGGTCATTCAGGGCTTTCCCCAGACATTCCGCTTCCTGGTCACGGCACTGAACCAGGTCGTTCCAACCGTTCCGGTCTACCTGATTTGGCACGGCAACTTCATGCAGGCGTCGCAGGATTACGCCTGGGCGGCCTTCCAGATGGCGGTGGAACTCGCCAAGGAGGGGAAGCTGTCGAAGATCGGCTTCGTCAAACGCGGGATGGCCGAGGTGATGGCCGCCCACGGCGTGAACACCGGTTTCGTGATGAATCGGGTTCGCCGGATTCCCGATCGCCCTTCCTTGCCGAGCCCGGGTGGCCCCCATTTCGGAATCTGGAACATCATCGAGAGCTGGCAGAAGCCTCCCTATGCCATGATCGCGGCGGCCGCCACCATCCCTGGGGCGGCGCTGCATCTGTCGGCCATGAACCCGAGAGTCGAGGAGGCCCTCCAGTTCTGGGGGGTCGAAGGGGGGCTCCTGCATGACGGGCCGATCCCTCAGCAGGACATGCCTTCCTACCTCGCCCCCATGCATCTCAACCTGAATGTGACGCTGAGTGAGTGCGCCCCCATGGTGCCCCTGGAGAGCCTCTCGCTGGGTGTTCCCAGCCTGCTGGGCCCCACCTCCCACTACTTCGAAGACCACGATTACCTGCACAGCCGCCTGGTGGTTCCGTCTCCGGATTCGGCCTGGAAGATCGCCAACTTCATCCGGCGAGCCCTGGAAGAACGCACCGAAATCATCGACGCCTACCGCGCCTATGCCCCCGGCTACAACCAGCGAGCCGGGGAGGCGCTTGAGACGTTCCTCGGAATGCCGGTCGGCGAGAGCGGCGCCTAATGCCGCTGCCGCTGACCCGGCCGACTCGGGAATGGTTCGAGTCGTCGTTCCCCGAGCCGACCCGCGCCCAGCTCGACGGCTGGGAGGCGATCGCGGCCGGAGACCACACGCTGATCCACGCCCCGACCGGCTCCGGCAAGACCCTGGCCGCCTTTTTGTACGCGCTCGATCGGCTCCACGCCGAGCCGGTGCCCGACGACAAGCAGCGTTGCCGGGTCCTGTACATCTCGCCGATGAAAGCGCTCGCCTACGACATCGACCGCAACCTGCGGGCCCCGCTGATCGGGATTCGCAACGCCGCCGCCCGCCTCGGCCTCGAGCTTCCTGAGGTCACCACCGGCATGCGCACCGGCGACACCCCCGCCGTCGAACGCCGTCGCATGATGAAGACCCCGCCCGACGTGCTGATCACCACCCCCGAGTCGCTCTACCTGATGCTCACCTCCCAGGTGCGGGAGGTGCTCGCCGCGGTGCGTTGGGTCATCGTCGACGAGGTGCATGCGGTGGCCGGGACCAAGCGCGGCTCGCACCTAGCGGTATCCCTCGAGCGACTCGAGGAGCTGGCCGACCACCCCCAGCGGATCGGCCTCTCCGCCACCCAGCGCCCCTTGTCGGAGATCGCCCGCTTCCTAGGTGGGGGCACGCCCGACGGGGATGGGTGGAAGCCTCGCCCGGTCACAGTGGTCGATGCTCCCTGGGAGAAAGAGCTGGACGTCCAGGTGGTAGTACCGCTCCAGGACATGACCCGTCCCGACCTGGCGGCCCCGTCCGACGACCCCGAGCAGCCTCCCACTCGTTCGATCTGGCCGCTGATGTATCCCAAGCTGCTCGAGCTGATCGAGAAGCACCGCTCGACCATTGTGTTCGGGAACAGCCGCGGCCTGGTGGAGCGGCTGGCCCAGCAGCTCAACGACCTGGCTGGGCGGGAGGTGGCGCAGGCTCACCACGGCTCGCTGTCGCGCGAACAACGGCTGGCCATCGAGGATCGTCTCAAGCGCGGCGATCTTCCGGCGGTGGTCGCCACCAGCTCACTCGAGCTCGGCATTGACATGGAGGCGGTTGACCTGGTCATGCTGGTCGAGTCGCCCACCACGGTCGCCAGCGGCCTGCAGCGGGTGGGGCGGGCCGGCCACCAGGTGGGCGCCCCCAGCCGGGCCCGGGTGTTTCCCAAGCACCGGGCCGACCTGCTGGAAGCGGCGGTGGTGGTGGACCGGATGTATGCGGGGGAGATCGAGTCGACCACGGTGCCGCAGAATCCACTCGACGTGCTCGCCCAGCATGTGGTGGCCGTCGTCTCCATGGATAGTTGGCAGGTGGACGACCTCTACGACCTGGTTCGCCGGGCCGGCCCTTTCTCGACGCTGGGGAGGGCATCGTTCGAGGCGGTCCTCGACATGCTGGCCGGCCGCTATCCCTCGGATGAGTTCGCCGAGCTGCGACCCCGCCTGGTGTGGGACCGGATCGACGGCAGTTTGACCGCCCGTCCCGGCGCCCAGATGCTGGCGGTCACCAACCCGGGAACCATTCCCGACCGGGGCATGTATCGGGTGTCACTGCCGGAAGGCGGCCACGTCGGAGAGCTCGACGAAGAGATGGTGTACGAGTCGCGAGTGGGCGACGTCATCACCCTCGGCTCCACTGCCTGGCGCATCGACGAGATCGACCACGACCGGGTCCGGGTGACCCCGGCACCGCCCGGGTCGCCCAGCAAGCTTCCCTTCTGGCACGGGGACATGATCGGCCGGCCCCTCGAGCTGGGCCGCGCCATCGGCGGCTTCATCCGCCAGGTGGGTGCCCTCGCCAAAGATGAGGCCGAGCAGCTGCTGGTTGAGCGCTACCGCTTCGACCCCTGGGCGGCCGCCAACCTGGCCGCCTTCATCGGCGAGGAGAAGGAGGCCACCGGGACCCTTCCCACCGACCGCACCATCGTCATCGAGCGATATCGGGATGAGATCGGCGATTGGCGGATGGTGCTGCTCTCACCCTTCGGCGCCCGGGTGCACGCCCCCTGGTCGCTGGCCGCCTCCGCCAAGCTGCGGGGCCGCTACGACTACGAAGTCGACGCCATGTGGACCGACGATGGCATGGTGTTCCGCTTCCTCGACGCCGATCAGCCGCCACCGGTCGACGCCCTGCTGGTGGAGCCCGAAGAGCTGGAAGAGATGGTGGTGGAAGAGGTCGCCAACAGTGCCCTGTTTGCCTCCCGGTTTCGGGAGGCGGCCGGCCGGGCATTGCTGTTGCCGCGGCGAAGGCCCGGCGACCGCACCCCGCTGTGGCTGCAGCGGCGGAAGTCGGCCGATCTGCTCAAGATCGCCCGCAACTACCCGTCGTTTCCGATCGTGCTCGAGACCTACCGGGAGGTGCTGCAGGAGCACTTCGATCTGCCGGCTCTCACCGAGCTGCTGGGCGAGGTGCGAGCTCGCAAGGTCCGGGTCACCGATGTCTCGCTCGATACCCCCAGCCCGTTTGCCTCTTCGCTCACGTTCGACTTCATCGCCGCCTACATGTACGAGTACGACGCCCCGCCGGCCGAGCGGCGAGCCGCCGCCCTCACCCTCGACCGGAGCCTGCTGGCCGAACTGCTGGGCGAGCCGGAGCTGCGGAGCCTGCTCGACCCCGAGGTGGTGGCCGAGGTGGAGCTCGAGCTGCAGCGGCTGGTGCCCGACCGCCATGCCCGCAACCCGCCGGCCGTACATGACCTGCTTCGTCACCTCGGCCCGCTGAGCCGGGTCGACCTCGAGGCCCGGGTGGACGGCGGCCTGGATGCCTTCCTGACCGAGTTGGAGGCCGCCCGCCAGGTGCTTCCGATCCAGGCGGGCGACGGAGTCCGGTGGGCGGCGATCGAGGATGCCGCCCGCCTGCGCGATGCCCTCGGTGTGGCGCTGCCGCAGGGAGTCCCCGACGCCTTCCTGGAACCGGTTGCCGATCCGCTGGGTGACGTGGTGGGACGCTTCGCCCGCACCCACGGCCCTTTCACTGCCCTGCAAGCGGCCGGCTCGCTGGGACTGGCCCCGGCGGTGGTCGATGAGGTGCTCGGGAGGCTCGAAGCCGCCGGCCGGGCAACCCGGGGCGCGTTTCTCCCCGCCGGCAGCGGTCAGGAGTGGGTGGATACCGAAGTGCTGCGCCGGCTGCGGCGGCGCTCGCTCGCCAAGCTGCGGTCCGAAGTGGAGCCGGTGGAGCCGGCCGCGCTCGGCGAGTTTCTGGCCCGCTGGCAGCATGTGGGCAACCGGCAGTCGAGCCTCGATCGGCTCAACGAGATCATCCGGCAGTTGCAGGGCGCCTCGATCCCGGCCTCGATTCTCGAAACCGATGTCCTACCGGCCCGGATGTCGTACGGGCCCGAGCTGCTCGACCAGTTGATGGCCTCGGGCGAGGTGGTGTGGGTAGGCCGGGAGCCACTGGCGTCGAACGATGGGCGCCTATCGCTCTATCTGCGCGAGCAGATGCCGCGGCTGCATGTCCCATCAGCCGCTGAGCCGCCGGGCGAGCCGATTCACCAGCGGCTCCGCTCGCATTTGGCCGAGCAGGGCGCATCGTTCTTTCGCGACCTGTATGAGGCGGCCGGTGGGCGAGACCCCGAAGACACCCTGGCGGCGGTATGGGACCTGGTATGGGCCGGGGAGGTCACCAACGACACCATTGGTCCGCTCCGAGCCTTTCTGTGGGGGAAGGTGAAACGGACCAGCAAGAACCGCCGGCCGCGGCTGCCTTCCGCCGCGCCCGCCTCCGGCAGTGGCCGCTGGTATCTGGTGGATTCCCTGCTCAAGTCGATGCCCGATGCCACCAGCCGCGCCAAGGCGATGGCCGACCAGTTGCTGGAACGGACCGGCATCCTCACCCGCGACGTCGCGGCCGCCGAGGGAATTGTGGGCGGCTTCTCCGGGGTCTATCCGGTGCTGCGGGCATTGGAGGACGCCGGCCGGATTCGCCGCGGGTATTTCGTCGAAGGCCTCGGCGGGGCTCAGTTTGCCACCCCCGGGGCGGTCGACCGGCTTCGGCAGCGGTCGGACGATCAGGCGTTGCTGCTGGCGGCAGCCGACCCGGCCAATCCGTACGGCGCGGCCGTGGCCTGGCCGGAGAACCCGGCCGGCCGGCCCAGCCGTTCGGCGGGCGCCTATGTCATCACGGTCGGGGGCCGTCTGGTGGCCTTCGTCGAGCGCGGCGGCCGCAAGGTGCTGACCTTCACCGAGGATGAGGGCATGCTCACCCAGGCGGTTGATTGCTTGCGCAAGCTGGCCGGCCGGCGCCGCCGCTTCGAAATCGAAACCGTCGACGGAACCCGAGCCGCTACCACTCTGCTGGGTGGTGTGTTGCTCGAATCCGGCTTCGTCGATTCATACAAGGGTCTGGCGTACAAAGGCTGAGCAATGCCGGAAGGTGACTCCCTCTATCAAGCCGCCCGGCTGCTTCAGCCGGTGGTTGGGCCCCCGACGGTGCGGGTCACCGGCTCGGCGCAAGCCGTGCAAGAGTGGGCGACCCGCCTTTCGGGCCGCACTGTCGAGGCCATCGAGAGCCGGGGCAAGCATCTTCTGGTCCACTTCGCCGGCCGGGTGTCGGTCCGCACCCATCTCGGCATGACCGGCCAGTGGCATCTCTATCGATCGGGTGAGCAATGGCGCAAGAGCCCCGGCAAGGCCCGGCTGGTCATCGCAACTCCCGAGCACGTGGCGGTGTGTTTCGCGGCCCCGGACGTCTCGGCCGGGCCGCGGGCCGTGGTCGATGCCGAGTTGTCTCATCTCGGCCCTGATTTGTTGGCCGATGAGTTCGACCCATCCGTGGTGGTGGCCCGGGTCGGTGGCTCACCGGCAAGGTGGGCGGCCGATCTGCTGCTCGATCAGCGGGTGATGGCCGGGGTCGGCAATGTGTACAAGTCGGAGGTGCTGTTTCTGGAGCGGATTCATCCTCAAACGTCGCCAACCGACCTGAGCCCGGCGCAGATTGAGGGCCTGGCCGCCCGGGCCCGCAAGCTCTTGTGGGCCAACCGCACCCGCCGCACTCGTAACACGACCGGGTACGGCCGCGGCGCCAACCTGTGGGTCTACGACCGTTACCGACGCCCGTGTCGGCGGTGCGGAACCGACATCGAGAGCCGAACCGTCGGCGAACTCGAGCGGAGCACTTTCTGGTGCTCCCGCTGTCAACCGTTCCCTTGACCCAATAGTCAACCCAGCCGGTGGCACAATGAGGTCATGGCAGTAGGGCGTGCTGAGAGGCGAAAGGATCGGGAGGCGCGGGTAATCGCAGTGTTCGGCGAGCAACGGGCGCCCCATGCCCTCGATCTCTTGGAACTCACCGAGCTCGCCTGGCACGACAGCTACGGAGAGGTCACCCCACCGGAGGACATCGTCGAGGACATGCTTCTGCTCAGTGAGGGGAACATCGAGCAACTCATTCAGGCGGCCCGACTCGCGGTTGTTGACTGGCGGGATCTCAAGGTTGCGGCTGAGAAGGCTCGCCACCACGCCTGACGGGTACCGCGTCCGACTAGAGCTGAGAGGTGTCGGCGGCCCCAGGACGGAAAGGCTGAACGGCGATCTCCCGCGGCACGAGGGCACGGCGACATGTCGCGGAGGCGTTGTTTGAGACCACCAGTGGGTCGGTTGACCGGCGTGCCCAGGAAGGGGACTCACAGCCGCGGAGGTTGCTGTTGAGTCGAGGTGGGCACACTGAGTCGGAGTGGGGCCTCTCCCTCCACTGGTGGCCTCCCTCGTATTTTACGGTGGCCGTCTAGCTAATCGACGGCCTCGGATAGCCCGACTGCGCACCACCAACAAACCCGAACGCCAGCTCCCAGAGTTCGATTTCCCGCCCCACCCTCATCACCCTGTTCTTTGAGGTGCTACGAGACCGAGAGGTTCCCGGTGGTGGGTATCCAGTTAGGTGCCCCGAAGGGGATTATCAGATCGGCAACCGACAGCAGGTTCTCGTTGGTCAAGTAGAAGTGGCCATCGGACGGACGGTAAATGCCGACGCTGTCGTCACCGTCGAGGTCCCAATCGCCTGCCAGCACCCGGTCACCTCCGATTCCGAAGAAGAAGCTGTGTCGGGTTGGGGCAACCGAGTTGTGGGTCGGGACCGCGTCTGTGTAATAGACAAATCCGGTCGAGGGCCGGAATAGCCCTACGGTGTCCCATCCATCACCGTCGAAGTCGCCGGCAAACGGGATGTCGCCCGGAACTCCAAACCAGTAGGCCACGTCGGCGTTGCCGGTTGAGAGTTGGTTGCTGTAGAAGACCTTGCCATTTCGATAGATGCCGAAGCTGTCACATCCATCGTTGTTCCAATCACCGGCGATGGGGATGTCCCCGGCGATCCCGAAGTAAAAGGAGTCATCGGCAACTCCGAAGTCATTCGTGTTGCGGTAGTAGACGTAGCCGCTGCTCTCGCGATACAGGGCCACGGTGTCCTGCCCGTTGCAGTTCCAGTCTCCGAGCAGCGGTGTGTCGCCGGGCACTCCGAAATAGAAGCTGCTGGGAAGGTAGTCATCGCCGTAGCGCAGGTGCCACTTCCCACTGTCCGGATCGAAGTGGGCTAGGTCGGGCTGATCGCCGAGGGTGAGGGACACCGTGGCGGTTACCGCATCCCCTTCGTACACGTTGATCGGGCCGCACAGGTAGACCGATGTCTGCCGGCACCCGAAGGCCTCGACCTGGGGAGCTGAGAACCCTGAGACTTCGATTC
This sequence comes from uncultured Acidimicrobiaceae bacterium, assembly GCA_947259275.1. GTDB lineage: Bacteria > Actinomycetota > Acidimicrobiia > Spongiisociales > SHLN01 > SHLN01. Next base: position 6,978 of record CAMYMH010000032.1, on the reverse strand, counting down.
TCGCCAGCCAGCCGGCATTGATGATGTCATCCTCGTTGAATACGACGACCGTGCAGGCCCAGTAGTCGACATCGGGTGCGAGCGACAGCCCAACGGTTTTGGGGGCCCCCAGGGAACGGCCGGCCACGGGCCGCTGCGGAACACCAGGCCGAAGGTGTTCCTGACAGTGCGCGTTCGAGATGAGCGTCGGCGGATTGACGCCCGTGACCGATTCGGCATACGTGAAGGACAGTGACGGTCCGGTGTTCGTGAAGGTCGCAACCCAAGTTTCTCCGAGCTGGATCGGAATATCGCATTGGAGCAATCCGTCGAGCGCATGCAGGTAGCGGCAGGTGGGAGGTGGCTCGGTGCTGCCCGGTTGCACAACCTGAGCGCTCACGATCCAGTTGGCGTCCTCGAGCGGGTCGATGCCCGGTTGTTCGGCTCGACAGAACCAGTCCACTGTCTCGGGTCGATCGGGCAGTACGACCGTCTCCCCGGCATAGATTGTCACCAGTTGTGGCGCTACGAGGGGCCCGTTCGGCAACTCCTGGCAGTGGACGGCAACGCCAAAGTCGCCGGGGCCCAGGTCGGTGGCTCCCCTGACGATGTTCTCAACGGTGATCGTCGTCGAACCCGCGGCCTGCGCCGGATTGTGGGAGGCCACCACCAGGGCGGCCGCTGCCGCGATGGCGAGTACGATCGGGAAGGTGAAGCGGGGACGGATGGAGCACATGAGATTCCTAGGTTCTGGGATTACGTAGGAAATCGAAACATGGACAATGCCGATAGGGCCTTACGGCCCCATCCTTGTATTGGGCAAGGAAGGGGTGATCCCGCAGTTGCGGGAGCTGTGGGGTCCGGCCGGGTTCGCCTACCTGAACGAAATCAACCTGGGTGAGGCCTACGGGGGATCCGCCTCGAGTCGCTGCGGGATCTGATCGGGGTCCTCGACGGTGAGATCCGACAGCTCGAAGCCATCATTCATCGCAGGCTAGGAGGCGACTCCGGGTATCGGGTGATTCAACAGCTAAACGGGGTGGGTTGGGTCCACGTCGCGGTGTTCGTGGCTGAGATTGGTGACGTGACCCGGTTCCCTAACTCTCGGCGGTTGTGTTCCTGGGCGGGGATTACTCCGCGGCTGCGCGAGTCCGACAATAGGACCTACCGGGGTGGGATACCAAGCAAGGATCCACTTTGGTGCGCTGGTCAGCGGTTGAGGCGGTTTCCCGCTATCACGGTGGCGCACCCATCCGGGATAGTTACCAGCGGATCGCCGATCGGAGGGGCCGCAACATCGCCCGGGTGGCTGCCGCCCGCAGGCTCCTCACCCTGGTGTTCTACGGACTCCGGGACCATGAGATCCGCTTGTGGTGCGTGGCGAAGGGATGCCCAGGCAACCGAACCCGGTTCGCCTCCCGCCCACTCACGGGCACGGAGCAGGACCCGTCGTGTCCGCCACCACAGGAGACCCACCCGAATCACGCTGACAAACCAAACCACCCCCGGGCCGGAATCGCCGGCCCACTTTTGGGCGGCTATAACATTTTGATCATGAACCGGTTGCTGGAACACCGACCAATCGCTGCGATCAGGGCGTATTTCGAGACCAAGGGCTTGCCGCTCACGGTCCACGCATCCCCTCCCAAACCACCATCCGGTGAGCAGATGCGGCGTCTCCCCCGATCGGTGCGGCGCGCCATCGAGACGGACACCAGCACACACTGGGTCGCCCTCGGCCGGGTCGCCCGTCACTACGGCAGCGGCCGCTCGGAAGAGGAGGCCATCCGAAGCGCAGCGAAGCGCTATCGCGTCGAGGAGGCACCCGAGGATGCTGGCTCGGGTTAGGGACATGCACTCGGTGCACTCCTACGTGCCGTACCGATGATGCCGTCGACGGTCCGGATCTCGACGTTCCGGCGGGTCCTACGATCCTCGTCGAGGAATCCCACCCAACCGCGCGGGTCTGCTTGTGCGAGGGACCGGCACTCGTCTTCAACGCAGATCAACACGTCTGCTGGGTCATGCCCGCTGGCAACCGCCCACGCGTCAACCCTTATTGACGGGACCGCTCCCACGAGTGTGCAGAACTTCGACGATTGGCTTGTGCAGGCCCCATCACGAGGGCGGCAATCAAGACAGTCAAGAGGTGGCGGCCAGACACCTACACGCCGGTGTTCGTCGCTGGGTAGACACCGTGCTCCTCGTCCGAGGCGAGCGTGCGGTCGACAAACCCAACCAGGAGAGCGGAGCCGAAGTCCCGGTACTCAACCTGCCACACGGCATGCTCTTGGTAGTACGCGACCGGAGTCGCCACGATCGGCACCGATGTGGGTTTGATTCGGAAACGTGCCATGGGACCCTCTCAATCCTCGAAGGGGACGATTACAACATCGAGTTCCCGCTCGACCACGAGTCCTTCGGGGTTCTTAGTCCGTGACCAGTGCAAAGCCGACTCCTTGGCATCAGCCACGGAGATCTACTCCCAATCTTGATCGACGCGATCTCATCGATATCCAGAAGTTCAGGTTCTGGCTCGGGTTGGTTTCAGCCTCTAGCTAAATCCGGCCATCCTCCACAGCCGCGTGGACTCCGGCTGGATTCCTGGTTCGCCTATTGGGGCTCAGCCTGCTTGGGGCTGTCCGGTCTGGCCGGCTCACTCAACGTACTGATCGATGTCGATTATCGCCCCCAACTCGCCGAGCAATTTAGTCCATTCCTGGCTGAAACCGAGGCCGTGCCCTTGGAACTCACTCCTATCCAGGTACTGGACAACGCGGAGAACAAACCGGGCATTCTCGGCCTGTAACGCCCGAAGAGGCTCAAGGACAGGTCCAATGACTCCAAACACCCAATCGAGATGCTCATCGATTGGTGCCAAAGGCGATATATGAGACGCCGCCTCATTAGAGATCTCAGATGACTGAACAACCCAAGCATTGTCGACACGTTCTCGCAAATGATTCCCGACCATGAAAGGCTCACCGGCGGTCTCGACGTGATCTCCTTCCAACCCAATTCGGTCTCTCAACTGCGGGCCACTGAGATGCGGACTCGTCACCACGAACTCGACGAGCCGCTTTGACCTATCAGCAGGCTGCTCCATCAAGGAAGCTCCATGTAGGTCGGGATCAGGTTGCCCGTGCTCTTCTCCTGCAACCACAGCCGAGGTCCATCTCTATAGATGTCGAACTTCTTCAATTCTGCTCCACAAGGAACAGCATCACGCTGTCACCATCACGGAGCGGTGTCAATTCGGACGAAACGAGCTCTATCTCACAGCCTTCGCTAGTTAATCTGCCAACTCCAACCGGGCCCAAATCTCCCACCCGATCCGCGCGTGCTATTGCCCCATCCCTGTGCGAGCCACGCTAGTTCGTCGTTGATGGGAATCGCGATCACAGCCCGAGTTAGTCACCGCCACCGCTCAGAACGGCAATTATTACGAGAATCGCGACAATGATGAAGCCGATTGGAACTACACGGGCGGAGAACTGGCGATAGCCCTTCGGAACCAACGGGCCCCATGAAGCGCGTCGCCTCGTCTGGATTCTTGAGCCACCGAAGACCAAGCCAAATCAACCCAACGACTAGCACTATGGATACGAGGCCTATGACAAGGTTCACTGCAATCAATTCAATGGAATGCTATTGGGTCCTTCGAGTTGAGGGGCCACCGTGTGACTCTCAGCGAGTTCAACCACGAGACTCCTGCTTCGTCTGCCCGGACCTCTGCACTGTTGTCCTTGTACGGGTCGTCGTCCAATGCCCATCGCAGCAAAGACTCAGCTCCGTAACGAGCGTAGAACGGTATGCCGCCCAGGACCTCGATGTCAATGATGTGTTGCTGTTCGTGCACCGCCCGCTCTAGAGACAGCGGTTGGTCGATGAGCAACGTGTGACCAAGGACGATGGCCTTCTTGGGGACCTCGTTCACTGTGACACAGGTGCCCATGCTGGGGCAATCCGTCAGGTCGGTGTCGCCGCCGGCCACGATCGTGCCGTAGAAACCCGCCGCTTGTTCGATGAAGAACGTACCCGTCACGAGATCCTCGATGTTCTGCATGGGATCGGTAACGGCGTTCCAAGCCATGTCGGTGCCTCGATCAGGCGATGCTCCGCATCTAAGTCGAAGGCAATATGGGCGTTTCGAAATCGAACATCGGGGACGCGGCTCTCGGCAACTCCACCCGGTGGAATCTCGGCCACGAGATAGATGTACGCCGCATCAGCGGCCAGCGAGCGAGTCGAGCTGTGCCCGGGTGTAGCTGGTAGAACCCGAAGCCGTCCAACCCCTCCCAGCGATTCCGGTACAGACCCACCCATCACACCCGAGTTCCGATGGGAAAGACTTGCCTTACTCGGGCCTTATCTAACGTAGATGATGGCTGATCCATCTCCGGCCCTTTCGAGCACGTGCCCTAATGCACGGCCAAGGGCGCGGACGGCGTTCGGGCCGAGAAGGATGTGTTCTGTCTGAAAGCTGAGGCCGTATGTGACTTCGCTGGGGGGCCCAGCGAAGCGGATTTCGATTCTCGGGTCTCCATGTGCAACTGACCACGGCTTGCTGCTATCCACGGGGATACCTCACCACCAGGTTGGTTGCCACCCAGCCGCGCTGACGGCAGCCCATCACGATGGCCGAATAGAGCACGTAGATCTGAGCGAAGACGCCGTCTACCTGCACATCGGACCATTGCACATCCCATCTCAGCGAGGAGTCAACTATCGTCACGAACCTGGGCTTTCGGCCCAGGTTCCTCCGCGCTTGTGGCTCCGACCGTCGTCATGTCAAACCTGTGCCAAACGAATGGAGGCGGATCGGAGAGGTCTGGCGCGCCGCCGCTCGCCCGGGCGCACGCTACGAGGAGGCGCCCATAGTGGAGGTTCCTCGCTGAAGAATGCAAGGTCCCAGATGGATATCTCCAGTCTCCAGCTGATTGGGGTCCAGTCGAACGACTGGAATGGAGCTGCTGTGTCAGCAGACAATCCTATCGTGCGGCGGAAGGACAAGTCCGTGCTCTCGAGCAACCACATCCAATCGTGCCTTCACTGTGGCCCAGTCAAGATCCTTCATCAGCAGGACGACGTCGCCCTCTAGGTCCATTCCCAGAATCGGGAGGTCTCGGAGAGCGCCGTCGGCCAGATCGGACAAGGTCGGGGGAGGAACTGGACGCCGCTTCAACGGAAACATCACGCCACTGAACGCCTTCAAGGAGCGGGTTGCTCTGTCGAGCACCTCATGAGAGGGTTCTTGGGGCGCCACGTACAAGAAGACTCCGTCGGGCAAAGTGCCCTGAGAGGTCTTCTCAAAGTCCAACACCTGAGTGCGGTACGCCCCGGCCCAATCAGTCCCGAGCCCCACAAACTCGTAGACGTCCCCGCGCAGCGGATAGTTGGCCTTCCCGCGCCGAATCGCCATCCACCAATCGGAATCAACCAGTGCTCGAAGCGCGTCGACTCGCAACTGATCGACGTCTGTCGCGGGATAGGGTCCACGTTCCTCGTCGGAGGCCAGAGTGACATCCTGATATCCCACGAGGAGTGCGGAACCCAGGTCCCGGTGTTCCACCCACCACACGGCGTGCTCCCTGTAGTAGTCAGGCGAAGTTGCCTCGATCGGAGCAGAATTCGTAATCGGCAGGTGATTCGACATGCTCAATCCCTCAGTTCTCGAATGGTGCGATCACGAGGTCAAGCTCTCGTTCGACCACGAGGTCATAGATCGTCTTGGCGAGGCTCTCTCCTCCGAAATACGCGCCTATCCCCCCAATCAAACCAGTGACTCCACATCCTATGAAAGCTCCTCCCGGTCCCCCAATAGCCAAACCTGCGCCACCTCCAAGCCCGCAGCCCGCTGAAGCGCCATAGTAAGCAGCCGTCCAACCGGCCGCTTTGCCTGCTGCCTCACGCAACCGATCTTCTGATTGCCACACATCAACGATGTCTGCAATGGCTCCGGCGACCATGAACGACTTGCCGCCCCATCTCAAGATCGTCCGGAAGTTGCGAGCTCCAACTGTTTTCGAGGAAAGCAATTGGTGATTGGATTTCCCCAGCACCGTGCTCTTTCGGGGAGTGGTATTCCAATGAAGTAGGTAGCTGCCATTCCGCGTGACGGGGCCGTAGTCCAGACCGAGCACTTCGCCGTTTGCCATCCGCAGATACACGATGTAAGAAAGCCTCTGGCCCGTAGAGAGGGTCATCGGACTGTATCCCAGGACCGTGACGTCCTTCAGCTTCGAAATCTGGTAGGCGGCGACCGAAAAGCTCACGAATATGGCGCTCTGATTCGTCTCTTCAGCACTCCCTCCGTTGTAGCCCTGAGTATCGTATTCGAGCGCCGTTCGGTTGCGTCCCGTCGGATCCACATAGTTGACCGGGTTGTTGCGCACGTAGGCGTACCTGTTGAGGTCTTGTGGATTCGCTGCATTGGGCACGATGGTGTCGGGGCTGATGAATCGGCCGATTCCTGGGTCGTAGTAGCGGGCCTGGTAGAACATGAGGTCCGTGGACGCATCCGCTATCTGCCCGGTGTAGGTGTGATCGGTCGCCGATGGCGTGGATCCTCCTCGGGGGTCCCCGTACGGCAAATACCTGGACACCTCCACTGCCCCAGTGGCCGCGTTGCGACTTATCGAGGTGGACCCCAAGTGGTCCTGAGCCAAGTAGGTCAACGCAGCGTCGTGACGGACCGCCACGGTGCGCCCACCCAAGCTGTAATAGGACGTTTCGGTCGTGTTGGCACCGGCTGTCTCGAATTCGTAGACGCCACCCACATACACCGTGCTCCCAGCAGGTGTGGTTCTTAGGACCCGGTTCCCATCCGCGTCATACAAGAACGACGTGGTCCCCGAGGTGTCCGAGACTGAGCTGAGACGGCGATCCTCGTCATAATCCAGGGTCTGGGTGACCCCGGCGACGTTGCGGGTGGTCATGTTCCCGTTGCCGTCATAGCCAAAGGAGTCCCCATTGGACACACTGGTAACGGCGTGGGGA
>CAMYMH010000031.1 GCA_947259275.1 uncultured Acidimicrobiaceae bacterium | reverse complement strand
GACATACGGGCCTCCCTTTCTCGAGGGCGTGATGACAACCCCGAGTATCGGGATAACCGTCACCGGGGAGCGGAGGCCCACTCCCTCATCGCATCACATATAGAGCGGCCCACCAAACGCCTGCTCGGTCTATCGCCAGGTGGACTGCCCCAAGTCGGAACACTTGCTGCTTCCACGGCCGTACATTCACCTTCTCTCAACCGGTTCGCTGATCCATCCCCAAGCGGAAGAGAACTAGCGGGTCCGTGATGATTCCCATTTCCCGAATCGTGAGCGCTTCTTTAGGAGGCCGGTTAGTTGCTGGTCGAAGGTGCGCGTCACGTCGAGAACATCCGGGTATCCGAAGGTTTGCTCCCACCCCCATTTGGGGTCGTCGAGTACGGCCTGAAGGGCCTCTTCTGGTGACTCAGCTTCCTCAATAGTCAACGCGCGAACGAAGTCCCCGTCATAGAAGAGGTCCTATTACGTAGCGGTTGGTGGTCATTGCTGCTTCCTCCTTCTGGTTTGTTGAGTTCGTTGATCCGGCGTTCGAGGTAGGTGAGTGGGCGTGGGTTTTGGCTTCGGTGTGGTGGTTGTCGTGGTTGTCTTGCGGCTGGAGCATCTCATTTGGCCTCCCCCCCGCGTTCAAACTGGAACATCGGAACATCGTCGGTAGTTGTTGGCTCAAACGCGTTCCGGTTTGCAGTTGGCGAAAAACCATCCGGAACGGATTCGGGCCCGTCGTTATTGACTTGTTCTGATGTTCCGATTTCGTCCGGGGTGTACCGGGCGAAGGCGTCTGCAAAGTCATGGCGGCGGTATCCCTGAGCCGTGGAATCCCCGAAGCGGATCTTCTTTGGGTGAATATCGAAGGGGCGGAGGAACTTGGAGAGCCCATGCGCTGAAAGGGGCCGACCTTTGAGTTCGCCCCACGGGGCATCCTCGAGACCGTGAAGCGCCTCGAGCAGGTCATGGGTCTTGAGCCGGTCGTTGTGGAACACGCGAGCGATGTCGCGGAGCAGCCGAATTCCGAGCGAGTCGTCATCCGCCGTGGCGTCGGCCGCGAGGAAGACGGCGGAGGCGCGGGCGAGTTGCGGCCAGTCGCCACCAGCCAGGTCGGCGACGGCGAACAGCGGTTCCCAACCATCGGCAGCGCGGTCGTTGAGCTCGGAGGGGACCTTCGGATCGGGGTCGAGGTCGTACCGCCCGCATATCTCCTCCCAGCATTCGCGCAATGGCAGGGATTGAAGCTCAACAGTACGTAGGCGGAACTTCTCAACCTGTTCGGTCCGGGATTTGCGGCGCAGCCGGATGATGATCGCCCGGTCGCTCACGGTATCGGGAAGGGCGCGACCGATACCGGCGAACGCCTTCGGAGAGAAGGTCGAGAACTCCTCCAACTCCCACGTCTTGCCCTTGGCCTGAAGTCGCGGCACCTTGCCGCCGAGGCGGTGCCCGTCGTTGAAGATCCCTCGCAGATCCTCTGATGGGCTGGCCTTGGCTCCGAATATGGCGTCCACCTCGTCGAGCAGCAACGTCGGTCGGTCCTGGTGGATCTTGCGAAACAGTACCGGAGCAGTGGGGAACGCCACCCGCCACGGCCCGGAGACGAGCAACTCCAGCACGTCCAAGAGCCGTGATTTGCCGCTTCGCATCGCGGCGCTCAGGATCGCTAAGTACGGGGTGGTTTCGAGTCGGTCCTTCCACCAGGTGTGAGCGATCCACAAGGTGACGGCGACTGCTTGCGCGGGATGCGTGAACACGACGAATCTGAGCACGAAGGCGTGAGTGGCGTCGAGCAGGTCGGAGAGTTCGGTGTTCCGGGTCATGCTGCGCGCCTCTTGCGGGGCCAGGGCGAGCGACCGGCGCCGAGTTCATCCCAGGCGTGGATGATCCATTGCCGGTCGGTGGGGTCGATGCAGTCGGCGCGGGCGTCCAATACCCCGATCCACCACCAGCCGTCGCGGTGGAAGCCGAGGCGGGCAAGGCGGCGGAGGTCGCGCAGTGTTCGGGCGTGGCAGCGACCGCGACGATGGTGGTTGCCGAGGTCGGCGGCGAGGCTGCCCGGGATTGGGAGCCATGTGCGGTCGAGTACGGCGCGAAGTCGATCGGGAAGGGAACTATCATTCAGCATGCCGATCCCCTTCCTGGCGGTCGGGGATGGTGGTGGTGGCGTCGGCCCGATCTGGGTCGGCGTCCCTTTTTGTGGCGAGGACGGGAACAACGCGAGCGAGGAGTTCCTCGTCGGTGATCTTCTCCGGTAGTCCTTGTGCTGCCCGGCTCGCTCTCCCCCACGCCACCATCTCCTCCCTGGTCATGCCGCACCTCGCGGGGGGATGGCGGCGAGCACTCGGTCGGCGGTGTCCTGGTCTGCGATAGCGCGGACGACGGCGGGTAGGGAGGGATCGAGTCGGCGCTCACCCTTGAGCTGCAGTGAAATGAGCTGAGTGGATTTGCCGAGGGCACTGGCGATCTCGGTAAGGGTTACTCCAGCGCGGTTGAGTTCGAGAGCCGCTAACGAAAAACGAGCCACGGCGACCTCCGTGGAGGTGTGGCAGAGCCTCGGGCTCTACCTTCGGCGCCGTGGCCGAGTTCAGTCGAGAACTACGTTGACGTAACTACGTCTTGGGGATTACTGTAGCCGACCGATGGTGAAAACGGCAACAACACCTACGGCGCACAGGTTCATAAAGCGCTTCTTCCCCAGACCTAACTGGGAGGTCAGGTGTGGATCATGCCGGAACAGGACCGGCTACAGCCCGCTGATCGGAGTCGCATGGCGCGAGTCTGGTGTCCTGTTCTTCCTACGGTACACCTACTCCAAGCGGCGCAAGGAGATGGCCCTCCGAGGAGTGCCCGGGCACAGTGACCGATTCGCGGTGATGACGCACAGATATGAGGATGGTCGACTCTGGCGCCTGCCTCCTCCGCCCTCCGATCGTGGGATGTTCAGGTGTCCGGGACGGCGGTGCAGCAAGGTCCACGACCTCAGCATTCCCGCCCTCGAGGTCGTGATTAAGGATCAGGCTCAGGGCAGCGCTGTTTATCTCTAGACCCGCCAGACAACCTCCAGCCTCGAGCGATTGAAGAAGTTATGCCCCTGCACCGGCGGATGGATGACCACCCGCTCGATTACAGCGGCCACCAGGGACATGCGAAGGTCGAGGCCGGCCCCATCCCACCACTGCCTAAGCGCATCCCTGCCGGCCGGTACGTCGGTAAGTACGTCGGGGGTGCCGGCGGCGTTGATGTTCTCCTTGGCGATCTCGATCCGACGCTCGAGTTCCCTGGTTGCCTTGAAGTAGGCGTTGCGGGGAATGCGCTTCTCCACATAGTGGTCGAGGGATAGCTGCTCGAGGGCCTCGTTGGCTTCGGCGATCTCCTGCCACCACGCGCTCACCTCGTCCTCCTCGGCATGATGGTCGTGGAGAGCCTGCCGAGTCTTGGGGCTGTCGAGGTAGTCGAGGACGGTGGTGGCGATCAACTCCTCGACCGGTTCGGCCTGGATGCGGTTGGCTCCACAGCCACTCTCTTGCTTCGGTCGGCATCCGTACTTGCGCTGATGGTTTTGAGGTCGGGCCACCATGTTCTCCCCACATCGGCCGCAGAGAGCTATGCCGGAGGTCAGTAGGTAGCGGCGTGCGCCACCCGTCCAGGATCGGCGGTCCGGGTTGGCGAGGATGCTCTGCACCTTCTGGTAATCGCCCTCATCGACAACGGAATCCCACACGCCCGGCCCCACGATCTCACCACGATGAATGCGGAGCCCGGCGTACAGCGGATTACGGAGGATGTCCCGAACCGCACGCATGGTGAACGGCCGGCCAGTAGTGGTGGTGAATCCGGCGTCATTCAGCTCGTGAGTGAGCGACCGCACCGATGCGCCGCTGAGCATCAATTTGAATAGGTGACGTACCCGATCAGCTTCGTCGGCGTTAACCACTAGCCGGGATTGAGCGCGACCATCTTCACCGATGCTCCGATGCCGGTCGTATCCGAACGGTCGGCCACCTCTCCCTCCCCCGTTGGGCTTCCCACTCTTGGCCAGCTCGAGGTGGGCGCTCCTTGCCTTCTCACTGATTAGGGCGGAGTAATGCTCATCGGTTGCCGCTTGCATGGTGGCCTGGTAGCGGCCGGTGGCGGAGTTGGAGTCGAGGGTGACACCCTGCCAAGCTTCGATGCGAACATCGCGCTCGCGGCATAGATCCATGAAGTCGGTGAACACGGTCGCGTTCCTTGCGAGGCGATCCTGGTGCTGGCAGAGGACCACCTCGATCTCGCCCTCACGGATGCCTGTCTTGAGGTTCTCGAATCCAGGACGTTTTACCTTCCGCTTATAGCCCGACCTGTCATTGTCGGAGTATTCGGCCACCACCTCGTAGCCCTTTCGCTCGGCGTACTCGCGGCCGTCCTTCTCCTGCCGTTCGACACCCCGGCGCTGTTCTTCGGGGTCTTGGCTTATTCGGGTGTAGAGCGCTGCTCTCATGGTTCCCTCCTACGTCATAGTAGGTAGTCTACATAACCCCGGCGGGAACCGCCATGGTTCGGGTGGTGCTCCCGGTGCATATTCGGATATCACCGCTCCCCCACCCTCGAGCAGCCGGGAGGCCAGCTTGCGGTGCTCGGACGGGTATGCCACATCCACCCCACATCCCAGGACCGCTACCCCCACCCCTCCGGCGTCGAGGCATCCGAAGTGAGCCGCCCCGTCCACACCTCTGGCCAATCCCGATATCACCGTCCAGCCGGCGGCGGCGACCGCCCGCCCGAAGCTGCGGGCCAGCCGCAGACCGTAGGTGGTGGCCCGTCGCGTCCCGACGATGGCCACTCCCGGAGCCTCGGGAAGCAAGCCGCGCACGTACAGCAGGTCGGGCGAGTCCGGCAGCTCGGACAGGCCGGCGGGGAGGTCCTCTCGCAGAATCACCGACGCCCCCACCAGCCGGGCGGCTCGTTCGGCGTCGATACTCAGTCGGTCTCGAATCGAGTCTGTCACCTCGACTTGACCCAATTCGATGGCCCTGAGCACTGCGCCGGCGGCGCCCCAATCCTCCAGCAGCTTGCGTACGCGATCGGGATGCAGACCCAGGGAGGCAAGACGGAGGCGGTTCAGCAGAATCACAGGCTCGCCCGGTAGGCGAGGGCTTCGGCCACCGCCGCCTCGTCGATCTCATCTTGCCCGGCCAAGTCGGCAACCGTTCGCGCCACCCGCCGTACCCGGTCCCACCCCCGGGCGGACAGTTGGAACCGGTCGACCGCACTCGACAACAGGCGGGTGGCGTCAGGCGTATACGGCTGCCGGTCGAGCACTCGCCGCCCCAGCGACCGATTCAACCCTCCCCGCTCCGACTGAACCTCACGCGCCGCCGTCACCCGGGCGCGTACACTCGCCGAATCCTCCCCCGGAGGACCCGTCATTGCCTCCAGATCGAGGCGTTCTACCCGCACCCGGAGATCGAGCCGGTCGAGCAGCGGCCCGGAGAATCGGCTTCGGTACCGAGCCCTCGCGTTCTCGCTGCACTCGCACCCCACTAACCGATCGCCCTCGAAGCCGCACGGACACGGGTTGGTGGCGGCCACCAATTGAAACCGGGATGGAAATCGCACCGTGTGGCCCCGCCGGGCGATGGTGACATGGCCGTCCTCGATCGGCTGGCGAAGCGCATCCAGCAGCCGCACCGGCATCTCACCCAGCTCATCTAAGAACAACACCCCCCGGTGGGCGGTGCTGACCTCACCGGGGCTCGGAAGCCCGCTGCCACCGCCGACCATGGCGGCAACGGTGGCGGTGTGATGCGGGCTGCGGAACGGGGGTGTCAGCGAGCCGCCGCGGGCCAGGCCGGCGGCCCCCCACACGAGAGCGACTTCGAGGGCTTCTTCCTCGGATAGGGAAGGCAACAGGGAGGGAAGGGTGGCGGCCAGCATTGTCTTCCCGGCGCCGGGGGGGCCGAACATGAGCAGATGGTGGCCGCCGGCGGCAGCCACTTCGACTGCCCGCCGGGCAACCAGCTGGCCGCGGACATCGGCGAGATCCATCCCGTCGGTCGGCCGTTCGCTTGGCGATGGCTCGACAGTCTTGCCCGGGCTCATGCCGAGCGCGATCTCAACCGCGTCGACCAGCGTGGCCGCCCCCCGCACATCGCTGCCCGGCACCCGGGTTGCCTCACCGGCTGCGTCCGGGGCCAACAGGCAAGGAAGCGACAGACGACGGGCCACCACCGCCGCCCCCAGACCGCCCCGCACCGCCCGCACCTTGCCGTCGAGCGCCAGCTCGCCGAGCGCCACCACCCGGGCGGCGGCCGCCCCCACCTGGCCCATCGCCACCAGGGTCCCGAGCGCGATCGGTAGGTCATACGCCGAGCCGGCCTTCGGGAGATCGGCCGGTGAGAGGTTGACGGTGATGCGAGACAAGGGAACCCGGTAGCCGGAGGCCTGGAGGGCGGAGAGAACTCGCTCCCGTGCCTCGCGCACCGCCGTGTCGGGCAGTCCAACTATGGCGAAACTGGGCTTGCCGGAGCCACTTGCGTGAACCTCGACTTGGACAGGTGTGGTATCAATACCAACCAGAGCGGTTGATGCAATAGAAGCGAACATGCCTCGACCGTATGGGCAGGCTGTGACACACACGTTCTGCGTGCGACTAGGTCACGGATTGTGGGGTAAAATGGGGCCCGTGGGCCGACCGGAAACAATTTCTTGCGAACGCTGCCAGGCGTCCGTGGCCGTCAAGGCCAAGGGTCCGGTGCCCGCGTTCTGCGCCGATTGCCGCCGCAAACGGTCCCGAAACGGTCATAATCGTCCCAAGGTGGTGAACTGCGAGCGCTGTGGCAATGAAATCACAGTCCGAGCGCGCGGCCCCCTCCCCCGCTTCTGCCGCGACGGCTGTGTAGCCGAGCCGGCCGCATCGGCCCCGAGAGCATCTCGCAAGGCCGCCCCGTCCGCTTCTGGTCCGGGAGTCGCGGTCGCCGTCCAGCCCGCCACCGCCCTGCGACCGTGGGACCGGACCGAGAGACCCAAGACCGACAAGCGACCAGCCAAAGCTGCCAAACCGGATGACAAACCCAAGACCGAGAGCCCGACCGACCCGGCGCCCGCATTCACGCCAACGGTGACACGCATGGACACCGTCCACCCGGCCACAATTGTGAAGAACGACCTCATCGGGCGCACGGTGCGCGTCCGCCGTTTCAGACAAGCAGCCGCCATCGCCGCCTGGCTGGCTATCATCGCCATCGTCGTGCTCATCCTGTTCGTTGGCAGCAAGCCGGCACCCCCCGACTTCGAGTCCGCCATGAGGATCATCGCCTAGATTCGGCTCTCATGCCGGCTCGAATCCGCCACGCCTGTCTCGTCGCGTTCTCCCTCATCACCATCGCCTCCGCCTGTGCCGGGGGACCGTCGACCGAGGAGTACTTCAGAAACCTCGAGGAGTTCAGCCGCGCCCATAACTCCGAACTGGACGATCTCGAAGGCGAGTTCAACGCCGGCCTGCTGGACATCGATTTCGATTCCCCCGCGGCCGAGCAGCAGCTGATCGAGCTCTTCCAAGCCTCGATTAGCGGCACCGCAGCCTCGTTCGCGGTTCTCATACGCGAGATCTCGAAGCTCGACCCACCGTCTGAGGTGACCGCCCCCCACACCGAGGCGGTCGAGGCCGCCCGGTGGGTGCTGGCAGAATACGACCAGCGCGCCGAACAGCTCCAGGCGATCGCCACCATCGCCGACATCGACGAGTACACGGAGGCGTTTTCGGGGAGTGGCGTTAGGGCCCGGTTTTCTGAGTCGTGCCGGCAGCTACAGGCGATCGCAGACCGGGAGAGCATCGACGCCGATCTCGGCTGTTGATGGGAGACCGCTCAGCTCCCTCCTAGCATCCGGACATGGGTTTCAATCCGTTCCGATCGCATGAGCGCGATCTCACAGACGTGGTGGTGGTGGTGGTCGCCCTCATCGTCATTGCAGGAGTGCTGGCGTGGGCCCTCTGGGGGTAGAGATCGTGACGGTGGTGCAGCCCTACGCCGCCCGCAAGCCGTACCTGTGCCCGGGCTGCTCGCAGACCATTGGAGTTGGAATCGGCCATCTGGTGGTGATTCCCGAAACCGCACCCGACTTGCGCCGGCATTGGCATCGAGGCTGTTGGTTCAAGGAACAGCGAGCTCGACGCTGATCAGCGCACCCCAGGGATCCAGCGGATGTCGGCCCCTTCGGCGGTGAGTGCCACGGCGATGAGATCCACCCGTTGTGGCCGTGGAGTGAGCCGTCCGAGCGCCGCCCACACCCGATCCGCTTTTTCGGCGGTGTAGGCACCCCGTGGATCGGCTCCCACCCGGGTCTTGACCTCGACGGCCACCAGGGTTGACTCGATTCGGACCAGCAGATCGATCTCCCCGCGACCCGATCGCAGGTTGCGGGCGAGGATGGCTGCGTCACGCTCGGCTAGATAGGCGGCGGCCAACGCCTCACCCACGCGGGCAACCCGTCGTTTGGCTAGAGCGCCGTTCCCGGCTCGAGCTCCTCGATGTTGACGTCTCGGAAGCTCATGATCCGCACGTCCTTCAAGAAACGGGCCGGTCGATACATATCCCATACCCAGGCATCCTCGAGTTGAATCTCGAAATAGATGGCATCGCCGACCTGGCGGGTCTCGAGGTCTACCTTATTGGCGAGGTAGAACCGGCGCTCGGTCTCGACCACGAACTTGAACAGCGGCAGAACATCCCGATACTCCTTGTAGATCTGGAGCTCTACTTCGGTCTCGTACCGTTCGAGATCTTCCTCGTTCACCCGATTCTCCTGTCTCCGATAGCGGCCACGTTAGACCCGTACGCCGAAATACGGTGGATGCCACGGCTCCTGGTATAGAGCCCGGGTACGACACGCACCCCTACAGGCCACTCCAGGCACCCGGTGGCCAAACGGTAACGAACGCTCTTCCGACAATGTCTTCGCGCGGGATGGCGCCGAACCGGCGGCTGTCGTTGCTGGCATTGCGGTTGTCGCCCATCATGAAGACCGAATCAGCCGGGATGGTCACCTCCGGCTCGTCACGCATGGTCACGCCGTCGGGCAAGTATGGCTCTGCAATCGGGTTCCCGTTCACATACACCTGGTTTTCTTTCACCTCGACCGTCTCGCCGGGCAAGCCGATCACCCGCTTGATGAGCACGGTGTCCGGTGACGTGAGACCGGTCGCCTCACCGATGGAGCGGATGGCCCGCTCCAAGAACGAACGGTTGACCTCGTGGGCCTCGGGCGAGTCGAACACGAGGATGTCTCCCCGCTCGACGGCACCGAACCGATACGACAGCTTGTTCACGAGCACCCGATCGTTGACCTCGAGGGTCGGGATCATCGACCCGGATGGGATATAGAAAGCCTGGAAGAAGAAGGTCTTGATGACGATGGCCACCACGAGCGCCACGACGATGAGGATGGGGAGCTCCTTCCAAAACGACCGGGTCTGGCGGCGTTGGCGGCGCTTCTTCTTCTTCGCCTGGCTTTCGTCGGCTTCGGCTTGCTCGAGCTTCTCGAGCTCGTCGTAGGCATGGGCGGCTTCACCGGGCTCGGCTACCAGCTCCGACTGCTCCATCCGAAGGCTCGCCTCGCGCTCCTGGCGTTTCATCTCCTGGACACGGGATTGCAGATCGTCCAGCGACCCACTCGGAGGGGTTGACTCGGGCTCGTCACTATCCCGATCGGGCTCCGGCTCGATCGAAGGCTCGTATTGGCCTAGTTCGCGACTGAGCGTCTGCTTGAGGGCGTCGAAACGAGCCAGAATCGAGGCATCGCTCTCGATTTCGAGCTCGGAATCGGGTGATTTGCCGTCGTTGGAATCCGGATCCGGATCAGGATCAGGACGAACCGACCTGAAGACGTGAGGCTCCGGGCCCTTCACCATCCGCTCGAACCGCAGCCGGGGCGGGAGCTCGTCTTCGGGGGTGGGTTCTGAAGCCATGGAGGAACGCTAGTCAGGGTCGACAATTGGGCGAGAAAAGTATCGGACTGGCCGCCGGTCACCTTGACCGGTCAGCGCTTCTCCTTGATACGGGTGGCCTTCCCGACCCGGTCGCGCAGGTAGTACAACTTGGCCCGGCGGACCGCCCCTTTGCGCACCACCTCGATCTTGGCAACGATGGGAGCATGCACCGGGAATATGCGTTCAACGCCTACTCCGAAGGCTACTTTTCGGACGGTGAAGGTTTCCCGCACCCCGGCGCCGCTGCGGGCGATCACGACACCCTCGAACATCTGAACTCGCTCACGGCCCGCTTCCGCCACCCGTACGTGCACTCTGACATTGTCACCGGGGCTGAATTCGGGGATGTCATCGCGCAGATAGCCCTGCTCGACGTCTTCGATGATGCCCATGAGAACCCTCACAAAAAGATCGCCCGGCCGGTTGCCGGACGGCGAAACTCTACTCCGGGTCTTCGGTAATCGCTAGTTCCTGCCACAGGTCGGGCCGCCTCTCCCGGGTACGTCGCTCCCGCTGCAGTTGGCGCCATTGTTCGACCAGTTCATGGTTACCGGACAACAACACCTCAGGCACCTGCCAGCCCTGGTACTCGGCGGGCCGGGTGTACACCGGTTCCTCGACGAGCCCGTCGCGAAACGATTCGTTCAGCACCGACTCCGGGTTGCCGACCACCCCCGGGAGCAACCGAACCACCCCTTCGATGATGGCAAGGGCCCCTACTTCGCCGCCCAGCAGGACGTAGTCTCCCAGCGAGACCTCTTCGTCCATAAGGTTTTCGGCGGCCCGCTCGTCGACGCCTTCGTACCGACCGCACACCAGGGTCAAATGGTCGATCCCGGCAAATCGGTCGAGGGTGGCCTGCGTCAGGCGATGCCCGGCCGCCGACAGCAACACTGTATGGCTGGGCTTCAGCGGGGCGAGTGCCGCCGCCAGCGGCTCGATCCGCATTACCAGACCGGCGCCTCCACCAAAAGGCGCCCCGTCGAGCTTGTGATGGCGCCCCAGCCCGAATGGGCGCAGGGCAATGACGTCGACTTCCGCGATTCCGGCCGCCCGGGCACGTCCCACGAGGCTGACTTCGAGCGGGGATTCGAAGAACTCGGGAAACATGGTGATCACCGAGATTTTCACCCTCACAGGTTATCCTGGCCCCAGGCAGAGTTCACAGGGGATCATGACGCAAGAAGGCAGCAGGGTGGAAGACTTCTGGACCACCAAGCGGCGCAGCCGTCCTGGCGAGGACAACGTGCGCCCCCTCCTGAAGGCGCTGGCGGCCGCCCGCCGCAGCCTCGACGAGGACCACTCGCCCGACGAGCCTGTAGATGAAACCGGCGACGGGGTGGTGGTCGACATCCGTCCGGACGCCCGATCCATCCCGTGGAGCGACGCCGCCATCGAATTCCTTCCCGAGCAGCCAAACGACCGGGAGGCAACCCAGGTCGCCAAGGCTGCCAACGCCGCCGTAGCGGCCGATTCTGTCGCGGCCGCCGCCCAGGCCGCGGCAGTGGCCTCGGCCGCCGTCGCCCGCGCCATCGCCGCCCGGGCCAACGCCGACTGGATCATGGTTGAGCCTTCGCAGCAGAACCCGGCGGCCCCGACACAGACCCAGCTGCCGATCTCCGACCACCCGGCTCCCGAGTGGGGCGACCTGTGGCGGGAGTCGGTGCAAGGCTGGGTGCGTGAGGAAGACGGCACCAAGGTGTGGCGCCCGATCGTCACCACCACCACCTCGGTTCCCAACTGGGAAATCGACACCAACCTCGGCATGGTTACCGGAGAGTCCGCCTGCGCGCTCGACTCCGGCAGGCTGAGAACGCTGCTTGAGTCACAGTCCGGGTCCGAGTCGCTGCGGCGGGAACTCGCCCATGACCGCGCCCTGGCGCAGGAGGCCATGGTTCGCGAGGCGGTGGCCCGCGGCGCCCACGCCGTCATCGGAGTCAACCTCGATTACACGCCGCTCGGTGAATGCCTCATCGTCACCGCCACCGGCACCGGCGTAACGCTCCGCACCGCCCCCTGATCAGTTCCGCCGGGGGGCCGCTTCGGAGCGCTCGATGATCTCGTAGACGGTGTTTCGCCTGGCCGGGGTTCGCCCCGCCGCCCGGATCGTGGCCTCGAGCTCCTCAGGAGTGGCCAACTGGCCGTGCTCGGCTCCGGCGGCACGGGAGATGTTCTCGTCCATGAGCGTCCCGCCCATGTCGTTGCACCCGGCGTCGAGCAGCCGCCTGCCTCCGGTGAGCCCGAGCTTGACCCACGAGGCCTGAATGTTGTCGACGAGACCGTCGAGAGCAATCCGGGCCACCGCGTGGATGAGGACGACTTCGTCCCAGGTCGGCCCGGGCCGCGACCGGCCCCGCAGATAGATGGGAGCGCCCATGTGCACAAACGGAAGCGGTACGAACTCGGTGATGCCTCCGGTACGGCGCTGAATGTCTCGCAGTACTTCGAGGTGATTGGCCCACGAACGGGGTCCGTCGATGTGGCCGAACATGATGGTGGAGGTGGATCGCAGGCCCATCTCGTGGGCAGTGATCATGACGTAGGCCCACTCGGCGGTACGGATCTTGTCCGGGCACAGATGCAGTCGCACATCATCGTCCAGGATCTCAGCCGCGGTACCCGGGAGGGTGCCGAGCCCGGCTTGCTTCAGGCGGGCCAGGAATTCGGGAACGGTGGACCCGGTGGTCTCGGCTCCCTGCCACACCTCGAGCGGCGTGAACCCGTGAATATGCATTTCTGGAACCGAGGCCTTGATGAGCTCGGCGACGTGGACGTAGAAATCCCCGGTGAAATCGGGATGAATGCCACCCTGCAATGTGACCTCGGTGGCCCCTCGCTCCCAGGCCTCGCGGCTGCGGGCAGCCACCTCATCCAGGCTCAGCAGATACGGATCGCCGCGCAGGTTGAGCGAGCGCGGGCCTTTCGAGAATGCGCAGAATCCGCACCGGAAGTAGCACTGGTTGGTGTAGTTGATGTTGCGGTTGATCACGTAGGTCACCACGTCGCCGTTGCGGCGTTTGCGAAGCTCGTCCGCCACCGAGGCGATGGCTTCGACTTCGTGGCCGCGGGCAAGAAACAGCCGTTCGACCTCGTCGCGGGTAGGGGCGGTGCCGGCCAGCGACCGGGTCAGGACCCTCCGCAGCCCGGGCGCGAGCTCGTCGATGCCGGCGGCCGGGCGGGCACCGGTCCAGGCGGCGTCGCCCCACTCGAGCGACAACCGTTGGGCCGGCACCGGAGGGTCGGCCGGCTGGCCGGGAGCCCAGTCGTAGCGGGGCCGGGCTACGCCGCTGCCGTCGACCTGCTTGAGATAGGCGGTGAAGAGCTCCCGGTCGAGAGCGGCTCTCGCCGCTTCGAGACCTATGCCGGGCGGCACGGCAGTCCGCTCCACCAGCCGACCCGCAGCCAGCTCATCGCGTAGCTCACCAATCGACTCGCGATCCCAGCCGCGCAGCATGAGATCGGTCGCCCCTTCGGAGACCGCCGCCAGGGCCTCCTCGACAGTGTCAACGAACACCGAAACCCGGGTCTGCACGGCCGGCAGGGTCGCGATCTCGGCGGCCCGGCGGATCCGACTGCGGCCGGTGCGCAGGAAGGCGGCCCCAGTTCTGGTGACCGCATCGAGGACCGATTCAGTTGATCCCTCATCTTGCACGGTGATGCGCCAGCCCGGTATTCCAGCGTTCGACAGCTCGAGGGCCACCCGCGGCTCAACCACCCAGGCGATCGGTTCGGGGTCGTCGTGGTCGGCGGATGAGGAGACCGGCAGCAGGCCCCCGGCCAGCGAAGCCGCCCGGGCGGCCCGGCCGAGGGTGGCCAGTTCCGCCACCAGCGTGCCTTCGTTGCGCCGGGTGGTGGCCCAGATCTCGGTGATCTCATCTACTCCAGGCCGCACCTGGCAAAACGTGACCTTCACTTCGACGTCTCGCTGAAGTGGCGGGGAGAGGTGGTGGCATATCCTGCCTCGTCGACGGCACCTCTGACCTTCACCTGCATGGCCGGGTCGAGCCACTCGTCCGTCATGTACTCCGGATAGACGGGGAGACGAGGCTTGAGCTCGAACCCATTCGCCCGGGTCCTGGCCTCGAGCTCATCGAGGTGGGGCCACGGCTGCTCCGGGTTGACCCAGTCGATGGTGAGCGGCGAAACCCCGCCCCAGTCGTTGATCCCGGCATCCAGGTAAACCTCATACCGCTCGGTCAGGTTGGGGGGAACCTGCAGGTTCATCTCCGGTCCGAAGATCCAGCGGGCAACCGCCACTGCCCGGGCGAAATAGTCCACGGTTGGCTCGGGCGAGCGGCGCATCCGGGTGTCGGCCTTGGCGCGGAAATTCTGGACGATGATCTCCTGGAGATGACCCCAGGTCTCGTGAAGGTCGGCGAGCACGAACAGGCTGTCGATCAGTTCCTCCGGCTCTTCACCGATACCGACGAGAATGCCGGTGGTGAATGGGACCTTGGCGCGGCCGGCGCCCTCGATGGTGGCGACCCGCAGATCCGGATCCTTGTCGGGAGCGCCGTGGTGAGGCATCCCCGGCTCCATGAGGCGGGGCGAGATGTTTTCCAGCATCATCCCCATGGAAGGGTTTGACGGCCGCAGGGCGGCGATGGCATCGTCGGGGATGAGCCCGGGATTGGCGTGCGGGAAGAGAGTCGTCTCGGCCGCCACTAGTTCGGTCATCTCCTGCACATACTCGAGAGTGGTGGTGTGACCATGTTCGGCCAGGAACTCGCGAGCCCGGGGCCAGCGGGCTTCGGGCCGGTCCCCGAGCGTGAACAACGCCTCGGTGCAATCGCGCTGCTCTCCGGCGCGGGCGATCGCCATCACCTCGTCCGGGTCCAGATACTGCCCCCCCGCCCCCGGTGGCTTGGCAAAGGTGCAGTAAGTGCAAGTGTCGTTGCACAGCGTGGTGAGCGGCACGAACACCTTGCGCGAATAGGTGACGGTCCGTCCTTTTCCCTCGTCACGCAGCCGGGCGGCTTCGGCCAGCAACGGCGCCGGGTCCCGAGCACCGATGAGGTATTCGAGGCCGAGGCCGGGGTCGGGTGCAGGATGGGTCATGAGGAGCAAGGCTACTGAGCCTGACCGCTTTGTGCCCATGCCGGAGCTTGCCGGGCAAGCGAGCGACTCAACTCAATGCTGGAGAGGCAGTTCGAGCCGGCAGGTTGGCTCTCCCGAAATCGCGAAAACTATCTCAAGAACGGGCTTGACATGCCGACACCAGTATGACATCATATTGACATCATAACGAGGTCAACTTGACAGGAGCCGTCATGTACGCAACCCACACAGCCACCACCGCAATCGCCACCCACCGCTTCCCGACCCGTAAGACCGACCGCCGCAACTAGAGAACCCAAGGGGGAGAGACATGCTCATGGACCTTCGTATGACCGAGGCGCTCGCCGAAGACCGCTACACCCGACGCACCCGTCGCAGCATCATCGAGAAAACGGACACCCGCAACTAATGGACATCAGCACCGTCTTCACAGAACTCGAAGCCGCCGTTCACCGGCAGCTGGAACTCACCGCCGACGACACTGACATCACCGAAGCCGCCTCGGCCCTGATGACCGTTCTGGAGCCGGCCCTTCGCCAGGCCGGCACCACGCTGGCCGAGCAGGCGGCTCTCGAGGTGGGGGCCCAGCTCCCCGACTACCGGGTGAGCCTGGTGATCTCCGATGGCGAGCCCCAGCTGGCCGTCCAGCCGCGGGAAGCCGACGTTGAGATCACCGCCGGCGGCAATGAGGCCCGCCTCACCCTTCGCCTCCCGGAGAGCCTCAAACTGCTGCTCGAAGACGCCGCCCTCGACACCGGCGACTCCGTCAACAGCTATGTCGTCAACACCCTCGCCTCCAAGGCCAAACCCTCCAGGAGCGGGCGCGGCAATCGCATCAAGACGAGCATCGATCTATGAGAGAGCGCATCCTCACCTTCGATGTTGGGCCAGACCCCGACGTTGAGGTCCGCATCGCCTCCGGGCACATCCATGTCGAGGAGGGCCCGGACGGCATCATCGGAGTATCGATCAGCGCCTCGAACCCCGACAAGCTGTTGGTCGAGCAATTCCGCGACCACATCCAGATCGGCGAAGAGGGACGACTGCGTGGCTCCTATCGGGTGCGGCTCGAGGTGCCGGCCGGGACCCACGTCACCACCGCGGTCGCCTCTGGGAACGTCGACGTGCGCGGGTTGGTTGGTGATTTCACCGCCCGGTCGGCATCCGGCGACGTCGACCTCAAGCAAGCCAGCGGCCGGGTAGAAATCAAGATGGCTTCGGGCGACGCCTCCATCAAGGAAGCCGGTGGCGACACCCGGGTGGTATCGGCCTCCGGCGATGTGAAGATCATCGCGGCCAGCGGCGATTGCTCGGTCTCCACCGCCTCGGGCGACGTGGTCCTCGGCACCGTTGGCGGTGGGCTCAACGTGAAGACCGCCTCCGGCAGCGTGCTCGTCAAACAATTCGAGGGCGACTCCCTCATCGCCAAGAGCGTGTCGGGACGGCTCGACTTGCGGATCGCCCCCGGTCGGCGGGTCGACCTCGACATCCGGACCCTGAGCGGAAGGGTCGACCTCCCCTCCCCCAGCGATTCTCCCACGCCGCCTGTCGGGCCCGAGGTTCAGCTCAGAGCCAAGAGCGTGTCCGGCAACATCAGCATCGGCCGGGCAGGTTCCTAATGGTTGCGGGGCACAGGGCTGCCCGCCGGGGAGACCGACAGGTTCTGCACTAAGTTGCAGGCCAGCCAATTCGAAAGGTCCGTCAATGGTCAAGCCGCAGATCGCCCTCCAATTCCACCCCCAGCACGCCGAATACGATGTCATCCGGCGCCAGGTCGTCAAAGCGGAGGAGATGGGCGTCGACGTCGTGTACAACTGGGACCACTTCTACCCCCTGTATGGCGAAGCCGACGGGGCTCACTTCGAGTGCTGGACGATGCTCGCCTCGTGGGCTGAGGTGACCGAGCGAGTCCGGCTCGGCCCGCTCGTCACCTGCAACTCGTATCGCAACCCTCAGCTGCTGGCCGATATGGCGCGCACCGTCGATCATATTTCGGGCGGCCGCGTCATTCTCGGCATCGGCTCAGGCTGGTTCGAGCGTGACTACCAGGAGTACGGGTACGAGTTCGGTACCGCCGGATGGCGGCTCGACAACCTGGCCCGCGATCTGCCGATCATCAAGGACCGCCTCGGCCAACTGAACCCGGCCCCGGTCGGCCCGCTCCCGATCATGATCGGCGGCGGCGGCGAGAAGAAGACGCTCCGCATGACGGCCGAGCATGCCGACATCTGGCATTACTTCTGGAATCCCGAGAGCTATCCCCACAAGAATCAGGTGCTCAACGAGTGGTGCGCCAAGGTGGGACGCGACCCGTCAACGATTCTTCGATCGGCCGGTGTGGATACCGGCAAGCACAGCCCCGGGGAGGAATTCGCCGACCTCGGTGAGATCACGATCGGCCTCAACGGACCCGACTTCGACCTCGCTCCGGTCCAAGAATGGCTCGACTGGCGCGACGGGGGCTAACCAGCTGCCAGCCAGAGTCCCTCAATCGAACAGCCCCGGCGGCGGGTCTACCACGACATGGGTTTCGAGGACTTCGGGGACAAGTTCGGGCACGAAGGGAACCTCGACCCGATTGTGACCGGTGTCGATGACGAGGCGGTCCTGGGCCTCAGAGGTGACGACCGCGGCCACAATGCCGAGCTGGGAACCTTGTGAGTCTTGTGCCTGGAGTCCGACGAGCTGGCTCACCCAGAACTCGTCTGACTCGAGGGCCGGACGGCGGTCGCCCTCCACCAGCAACTCCAGGTTGCGCATTGCCTCGGCGGCGGTGCGATCCGGCACCTCCTCGAATGCGACGAGCAGGTGATCCTTGTGGGGGCGGACGGCAGAAACGGTGAGCGCTCCCCCGGCACCGGTCAGGACCTCGGCTCCCGGCTCGAAGAGTTCGGGCAGCCCGGTGAACACGGCTACCTCGCCTCGGATGCCGTGGGCCCGGCCGCACGATCCGATGACGACGGGCTCAGTCAACGAACTCGACCGAAGCGGTCAGTCCCTCTTCTTCGCCGGCAGCCTGGGCGAGGGTGCGGATGGCACGGGCAACCCGGCCCCGGCGGCCGATGACCCGACCCATATCTGGCTTGGCGCATCGGACCTCGGCGACGATCTCGTCGTCGCCTTCTTCGACGATGTCGATGGTGACCTGATCGGGATTGTCGACGATTTCACCCACAAGGTATCCGACGACACTCTTGACGATTTCGCCTTTGGCCATCAGGTGGCCTCCTCTTCTTCGGGCTTGGTTTCGGAGGCTTCTGCGGAAGCCTCAACCGGTTCCTCGACGGCGGCCGGCGCGGCGCCGGCTTCAGCGGCGGGCTCCTCGGCTTCGGGTACCACTGCCTCGGCTTCGGCGATGACCTCGTCGGCTGCCGCTTCGGTGGCCTCCTCCGGAGCCGCTTCGGGGGCGACGTCGTCTCCGACGCTTGCAGCTTCCTCGGCCTCCCGCGCCTTCGCCTTCTTGGACTTGCGCTCGCGCTCCTCGGGAAGAGCAGCCTCGCCGACCACGTGAACGTCGCCTCGCTTAACGCGGAACTGGCCCCAGGCTCCGGAGATCTCGAGCAGTTTCCTCACAGCCGCGGTCGGCTGGGCGCCGACTTCCAGCCAGTGGAGGGCGCGATCGTTGTCGATCTCGACCACCGAGGGATGGGGGTGGGGGTCGTAGCGGCCGATCAGCTCGATGAACCGACCATCGCGGGGTGAGCGCGAATCGGCGGCCACCACTCGATAGGTGGGGTGTTTCTTCTTGCCCATCCGCATGAGGCGGAGCTTGACCGCCATCGATTACCTCTTCCTCTTCTTCGTTCTCGGGGTTGATTTCTTCTTCGTGCTACGCATTCCGGCCCGAGCCAGCATCGCTTGGGCGCCGGTCCCTGAGGCCAAATCCTGCATCATCTTCTGCGTCTCACCAAATTGCTTGAGCAGCCTATTCACTGCCTGCGCATTTGTCCCAGAGCCGACGGCAATCCGGCGCCGCCGCCCACCTTTGATGATCCGCGGGTTGCGGCGCTCCTCGGGGGTCATCGACCGGATGATGGCCTCTACTCGCGCCATGTCCCGGTCGTCGATCTCGGCATTGCCGAGAGCGGCCGGAGCGCCGGGAATCATACCAACCAAATCCGTCAACGACCCCATCTTCTTGATCTGTTGGAATTGACTGAGGAAGTCGTCGAGATCGAAGGAGGCCTCGCGCATCTTCGCGACCGCTTGTTCGGCCTCTTGCTCGTCCCAGGTCTTCTCGGCCTTCTCGATGAGCGTCATCACGTCGCCCATCCCGAGGATGCGCCCCGCCATGCGATCGGGATGGAAGACCTCGAAGTCGCCGATGTTCTCGCCGATACCGGCGAACTTGATGGGGCAGCCGGTGACCTCTCGCACCGAGATGGCGGCTCCCCCGCGGGCGTCACCGTCGAGTTTGGAGAGCACGATGCCGCTCAGATCGACCTTCTCAAGGAATCCGGTGGCGACGTTGACGGCCTCCTGGCCGGTCATGGCGTCGACGACGAGCAGGGTTTCGTCGGGAGCGATCGCTTTGTCCACAGCGGCGAGCTCCGACATGAGCTCCTGGTCTATCTGAAGGCGGCCCGCCGTGTCGACGATGAGGACATCGACTCCGGTCTTGGTTGCCTCCTTCAAGGCGGCCTTGACGAGCTTGGCGGGCTTGCCCTTGCGGTCGACGTACACCGGCACGCCAATCCGGTTGCCGAGCTGTTCGAGCTGGTCTATGGCAGCCGGCCGCTGGAGGTCGCCGGCCACCAGCATGGGCCGTTTGCCGTCCTCTTTGAGCCGGTGCGCCAGCTTGGCCGCCGACGTGGTCTTACCGGAGCCCTGCAGGCCCACCATGAGGATGCGAAGCGGCGGCGTCTTGGGTCGGGCGAGCTCGACGGCATCGGAGCCCAGGGTGCCGATGAGCTCCTCGTTGACGATCTTGATGACCTGCTGGCCGGGGGTGAGGCTGGCGTGCACCTCCTCCCCCACAGCCCGCTCCCGTATCCGAGCGAGGAGAGCCTTGGTGACGTTGAGGTTGACGTCGGCCTCGAGCAACGCCAGCCGCACCTCGCGCAAGGCGTCGTCGACATCGCTTTCGCTCAGACGGCCCTTGCCCCGTAGCAAGGTGAACACGCCGCCCATGCGGTTGGTGAGGGTTTCGAACATGGGCGCAGAGTGTAGGAAACCCCCGCCGTAGCGGGGGCCTCCTTACAGTCGATATTCACTGGAATGGAACACCCCTCGAGCTGCAACGCGACTCGCAAGGAACGCCGAAGGCGTTTCCGCCCATCCCGCCTAGGCCCGAACCTAAAGAGTGCCCCCTCCCTCAGGGAGGGGAACAACTCAGCCTTGCGACTTCCACTCGGCGATGAGTTCCCGATGTGTTTCGACCACACCCGGCGTCATTCGAAGAGTTCCAAAGAATTCGAAGAGCTGGTCCTCGAGCTCAGGTCGATTCACTCTGACCCACTCCTGGTAATCGACGACGCGAGGGCTATGCATTCTCTCCGAGTCGGATTGCGTGTAGTCGAACAGCTGGTGGGTGATGAGACCATCCTCGACGGTGTATGTGTTTACGTCTCGGAAATCCGTCTGCTCGCTAAGGAAGGGGGATCCCTCCAACATCACATCACAGACCACTGTCGTTGCGTCGGCCTGTGTACACGTGTGGTATCGGGTCACTCCGGCCGCGTAGTCAATCGCCGCTTCTTCCACAATGACGTCGAATACAGTGAGCGTGCCGTCGCCGTCCCATTCGAAGTCAGCGTGCGTGGGAAGAAACGAGAAATTCAGGCCGGTCTGTCCGAACGGGTCACAGCCTAGGCATCCCGAAAACGGAACATTCTCGACAGCGTTGGCCTGTCCCGTGAGGAGAGTGCTCAGATCCGAAAAGGTGGCGTCGTCGGCGAACAGCAGTCTCTTCGCTGTCCAGTCCCCGTTGACGTGAGCCAGGTTCAAGGCCTCGGCGACCTCGAGGGGCGTGAGCGGCGCCTCATTGGTCACCTCCGGTTCGTCAGAGCCACTCACGAGCACGACGGCCACCACGATTGCGATAATGGCGACGGCCCCGGCCAGGGCCGGAACCAGCCAGCGTTTCTTGCCCGGCGGCCGCGGCGC
Source organism: uncultured Acidimicrobiaceae bacterium (assembly GCA_947259275.1). Taxonomy (GTDB): domain Bacteria; phylum Actinomycetota; class Acidimicrobiia; order Spongiisociales; family SHLN01; genus SHLN01. The sequence continues at coordinate 8,599 of CAMYMH010000031.1, read as the reverse complement.
GGGTGCCAGTTCGATTGGCGTTTCTTGGGTTTGCATGTCTCGTCTCCTCTCGACGGGTTGTTCGAGAGAGTCGGCGGACGTTTGGGGGTTGCCGGCGCGGTGCATGACTTCTTCAAAGAGGGTTCGGACGTCCTGGTCCTGCGGGAGCAGTCGAGCCGGAGCCGAAACCGGATTGGAGGCCTTCACGAGCTCACGAAGCTGCTGCTGTGTCATGGTCGCCTCCTTCCTGGGATTGTTGGTACGACATGTGCTTGAGACGTCGTTCGAGCTGTTGATAGGCGCGGTGTATGCGCTGGTCGATGGTGGCCCGCGAAACACTCAGCATCTCGGCCACAGTCTCCCGGGGGAGCTCTTCCCACTCGACCAGCTTCAGCACGTCGCGATACTTGGGTTTGAGCGAGTCGATGGCCCGGTGGACCTCTTCGTACTCCGCCTTGCGCACCAGCTGTGTCTCGGGCCCGGGCTGGAACTCGACGGCCTGAGAACCGATCTTGCCGGCCAGGTTGCGGGCTCGGCGGATTGAGCGGCCCTGGTTCCTGAGCACGTTGGCGGCCACGCCGTAGAGCCACGGCAAGGTTTCAGGCTCGTCGGGCAACTCGGTCATCCGCCGCCAGGCGACGGCGAAGACCTCCGCAGCTGCATCGTGGGCTTCGGCGTAGGCGGTGCGACGGAGACAGTAGGCGAGGACGTCGCGCACATGCGAGGCATAGATGGCCTCGAAGGTCGCTTCCGTCGCTCTGGATGTCACCGCCCACCTCCCCATGGGATCGGTCAGGTTTCATTCATACACCCATGTCCGGCGGAATGTCGGATCTGACAGTTCTATAGATGTCCTCTCAGAATGTCAGATCACGTGGCGGGAAGGACATGTCGTAATGAACCGAGGGTCGGTTCGGACAACTTGGGGGTTGTCAACGAAAGAGGGGCCCGGGCATGCCGGGCCCCTCTGGCGTTACTGCTCGGTTTGGTGGGAACGGTCTCCCCCACCCCGCCTCCTCCTTCGTCAGAGGCACCCCTCCCCTTGCCCCTCCCAAAGGTGTCGTGTTTCGCGATAGGTGCGACACTTCTTCGCGGCCGCTCTCGGAACTACGTTGACGGCTTGACTCTCCCCGCCCTGAGGGCGGGGTGGCACCGCCGGAGGCAGAGTCGGGGTGGGGGAGGCCAAGCACCCACCAACCAACTGCATCGTCGGTGTGGCAATGCCCCCCATCCGTCCTCGGAACTTCGTTCCGAGTCCACCTTCCCCTCGAGGGGAAGGAAGAGATTTCTAATCCGAGGACCTCGAACCCGTCGCACACCGACCGCGCCAAATCACCCAAGGGAGGGAAAGGCACTCAGCGTTGCGCCCTCCACTCGGCGATGAGCTCCCTATGGGTCTCGATGTTGTCCGGGGTGATGCTGGGACTGCCGAAGCTCCGGAACAGATCACCCTCCAGATCGGGCTCGGAGGTCCGCACCCACTCCTGGTACTCGATCCTCAGGTTTGTGTCGTAGTACCACCCTTCCATCTCCGAGGCGTCGAGCGTCTGGCTCGTGATTCGACCCTCAACCACGGTGTATGTAGTTGGAAGCAGGATGGGGTTGGTGGTACGAAACGCGTACCCTTCGTACGGGAGGTCACATACCACCGTCGACGGGTCGGTCTGGGAGCAAGACAGGAACCTGGTCACTCCTGTTGCATAACTCTCCTTCATCAACGCTGCCTGTTCGTCGAAGAGAGTGATCGAGCCATCGCCATCCCAGTCAACATATTCAGGTTCCGGGAAATCGATCGTCTCCGCCATCGGCACGTTCAGTGCGACACCGCCAAGGCCGAACCCGACCGAATTGGTGTATGTCGCGCCGTCGGCGTAGAGAAGGCGGGCCGCCTCCCAATCCCCGGCGATGGCGTACGAGTTCAGGGCTTCACCCACTTCGAGGGGCGTCCGCCCTCCGACGTCTGGCTCATCGCTGCTCGACGCCCAGATGGCGGCGACCACCACGATGGCGGCGACGGCGGCGGCGAAGGACGCAATGGCAGGGATCCATCGTCGGGGCGTCTTCTTCGGTGGCGGCGTTGGTAGTCCGACCTGTTTCTGTGTCTGCATTCCTGCCCTCCGTTCGATCTCTTGGAGGGCAGCTTCGAGCGTCCAAATTCCGTCGGGCAGTTCGGCACCGTCGGAGTACGAATCCGCCTGGGCCAACCGCTCGATCAACTGGGTGTCGTTCATCGCTCACCTCCTTTACTTGTCGTACGGGGATTGAGGCCCGACCCATCAGGTTGGGACAGATTGGCTGCCTTGCGGAGCCGGCCGAGCGCACGGGATATGCGCTTCTTGGCGGCTTCGGTTGAGCAACCGAGTACGAGGGCAATCTGAGGCGCAGCCATGCCTTCATAAGCACGAAGCCGAAGGACCTCCTGGTCTTCGACCTTCAAACTGGCGAGTGCACGGAGCAACGCATCGTCCTCGTGGCGGCGGACGACTTGGACGTCGGGTCCTGGGGCGGCTTGGGGTGCAAGACCGCCCAGCTTCCCTGCCAAACGTCCGGACCGCCGGCTCGACCGATCAGCATTGCGGACCACGTTGCGGGCGACTCCGTAGAGCCACGGAAGCGTCTCATCGCCGGTTGGCACTCGATCGAGCTTCTTCCAGGCCACGAGAAACACCTCCGCGGCGGCGTCGTTGACATCGGCGGAAGGAAGGCGGCGGAGGCAGTACCTCGTGATCGCCTCGAAGTGCTCGTCGAAGATGCGACGGAACTTCGTATCTGTCGTCGGGGACTGTCCCACCGGCTCCTCCCAGGCCGAGGCCATATTCGACCCTATATGTCCGGAAAGCGCGATGGGGGGACAGCTCCGGCATACCTGGGGGATCCGACGCCTCCCCCACCTCGCCTCCGCCTTCGGCGAATCCGGGAACGCTTCGCGTTCCTATGGAGTTGCGAAGCAACTCCTAAGCCGGGCAAAGCCCGGCCGCCCTCAGGCGTGGATCCGCGGTTGTGGAAATGAGGATCGCTCTCTCGTCCATACCCCACCTGAGAGGCCGGCGCCATGCGCAGATCACCAAACAAGTGAGCCACCCCTTCTTCCTTCCCCTCGAGGGGAAGGTGGCCGAGGAGCGCAGCGACGAGGACGGATGGGGGGAGGGGAACCCTTCGGGTTCCTTGGCAGTTGCTCCGCAACTGCTGGAGTGCGACGGAGTTACGAAGTAACTCCCAAGCAACGCCGGCGGCGTTACCCCCCACCCCGACTCCTCCTTCGTCGGAACCACCCCGCCCTCAGGGCGGGGAAGAAGAACCAGAAGACATCTCTGGAGGGGACAACCGTGGATTGAGGTCAAGGGCGGGGAAGGGTTGTGTCCCCCGTAGCCGCTACCCGGACATACACAGGCGAATCCGGATTCAGTACGGGGATGACGAGTGCGGCGTCTCATCGCAGCCACTAACTGGCGGGTGGGTGGGGCGCCGTACTTGCGCCCTCTGCCCGGCGGCGGGAGGGCTGGTGCGGTCGGGTACGCTGGGGCAACTCGGAGAAGGGGCACCAGTGGACATCACCGTCGTCGAGCATCCGCTCGCCAGGCATTACCTGACGATTCTTCGAGACAAGGACACCGCTCCCGAGACGTTCCGGGACACGACCCGGCGCCTCTGCTACCTCTTGCTCACCGAGGCAACCGCGCGGACACCCCTGGCCGAGGGCACAGTGACCACCCCCCTCGCCGACACTCCCGGCTTTCGCCTCGATCGGCAGATGGTGGCTGTGCCTGTATTGCGAGCGGGCCTCGGGCTGCTCGACGCGGTCACCGACTTGCTGCCGGACGTGAAGGTGGGCTACGCAGGAGTGCAGCGGGACGAAGCGACCGCGCTCCCCCAGGAGTACTACTACAAGATCCCCGACCTGTCGGATTCGCTCGTGCTCATCCTCGAACCCATGCTGGCCACCGGCGGATCGCTGTCGTGGGCGATCGAGAAGGTCAAGGGGTCGGGGGCCACGGACATAACGGCCATCTGCGTGGTGGCCGCCCCGGAAGGCGTCAAGCGCATCAACAACGACCACCCGGACGTTCGCATCGTGGCCGCCGGCCTCGACGAGGGCCTCAGCGAGAACTTCTACATCGTGCCGGGGCTAGGCGATATGGGAGACCGACTTTTCGGCACATATTGAGGGAGACGACTGGCTGCCGGCGGGCCGGCCGCCCACCGATGACCGCCCACCGCATCGAACCGCTGTGGGCGGTGGGCAGTGGGCGGTTGGCCGTATGCCAGATCCCGTCCGGGGCCTCTAGTGTTGGCTCATGGATATTCGCAGAGCTGTCATCATCGTCATGGACTCGTGTGGGGTGGGGGAAGCGCCCGATGCGGCAGAGTACGGAGACGTGGGATCGGACACCATCGGTCACGTCTCGGAGGCCGTTGGGGGCCTCCATCTCCCCAACTTTCAGGCTGCGGGGCTTGGCAATCTGCACCCCGCAATCCTCGGGGTTCCGCCGGTTGAGAATCCGAACATGGCAGTGGGCCGACTACGGGAAAAGTCAGGCGGAAAAGACTCGACGACGGGCCATTGGGAGATCGCCGGCCTGGTAACCGAGCATCCTCACGCCACCTTCACGGACACCGGCTTCCCGGCCGAGTTGGTCGAACGCCTCGAAGCTGAGTCCGGACACAAGTTCATCGGCAACTACGCGGCCTCGGGCACAGTCATCATCGACGAGCTCGGACCCGAGCACCTCGAGACGGGCGCGCTTATCCTCTACACGTCGGCCGACTCGGTACTGCAGATCGCCGCCCACGACAGAGTGGCCGACGTCGCCGAGCTACACCGGGTGTGCCGCGTTGCCCGAGACATCGCCGACGACTACGGGCTCGGCCGCGTCATTGCCCGGCCCTTCATCGGCGAGATCGGCGAGTTCAGCCGCACCTATGACCGCAAGGACTTCGCGATGCCGCCCCACGGCCTTACCATCCTCGACAAGGCCATGGAGGCCGGCCTGCGGACCTATGGCGTCGGCAAGATCGAGGACCTGTTCGTCGGTCGAGGACTCACCGACGCGGTGCATACCGAGGGTGACCGGGACGGACTGGAACGGACTATTGCCGCCATCAACGAAGTCGATAGGGGGCTCGTGTTCACCAATCTCGTTGACCTGGACATGCGCTACGGACATCGGGAGGATCCTGAGGGCTATGCCGCCGGCCTGGCAGTCATCGACGAATTTGTGCCGCAACTCATCGATGCGCTCACTCCCCTCGATCTGATCATCTTTACCGCCGACCACGGCAACGACCCAACCGATGGCGACACCGACCACACCCGCGAGTACGTGCCGCTGATGGTATGGAGCGGCGGGGCCGCCGGGGTTGCTCTCGGCGCCCGCGAGCAGTACAGCGACATCGCCGCCACGGTGGCCGATGGATTCGACCTGGAGCCTTTTCCGGTTGGAACCTCGTTTCTTCACAACATCACCGATCATCACTCGTGACGGTCGTCGAACTACTGGAGCGCAAGCGCGACGGCGGTGCTCTCGCCGACGAGGAGATCCGCTGGCTCATCACCGCCTACACCGCCGATGAGGTCCCCGACTATCAGATGTCGGCAATGCTCATGGCCATCTTCCTCAATGGACTAAACGCCGACGAGCTGGCCGTCTGGGCCGAGTCGATGCTTCACTCCGGAGACACTCTCGATTTCTCCGACATACCCGGCCCGAAGGTCGACAAGCATTCGACCGGCGGCGTTGGCGACAAGCTGTCGATCGCGCTTGCGCCCATGGTCGCCGCCTGCGGAGTAGCGGTCCCCATGATGAGCGGGCGCGGGCTCGGCCATACCGGCGGCACCCTCGACAAGCTCGAGTCCATACCCGGGTTCCGCACCCAGGTGGATCCGAGCGAGTTCCACCACCTGCTCAAGACCATCGGAATGGTCATGGGCGGGCAGACCGAGACCCTCGTGCCCGCCGATCGTCGCCTCTACGCCCTGCGGGACGTGACGGGAACGGTGCCGTCGATCCCACTCATCTCATCGTCGATCATGTCCAAGAAGCTCGCTGAGGACATCGATGCCCTCGTGCTCGACGTCAAAGTCGGCAAGGGCGCCTTCATGCAGGACGAGGACCAGGCCCGGACCCTGGCCGAGACGATGGTCGGTATCGGCGCCCGCCACGACACGCGGGTGACGGCGCTGCTCACCGCCATGGATGAGCCGCTGGGGACTGCAGTCGGCAACGCCAACGAGACCGCGGAGTGCATTGAGATGCTCAAGGGCGACGCCCCTCCCGACGCCACCGAGCTCACCTACCGCCTGGGAGAGGAGATGCTCATCCTCGGCGGAGTGGCTCACTCGAATGACTCAGCGCGAACGATGCTGGAGGAGGCGGTGAGCTCCGGGGCAGCCCTCGAGAAACTCGCCGAGGTGATCGTGGCCCAGGACGGCGACCCGGGAGTGCTCGAAGACCTGTCGCTGCTCCCCCAACCTCCCGAGTTCATCGAGTTCGAGGCCCCCCGGAGCGGCTTCGTCACCGAATGCCATGCCCGCCGGATCGGCGTGGCCGGGGTTCGGCTGGGGGGAGGCCGGCTCCGCAAGGAGGACGAGGTCGACCCCTCGGTCGGCATCTGGGTGTTTGCCAAGGAAGGCGAGCAGATTGAGCAGGGCCAACCACTCGCCCGCATCGGATGGCGGGATGGCGCCAAGCTCGGCGCCGCCATGGAGATCCTCGAGGACGCCTGGACCATCGGAGACGAACAACCAGAACCGAAGCCACTAATACTCGGAGAGGTGAGATGAACTACGAAGAGCTCCAAGCTGCCGCCGGGGTCATCATCGAGCGAACCGGGCGAGAAAGCCATGACGTGGCGCTGGTCCTCGGGTCCGGATTGAGCGACTTTGCAGGCACCCTCCCGGGCGCCATCGAGGTCCCGTACACCGACCTCCCCGGTTTCCCGGTTCCGCGAGTCGTCGGCCATGGCGGCAGCCTGTTTTCAGCCGAATTGGAAGGCGGCTCGGCGCTGGTGTTCGCCGGCCGGGTCCATTACTACGAGGGCTGGCCGCTCGACAAGGTGGTAGCCGGCGTCCGGACCGCCGTCATGGCCGGCGCCCGGATCGTGGTGCTGACGAACGCGGCCGGCGGGGTGAACCCCGCCTTCGCGCCCGGCGACCTCGTGCTGATTACCGACCATCTCAACCTCACCGGCGCCAACCCGCTGATGGGAACCAACGACGACCGGCTCGGGACCCGCTTCCCCGACCTTACCGACCTCTACAGCGCCGACCTGCGCGCCCTCGCCGGGGCGGTCGGCGACGAGTTGAAGGTCGACCTAAAGGAAGGCGTATATGCCTGGCTCTCGGGCCCCAGCTATGAGAGCCCGGCTGAGATCCAGATGGTGAGCCGCATGGGCGGCGATCTGGTCGGCATGTCGACCGTGCCCGAGGCCATCGCCGTGCGCCATATGGGCGCCAAGGTGATGGGAATCTCATTGTGTACCAACCTGGCGGCCGGCATCTCGTCGACTCCCCTCTCGCACGACGAGGTCAAGGAAGTAGCCGGGCTGGCCCACGACAAGTTCACGCGCCTGCTGACCGAGCTACTGCCGCGGCTGATGGCGGCCGGCGCCACCTAGGTGTCCTTCCCAGGGACGTTGTTGACACTTGACAGGGTGAGAGCCTCCCGGTTCGGTTTGGGGTGAAACAACTCCAAGCCGAGGGGAGGCTCTCATGGGATACGGTAATTCGAGGTTGACACCGTTTGGGCGACGGTTGCTGGTTGAGCGGATCGAGGTGTTGGGATGGCCGGTGGCATCAGCTGCCGCGGCGGTGGGGGTGTCTCGCCAAACCGCCTACCGGTGGGTAAGCCGATACCGATTGGAGGGGGAAGCGGGTCTGGTAGATCGGTCGTCGCGGCCGCATTCGTGTCCCACTCGTCTTGATACTGAAACTGAGCAGCGGATCGTTACCGACCGGGTGACCGAGAAAGAGGGCCCCCATCTGATGGCGGGTCGGCTCGGGATTCCCCGCTCGACGATCTATGCGGTGCTGCGCCGGCGAGGACTATCCCGACTCTCCACCCTGGACCGGACCAGTGGGGTACCGATCCGGTATGTGAAGGACTGCCCCGGTGAACTCGTCCACGTCGACATAAAGAAACTGGGTCGAGTCCCTGACGGGGGTGGATGGCGCATCCACGGGATGGAGAATCGAGGCACCAGACAACGAGTCGGCTATGAGTTCGCTCATTCCATGGTCGATGACCACTCACGGGTGGCTTACACCGAGATCCTCGACACTGAAGATGCCCCGGCTTGTGTGGGGTTCATGCTCCGAGCCTCCCACTGGTTCGCCACCCACGGGTTTCGGATTGATCGGGTCATGACCGACAACGCCAAGGCCTACACCAGCCGTGACTTCCAGACCGCACTCGAAACCATCGGCGCCACCCACAAACGGACTCGTCCGTATCGGCCCCAAACCAACGGGAAAGTCGAACGATTTCACCAGACCCTCCTCAAAGGATGGGCCTACAAACAACCCTACGAAACCAACCAACACCGCCGCCACGCCCTCGAGGCCTTCCTACACAAATACAATCACCACCGACCCCACTCAGAACTCAAAGGCCAGTCACCCATG
>CAMYMH010000030.1 GCA_947259275.1 uncultured Acidimicrobiaceae bacterium | reverse complement strand
GTCACCGTCTGCCTCCTGGCCGGCGGTTCGATCCAGGTCTACACGTCTGGCTCGGAGCCTCCCCGGATGATCGACATCAATCTCGGGTACGACGCTTTGGGAACCGAGTGTTGGTGGCGAACGGCCTATGACACTCCGTGGGTGAATCTCGGTGTCGACGGAGACGGTGTCGCCCACGTGGGGTACCGGCCGGAGGGTGCGGCCGGCACGATTCTGGATGCGTTCATTCGTTCCTGCACCAGTCAGCCGGTGGAGACCGAGAACACGCTGTCGGCGGCGTGGCAGCTTGCCAATCGGCACGTGCACGAGGTGCCGGATCCGAGCTTCAATCCCGATGTCGGGATCACCGGGTTCGAGACCTACCTCGAGGTTGCGGTGCCGGATCCGATCGTCGACTCACTCGTGTCACCGCTCGGGACGACCGTGACGGTGGAGATCAAGGTGGCTCAGGTGCTGGTGGAGTGGGGTGACGGCGAGTCAGACAACTACACCGAGACCACGTTCTCGCGTCTCACCGGATACCCCGACGGGATCGCCCGCCACGTCTACGAGACCAAGACCTGCCCGACACCAGGGGGACCGCGCTGCCACCCGAGCCTCAGCGAGTATGAGATCCAGGTCGACTTCGATTGGTTCGTGCGCTGGCGAGTCGACGCCGGAGCGTGGAGCACGATCGCGGTACCCAACACCACGTCGCTCATCAGCTACGACGTCGACGAAATCGTCACCCGCTCGATCCCGAACCCGTAGGAAGGTTCCTCCTCCGAGGGCCGTTCGCTCTTCCTTCCCCTGGAGGGGAAGGTGGCGCCGGCCTGGAAGGCCGGTGTCGGATGGGGGGAGACAGCTAGCCAGCACCTACTACACCAAGCAGGCTTTGGGCTTCCCCCACCCCGCCTCCGCCTCCGGCGGAGCCACCCCGCCCTCGAGGGCGGGGAAGCAGCAGCCGCGAGGTCGCCCCAACGGAGCGACGAGCTAATGCCGTCAAGTAGATCGGTGCATGTGATCGACCTGCCAATGGCTCTTCGCCCGAGGGCTCATCGTGTGTTGATCGGATCCCTGCCCAATCAACCGTCGATCACAAGTCTTTGCACCGGACCGGCGCGAGCTAATGCCGTCAAGTAGGTCGGTGCATGTGATCGACCTGCCAATGGCTCTTCGCCCGAGGGCTCATCGCGTGTTGATCGGATCCCTGCCCAATCAACCGTCGATCACATGTCTTTGCACCGGACCGGCGCAAGCTAATGCCGTCAAGTGGGTCGGTGCTTGTGATCGACTCTTGCCCGGATGCGCTTGCCGAAGAGGCCGCGGCGGGCTTCGAGGTGGACACCGTAGGCCCACCCCATGAGCGAATGCGCCACCAACACCTGGGCGCCGCTCTCGGAGTAGGTCCGATAACGGTCGGTGATCCGCTTGCCTCTCAGATGGGTGTCGACCGACACCTCCGGGTTACCCCCTCAACTGATGGGCGGGATGAAGTCGAGCGCCACCATGCCGCCCTTGCGCCGCACCAGTGCCGCTGCCTCGTCGCTGACCTGCAGTTCGAACTTCCAATCAACCATTCAGACACAGAGTACGCGGTTGGGGTACGATTCCCACGGCACTGTCGGACCGCCGACTGTGCGAGCTGAATACCTCACGCGGGAGAGCCCGGCCGCCCGGGCGCCGAAGGAGCAATCCCCCGGAACCTCTCAGGCATAAGGACCGTGTGGGGCAGGCGACTCTGGAAAGCAGGCCACATGGCCTCACCGAAGGTGTAAGCCGGCTCCGGCCGGTGAATCTCTCAGGTTGGACGACAGAGGGGGAGCGGTCGGGCAAGCGATACGCGTCCAAGGAGAGAGCAAGCATGAGCCGTTCCCTGCAGGATCTAGAGCAACGAACCGATTTCGTCCGGCGACATCTCGGCCCGGGACCCGACCAACAGCGAGCCATGGTCGACGAGCTCGGCATCGACTCCCTCGAAGACCTTCTCGACAAGGCGGTCCCGAAGTCCATTCGCTGGGAGGGCCCGCTCGATTTGCCGGCCGAGTTGACCGAACCCGAGGCGATCGTCCGCCTGCGCCAGATCGCCGAACGCAACACGGTGGTCACGTCCATGATCGGGATGGGCTATTACGGGACCATCACCCCACCGGTCATCCAGCGCAATGTGCTGGAGAATCCCGCCTGGTACACCGCCTATACCCCATATCAGCCTGAGATCTCCCAGGGACGGCTCGAAGCACTGCTCAACTTCCAGACGATGGTGAGCGACCTCACCGGCATGGATCTGGCCAACGCCTCACTTCTCGACGAGGGGACCGCCGCCGCCGAGGCGATGGCGATGTGTCACCGGGTCACCAAGACTGATTCTGGCGTCTTCTTCGTCGACGATGACTGTCATCCACAAACCCTGGCGGTGCTGGCGACCCGGGCGGAGCCGCTCGGCATCGAGCTGCGAGTCGGCCCGGTTGAGGAAGCTGCCGCCGCGCCGGTGTTTGGAGCGCTCCTCCACTACCCGGGCTCGAGCGGCTCGGTGCGAGACCTGGAGGCAACGGCTACCGCCCTGAAAGCGCAGGGGGCGCTGGTAGCAGTGACTTCAGATCTACTGGCGCTAGTAGCGCTGGCGCCCCCCGGGGAGTGGGGTGCCGACATGGTGGTCGGCTCCTCGCAGCGCTTCGGAGTACCCCTTGGGTATGGCGGCCCCCACGCCGGGTTCATGGCCATCCGCCAAGAGTTCACCCGCGCATTGCCGGGGCGTCTGGTCGGGGTGACCATCGACGAGGACGGTCATACCGCCTACCGGCTCGCCCTCCAGACCCGCGAACAGCACATCCGCCGCCAGAAGGCCACCTCCAACATCTGCACCGCCCAGGTATTGCTGGCGGTGATGGCCGGTCTCTACGCCTCCTACCACGGGCCGGACGGTCTTCGGACCATCGCGGCCCGGGTGCACCGGTTGGCCACCATCCTGGCGGCCGGCCTGGCCTCGGGGGAGGTCACGATCATCAACCAGGCGTTCTTCGACACCCTCACGGTTTCGGTGCCCGGCCGGGCCGAGGCGGTGCTGGCCGCGGCCCTCGAGGCGGGTATCAACTTGCGCCGGGTAGATGAGGACACCGTCGGCATCTCGGTAGACGAGACCACCACCGCTGCCACCGTCGAAGCTGTGTGGGGCGCGTTCGGGGTCGACGCCTCGGTAGCGACGCTCGACGCAGGGTCCGAGTCCACGATTCCCGCTCACCTGCAGCGCACCAGCGACTTTCTAACCCACCCGGTTTTCCATCGCTATCACAGCGAGACCGAGATGCTCCGCTATCTGCGGCGGCTGGCCGACAAGGACGTGGCCCTCGACCGGTCGATGATCCCGCTCGGATCCTGCACCATGAAGCTGAACGCCACCACCGAGATGGTGCCGGTTACCTGGCCTGAGTTTGCCAACCTCCATCCGTTCGCACCGCTCGATCAGGCGGCCGGTTATCTGGAGCTGTTTGACGAGCTCGAGGCCTGGCTGGTGGAGATCACCGGCTACGACGCGGTGTCACTTCAGCCAAACGCCGGCTCGCAAGGGGAGTTCGCCGGGCTGCTCGCCATCCGGGCGTATCACCAGAGCAGAGGCGAGAGCGATCGCGACATCTGCTTGATTCCGGCGTCGGCCCACGGCACCAACCCCGCCAGCGCGACGATGGCCGGTTTGAAGGTGGTGGTGGTTGCCACCGACGAGCAAGGCAACGTGGATATCGATGACCTGGCGGCCAAGGCCTCCGAGCATCATGACTCGCTTGCCGCGCTGATGGTGACCTACCCGTCCACTCACGGAGTTTTCGAGGCCGCCATCACCGAGGTGTGCAGCATCGTGCATGAGCACGGAGGTCAGGTGTACCTCGACGGGGCCAACCTCAACGCCATGGTCGGCGTCGCCAAGCCCGGCGAGTTCGGGGCCGATGTGTCTCACCTCAACCTGCACAAGACGTTCTGCATCCCGCATGGCGGCGGAGGCCCCGGGGTTGGGCCGATCGGCGTCAAGAGTCACCTGGCTCCCTTCATCCCGAATCATCCGCTGGTGGCCGAGGCCGGCCCTGAGACCGGAGCCGGCGCGGTGTCGGCGGCTCCGTGGGGATCGCCCGGTGTGCTGCCGATCTCGTGGATGTTCATCGCCCTCATGAGCTCCGATGGACTGAAGGCTGCCACCGAGGTAGCCATTTTGAACGCCAACTACGTCGCCCACCGGTTGGCGCCGGTGTATCCCATTCTCTACACGGGTGCCGGCGACCTGGTGGCCCACGAGTGCATCGTCGATCTGCGGCCGATCACGAAGGAATCACAGGTGACCGCCGATGATGTCGCCAGGCGGCTGATGGACTTTGGTTTTCACGCCCCGACGATGTCTTTCCCGGTGGCAGGCACGCTCATGATCGAGCCGACCGAATCTGAGTCGATGGCGGAACTCGACCGCTTCTGCGACGCGATGCTCGCCATCCGCGACGAGATCGACGACATCGTGGCCGGCAAGATCGCGGTCGAGGACAGCCCGCTGCGCCACGCCCCCCACACTGCGCATCAAATCGCCGGTGAGGGCTGGTCACGCCCCTATACCCGTGAGCAGGGTGCCTACCCGGTGGACTCACTGCGCGAGTCGAAGTACTGGCCGCCGGTGGGTCGCATCGATCACAAGTATGGAGATCGCAACCTCATGTGCGCCTGTCCGCCGATCGAGGCATATCAATGAACGTTTTGGTCTTAGCCCACGGCGAGGAGATAACTCCCGGCTGGCTGCTTGACGCCCTCGAAGAGGTGGAGGCCGATCACGCGCTGGTCGACCTGAGCCGCGGTGACCCCATTCCCGAGACCGGATTTGACAAGATCGTGGTACTGGGCGGACACATGGGTGCCTACGAGGTCGACGAATACCCGTGGCTGGCGACGGAGAAAGAGTTCATTCGACTCCACCTCGCCGATGAGACGCCACTGTTGGGGGTGTGTCTCGGATCACAGCTGGTGGCGGACGTCATCGGCGGGCGCGCCTACCGGAGCCCGGAGACCGAGGCCGGGCTCATCACGCTGCAACCCACCGGAGCAGGCGCGGCCGATGCGACTGTCGCCGCCATCGAGGGCCCGGTGGTCGCCTGGCACAACGACACTTTCGAGTTGCCGGCCGATGCCGAGCTCCTTGCCTTCACCGACGGTTATCCGCACGCATTTCGTCACGGCTCGGCCCTCGGAGTGCAATTCCATCCTGAGGTGACGCCGGAGATGTGGCGGGGCTGGATCCAGAAGGTGGGGACCGGCGACCTGGTCGAGGCCGGGGTCGACCCGGAGGAGCTGGAACGGCGGATCAGTACCGAGGCCTCCCGGCTGCGCTCCCAGGCGGTTGCCTTCTTCCGGAGCTGGCTGGAGGAGTGAGAGGTCTGCTGGTCGGGTTACTGGTGGTGGCGGCGGCCTGCGCCGGCGGCGACCCCGGGGGTGGCACCTCGCCTGGTGGATTCGACCCGACCACCACTACGACCGCCGTGCCATCCACGGTGGAATTCGTCGGCGGGGAACGCCCGGCCCGTCTGGTGATTCCCCCCGAGTGGGAGCCGGACGGGGACCCGATGCCGCTGGTGGTGCTACTGCACGGATACAGCGCCAGCGGGGAGCTGCAGGACGTTTACCTCGGGGTGAGTGCCACCGGCCGCGACCTCGGCTACCTCACGCTCACGCCAAACGGGACACCGGACACCGTGGGGAATCTGTTCTGGAACGCCACCAGAGCCCGCCTGCCGGTGGACGACGCCGCTTACCTGTCCACTCTGATCGATGAGGTGATCGCCGGTTACAACGCCGACGCCGCCCGCGTCTACATCGTCGGCCACTCAAACGGTGGTTTCATGGCCAACAAGTTGGCGTGTGACCTGCCGGATCGGATAGCCGGGATTGCGGCAATTGCCGGTGGAATCTTTGGCGCCGACAACGCTTGCGTCGAGCCGATGCGAGTGCTGGTGATCCAAGGCACCGATGACGACACCGTTCCCTACGACGGCGGCGTCTTCCTGGGAAGCCAGATCCTCGGAGCCGACGAAACCGCCGACCGCTGGCTCGAGGCGGGCGGGTGTCCAGCCGCGTCGGTGCAGGAAGGCCCGTTCGACTTCGACCTCCTCGTCGAGGGCGACGAAACCACCATCACCAAGTGGACAGAATGCCAACCGGGGGCGGCGGTAGAGCTGTGGCGGATGGAAGGGTCGGGGCATGTGCCCGGGTTCCGCCTCGAGTTCCGGCGGGCGCTGATGGGGCGGTTGCTGGGAGCAGAGGGGGAGTGAGCTCCGCTTGCCGAGCCGGGGCCCCGGCAACATACTTCGCTCATGAATAGGCGGTTCATCCATCTGGTCGGTTCGCTTCCGGTCGATTCGACGAAAGAGGCATTCGCGTGGCCGATGTGGGTCCTGGGTGAGGCTCTGGGTCCCACCCTGCCCAACGGTGAGACCCGTAAGCATGACGATTGGCGGGGCCGCCTCCTCGAGAAGCTCGCCACCCACCCCGACCTCGAGCCGAGACCCGACAGAGATCGGCCGGGAAAGACCGGCCGGCCGGCCTTCCGAGTCCGGAAGGGCCGAGTCCTGAAGTCGGTCGACCTCGGCTACTCGGCCAGATTCGAGACGGCCTGGCCGCGGTACGAGGAGCTGGTGCAACCCATGGGCCGGCGGTTTCAGGTCGGTATTCCCGGTCATGTCGACGCGGCCGCGATTGCCTTCGGTTTCAGCATCCCGGATGCGCTTCGACACCTGGCGCCGTTCCGGGAAGCCACCATTCGCGAGATGGCGGCGATCTGGGCCCGCGGTGGGTCCCAGGTCACCTTCCAGCTGGAGGTACCTGTCGAGCTGATCATTCTCACCAAGATCCCGCCACCGGCGCGGTGGGCCGCTGCCAAGCGATTCGCCCGAGAAATCCTCAAGCTGGTCGAGGCGGCACCGAGTGGATCGAGCTACGGGGTGCACCTGTGCCTGGGCGACCGCAACGATGATTCGCTGCTCAGGCCGGCCGATACCAGGCCGCTGGTAGCTCTGGCCAACGCGCTCATGATTGCCTGGCCGGAGGGCCGAGTCCTCGAGTACCTGCACGTCCCGATGGTGATGCACGGCTCCGAGTTCGCCAGCATGGACCCCGACTACTACGCCCCGCTGACAGACCTCTGGCTCCCCGACCACGTTCGGTTCATTGGAGGCTTCATCCACGAGAACGGCAGGATCAAGGATCTGGTCAAGATCCGCGATCAGATCGAGTACAACCTCGATCGCCGCATCGACGTGGGGGCCGCCTGTGGCCTTGGCCGTCGTGAGCGCTGGCTCGCCCGTCGCAACCTCGACATAGCAATGGCAGTGGCCAGCGACGACGAATAGCGCTGGAGGCGGCGCGTGCTGAGTTCCATTTCGCAGGCCGATTCGTGGCTAACCTCTGGACCTCGATGGAACGCCTGAATGGATGGGTCCAGCTCGTTCGTGAGCGCGGTCCGCGCTGGGCTGCGCTGTACGGGGCACACCGGCTGGCGAGCCGTGTCACAAACCGGCTGGAGAGCTCGGTGATCGAGGTGGAAAAGGCCGCCTTCATCACGGGCGCCGACACCCTCTCCAGCTCATTTCACACCCGGGAAGAAAACGCCCGAATCTGGGATGCCTACGACTGGTCCGGGGGCGGAGAGGAATGGACCCGGCATGCGGAGCACCGCGGACTCGACCCCACCCGATGGAAGCGCCGGCTGATCGACGAGGTAATGAAACCGCACGTGTCGGGGGTGGTGTTAGAGATTGGTCCGGGCGCGGGCCGCTGGAGCGTCGAGTTGGTGGAGCTGGCGCGCGAGTTGGTGGTGGCGGACATCTCCGAGACCTGTTTGCAGGAGTGCAGGCAGCGACTGGGAGAACGCGTCCGGTTCCACTTGATCACCGACGGCTCGCTGTCGTTCTTGGATAACGACAGCGTCGATTCGGTGTGGTCGTACGACGTCTTTGTGCACATCAATCCCGCCGATATCGAAACCTACCTCACCGAGATCGCCCGGGTGCTCGTGCCCGGGGGAGTCGCGGTCATTCACCACAGCGGGGAGTATTCCGAAGATGACGATACGGAGCTCTCGTTCCGCTCGCACATGACGGCGCCGTTTTTTGCGCATCTGGTGGGCAATGCCGGGCTGGAGCTGATGAGCCAGGACCGCGATCGCCCCCACAAACTCGGCGACGTTATCTCGGTGTTCCGCAAACCCTGGGCGTGGTATCCACAAAACGCCCCAACAGATACACTGCTCGCACGCTGACGAAAGGCCCGCCATGATGACCTTTACCACGCCCGATACCGCAACCCGGTTGACGGAGGCGACAGAATCTCGCGCCCGCCGGTTGGATGATCGCATGCCAATTCGCCTGGTGCTGGCGGTGGCGGCGCTGTGGATCGTCTCGCTGTACGTGGTGTTCAGCCTGGCTCCGGCACCGACCGGTGATCCGACCACCCTCGGGTTGGCGATCGGGATGGCTTTTGACCTGGCCGTCCTCGCCACTCTGGCCGGCTTCGTCGCCCTGCGGCGGTGGGGGCTTCTGACCTCGGCGGTCGGCGGTGTCGTGCTCCTGGTTGGTGCCGGCCTGTGCTCGCTCGGCGGTCATACCGGAGGCTGGCTGGTGGCTCAGTACGTCACCGGCGCCGCCATCTTCGGGGTCAGCCAGGCCGCCTTCCGGCGCTTCTGAAATCAGTTAGCTGAGAGCGTCGAGGGCGCTGAGGACCGCGTCGACCTCGCCGGGCGTGTTGTAGTGCACGAAGCCGATGCGCACCAGCCCGCTCTGGCCGAGGCTCTCCATCACCTCGACTGCGTAGTAGGTGCCGTGGGTGACGAAGATGCCCTGTTCCCCGAGCTTGGCGGCCACCGCTTGGTTGGCGACGCCGTCGACGGCAATCGAAAACGTTGATGTCCGGTCGCCCTCGACGAGGCCAAACAGCTGAACATGGTCGAATTCGGCCAGGCCGGCCAAGAACCGCTCGGTGAGCCGGGCCTCGTGGGCGCCGATGGCCTGGTAGGCGCTGGCCAGCTGCTGACGGCGGGTGTCGCCGGTGCCGAGCGAGGCAAGGTAGTCAACGGCCGCGGTTACCCCGGCCAGGCTCTCGAAGCTCTGGGTGCCGTTCTCCCACCGTCCCGGGCCGTGTTCGGGAGCGGGCCGGACCTTGTAGGCCGGGAGCGATTGCAGGTGTTCGCGTTTGCCGTAGAGGATGCCGATGTGAGGCCCGTAGAACTTGTAAGCCGATGAGACCAGGAAGTCGACGTCCCAGGCCTTCACGTCGATGAGCCGGTGGGGGGCGGCGTGAACCGCGTCGACAAAGAGGAGGGCCCCGGTCTGGCGAACCCGCCGGGAAATCGCCGCAATATCGGTCACGGTTCCGATCGCGTTCGAGGCAGCCGTGACCGCCACCAGCCGGGTGCGGGGACCGAGTATTGCGTCGAATGCGTCGGGCGCGAAGTTGTAGTCGTCGAAATCGACCCAGTGAACTGTGATGCCACGGTCTTCGGCCACTCGCAGCCAGGGAGCGATGTTGGCGTCATGGTCCATGCGGGTGAGTACGATCTCGTCACCCGGCTCCCAGGTGGCTGCCAGTGCCCGACTGATGGCAAACGTATGGCTGGTCATGTTCTGACCGAACGCGATCTCGTGCGGGGAGGCGTTGTAGAGGTCGGCCATCGCCGCCCGGGCTTCAGCCACGATCGACCCGCTGAGCTCTGAGGGAGCGAAGGGACTTCCGAGGTTGCTGATGCCGTCGCGCAGGGCGCTGGAAATCGCGTCGATCACGGTGTCCGGAGCCTGGGTGCCGCCCGGTCCATCGAGGTAGACGACGGGCTTGCCGTCCTGGGTCCGCTCGAGCGCGGGGAAGCGTTTGCGTATGAGGTCGGTGTCCATGACCGCGAGGCTAGCCGGGCAACGACTGTCTCCCGGGAGGGTGGGTGGGACTTCGCCGACGCGCCAGAATGTGGGTATGAACTCGCTGGCCGGGGCTCTGCTGGTGGCATCGCCGCACCTGCTCGACCCTAACTTCTTTCGGACCGTGGTCCTCATCCTCGAACACACCGAAGCCGGGGCGGTCGGCGTCATCATCAATCAGCCGAGCACCAGCGGGCTCGGAGACGAGCTACCCGACTGGGCCCCGTTGCTGGCGGAGCCGGGTGTTGTGTTCCTCGGGGGACCGGTGCAACCGGATTCCGCCGTCGGGCTGGCCGACGGCGTCGACGGCTCGTCGCTGCCGGGCGTCGGCATCGTTGACCTATCGGCTCCGCCCGGTGAATTGGCGAACCCGGTACGGATATATGCCGGGTATGCGGGGTGGGGGCCTGGTCAGCTGGAGTTTGAGCTGGCCGAGGGCGGGTGGATCGTGGCCGCGGCCGAAGCGGAAGACGTGTTTGCGGTCGAGCCGGACGCGGTTTGGAGCACGGTGCTGAAACGGCAGCCGGGCCCGACGGCATTGCTGGCCTCGTTCCCGATCGACCCGTCTCTCAATTAGCCAGGCGCCGCCCGCGTCCGGAGCACGGTCGGCTCGGTAGTCTCGGGTGCCAGTTTGGCAGCCCATGCCACCAGCCTGACAGCCAAGGCGGTCCGTACCGGGTTGCGAACGGAGCTGGAGCGCCGAAGACTGGTGCTGCCGAGCTGGCGGCGGTGCTCGCCGTCGAGATTCCTGATTCCCTGAGGTTCAATGAGCATGTCTACTCCTCCGTCTCGGTGAGTTCTGTCTGGTTGTGTTCGTTCAGGTAGGTCTCCAGCAGAGGGCCGGCCTGGGGGATGGCTCCGGTCCTGAGGCTGAACACGTGCTCTTCGCCGATGGTCACCCGCACCAATCCCGCCGATCGCAGGAGGCGGAGGTGGTGGTGGACGGTGGATTTGGAGAGGTCGAGGCGTTCAACCAGCGACCCGAGCGTGGTGTCACCCTGTGCGAGGACGGTGAGGATGCGGAGCCGCTTCTCATCGCCGATCGCCTTGTAGAAGTCAACCAGCCAGGAGGGTGGGGCATCGTCGTCGCCGGTGAGGAATTCCTCGGACACCGGATAGCCGAAGATGCGGTCGGCACCGTGGTCGGTGATCACGACGAAAGGCCGGATTACGACCGAGGGGATGAGGATGACGGCTTCGACTCCTTCATGGTTGGCGAAGGTGATGCCATTGGTGGCCCGCTCCACCAGCTCGTCGGGTGTGAGTGAGGCGGCGAGGGCTCGCTTGGCCCTGGCATCGCGGTCGAGCAGCTTGGACACTCCCGAGTCGAATCCCTTTTCCGCATAGCGCTCGAGCAGGTCGATGATGGTGCGCTTGGCCTCATCGGCAGGCTGAACCAACAGATTCGCCCATCCGGGACCACAGGCGCACTCGTCGGCGGCCTTGCGAATGGCCGCATAGGCATCGGCGTCGCCGGCGGCGGCCGCCTCGATGACCTCTGCCGCGATCTTGCGCTCCTTGGTGAACCAGGCATGTGCCAGCAGATGGGCCCGGAAGGCGTCGGGGTCGAGGGAGCGGAGATGATCGAGGAACCCTTCGACGGTCTTGGGGGCGGGAGTGTCGTAGGCGAGCCCGAGCAGGACCAGCCAGATCTCGCCACCGGTCTTGAGGGCTGTCAGGTCGGAAATGAACTCCGGCGGCATGCGGCCGTGGATCTCGTCGAGCCACCCCTGTCCGCCGGCGTACTGGGTGGAGTCTTCGGGGTTGTCGAGGGCGAAGAGCTCGAAGAGCAGCTCGTAGGCGGGGGAGGGGTCCACCTCGATGCGTAGAGAGCGCGGTGCCGTCTCGGTGAAATCGCGTACTCTCGGATCCATGACCGTCATATCAGCTCCTGATGTGTCTCTGGCACCTGTTTAGTTCTGTTCGATATATTTCGAATGATATCACTAAATATCTCAACTGTCTACCCATTTCGTATATTCCCGGTTTTCTTGCTTCGAGTCGCCTGTGCCGTTGTGACCAGCGCTGCGATACCCGTCCGGATCAGTCGCTAGCGTCCGGGCCATGGAACACGATCTCGACGCAACCGCGCTGGTTGTGGTCGACGTCCAGGCCGGCTTCGACGATCCGGTATGGGGCCCGCGCAACAATCCCGACTTCGAAGCCAACCTGGCGGCTCTCATCAGGACCTGGCGAGCGGCCGGCCGACCCATCGTCTACGTTCGCCACGACTCGGTCACTCCCGGCTCGCCCCTGCGTCCCGATCAGCCGGGCAACGCCTTCCAGCCGATGGTGGACGGTTCACCGGACCTGCTGGTTTCCAAGCAGGTCAACTCGGCCTTCTACGGCACCCCGGACCTGCACGGCTGGCTCCAGGAGCAGGGCATCACCGGGGTCGCCGTCACCGGCATCCAGACCAACTTCTGTTGCGAGACCACCGCCCGGATGGCAGGCAACCTCGGTTACGACACGCTGTTTGTGCTCGATGCGACCCACACCTTCGATCTGCCGGCGCATGGAGGCGGCAGGCTGACCGCAGACGAGTTGGCTCGGGTGACCGCTACCAACCTGCAGGACGAGTTCGCCGACGTGGTGATGACGGCGGACCTGCTCTAGGTCATTCGTCTGCCTCGGCCCAGCTGGGCGGGGCGACCGCCTCGAGAATGCCGACCGCAATGGTTCCCCACCGCGGAGCGAGCTGCTCGCGAGCCTCGAGGGCCGCCGATTCGCGAACCCCGATTCGGGTGATGAGCCTTCCGAGCAGGCCAAGCGAGCCACCGGTGTCGTCCCACTCACCCGGCCGCACCGTCATGTGGTGGATCAACGCCGAGAGGAAGTGGAGGAATTGTGAGGCGGTGGTGACGGCCTGGGCGTGCAGGATCGGTTCCCAGACCACCAGGTTGGATGGCACCTCGACTTGCCGGCCATTGTCGAGCTGGATTGAGTAGACCGCCGAGTTCACGTCGGGGAGGGCGACCAGGTCGGGGTGCTCCGCGTAGGTGTAATCGATGACCTGGCCGACGACATCGGGGTAGAAGCGCTCGGGTGCCTCAGGATCGATGCTCACGATGTCGCCTTCATTCAGGTGGAGGGCGGCAGCCCGCCATCGGAGATCTGTTACCTCCAGGCGGAGCGACTCCAGCAGCTCAACCTCGGCCTGGCGGAGGTCGGTGCCGGCGGGGACGTGGACCTGAACCCCCAGCTCCGGCTGATAGGCCGGTTGGGTCAACAGGAACACGAGACCGCCCTCGGATTCGAAGGCCACCTCATAGCGGTTGCCCATCTCCTCCTCAACCGCCGCGAAGTTCAGGCCGGGCTGCTCGGAGATCCGATGGTGGTCGAGCCCGATGATGGCCAGCAGCTCGCCGAGGCCGTCGGGAATGTCGGTGAGCGGGGTAATCAATGCCGCAGGGCAGCCGCGAAGATGCCGGGGACGTGGCGCCAGCCGGGTTCGGCCGCGAAGCGCGTGAGGCGTTGGCCCGCTTTGTCGGCGCGGCGATGGGTAACGAACCAGGGCGGCTTGGGCGAAAGGTGAAACTGGCCGCTCCACAACGCCCGCGGAAATGGATGGAACGGGGCGTACACGACCGTCTTTTCCGGCCGATCGAACATGTAGGCGTTGTGAACCACCCCGATGCCGCTGCCGATGTTGTCGTGGGTGTGACCCGGATAGGCGCCCCAGGTGGCGGTGGGCAGCAGATAGCCGGCGCCGGTCCAGCTGTTGATGCCGACGTTGCCGTAGTTGAGGTGGGCGATGGCGTCTTCGAGAACCGGGCCGAGGAGATCTTGGGTCTTGGGATGGATCAGGAATTGGGCACCGAGCGTTCCCGCCAGCTTGTCGTTGGCGAAGGTGACCGCGGCGCGGATGAAATCGGCGGGATCGCGCTCGGCCAGCTTGGTGGTCGCATACACACCGCCGAAGAACTCGGTGGTGAACGCGTACTCGTCCTTGCCATTGGGATCGATGTTGGTGATGAGGGTGCGCGGCACCCGGCCGGCGTCGAGGACCTCGGCATGGGGGTGCTTGGCCACCGCCGCCTGCTGGCGATCGTCGGCGCCCGGGTAGTAGGCCTCACGGGCGGGGATGCTGCGGATGGTGCGGCGCAGCTCGTCGACCAACCGGTCGGTTCCGGTCCATCCTTTTGGAAGGACCAGCACTTGCGAGGCGATGCAATTGAAGCCGGCGTTGTGGAACTTCTGGGTCGCGAGATGCTCGGCCTGGAAGGCGAGGTCGGCGTCGGTCCAGGGGCCGGGGACGATGAAGGTTGGACCAACCCCGCCGAGCTCGCTGGTGAATGGCTTGTTGATGATCGGCTCGTTGCGGGCCTGCCGGTCGGCGCCTGCCTCGCCACCGCCGAACACGATGTGGTTGTAGGTGCGGGCGCTGCCGGTGATGTGAAGCGTGTCGACCAGCTCGTGGGCCGTCAGGTAGGCGCCGACGTCGCCACCGCCGTAGACGAAGCGGAGATAACCATCGTCGATGAGGTCGGTGCAGACCTCCTCGAACAAGGGCCCCAGATAGTCGTTGACCGGGTTCATCTTGACGATCGCGACCTGACCCTCGACGAACATCTTGGTGAGGACATCGAGCAGGGGAATCGACGATATGTTGCCGGCTCCGAGGATGAGTCCGACGGAACCGAGGGGGTTCTGCTGCTTGTAGAAGGAGGCAACGTGATCGCGCAAGTTGGCAGGGGTAACTTCGTCCTGCATCCACACCTCGGCGTGGTATCCGTTCAACAGCAATCGATCGAAGATGTCTGCCGGATAGACGTCGACCACCACCTGGCCGCTGGCCCGGGTGCGGATCTTGGTGCCTGCCAGAACGTCGCCGCCGGTGGCCAGTGCTCGGAGGCTCTTGCTGAGGGCATTGATTGCGATCAGTACCGCATAGGGCCCTGAGATCCATTCCTCACCGGCGAGGGGAGAATCGGCCGGGAGCTGCTTGCCTTCGAGGGACAGGCGAACCCACTCGTCGGCGCGCTTGGCGATGGCGGCACGCATTGCCCCGAGGTAGCGGAGCTTGCGAGCCACACTCAGGCGTGCCCATTGGGTCTTTTTGGCGGTCAGCGGTGCTAGCGCCCGGTCAACGGTGGCTTGCACGGTTCAGCCGACCGGCACTGCCTGGATGGCTCGTTCGAGGGCGTCGTGGGCCTCGTCGGCGATGTCTTGAACACCCGGCGACAGCTCCACCATCGCCAGCGGCTCGATGGCCGAAACCACCGTGCCGTCTTCGTCCTCGTAGACCACGACGTTGCACGGAAGCAGCAATCCGATCGACTCGTCGGCTTGCAGCGCCCGGTTGGCGAGCGGCGGATTGCAGGCGCCGAGGATCTTGTAGGGCTTGCGTTCTACGCCCAGCTTCGCCTTGAGCGTTGCCGCCACGTCGATCTCACTGAGGATGCCGAAGCCCTCGTCGCTGAGGGATTGGCGGATGTGGGCCTCGGCCGCTTCGGGGGACAGGCTGGTGTGAACGGACATGCCGTATTGTTTGGTACTCATGCACGAAGTGTAAAGGGACCGGCCCGCGGTTGCTCCCGGAGGAGTAACGTGCGTTGTTCGAGGAGGTAATGACGTGCGTTGGCGAAGAGTCGAGGGGCCGACCCATGTAGAAGACCGCAGGCGCAGGGGTGTTGCCGCCGGCGGGGCGGCGGTAGGGGGGCTCGGGATTCTTGGCATCCTGGCGGCCCTGTTGCTTGGGGGTGGTGGCGGCGGTTTCGACGTCAACGACATCTTCGGCCAGCTGTCGGCTCAACAGGCTCCGGCCGGTGAAGACCTGTCGAATGCCCCCGATCCCGATGCCGAGCTCGTCGACTTCATGGAATACCTTGACGTCGACATTCAGGAGACCTGGACAACGGTCTTCGCCTCGGCCAACCGCCAGTACAACCCGGCGACGTTTGTCCTGTTCACGGGCCAGACCCAGTCGGCGTGCGGCGGTGCCACCGCCGCGGTTGGGCCCCATTACTGCAGCCTGGATCGAAACGTCTATCTCGATCTCGACTTCTTCTCGACCCTCCAGCAGCGGTTTGGGGCGGCAGGCGACTTTGCCCAGGCTTACGTGGTTTCGCATGAGTACGCCCATCATGTCCAGAACGAGCTGGGAGTCATGGGCCAGGTGCAGAACCTGCAGCGGACGGCCAGCACCGAGGATCGGAACGCCCTCTCGGTGCGCCAGGAGCTCCAGGCCGACTGCCTGGCCGGCGTGTGGGCACATAGTGCCGCCTCCGATCTCGAGCCGGGGGACGTTGAGGAGGCGCTAACTGCCGCCGCCGCGGTCGGCGACGATCGCATCCAGCAGACCACCCAGGGCTACGTGAATCCTCACTCTTTTACGCATGGGACGTCGGAGCAGCGGGTCAGGTGGTTCAACCGTGGATTCGAGTCGGGTGATCCCAACGAGTGTGACACGTTCTCCGGAGGGATCTAGAACGCCCACCGAGCCGGCCGCCACGCGGTGGGTGTTCCCTCCGGTTGACTCGGCCGACGACACCGGGCTGCTCGGAATTGGAGCCGACCTCGAGCCCGGCACACTGCTGGCGGCATACCGGGCGGGGGTGTTCCCGATGCCGGCCGGGCCCGACCTCACGATGGGATGGTGGTCGCCGGACCCGCGGGCGATCATTCCGCTCGATGGGCTCCATGTCTCACGATCGCTGAAGAAGTCGCTTGCGAAATACGAGGTTTCGTTCGATGTGGATTTCGACGCGGTGGTCGCCGGGTGCGCCGATCCCGCCCGCCCGCATGGCTGGATCACCGATGAGATACGGGTGGCGTACCGACGCCTGTTTGACCTCGGCTGGGCGCACAGCGTGGAGGTGTGGGACAAATCGGGGACCCTGGCAGGCGGTCTGTATGGGGTCGCGGCCGGAGGCCTGTTTGCCGGCGAGTCGATGTTTCATCGCTCACGCGATGCCTCGAAGGTGGCGGTGGTGCGGCTGGTCGAGAAGCTCCAGAAGGGCGGAGCCGAGTTGTTCGACGTGCAGTGGCACACGAAACACTTGGAATCGCTGGGAGCGATCGAGATAACGCGGGCGGAGTACCTGCTGCGGCTGGAGGCGGCTCTGAGGTTGGATCCCGGGTTTTGAGGTGGACCGCGCGCAGGGTTCGGCGCCAGAATGACTCTAGGGTGTTGACTCCACCACCTGCCGGGGCACCTTGAACTACGTCGTCACGCCACCCGATACGCCCGCGCTGCTCATCCGGGACAGCGACCTGCTGTTCCCAGTCCATCGGATTTACTGCGTTGGCCGAAATTATGCGGCCCATGCCATTGAAATGGGCTACGACCCGGACCAAGAACCGCCGTTCTTCTTCCAGAAGAATGCCGACACGCTGGTGTTGGATGGCCGCTTCCCGTACCCGCCGATGTCCAGCGACGTCCATCACGAGATCGAACTGGTTGTGGCGCTCGCCTCCGGAGGACGTGATATCGGGGTGGAGGAGGCGCTCGACCACGTCTATGGCTACGCGGTTGGCCTCGACATGACGCGGCGTGATCTGCAGATGGAGGCCAAGCAGCTCGGCCGCCCGTGGGAGGTCGGCAAAGCATTCGAGGCGGCCGCGCCCTGCAGCGAGCTCGTACCCGCGAGCGCGACCGGCCATCCAAGCCGCGGGGCGATTCGGCTCACCGTCAACGATGAGATTCGCCAAGATGGCGATCTCCGCCAGATGATATGGAAGGTCCCGGAGATGATCGCCCACCTATCGCAACTGTTCACGCTGGTTCCGGGCGACCTGATCTTCTCGGGGACGCCCTCAGGCGTCGGGCCGGTAGTTCGTGGTGATCGGCTCAACGGGCATGTCGAAGGTATCGGCGACCTAACCGTGGTGGTGACGTAGTCCCGGGGGCGGGTTGCCTCGAGGTCCTAGGGCGGGGTGCCGCTGGTGGTGTAGGTGTGGCCGAGCTTGGTGATCCAACGATGATCGCCGTCGGGCAGGGGGTGGTGGATCCACCCGGCCCGATGGCGAATGCCGTGGTCGTGCCGGCACAGCGGAGCGAGGTTGGAGCTGATGGTGGGTCCACCCTCTGCATAGGGAACTCGGTGATCGAGATCGCAATCGGCGGCGGGCATGCGGCAGCCAGGAAAGACACAGCTGGGGTTGCGCATCTCGACTTGCCGACGCTGGCCGGCGGTGGGTCGTCTGCGGGTGATGCCGCGGTGAAGAACCCGGCCCGTGTCGGACTCGGTGACCGAGAAGCGCCACTCGGCTTCGGGCTGATCATCGGCTACCTGGCGGGCGATGTCGGCGATGACCGGCCCATACCCGGCCAGCTCCCCGGCATGATCGGCCAGCCGGGTGAGAGTGTCCAGATCCACATGGATGTCGACGGTGCCTCCGGCTCCCCGGGCAGGAATGCGATTGGAGCTCCCGTTGAGGAGGTCGAGCAGCACATCGGCGCGGAGCTGGTCCATGGAGCGGGATTCGTTGTCGGACCGCAAGCTACGGGCCAGTTGATTGATGCGACGCATGGCGGCGGCGAGTCGATGAGGTGGAAGATCGAGGCCCATCAGATGGGCGGTTCCCTCCGGGGTCGGCTCGGTGACAATGCGGCGATCCGAGATGGCTTCCCGATAGCGGTCCTCGGCATCCTGGGCGTTCACGTCAATACAGAGGCGGCGAAGCCGAGCCGTCAGCTGGCCGGTGGTGAGCCGGGGCGCATCATCGATCACCCTTTCAACCACCTCCTGCGCGGCCCCGATTGGCAGATGGCCGGTGCTGTGGATCATCACTCTGGCACGGCGCACGTCGATGTCGCCGGTGGCCAGCAGTTTCCAGACCCGGGGGAGCCGGCGTCGAAGATCGAGCGCCAGGCTGAGTTCGGAGTCGGCGGTTCGGCGAGTGAGCCGCAGTGCGGCGCGTATCTCGGCGGCGGCTGCCTCAGTGGCTAACCCGGGGTCGTCATCGAGCTCGTGAAGCGAGTCCGATACCGCGGCCATGTCTTCGTACACCTGGGCAGCGTAGAAGGACGCCATCCGCTGATGGGCCCGCAATACGACGATCTGGTCGTGTCCCGACGCTTGCGAGACGTCGATCGATGAAAGGAACCCCGCCAGCACCGGGCCGGGCTCCATTTCGTCCAATCCCGGGGGTATCACGACCTCTGGTTTGTCATCGAACATATGTTCGTATAGTAGCAGGGGGGTGCGACATGAAGTGTCTTTGAGGTCAGCCGTCGGATGCTCGATTTGGTGCTGAGGGTCGCACAACCGATCGCCGCCTTCGAGGAGCTTGCAGGTATCGAATGACCGCGACGTAGTAGAACATGACGGTGAACCATCCGAACCCGAACCAACAGTCCGCCAACCCGAAGTACCTCGCCGTGCTCACGCTGGGAGCGTTGGGAGTGGTGTTTGGCGACATTGGCACCAGCCCGTTGTACGCGTTTCGTGAGGCGTTCGCGGTAGCCGACCTCGAGGTGACCAGGGACGGTGTGCTCGGCGTGCTCTCTCTGATTCTCTGGGCGCTGGTTCTGGTGGTCTCGGTGAAGTACCTGAGCTTCGTGATGCGAGCGGACAACGATGGCGAGGGTGGGATTCTGGCGCTCACGTCGCTCATCATCCGCAAGGCGAGCCAATCGAAGGGTCGCCTGGCACTGATCGGCGTTGGCCTGTTCGGGACTGCCCTCCTCTACGGCGATGGGATGATCACGCCGGCGATCTCGGTCCTGTCGGCCGTCGAGGGCCTGGAGGTCGCCGTCCCATCGTTGGGACCCTGGGTACTGGTAATCGCCGCCACCATCCTGGTGATCCTGTTCACCAACCAGCATCGGGGGACTGCGACGCTCGGCACGTTGTTTGGCCCGGTCATGGTGATCTGGTTTGCCGTGCTGGCGGGTCTCGGCCTAGCCCAGATCGTCCGGGAGCCGGGCGTCCTGGCGGCGCTCAGTCCGCTGGAGGCCGCTCAGTTCGTGGCCGGCGAGCCCCGGTTCGCTTTCCTTGCCCTCGGCGGCGTCTTTCTGGTGGTCACCGGAAGCGAAGCGCTCTATGCCGACATGGGCCACTTCGGTACCCGGCCGATCCGGCTCGCATGGTTCGGCCTGGTGTTCCCGGCTCTGGTGTTGAACTACTTCGGCCAGGGGGCTTTGCTGATTCGCGATCCCGAAGCCATCGAGAATCCGTTCTACAGCCTGGCTCCCGAGTTCGCGGTGCTCCCGCTCGTGGTACTCGCCACCCTGGCAACCGTCATCGCCTCCCAGGCGCTGATCTCGGGCGCCTACTCCCTGACCTCGCAGGCGATCCAGCTGGGATATCTCCCGCGCCAGCATGTCGACCACACCTCGCCGCGTGAGTTCGGGCAGATCTACGTATCCACGATCAACTGGCTGCTGATGATTGCCGCGGTCGCGCTGGTGTTCTCATTCGGGTCGTCGAGCAACCTCGCCGCCGCCTACGGGGTCGGCGTCGCCACCGACATGGTGATCACCACCCTGCTGCTATTCGTGATCATGCGCGACCACTGGAGATGGCGTCCCGCGTTCGCCATCGGACTGACCGGAGCGTTCCTGCTCGTGGATCTGGTGTTTTTCGGAGCCAATGTCGCCAAGATCCCGGCCGGTGGCTGGTTCCCGCTGGTGATCGGAGTCATCGGCTTCACCTTGATGGCGACCTGGAAGACCGGGAAGGAGCTGGTGGCGGCCCGCGGCAAGAAGAGCGAGCTGCCGGTCGAGCGGTTCATCGCTTCCATCGTGGAGCACCCGCAGGCGCGGGTTGCCGGCACCGGTGTCTATCTATTCAGCCAGGCGGGGGCGACCCCACCGACTCTCCTCACCAACCTGCGCCACCACGAAGTGCTTCACCAGGAGATCGTGCTGGTGACCGTCGAGGTCGCCGGCCAACCCCGGGTACCCCAGGCGCGGCGCGCCACGGTCCACACCCTGGGTGAGGGGTTTTTCCAGGTCGTGCTCCTATACGGGTTCATGGAAGACCCCGATGTGCCGAGGGCGTTGCAGGACATCGTCTCGAGCGGCTTCGGGTTCGACCCCGTCGAAGCAACCTATTTCATCGGCAGAGAGACGGTCCTCGCCACCGAACTCCCCGGCATGCAGTTGTGGCGCGAGCACCTGTTTTCATTCATGCATCGAAACTCCGCCAGCGCGGCCCGCTTCTTCGGCCTTCCGCCCGACCAGGTGGTAGAAGTCGGAGTTCAGGTTCCCATTTAGTGGAGGCCGCGGACGCGCCTCCAGAACTACTGACAAAGTCCTCTATCGGCTTTGCCGCCTATCCAGGATTCTGGGGTGTTCGCGGGGAAGGAGGATGTATGCCCGAATTGACCGAGACCATCTATATCGATCGGCCTCCCGCGGAGGTCCAAGCTTTCCTCATCGACCCGGCCAACCCGACGCTCTGGCAATCCAATCTCGTGGAGTTCGAGCTGCTCGACGACGAGATTCGGAAAGGCTCGCATGTTCGAGGCGTGAGCAGAGTGGCAGGTCGCCGCTTCGAATGGAAGATGGAGTACGCCGAACTCGACCTGGGTCACCGTGCGGTGTTGCGGAGTATCGAGGCTCCGTTCGCGTTCACCGTCGAAGAAACGCTGGTCGCGACCGGAGGCGGAACCACCTTCACATGGCATCAGACGACAGAGTCGCTCGGCGGGTTCTTCGGCAAACTGGCCGACCCGCTCGTTGTTCGGCTCTACCAGCGTGATGTCAGGTCCAACCTCAGCAATTTGAAGGAGCTGTTGGAGGCGTAGCTCGGGAACGTGCCGGGGCGAGTCGGAGAACCTAGCCGACCGGGCCGCGCATCCAGTCGCCGCCGCGCATGACCAGCCCGATGTCCTCCAGAAGGCTGACATTCTCGAGTGGATCGCCTTCCACCCCGACCAGGTCGGCGAACGTGCCGGGGGTGAGTGATCCAACCCGGTCACTCCATCCCATGAGTTCGGCCGCCCACCGGGTGGCGCTTTGGATCGCCTGGGCCGGAGTGAGACCGTACTCGACGTAGTAGGAGAACTGGCGGGCCTGGATGCCATGTGGAAACACGCCGGCGTCGCTTCCGAAGGCGATCCGCACGCCGGCCTCGATTGCCTTCGCGAAGCCGGCCCGCTGCACGTCGGTGGTTTGCCTGGTCTTCTCCAGGACCTCCTCGGAGTAGCCGAGTTTGGGGCCGTTTTCCAGGATGTAATCCCCGTCATACAGATCGGCCATCAGGTAGGTGCCGTTGGAAACCATGAGATCGATCGCCTCGTCATCGAGCATCGATCCATGTTCGATGGATCGGACGCCGGCTCGGACCGCCCGCTTGATTCCCTCGGTTCCGTGGGCGTGGGCG
This sequence comes from uncultured Acidimicrobiaceae bacterium, assembly GCA_947259275.1. Classification (GTDB taxonomy): domain Bacteria; phylum Actinomycetota; class Acidimicrobiia; order Spongiisociales; family SHLN01; genus SHLN01. Next base: position 62,969 of record CAMYMH010000030.1, on the reverse strand, counting down.
GCGACGTAGCTCCCCGCCTCCGAAGCCGTCTCGACGGCCGCCCGCAGTTCGTCCTCGGTGAACTCGGGCGCGCCCGGCTTGGTACCGGACGTGAGGACCGCCCCGGTGGCCAGCACCTTGATGAAGTCGGCTCCATATCGGAGTATTTGGCGCACCGTCGTCCGCATCTGATCGACTCCGCTGGTTACACCGAACCGGAGCTCGCGGGGCAGAACTTCATCCACATCGACCGCCAGGCCGGTGATGTCGCCGCCACCCCCCGGGCAGGTGACGAAGGCACCGGCACACGCCATCCGGGGTCCGGCCACCCAGCCCTGCTCGATCGCATTCCGCAGCGCCAGGTCGGTGAACGCTCGCCACGGACCGATGTCCCTGACGGTGGTGAATCCGGCAACGAGAGTCTCGCGGGCGTGCTTGACCCCCAGCAGTGCATCTTCGGCACCGCTACGTTGCACGACCGCCGCGAAGCCCTGGCCATCGTCGAGCGGGATGGCCAGATGGGTGTGGGCGTCGATGAGGCCGGGGAGCAGGGTGTAGCCCTCGAGCCTGGACGTTGGCGGTTCGCCGCTGGATCCGGCCGGCGCCACCTCCACGATGCGATCGCCTTCGATGACCACGACGTGGTCGTCCAGCATCTGGCCGGTGATCGAATCGAAGACTCGGTCCGGGAGAAGCACCTGAAGGGTCATTCCCTCAATCTATCCCCACCACTCATCCCAAGGCGGTGCGACCTTAGGATGCGCCCATGGAACAGTGCGACGAGTGTCGCTTCGAGTTCGAGACGAGCGACGCTTCACTGGCCGGGCCGGCGATCGTGCAGGGTGCCACCCAGATGTCTCACCTGCTCACCGACCAAGGAGCCGACCTGGTGAGTCGGCGGGCGCCCGGGACCTGGTCGCCGCTCGAATATGGCTGCCACCTGCGCGACGTGCTGCTGGTGCAGCGCGAGCGGGTTCTACTTGCCCGGCGTGCCGACCACCCCTCACCGCCGCTGATGGGACGGGAGGAGCGGGTCGAGCACGACGGCTACGCCCAACAGAACCCCGACGACGTCGCCCGTCAGCTGACTGATGCCGCCGGTCTGTTGGCCAACGTTCTGTCCCGGCTTGGTCCGAAGGACTGGGAGCGAGCGGTGGTGTACGACGGGCTCGAGCCCCCGGAAAGGACGCTCAGGTGGGTGGCGTTGGACACCTGGCATGAAGTGCACCACCACCTGCTCGACGTGCAGCGCCAGCTGACCTAACCGGGCGTTACCCTGGCGCAATGGACATCACTCCCACCCCCCGCGCGGCCGATCTGGCCACCCGCGTGCAGGCTTTCATGCACGAGCACATTTATCCGGCCGAGGAGGCTTTCGAGCAGGCCATCGTCGACTCCGGCGACCCGCTCCACATTCCGCCGCTCCTCGACGAGCTGAAGGCGGTTGCCAAAGCCGACGGCTTGTGGAACCTATTCCTTCCCGACGAGCGCTTCGGGCCGGGGCTCACCAACGTCGAATATGCACCCCTGGCCGAGATCATGGGCAGGGTCTGGTGGGCCTCGGAGGTGTTCAACTGCTCGGCACCCGACACCGGGAACATGGAGATCCTGGCCGAGTTCGGGACCCCCGAGCAGCAGGACCGCTGGCTCCTGCCCCTGCTGGATGGGGAGATCCGATCGTGCTTCGCAATGACCGAGCCAGACGTGGCCAGCTCCGATGCCCGCAACATTGAGGCACGTATTGTCCGCGAGGGCGACGAGTACGTCATCAACGGCCGCAAATGGTGGACCAGCAACGCCATCAACCCCCGGGCCGAGGTCGCCATCTTCATGGGAATCACCGATCCGGAAGGCCCGATCTACCAGCGCCAGAGCCAGGTGCTGGTACCGATGGGTGCTCCCGGCGTTGAAGTGGTCCGCCCGATGCTGGTGTTCGGGTTCGACGACGGCTACACCGGCCACCCGGAGGTCACGTTCACCGATGTTCGCGTCCCAACCAGCAACCTGATCGGGACCGAGGGCGCCGGTTTCGCGATCGCCCAGGCTCGCCTGGGCCCCGGCCGCATCCACCATTGCATGCGCATGATCGGCGCCGCCGAGCGGGGCTTGGAGCTGATGTGCAAACGCGCCCTCGCCCGGGAAGCCTTCGGCGGACCGCTGTCGGACCAGGGCGTCATCCAGGATTGGATCGCCGAGTCGCGGGTGCGGATCGAACAGGCGCGGCTGCTCACCATGAAGGCGGCCTGGATGATGGACACGGTGGGCAAGAAGGCGGCCCGCATCGAGATCTCGGCCATCAAGGTGGCCGCGGTCGATGCCGCCAACTATGTGCTCGATCGCGCCATCCAGACCCACGGTGCGGCCGGGCTCAGCCAGGACACTCCGCTGGCACGCTTGTGGGCGTACGCCAGGACGCTCCGATTCGCCGATGGGCCGGATGAGGTGCACAAGCGCTCGATTGCCCGCCGCGAGCTCCGCAAGTACGAGGCCTGATCGGCGACCCTACGGGTTGCCAAGGAAGGCGAAGCCTTCCCGGAGTCGGGGTGGGGGGCAACGCCTACGGCGTTGCCGCCGAAGGCGGAGTCGGGGTGGGGGGCAACGCCTACGGCGTTGCTGGGCAGTTGCTTTGCAACTGCTGTCTGGCAGGAGTGGAGTTGGGGAGCAACTCTTTAGGAACGCGTAGCGTTCCCCGCCCCCCCATCCGTCCTCGGAGCCTTGCTCCGAGTCCACCTTCCCCTCGAGGGGAAGGAACCCGTCGCGTTCCCGGCAACTCGACAACTCGGCAGGAACGCGCCGCGTTCTCGGAGCTCCCGGTGGAGCGTTGCGGATTTCGTGACCAGTGCCACGCCAAGCGTCGCCGCCACGCTGGCTCCATCACGTGTTCCTCCCCGCCCTGAGGGCGGGGTGGCTCCGCCGAAGGCGGAGTCGGGGTGGGGGGCAACGCCTACGGCTTTGCTGGGCAGTTGCTTCGCAACTGCTGTCTGGCCCTCCTCCCTCTCCGGGGAAGGAAACGTCATGCCAGCGGCCCTGGCCGCAACCGCCGTTTGGTACTGCTGGAACGGCGGAAAGATTTCGTAGACTCGGGCCAGCCCGAACAAATCGAGGAGTTCCGTGAAACCTGACTACGTAGTGGTCGACGGCAACGAAGCCGCTGCCCGTGTTGCGCATTCTCTGTCCGAGGTCATCGCCATCTATCCGATCACTCCGGCCTCGGCCATGGGTGAGCTGGCAGACGCCTGGTCGCAGCGAAAGGAGCCGAACATCTGGGGCACCGTCCCGGAAGTCGTCGAGATGCAGAGCGAGGGCGGTGCTGCCGGCGCCATGCACGGGTCGCTGCAGGCGGGCGCGCTCAGCACCACCTTCACCGCCTCCCAGGGCCTCCTGTTGATGCTCCCCAACATGTACAAGATCGCCGGCGAGCTGACCCCGGCCGTCATCCACGTAGCCGCTCGCACCGTCGCCACTCACGCCCTCAGCATCTTTGGGGATCACAGTGATGTCATGGGCGCTCGCCAGACCGGCTTCTCTCTGCTCAGCTCGGCGACGGTGCAAGAAGCGCAAGATATGGCGCTGGTCGCCCACGTTGTCACCCTCGAAACCCGGGTGCCGTTCCTGCACTTCTTCGATGGCTTCCGCACCTCACACGAGGTGATGAAGATCGAGGCGCTCGGTCCCGAGATCATGGGTGAGATGGTGAGTGGGGCGCTCATCACCGAACATCGCCAACGGGCGCTCAACCCGAACCGACCGGTGCTGCGGGGGACCGCCCAGAACCCCGACGTCTTCTTCCAGGCGCGCGAAGCCGCCAACCCGTTCCACGACGCGGTCGCCCCCGCCGTGGAATCCGCTTTCGAGCGTCTCGCCGATCTGACCGGCCGCCGCTACGGACTGTTTGACTACTACGGGGCCGACGATGCCGAGCGGGTCGTCGTCCTCATGGGCTCAGGTGCCGGGGCCGCCCGGGAGGCAGTCGACGCCCTCAACGACCGGGGCGAGAAGGTCGGGATGGTAACCGTGCACCTGTACCGCCCATTCTCGGTCGAGCCCTTCCTCGCCGCGGTCCCCGCCTCGGTGTCGAGCATGGCAGTTCTCGACCGCACCAAGGAGCCGGGGGCAGTCGGCGAGCCCCTCTATCAGGATGTGGTGGCGGCGCTGCGCGAGGGAGGGCGCCACCAGATCGAGGTAATCGGCGGCCGCTACGGCCTGTCCAGCAAGGAATTCACTCCGCCCATGGTCATGAGGGTGCTGGCCGAGGCCGGCGCTTCCGACCCCAAGCGGCACTTCACCGTCGGCATCACCGACGACGTAACCCGTCTCAGCCTGCCCGTCGAGGAGGAGTGGCGTGAGCCCGACGACGTGGTGCAAGCGGTCTTCTTCGGCCTGGGAGCCGACGGCACGGTAGGGGCCAACAAGAACTCGGTGAAGATAATCGGCAGGCTCACCGACCGCTTCGCCCAAGGCCACTTCGTCTACGACTCCAAGAAGTCGGGGGCGATGACGGTCTCGCACCTGCGGTTCTCGCCCCGGCCCATCACGTCCACCTATCTGATAGAGAATGCCAATTTTGTTGCCTGCCACCAGTTCGGGTTCCTCGAAAAGGTGGACATGCTGGCATTGGCCGACGAAGGGGCCACCTTCCTCCTCAACAGCCATTACGGTCCAGACGAAGTCTGGGAGCACCTGCCCGCCCACGTCCAAGAAGCGATCATCTCCAAGCGGCTCGAGTTCTACGTGGTTGATGGCTACCGGGTCGCCCGCGAGGCCGAGCTGGGTGGACGCATCAACACCGTGCTCCAGACCTGCTTCTTCGCCCTCTCGGAGATCGTTCCCCAGGACGAGGCGATCGCCGCCATCAAGGATGCCATCCGCTCCGCCTACGGCAAGCGGGGCGAAGTGGTGCTCAATCGCAACTTCCAGGCAGTCGACGCATCGCTCGACGCCCTCTCCAAGGTGAAGGTTCCCACCGCAGCCGGTTCCACCATCCACCTGGCCCCGGCCGTGCCCGAACACGCTCCCGACTTCGTTCAGCGAGTGACCGGAATGATCATCGGCGGGAAGGGCGATCTGCTGCCGGTGAGCGCCCTGCCGGTAGACGGAACCTTCCCTACCGACACCGCCCAGTGGGAGAAGCGGTCCATCGCCGAGGAGATCCCGATCTGGGATCCCGATATCTGCATCGACTGCGGTCGCTGTGCCCTCGTGTGCCCCCACGCCGCCATTCGGATGAAGATCTACGATCCGAGTGAGCTCGACTCGGCGCCGGCCGGTTTCCAAACCAAGGAGTGGAGCGGCCGTGACTACGCGGGCATGAACATGACCATCCAGGTGGCCCCGGAGGACTGCACCGGCTGTGGGGTATGCGTAGATATCTGCCCCGCTCACAGCAAGGAGGAGGTCAAACACAAGTCGATCAACATGGAATCACAGCTGGAGCATGTCGATGAGGAGCGGACCAACTTCGAGTTCTTCCTCGACCTCCCCGAGTTGGATCGCACGAATGTCAAGGTGGATTCCATCAAGGGATCCCAGCTGCTCGAGCCGCTGTTTGAGTTCTCGGGCGCCTGCTCGGGTTGCGGCGAGACGCCCTACCTCAAGCTGCTCTCACAGATGTACGGCGATCGAATCCTGGTGGCAAACGCCACCGGATGCTCTTCCATCTACGGCGCCAACCTTCCCACCACGCCGTGGGCGAAGGACGCGGCCGGCCGAGGACCGGCCTGGGCGAATTCGTTGTTCGAGGACAACGCCGAGTTCGGCCTCGGTATGCGGCTCGCGATCGACGGCCATGCCCGCACCGCCCGAACCTTGCTCGGCGCTCTGAGCACCGAGGTCGGCGATCTGGCCGGCGAAATCCTCGAAGCCGAACAGTCGGACGAGAGCGGGGTGCGCAAGCAGCGCGAGCGGATCGAACAGCTCATCACCACCCTCCAGGACGTCGACGACCCCCGGGCCAAGCAGTTGGAGACGGTAGCCGAGTACCTGGTGCAGATGGGCGTGTGGATCGTGGGCGGGGATGGCTGGGCGTACGACATCGGGTTCGGCGGCCTCGACCACGTGCTGGCCATGGGGCGGAACGTCAACATCCTGGTGCTCGACACCGAGGTCTACTCAAACACCGGTGGCCAGGCCTCGAAGGCGACTCCGCGGGCCGCGGTCGCCAAGTTCGCCGCCGGCGGCAAGTCCACCGGCAAGAAGGACCTCGGCATGATTGCCCAGTCCTACGGGAACGTCTACGTGGCGCAGATCGCCATGGGCGCAAACATGAACCAGGTGGTGAAGGCTTTTGCCGAGGCGGAAGCGCACGAGGGCACTTCGCTGATCATTGCCTTCAGCCCGTGCATTGCCCACGGCATTGACATGGGAAGCATGATGGCGCATCAGAAGCGAGCTGCCGAGAGCGGCTACTGGCCGCTCTACCGCTACGACCCGGCCGCCGAGGCCGCCGGCAAGCCCGGCTTGCGCCTCGACAGCCGGGAGCCGAAGATTTCCTTCAAGGAGTTCGCGGCGCTTGAAGGCAGGTTCGCCATGCTGGCGAGGGCGAACCCCGAGCACGCCGAGGAGTTGGCGCAGCAGGCCCAGGACGATATCGACAATCGCTGGCAGCTGTACGAACAGATGGTCAACGTGCATCGCACGGCCGTCTTCGAGGATCTGGAGGAGGGCGAATGAATCTGGCCACCAAGTATCTCGGTCTCGACCTGGCGAACCCGATCGTGCCGTCGTCCTCACCCCTGACCCGCAACGTCGAGTCGCTGCTTGCGCTGGAGGCGGCCGGGGCGGCGGCGGTGGTGATGCCGTCGCTGTTCGAGGAGCAAATTGAGCATGAGGCGATGGCGGTACACGCGGCCCTCGACTACGGATCGGAGATCTCGGCCGAGTCCATCGGGGGGTATTTCCCGGAGATGGACGATTACAACACCGGGGCCGGTGACTATCTCGATCATTTGCGGGCGGCCAAAGAGGCATTGTCGATCCCGGTGATTGCCAGCCTGAACGGCGACTCGGCCGGCGGATGGACTCTGTATGCCCGCATCATCGAGGACGCCGGAGCCGACGCGCTCGAACTCAATATCTACCTGATCGCCGCCGACACCGAGCGGCCGGGGCCGCAGGTGGCGGATGAGTATCTGCGATTGGTGGAGCGGGTGCGGGCAGCGGTCACGATTCCGTTGGCCGTGAAAGTGGGGCCCTACTTCACGTCCATGGCCCATATGGCCGGACGCCTCATCGAGTCCGGTGCCGACGGCCTGGTGCTGTTCAACCGGTTCTATCAGCCCGACATCGACCTCGAAACCCTTACCGTCGGCCCCAATCTGGTGCTGTCGACCTCGGAGGAGATGCGGCTGGTGCTGCGCTGGATGGCGATCCTGCACGACAGAGTCGACGCGTCGCTGGCGGCCACCACCGGCGTGCACACGTCCGAGGACGTTCTCAAGCTCATCTTGGCCGGCGCCGACGTGACGATGATGGCGTCGGCTCTGCTGAAGCATGGGACCGGACATGTTTCGACCGTTCTCGAAGGGGTCGAACAGTGGCTGGAGCGGGGGAACTACGAATCCCTCGACCAGGCGCGCGGGAGCCTCAGCCAGCGGTCGAGCCCAGACCCGAGTGCCTTCGAGCGCAGCAACTACATGCACGCCCTCACCGAGTACTCGTCCAAGTACTGAGACCCCGATGGGCCAGGACATTGTCGACGGGCGATACCTCGAGGTCCTGATCCGTCAGGACGACGCGGCGTGTGAAGCGGGCATGAGCGTCGTGCTCCGGGTCGCCGGCAGGTTGGGCATCGATGTTCACACCGTCGATGTCGAGGCGGCTCCGGCTGGGTACGAGGAGTTCGCCCACCGGGTCCCGGTGGTTCGAGGCCCAGACGGCGTCGTGATTGCCGAAGGCCGGATCCCCGCGGCGCGAATCCTGGCCGCACTCATGCGGATGACGGTGACGACCGATCCGCAGGTCCACTGAGCTCACGCCGCCTGAAGCTCAGTCCCGCGGCGGGATGATGTCGCCCTCGCCGGGAATCCCATGGGTGATGAGTGTGAACGCCATCAGGGCGGCGGCCACCGGTATGGGCTCATCGGCTTGGATGTTTCGCTCCCGCTGATCGATGACGGCGATCTGGTCTTCGAAGCGGCGCAGCACCCACCGGCCGGTACCGCCGAAGCCAACCTTGCCCAGCGGAATGAGCGTGAAGCCGTAGTCCTTGCCATTGATGCCGTAGCTGCGGTTGGCGTGCAGCGGACCAGAGATCGCGATGGTTCCCTCCTCGGTCGTGATTATGGGCACGATGTGCCTGCCCGAGGTGGTCGACTTGATCCGCCACTCGGTGCCGTCGGCGAGCCGCACCCGTCGCCCCCGACCGAAGAACATGGCGAGGGAGCTCTCCCGGCCCAGCTCGGCCAGGAGCCCGTCCTCGCCGGCCAGCTTCTCGACCGGGAAGCCAACGCGTCCGACTCGACTCAAGCGGGCGGATCCCTCGATGGTGCGGTGCCGTGCGGGCACGGTCTCCATGCCCAAAGCCTACGACGCCGTGCAACGCTGGTAGCTCGAGATCATGTCATTGACTGGGTGTTCCTCTGCCGACGGCGCTCAGCACCCGGCCGTTGAGCAGATGTCGAGCGCCGTCCATTCGCGTTCCTCCTGCGGCATCAGCTTGAGATGGAGGTCCGAGCCATTCCGGTAATAAGCCTGACCGTCCGAGTTGAGGAGAGCGGAGAGGCTGCTCACCGGTTCCAGCCGGTTGCGCTCGTCGATCCACCAGTCGCGGTAGATGTTGGGGGTTCCGCTGAAGCCCTTCACCGTCACGTGAAGCCACTCGCCCTGGCTGATTTCGTAGGTGCGGATCTGGTAGTGCTGGGTCCACGAGCCGGTAGCGTCGATGGTGTAGCTCCGGCCGTTGAGCACGCTGGTACGGAAGTGATCGTTTGGACCATCATCGGGGCGCCCGATCACGGTGTGGGCAGCGCCGTCGTCGCGCGTCACCACGATCGGCCCGAGGGTGGTGCTGGTGTCCGAGCGGTCATCGATGAGGAGCGACGTGTACCCATCGGCGCACACCCGGGCGTTCCAATCCGACCGGTACGCGCAGGTCCCGTCGTAGAGCAGTGGGTTGTTCACAGTGACGGCCGTGCCGGGCGTGCCGGTCACCGATCCGTCGAGATCCTGGAAGACCGCACTCCGGTAGCCATCCTCGCCCGACTCGGGATCAGACGGTACCGCCCGGCTTTCCAGGAACACCCCTTGAGTCGACCGGGCGAACGTGAGGCCGCGTGCGTAGTTGTCGGTTGAGAGGCTGAAGTCGGTGTAGTTGAGCACGCTGAGGGCGGCGGCGGCCCGCTGAGGAGTGCTCTGGTACCCGACGAAGTGCGAGTCGCGCACCCCGACGGTGCCGTCGTAGAAGTCGAAGCCGCGAATGGTGGTATCGGCATCCCAGGGCTGGGGGAGGCTGCGCCCGTTGGTACCCGTCTCCTCCCACGGGCGAGGATCACCGGGGTTGCCCGTCTCACCAACCAGCAGCGAATCGACCAGCTGGCTCTCGTCGGAGGCAAAGGTGAGCCCGATGGCGTTGTCGGCCAGCACCGCTCCGCTCACAATGTGGTTGTCGCCCCGCAGCCAGGCCCCACGGTTCCGGTTCTTATAGGCGGTGAAATCGGTGAAGTAGGCGGTCACCGGCGGCGAATCCGGGTCGGCGGGGTCGAGGCGCGGTTGGTAGTAGGTGGTGTTGGTGAACCCGGAGGGGAGTGGACCCCGGTCGACGTGCAGGCCGTCGACTCCATTCGAATGGGCGACGTTGTCGTCGAACATCCGGAGCGGGGTGCGAGCCGGCCAGATGGCATCGGTAGCCGAGGGTCCGGTTGGGTGCTCGGGCAGGGCAAACCAGAATCCGATGCCGCGCGAGCCGGCCGCCACGTTGTTCTTGAAGGTGTTGTCCGGGTTGGTGATCCAGAAGGTACCCGGCCCCGGGTAGTTGACGTCGGAGGGGAGGAGGGCGTCTGACTCCTCGGGACGCCGGGTTACGAGCCCCAGATTGTGGTCGAAGAGGTTGCCTCGCTCGGCGCCATCCTCGAGGAAGTAGCAATGGCCGAAGGTGTCGTAGGCGACATTGTCCTCCACCTGGAGGTTGTTCGTCCCGTGGACGGTGACACAGCGGCTGAAACTGTGGTGGATGGCGGCGGCCCGCAGGTAGCTGCCGGCCGCATCACCCGCCTGGTGCCAGTGAACCGGGTAGCGGGCCAGCTCGCCGGCCTGGCCCATATGGAACAGCTCGACATGGTCCATCCGGGTGGTGCTGCCGGGCGTGGCCATCATGTGTCCACCGAACCGGTCGGCCACACCGTCGTCGGCTCCCTGGATGACGATGGAGCGGGTGAGGTGGCCGACCTCGGCGCGTTCATCGATCGTCCGGCCGTCCGGCCACATCAGCTGACCCCAGTGGAGATGCTCGAGGGGCTCGGCGAACCGGACGGTGGTGCCGGCGACCGAGGTGATGGTCCGCTCCTCGGCCTGCTCGTAGTCGTAATCGGTCGAGGCAATAACAATGCGTTCTCCCGGCTGCCAGGTCACCGGCTGCTGCAGAGTGATGGAGGTGGCGCCGGCGGGAGCGGTCGCCGCCAGCGAGGTCCAGGCCACGTCCGGGCTCCCGTGCAGGTCGACAGTGCCACCCATCACTCCGAACACCCTGGCACCCATGTCCATGGTGTCGCTGCCCGGGGCGCCGGTCAACGTGATGGTGGCCCGTTGCTCGAACGGCTCGCCGGCAGTCCCTACTTGCATGTAGCCGGTGACTATCAGCCAATCGGTGGTGAGGTCCAGGTGGCGGCGGTCGAACACGAGCGTCCCATCCACCCGCAGTCCGCCGAGCGCGGGTGGGGAAACATCCATCAGGATGGCGGTCCCGGCCGGCACCGTCACGACTTCACCTGCGGCGGGAACTTGGCCACCCCAGGTGGCCGGATCGGACCAGCGAGCAGCATCGGCGAAGTCGGAGGGCGGCGCGTCTCCCAGCCCGAGCTTGCCTGCGACCGGGAGGTAGCGGCCCTCGCCGAAGCGGAGCTGCCGGTCGGCGACGGCGGTGGTGTTTTGGTTCGACAGGTAGAGGCGGGACTCGGCGGGGCGGAAGATCCCCACCGTCTCGTCACCGTCGGAGTCCCAGTCGCCGGTGAGGATGCGATCGGACGGTACGCCGTAGTAGAACTCGAGGTCGGCAACGCCGGTGGTGTTTGACTGGCGCAGGTAGGCGAAGCCACTCGAATTCCGGTAGAGGCCGACGGTGGTTGTGCCATCACCGTCGAAGTCGCCGGCGAAGGGGCGGTCGCCGGGGACACCGAAGTAGAAGTCGTAGTCGGCCACGCCGGTCCCGAGGCGGTTGCGAACGTACACCCGGCTGTTTCGATAGATGGCAAGCGTGTCGCACCCGTCGCCGTTCCAGTCGCCGGCCAGCGGCACATCGCCGGGTATGCCGTAGAAGAAGTCGATGTCGGCAACCCCCTGGGTGTTCGAGTTCCGGAGGTAGGCGAAACCGTTTGATGGCCGGTACATGCCGACGGTGTCGACCCCGTCGCAGTCCCAGTCACCGAGCAGTGGGACATCTCCGGGAGCCCCGTAGTAGAAGGTGTGGGTGACGCCGACTGCGTCGCGCATGTGCCATTGGCCACTCTCAGGATCGAAGAGGGCAACCTCAGGGCCGGCGGTTGAGGCCCCGGCCGGCACGGTGCCGAGCAATGCCGCCATCAGCCCGATGAATACCGCTGCCAATCCTCGCCTCACAACCTCACTCCTCGACAAGCGATCTCGGCGGCAGCGCCGATTTCTTGAGGGCCATTCTGGTCGCAGGTGGTGATTTGGCGATATCGTCTATGGTTTCGCGATCAACCAGGCGAGAAGCGTTGATGGAATCCATCGAGACCCAGTTTCAGACCAGCACCGAGCCGTTCGTCCTCGAGGACGGCTCCTCGCTCCCGGGCCTGACCCTCGCCTACGAGCTGTATGGGACGGTGAACGAGGCGAGGGACAACGTCATCCTCGTGTTCCACGCCCTCACCGGCAGCCAGCACGCGGCCGGCGTGAATCCGGCGGTGCCGGGCGTTGGTGAGCGATGGACCGAGGAGTGCCAGCGTGGTTGGTGGGACGGCTTCGTCGGCCCCGGACGAGCCCTCGACACCGACCGGTTCGCGGTGCTGTGCATCAACTACCTCGGCGGCTGCTACGGCTCCACCGGCCCGGCGAGCGAGAACCCGGTGACCGGCCAACCGTATGGCGGCGCCTTTCCCGCCATCACGATCGACGACATCGTCGATTCGCAAGTCTGGTTGCTGGACCGGCTCGGGATCGACAGGCTCCATGCGGTGACCGGCGCCTCGATTGGGGCCCTCATGTGCCTGAGCCTCGCCACTCGCTACCCGGATCGGGTCGACGTGGTCATACCAATTGCCGGCGGCCTGGAGGTCACCGCCCTCCAGTTCATCCACAACTTCGAGCAGACCAACGCCATCATCAACGACCCGAACTTCAACGGGGGTGACTACTACGGCGGGAAATCTCCTGACCGGGGATTGGCGCTCGCCCGCATGATCGGTCACAAGACCTTTGTGTCTCTGGCAGCGATGCAAGAGCGGGCGCGCTCGGAAGTGGTCGACCCGCACGAAGCCTCCGAGTACATCTCCATCGGCCACCCGATCGAGTCCTATCTGTGGCATCAGGGCCAGAAGTTCGTCGCCCGCTTCGACGCCAACAGCTATCTGCGCTTGATGGAGGCCTGGCAGGGGTTCGACCTCCTGACGTCGGTTGGGGCGGAGTCCTTCGAGGAGGCGCTCAGGGCCTGCAAGGATCAGTCATTCATGGTGTTCTCGATCGACTCAGACGTTTGCTTCTACCCCGAAGAGCAAGAGCGGATGATGCAGGTGCTCAAGTCGGCCGGCGTGCCTGCCCGGCGCATCACGGTTCACTCCGAGAAGGGCCACGACTCGTTCCTGCTCGAGCCTTCGCTGTTTGCACCGCATCTGCGCCAAACGCTCGAACAACCGTGGGGAGCTGCGTAGATATACCTGAGCTTGGCGGAAAGGGGCCACGGGACGCGGTTGGGTTAGCCCTGCAGGTCCATGCCGCAGTTCGCCATGAACCATTCCTTGATTCCAGTCCTCACCTCTTCGGGGACTTCATACTCTCGGAAGAAGGTCGCGTAATCCGCGTTCTCCCAAGTTGCCGCCTGGTCGTAGCCGTATTCGGCATACATCTCTGAAAGCTTGCCGATTGCTCTGGTGTAGGCCGATAGGTCGTCCCTCATTGCCTCGGGTACGTGGTCGACCATTTGGCGCATGAGCTTGACGCCCTCGACATAGTTCTCCTCTAACAACCCTGCGTAGGTGACAGGAATTGGCTCCTCTTCCCCGGTTTCGGGGATCACAGCCAGCGTTCGCTCATTCAGCTCTTCGAAGTCCTCGTTGAGTGCACAGACAGCTTCGATACTGGAGGGTGCCGACGGAGTAGTGGTTGTGGTTGCCGTCTCCGCCTCGCCGCTACACGCAACCAGGCCGAGACCCGCAACGGTAACGAGCAGCGCAATCGCGACGAACCTTTGCATCATCATCCCCCCTTTCTTGTCTCGGTCATTGTCATTCGACTGATGTCGCTGCGGTAGAGGACTAGGTCGGAAGATGCCATCACGCCCACTCGGCGTGGGTGGCACCCCTGGTATCTGTGTGCATCCAGCCAAGGCTGGGCGTGCCGAGCATCACCGGTCGCGGAAGCCCTTGCCGTCGGACAGCCGGGCCACGTCCTCCACCGAGGTGAAGCGAATCCGGCGAGCCGATCGCGAGTTCGGCCCTTGCTCCTCGAGAACACCTTCAGAATCGTTCAACAAGGCACCCTTGAAGAACATGAGGGCGAGGAACCCCTTCATCTCCTGGAGGATGAGGATGTTCCGGCCCGCATGGCTGTAGCAGGGCTTGCCCCACTTGATCTCCTCGGCGAGCCCACAGCTCAGCAGGATCGGCCGCAGGTCGGTCATCTCCTCCGGCCACTTCTCCGATTGGCTGATGTAGGCATCAACCTTGGCGCTCGTCACCACTCAGATCAGTGTATGCAACGGCGGGGTCATCGCCTGCGCCGTTCCCGAGAAGAAGAGCTGGCCCCGCCGGGATCCGGCAATCTCGCGCAGCGGGCGGCACTCTTGGTGGCGGTACGTGCCCGAGGCGGGTCTCGTTACCCCTCACAGCACCAGAGGCGCCGCCCCAGTAGCCTCGATAGAGAGGGAGAGTGCATGACCGAATCCACCTGGACCCCCGGCGATCCGATTCGCAACCGCGCCGACTACATCGAGAGCCTGCGCGGGCGGGATCTGAACGTATGGCTGCTCGGAGAGCGGGTGGTCGAGCCGGTCGATCACCCCATCATCCGACCCTCGATCAATGCGGTGGCCGCCACCTATGACCTGGTCGTCGAGCAGCCTGAACTGGCCAGCGAGAAGTCCGAGCTGACCGGCGAAACCGTCAACCGGTTCTTGCATGTGGCAGGCAGCGCCGATGACGTGGTGGCCCAGAACAAGATGCAGCGCCGGCTCGGTCAGCTCACCGGGACCTGCTTTCAACGTTGCGTCGGCATGGATGCCATCAACTCCGGGTACACCGTCACCTACAACATCGACGCCGCCCATGGGACTGGCTACCACGAGCGGTTCAAGGACTGGCTGGCCGTCGTCCAGCACCAGAACCTCGTCGTCGGTGGGGCCATGACAGACGTGAAGGGCGATCGCAGCAAGGGCCCTTCCGAACAGGCCGATCCCGACATGTTCGTCCATATCGTCGAGCGCCGCGAAGACGGCATCGTGATCCGGGGGGCCAAGGCGCACCAGACCGGCTGCATCAACTCACACTGGATCCTCGTCATGCCGACGATGCGCCTCACCGAGGCAGACGCCGAGTACGCGGTGGTGGCGGCGATACCCGTCGAAACGGCGGGGCTCACCTTCATCTACGGACGGCAATCGTGTGACACCCGGGCCATGGAGCCGGGCGGCCTTGACGTCGGCAATGCCCTCTATTCAGGCCAGGAAGCGCTCATCGTCATCGACGACGTGTTCGTGCCGTGGGAGCACGTGTTCATGGACGGCGAAGTCGAGTTCGCGGCCGAGCTGGTCGAGCGCTTCACCACCTATCACCGCCGCAGCTACGTCTGCAAGGCCGGGGTCGGCGACGTGCTGATTGGAGCGGCCGCCCTCATCGCCGACTACAACGGGGTAGCGGACGCCTCCCACATCAAGGACAAGCTGGTCGAGATGGCCCACTTGAACGAGACCATCTACGGAGCCGGCATCGCCGCTTCTTACGAATCCACGCCGACCCCGGCCGGCAACTACGAGAACGACGGCCTGCTGGCCAACGTCTGCAAGCAGAACGTGACCCGCTTCCCCTACGAGATCGGCCGCCTGGCCCAGGACCTGGCCGGAGGAGCGGTGGTCACGCTCCCGTCGGCCCACGAATGGGACCATCCCGACCTCGGTCCGCTGCTGGAGAAGTACTTCCAGGGCCGGGAGGGTGTCCCCACCGAGCACCGGGTGCGGGTGCTGCGCCTGATCGAGAACATGACGATGGGCCGAAACGCGGTCGGCTATTTGACCGAGTCTCTCCACGGTGCCGGTTCACCCCAGGCCCAGCGCATCCAAATCGGCCGGCAAATGGAGATCGAGGAGAAGAAGGGGTTCGCCAAGCACCTGGCGGGCATTGAAGAGCAAGGAACCGAGGGCTGAACGCACGGCGGTAGCCGTGCCTAGAACGTCGAGCGACAGGCCTCGGCCCAGTCGCGCTCAAACCGGCTCGACTCGGACATGGTTTGCAGCTCGGCCGTGAGCAGCTCGATCTCGTAATCGCTCAGCTCGCCTCGAGCCGACGCCTTGGCGATGAGACCCGGCTCGACGACCGTAAAACTCTCGATTCCTAGCGCCACCCCGGCCTCCACGACCATGAAGAAGTTCTGTCCGAAGTTGGTGCCGGTGCCGCACCAGTCGACCTCGGCCCGACTGAGGGGCTGGTAGAGAGTGTCGGGACACCGGCGGCGGACGGCGGCCAGGACGACATCGGAGGTCGCTCCGAGGGGAGCAGCTTCTTGGTCGAATGAGGTTGTCTCGGGAAGGCCGACCCAGGCGTGCTCGGTGCAGACATCCGCAGCCAACTCGTCGAGCGCGGCCGTGGTGGGGTTTTCCACCGGCGGCGTGAGCGTGCCCCCGGAAAGTGTCGTGGTTTCAACGGTGACTTCGGCACAGGCAGCGAGCACCAACATCGCGGCCACGAGGTACGCGATCGTCTTCATAAGCATGCCATCGACACCAAAAACGGGCTCCTGAAGTGGCATCCGCCAGAACGGCAGTGCTCTGCGGTAGGTAGCTCGTCAAATCATAGGCGGAGGCCGGTATCGCGATCGAAGTACATGATCTTGTCAACGGCCAGCGTCAGCTCGACCGTGTCGCCGGCCACCAGCGGGCGCGAATCACGGACCCGAACCGTGAAATCCAGCGCCCCCGAATCCGGTGAACCGAATGCGACGTGGGCCACCCGAATCGAGCCGAGCATCTCGATACCGGTGACCCGGGCGTGAAGGCAGCGCTCGAAGGGATCTCCCGGCCGCGCCAGGTGGACATCCTCGGGTCGAATGCCGGCCAGGAAAGGGCCGGACCCGGGTGGGGGAGAAGCTCCCGTGATGTGGTCCGACCCCATGCGGAGCCGGTCACCGGCAGCCTCGGCGGGCACGATGTTCATGCCCGGCGACCCGAGGAACTCGGCGACGAACACATTGATCGGCTGGTGGTAGACCGTCAACGGAGTCCCGACTTGTTGGATCACTCCTCGGTCGAGCACCACGATGCGATCGGCCAGGACCATCGCTTCTTCTTGCTCGTTGGTGGCGTAGACGATGGTGTGGGTCCCGTCGTGCAGCTTGCGGAACTCAGCCCGGATCAGCCGGCGCAAGTGCGGGTCGACTCCGGCCAGAGCCTCGTCGAACAGCAGGACGGGCGTGTCGCGCACCGTCGCCCGACCGGTGGCCACCAGCTGCCGCTCTCCGGCCGACAGAGTCCGGGGTTTGCGGCCCAGTAGGCGCCGGACGCCGAACCGTTTGGCCTCGGCTTCGGTGCGCTCGGTTTGCTCGGGCTCGTCGATGCCGGTCACCTTGAGCGGAAACCGGATGTTGTCCTCCGACGTCATGTGCTCGTACAAGCCTCCCTGGGTAACCACCAGACCGATCCCACGGGAACTCGCCTTCACGTCGGTCACGTCGACGCCGTCGAAGGTGATGATGCCGGTGGCGGGACGATCCAGGCCGGCAACGAGCCGGATGAGGGTGGTCTTGCCCGATCCCGAGGGGCCGAGTAGCGCCACCAGCTCGCCGGACTCGATGACGAGGTCGGCAGGCTCGAGGCCGACGACACCGTCCCGGTACCGGCCGGAGACACCACTCAGCTCGATTCTCGGCATTGCACAATGCTATGCGACGCCGCGAGACGAGGCTGGTCCTCAATCGGTGCGCGATCGGCGCCGCACCCAATCCGGGGCTTAGCCGCGATTTGATGGGTATGGTCAGGCGCACTGAACCGGCCGAGGAGTGACCCGATGGCAACCGCTCACCCGATAACCGACGGCACCGCCTCAACCAGCGAGGCCGAGCAGATGTACCTCATCACCATCGCCATGGCGGCCGAGGACGGCCACGAGGGCCCGGTTCCGGTGCCGCAGCTCGCCAAAGCCCTCGAGGTGTCCCGGGTTTCGGCCAACGAGATGGTCAAGAAGCTGGCCGAGCGCGAGCTGGTGACATATACGCCGTACAAGGGAGCCGACCTGACGCCGGCCGGAGCCGCGATTGCCAGGACGGTGCTGCGCCGCCGTCGGCTGTGGGCCCTGTTCCTCGCCGATCATCTCGGGCTGTCGCCGGGGGCTGCCGACGCAGTTGCCTGCGAGTTCGAGCACATCACCCCAACCGAGGTCGCCCAGCAACTTTCCCGCTTCCTGGGCGACCCGAGTGTCGGCCCGCAGGGAAAGCCGATTCCCACCGATGAGGGCGATTCGGAACGGGGTATCGCGCTTCACTCCCTGACTGAGTCGCTGGTGGGCCGCTCGGTAGAGGTGGTGCGCATCGGGGGAGATCCGGCCTCCCATTCCTTCCTCGAGGCCGAGGGGATCACCCCCGGGGCGGCGGTGACCGTGGTGGCCTTGTCCGACGATGGTGGCTGCCTGCTCGACACGGGTCGAGCGCAGGTCCACGTATCGTCGGCGCTCGCCAAGCTGGTATCGGTGACCGGGTAGCACAAACCTCCCGTCAAGGTATTAGGGTCGCCCTACAATATTGATTAGGTCTAACTGATTTATCGATGGATACCTACCTTGCCGCTGCCAATCTGACGAAGCGCTTCGACGGCCGACTCGCCGTCGATGACGCCTCCTTCACCGTGGTGGAGGGTGAGACGATCGCGCTGCTCGGTCCCAGCGGCTGTGGCAAGACCACTTTGCTCCGTCTGCTGACCGGCCTGACGGCGGCCGACGGCGGATCGGTGACCCTGGCCGGCGAGACGCTGACGGGTCCCGGTGTACACGTGGCTCCGGAGCGGCGCCGGGTCGGCATGGTGTTTCAAGATTGGGCGCTGTTCCCGCACCTCACCGTCGAGAAGAACGTCGCTTACGGCCTCAGCTCGGAAGATGAGGCGGCCGGGCGCGCCCGTGAAGCACTCGACCTGGTTGGGCTGGCCGAACTGGCGGACCGGTATCCGCAGGATCTCTCCGGCGGACAGGCGCAACGAGTCGCGGTGGCTCGCGCCCTGGCACCCCGGCCCCGGGTCTTGCTGCTGGATGAGCCGTTTTCCAACCTCGATACCGAGCTGCGAGTGAAACTGCGCAGCGAGGTAGCCGGCCTCATGCGCGAGGTTGGCATGACGGCGGTGTTCGTCACCCACGACCAGGAAGAGGCCTTCGTGGTCGGCGACCAGGTCGCGGTCATGCGGGCGGGCCACATCCTTCAGCAGGGAACGCCGACCGAGGTCTACGAACGCCCGTCTTCTTCGTGGTTGGCAACCTTTGTCGGCGAAGCCAACCTCGTCGATGCCGTCGCCGGCGGCGAAACCGCTTCCACCATGTTCGGCGAGATTCGGCTCTCGGAGCCCGCCTGGGGCGCCTGTCGGGTGGCGATTCGCCCCGAGCACCTGCTGATCGGGAACGGCGACGACGGCCGGGTTGCCAACGTGGAGTTCTACGGTCACGACACGTCCTACGCAGTCCAGTTCGAGGCAACTTGCGTTCAGGTGCGGGGGATTGCCGCTCCCCGCTTCCGACCCGGCGACCGGGTTTCTCTCACCTATTCGGGCCCCGAGGTCGTGGCGTTTTCCGAGGCCGACCAGCCGGAAAGAATGCCCTCGCAGGCCCATTAGCCTTTATTAGGTGAGCCCCCTAATAATCGTAGGGTGGGGTTTACGAATCGGCACTTCCTCCATTAGCCTCTGATTCATGACTCACCAAGGAACCATATTTCGAAGCACAATGGTCCTCGGAGTCGCATGGGCACTGCTGCTCGGAGGGTGCGACACCGGTGACCAGTCGATCACGGTGTACTCGGGCCGCACCGAAAACCTCATCGGCCCGCTCCTCGAGGACTTCACCGAGGAAACCGGCATTTCGGTGGCCGTCAAGTACGGCAGCTCCGACGAGCTCGCCCTACTCATCACTGAGGAGGGCGAACGGAGCCCGGCCGACGTGTTCATCTCACAGAGCCCGGGGGCGATCGGGTTCCTGGCCGAGGCCGACCGCCTGGTCCCGCTGGGATCCTCGGTGCTCGAGCTGGTTGAGCCTGACTTCCGAAATACGGGCGGGCTCTGGGTAGGCCTCTCGGGACGGGTAAGGGTGCTCGTATACAACACCGACCTGGTTGATGCCAGCTCCCTCCCAAGCTCGATATTCGACCTCACCGCTCCGGAGTTCGAGGGTCAAGTAGGCGTGGCGCCGGCCAACGGATCCTTTCAGGATTTCGTGACAGCGATGCGCGAGCTGCACGGGGACCAAGCCACCCTGGCCTGGCTGGAAGCCCTCGAGGCCAACAACGCCCAGACCTACGTCAACAACACCGCCATCGTGCAAGCGGTCGGCCGTGGCGAGGTACGGTTCGGGCTGGTCAACCATTACTACAACCAGCGGGTACGGGCTGAGGACCCGGGTGCGCCATCCGAGAACTACTACTTCCCGGACGGTGATATTGGCTCGCTCCTGATCGCTACCGCTGCCGGCGTGCTCGACAGCAGTGACGACGTCGACCTCGCCCGGGAGCTGATCGGGTTCATGCTCGGAGAGGCGGCCCAGACGTTCTACAGCCAGGAAACCCTGGAATACCCACTCGCCTCGGGGGTGGCTGCTTCCAGTGCGCTTCCTGCCCTCGGCACCCTCAACGTGGCGACCTACGACTTCGACCGGCTCGGTGGTGGCCTCGGGCGCACCAAGGAATTGATTGATGCGAGCGGGCTCGAAGCCCCCTGAGGCGCCCGGCCGCGGACGGCGGCCGGCCGTCCTCGCCGGCACGGTCGGGCTGCTGTTCCTGTTTCCCGTCGGCTATCTGCTGATTCGCACCGTCACGCTCGGCAGTGACTTCCGAAGCATCCTGGTCAGCTCGACAACCCTGCGGCCCCTCCTCAATTCGCTTCTCATTGCCGGGTCTACCGCCGCCCTGTCGGCAGTCATCGGGACCACGCTTGCCCTGCTGGTAGCCAGGACCAACCTACCGGGCAGGTCGGTGTGGCGATGGGCGCTGGCCCTGCCGCTGGTCATCCCGTCCTTCGTGGGTGCCACCGCCGTGTTGGCGGCATTCGGCCCCGGGGGACTGGTCGAGTTCGTGCCCCGGGTGCAAGGATTCTGGGGGGCGCTGGCAGTGCTCACCTTGCTGACGTACCCCTACGTGTATCTGCCGGTGCTCGCCAGGTTGTCGACCACCGCGGCCTCGCTCGAGGATGCAGCCCGCCTGCTCGGAGACACGTCGTGGCAGGCGGTCCGGAATGTGGTCATGCCACAGGCACGGGATGCCATCGTGGCAGGGACCCTGCTGGTGTTTCTCTACGGTCTCAGCGATTTCGGTGCCGTTTCGCTGATGCGCTTCGACACCATCACCCGCGTCATCTTCTCCTCGCAGCTATCGGATCGCGCCACCTCGCTGACCCTCGGGCTGGTCCTTGCCCTCATCGCGCTGCTGGTGGCAGCAGTCGACCGCTCGGCGGCGGCTCGTCGCCGGCCGGTTGCCGTGCTTGGCACCCGCCAGGTCCGCTACCGACTCGGCCGGGCGAAGGGTCCGGCGCTCGGACTGGCCGGAGTCGTCCTCGGACTGGCACTGGCCACCCCCTTGCTGGTGTTCGCCTTCTGGGTGGTGCGAGGCTCGAGCACCGTCGGGGTTGGCTATTCCGGCCTCGGAGACTCGCTCGGTTTCCTCCTCGAACCGACCCTGAGCTCGGCGGCAGCTGCCACCCTGGCGGCGGCTGCGGCCGTCGTGGTTACGATCCCCGTCGCCTACGCCTCGGTGCGGCGCCGATCGTGGATCACTGAGTCGGCGGGGGCAGCGGTCACATCGGTGTTCGCGCTGCCGGGCCTGGTGGTAGCGATCTCGCTTGCCTTCTGGGCCATCCGGGCGCCCGGGCTGCTGGGAGCGTTCTATCAGACGCTCCCGCTGCTGATTCTCGGGTACGTGCTCCACTTCGGCGCCCAGGCACTCGGGCCGGCCCAGGCCGCCATTACTGGAATTCCGTCCCGGTTCGACGAAGCCGCCAGAACCCTTGGCGCCGGAGCCCGCCGAAGGTTTCTGACCGTCGAGCTGCCCCTGATGACACCGGGCCTGCTGGCCGGGGCCGGCCTGGTGCTGCTCTCCACTCTCAAGGAACTGCCGGCGACTCTCATCCTGGCCCCGATCGGATTCGAAACCCTGGCGACCAGCATCTGGAGCGCCGCCGAGGATGGGTTCTTCGCCGAGGTCGGCGTGACCGCGCTGGTGCTGGTGACCCTGAGCGCTTTGCTTACCTGGCCGCTGCTCATCCGGCGAGGGCTGAGGGAGTAGGTCGTGCATCCCGCCGTCTCCAGTTCCGTCCCGGCTATCGCTCGGGCGGCGGATTGAATCACTAGCGTGGCAGGGACGAAACACGAAAGGAAGGATGGGATGGCGCCGAGCGCGCGCCTCATCGGTCGGGCAGCCTGGCTCGTTCTCCTCTTCTCCCTCCTCACCGCCGCCGCCTGCGGGTCTGCCCTCGCTCAGCAGGATTCGGACACCGACCGGCTCATCGCCGAGGGCAGGCTCGTCTACGACGCCAACTGTGCGGCCTGCCACGAGACAGACGGCAGCGGAGTACCCGGTGTGTTCCCTCCGCTGCTGGGGAATCCCGCCGTGAATGACGACGAGTATGTGCGCGATGTCGTGCTGAACGGGTTGTCGGGCGAGATCGAGGTGCTGGGCGAGATCTATAACGAGATCATGTTCAACTTCGCCCTGTTAGAAGACGATCAGGTCACCGCCCTCATCGTCTATCTCCAGGAGGGTCTGGGAACGACCCCCCCACCGGCGGAGCCAGAGCCCCCTCCCACCGACGCGAGTGACACGCCGCCTCCGGCCGACGATTCCAATCCCCTATTCACCTACGGGCTGGCGTTCCTGGTCGGCCTGGTCGGCATCGGGATCGTCATCATCCTCGGTCCCAAGGTTCTGGCGAGCGGAGAGGGCTGGACCTCGACTCGATGGCAGACCTGGCTCAAGGCATCCGTCATCGTTCTCTACTTCACCATTGCGACCGTGTTCATTCCCTCGGAGGTTGTCGAGTCGGGCGCGCTTGCGTCGCCTCCGTCGTTTAGTGGGGACTCCATCTCCGCCGACCAGTGGGACACCATCCGCAGCCTCATCGCGACCGGGGTCTGGGCGGTCGCACTCGGTGTCGGCATGTGGGGCCTGCGCCGCCTGCAGCGAAACCGGGTGATCTGAGTGCTCCAGTTCTACGACGAGAACATCCCCTGCCTGGCGGCTTGTCCGGTGCACACCAATGCCGGCGCATATGTGGCGGCGATCGCAGACGGGGATGACCTCACCGCCTATCTGACCGCCCGGCTGCCAAACCCGTTCGCCTCGGCGTGCGGGCGGGTCTGCGCCGCTCCCTGCGAGGACGCCTGCCGACGCGGTGAAATCGATTCGCCCATCGCCATCCGGGCGCTCAAACGATTCGTCACCGAGAAGTACGGCGTCGAAGCCGGCGCCGGCGAGGCTTGGCGGCAGGTGGCGGCCCCCACCGGGCCGGACCGGCCCGAGAGCATTGGCGTGATCGGAGGTGGACCGGCGGGCATGGCCTGCGCCCACGACCTGCGCCGGCACGGCTACCGGATCACCGTCTACGAAGCGACCTCCCAACTCGGCGGGATGATGAAGCTGGGAATCCCCGAGTACCGGCTTGACCGTGATCTCCTCGAGGCGGAGCTGCAGGCGATCGTCGATCTTGGGGTCGATGTGCACCTCAACACCAAGCTGGGAGAGGATGTCTCGTTTGCCGAGCTGATGGCACGCCACGACGCGTTGTTCATCGCCATCGGGGCGACGCTGGGACGGGGGCTCGACATCGAGGGTCACGAGTCCGACGGCGTTCTCAAAGCGATTGAGTTCCTGATCAACGCCAACCAGGGGTACGAAGTGGAAGTCGGTGACCGGGTCATCGTGATCGGGGGCGGCGACGTCGCCATGGACGCGGCTCGGACCGCTTTGCGGCGGGCCGACTATGAGGCGGCGACGATGACCGACGCCGAGATCGAAGCCGAGGGTCGAGCCGGCATGACCGAGGCGCTCGACGCCGCCCGCACCGCCACCCGGGCAGGAGCCGCCCAGGTGACCGTAATCTCGCTGGAGTCGGCCGAGGAGATGCCGGCCTCACCGTTCGAGTTGCAGGAGGCAGCCGAAGAAGAAATCGAGTTCATCAACCGGCGGGGCCCGGCTCGAATCCTGGCTGAGAACGGCAAAGTAGTCGGTCTCGAGACGATTGGGGTCACATCGGTGTTCGATGCAGACGGACGGTTTGCCCCCACCTTCGACCCCGATGACCTGGAGGTGTACGAAGCCGACACCGTCATCCTGGCGATTGGCCAGGCGGTCGATGTCGAGGCGATCGGACCGCACGGCCCGGCCATCTCCCCCCGCAATACCATCATGGTCGGGGACCAGCTCGGCACCTCGCTCGACATGGTGTGGGCCGGTGGCGACGCCGCCTTCGGGCCCCGCACCCTGATTCAGGCGATCGCGGATGGGCGCCGGGCGGCGGGCGAGATCCATGAGAAGTTCACCGGCGAGCGCGCAGCCGATGCGAAAGGGGAGCTGGTCGAGCTCCAACAGTTCCATCGTCTCACCGACACCTACGATCGCGAAGACCGGCAAGAGGTTCCTACCCTCCCGACCGAACGACGGGTGGGCCTGGCCGAGGTGGAGATGGGCTTTACCGAGAAGCAAGCCCGCTGCGAGGCAGCCCGCTGCCTGCGCTGCTTCGCCAACATCAGCCTCGACGTGAACAAGTGCGTGCTTTGTGCTCTGTGTGCCGACGTCTGTCCGCTCGATCTCATCTCACTGGTGCCGTCCGAAGAAGCCGGGGGACCGGTGGGCAGCACCACGCTGTTGCTCGACGAGCGGGCCTGCATCCGCTGCGGATTGTGTATTGAGCGCTGCCCACCGGACGCCCTGTCGATGTCGGTGTGGACCGGTGTTGGCGTCCCCAAGATCGGAGCGCTGGTGTGAAGGTGATGGATCGCGTCAGAGAGAGCACCGTCGGCCGGTCGATCTTCCGCACCCCCGACCGGGTTACGGAGCGAGACCGGGCCGCCGGCCACTGGGCCAGCTTCCTCATGCATTTGTATCCGGTCAAGGTTCGCCGGGTGGAGCTCACCTTCAAGTACTCGGCCTTTCTGGGGGTCGCCTCACTGGTTCTGTTCGTCTCGCTGCTGGTGTCGGGGATCTACCTGATGTTCTTTTATGTGCCGTCACCGGCCAGCGCCTACGGCAACATTCAGTCGATTCAGACCGAGGTGGCGTTCGGACAATACATGCGCAACGCCCATCGGTGGTCGGCCCACCTGATGGTTCTGGCCGTCGCCGCTCACATGGCCCGGGTGTTCTACCGGGGGGCGTACAAGTCGCCGAAAGAGTTCAACTGGGTCATCGGAGTGCTGCTGCTGGTAACCACCCTGTTGCTGTCCTTCACCGGCTACCTGCTTCCGTGGGACCAGCTGGCCTTCTGGGCGGTCACGGTCGGAACCGAGATGGCGGCCTGGGTGCCGGTGATCGGTGATCAGGTTAAGGAGGTCTTGCTGGGCGGCACCACGGTCGGGTCGGCGACGTTGTTGCGGTTCTATGTGCTCCACGTGGCGGTGCTGCCGGTGGCGATCGTCGCCCTGGTCACTGCCCACCTGTGGCGCTGGCGCAAGGACTCGATGCTCTCGAGCGATGAGATCGACTACCCGGCAGCCAAGCTCCAGCCGGGACTCCCACCGGCGGAGCCGGACAACGGCGAGCCGGTCGTCATCGAGGGCCACCGGGTGCTGGGAGTGGTACCCGGCAAGCCGGCCGCCGGGGACCGGAAGGTCCTGTCCGATGATGACCCGGTCATGGTGTGGCCCCACCTGCTGGTTCGCCATGCGGTCGCCGCTCTGGTGGTGTTGTTGGTGACGCTTCTCATCGGCCTCGCCTTCGACGCGCCGTTGCGCGAGATCGCCAATCCCACCAACACGCCCAACCCGGAGAAGGCGCCCTGGTACTTCGCGGCCCTGCAGGAACTGCTGTCCCACTTCCATCCGCTGGTGGCCGGCGTATTGGTGCCTACCGCCATTGTGGTGGGGCTGATGGCGCTCCCATACCTGGACCGCAACCCGCGCTTCGGCCCCGAGTTCCGCCGGATCGCCCGCATCACTTTCACCATCTTCCTGGTGATTTGGATCGTCCTGACCCTGATTGGATTTGCCTTCCGGGGGCCGAGCTGGTCCTGGGTTTGGCCGTGGGAGGAATGGCATGGTGAATTATGAGTGAATCGCTCGACCGGAGGACCTTCTTGACGAAGGGCTGGAAAGCAGGCTTCGGGTTGCTGGCGGCGGCGGGCTTGTGGACCAGCTGGGATCTGCTGAGGCCGCGGCTCGGGGCCGGCTTCGCGGCCAGAGTGAAGACCGTGGCTCCCGAGGCGGTGCCTGCCAACACGGTGCTCGAGATCCCCGAGGCCCGCGCTTACCTCACCAAGATCAACGACGAGGTGGTGGCCATATCCGAGAAGTGCACCCATCTCGGGTGCCGGGTCCCATTCTGCGAATCCTCGGGGCAGTTCGAGTGTCCCTGCCACGGCACTTTCTTCAACCGGGCCGGCGAACACATCACCGGGCCGGCGCCGCGCGGAATGGACCGATTCCAGGTGGAGGTCGTCGATGGCGTCGTCGAGATCGACACCGGCGAAACCATCAGCGGACCTTCTACCGGCACCGACACCATCAACGAACCGCCGCTTGGTCCGCCTTGTGGAGAGAACCATGCCTGAGCGTGCGCCAGACGATGCGCTCGAGCGATCGACCAACCAGTGGATGGCCTGGGGCATTGGGATCATGCTGGTCATGGCGCTCATCTTTCCGGTCTATCGGTTCTTCGAGCCGGCCAATCGTGAAGCGGCCCGGGAAGCCCAATTGGGTTTTCTGGCCGAGCAGGGTGCCGACCTGTTTGCCGGCAACTGTGCATCGTGCCACGGTGTCGAGGGCACCGGTGGGGTGGCACCGGCTCTCAACTCCATGCAGTTCCTGGAGGCTTCGACCGACGAGCAAACCGCGGCGTTGATCTCGGTGGGAGTCCCGGGCTCAACGATGGGGGCATATTCGCTCGACTTCGGCGGGTCGATGACTCTGGAGCAGATCGACGCCATCACCACCTACCTGCGCAGCCTGGAGGAGTTCGCTCCCGATTTCCCCGACTGGCGAGACCCGCTCGGCCTCACCCAGGGCGGTTAGCACCGGCAGTTGGCGGGCACCGCGGATGGGTCACTACCCGCCCCCGGCGGCCTAACCTCCGTCTCCCGTCCAGCAAAGGCAGCTCCCATGGCGACACCCATCGTGCGCGTCGAAGGCATAACGAAGACGTTTGGCGGCAAGGTGAAGGCGCTCGCCGATGTCACCCTCGAGGTGGAGCCCGGGATCATCTACGGACTGCTCGGCCCGAACGGGGCCGGCAAGACGACCCTCATCCGGGTGCTGACAACCCTGCTGCGCCCGGACTCGGGGAGGGCCGAGGTGGCGGGAGTGGACGTGCTGGCCGATCCCAAGACCGCCCGCACCAAGATCGGACTGGCCGGACAGTTCGCCGCCGTCGACGACTACCTGACCGGTCGCGAGAACGTCGAGATGGTCGGGCGCCTGTACGGATTGTCGATCGCGGAATCAAAGCGACGCGCCGGCCAGGTGTTGGACCGCATTCGCCTCGACCAGGCCGCCGATCGACAGGTCAAGACGTACTCGGGGGGCATGCAGCGTCGGCTTGATCTGGCCGCTTCCCTGGTAGGCCGCCCCGAGGTGCTCTTCCTGGACGAGCCGACCACCGGGATCGACCCGCGCAGCCGCATCGACGTGTGGGAGCTGATTTCCGACCTCGTCGACGGAGGAACCACCGTGCTGCTGACCACGCAGTACCTGGATGAGGCAGATCAGCTCGCCGACCGCATCGCCGTGATCGACGAGGGCCGGCTGATTTCCGAAGGCACCTCGGACGACCTCAAGGACACGCTGGGCGGTTCGGTCATCGAACTGAGCGTCCCCGCCGACCGCCAGGCCGAGACCATCGACGCCTTACGCGCCATCTGCGGAGCCGAGCCCACCGTCCACGAGTTGACCAGCGAGATCACCGTTCCCGCCGCCGAGGGCGCCAAGACGCTCACCGACGTGGTGCGGACCCTCGATGCCGCCTCGATCACACCCACCGACATCGCCCTGCACAAACCAAGCCTCGATGACGTGTTCCTGACGCTCACCGGGCATCCCGCCGAAACCAAGACCGAAGAGGAGCCTGTGCCCAACGGCCGACGAGGAAGGCGCCTGAGGAGGAAGACATGACTGCGGTCACCGCACCAACCAAGCCGGGGCGGGTGGCGGCATCGCTCCCGCAGACGATCCGCGACATCCTCGTCATCACCAGACGCAACCTGCTGCGCAACCTGCGGCTACCCCAGCTGATCGTTCTGTCGACCATCCAGCCGATCATGTTTCTTCTGCTGTTCACCTATGTGTTCGGGGGAGCCATTGGTGGGACCCTCCCGCCGGCGGCGGCCGGCGAGTACATCAACTGGCTCATCCCGGGACTCCTGGTCCAGACTGCCGCTTTCGGAGCAGGCCAAACCGCGCTCGGACTCACCGAAGACCTGTCCAAAGGCGTTATCGAGAGGTTCCGTTCGCTGCCGATGGCCCGCTCCGCCGTGCTGGCGGGACGGACCTTGTCGGATCTGATTCGCAACGGGTTCGTGATCAGCCTGATGATGGTGGTTGGCGTCCTGATTGGCTTCCGCTATCAGACCAGCCTGGCCGGCCTGGTGGCGGGAATGGCCATCGCCATGGTGTTCTCGTTCGCCTTCTCATGGATCATGGCCACCATCGGATTGCTGGTGAAGAACCCGGAGGCGGTGCAAGCCGCCATCTTCCTACCGGTGTTCCCGCTGGTGTTTGCCAGCTCGGTTTTCGTCCCGACGCAGACCATGCCGAGTTGGCTGCGCACCTTTGCCGACCACCAGCCGGTGACGGTTACGGTTGACGCGTTGCGAGGACTGATCCTGGGAGAAGGAGCCCTGCTCCCGGGAAACACCGTGACCGGCCAGGTGCTGCTATCGCTCTTCTACTCGGCCCTCATCCTGGCCGCCTTCGTACCGCTGGCGGTCCGCATGTATCGACGCTCGGTCAACTAGCTGAGGATCAAGCCTCTGTAAGAGCGGGCCGGGTCGGGGAAAAACATGCTCATGACAATCACGGGTGCTCGGATCATTCAAGCCGTGCTCGGCGGGCTCGTCGGCCTGGTGTCGGGGTCATTGTGGCGGTGAACATCGTCATCACCGCCGGGATCGAGGGCGGCTACGAGGCGAGCATTGCCGAGGAATTCGAGGAGAACGTGTTCGTAGGGGTTGTAGAGCTCGTCATCCTGGCGGCCGGCCCGGTGCTCGGAGTGATCATCGCTCTGCGCAACCGCCGGCCGAGCTGAGCTAGCCGCCCGGCGTCTTCAGGAAGTCTTCGACCAGATCACCGAACAATTCCGGGACCTCGAGTTGCGGGACGTGGCCGACGCCGGCCAGCAGTTCGAACCTCCAGTCAGGCCGCTGTTCGATGGCCCACTCGGCCGAGGCCGGAGACACGATGGTGTCCTCTTGACCATGGATGAGGAGGACGGGGCAGCGGATGGCGTCGAGGATTTGTCGGAATCGCTTGCGGCGCATCAACACAGCTGCGATCGAGCGTGACGCCTGCAGGAATGAAGGGACTGCCCACTCCATCTGTTTGCGGAGCCGGATCATCTCCAGGCTCGGCTCTCGTCCACCCTCGGGCACTGCAGTCGGATCGGCCATCACCGCAGCCAATGTCTGGTCGAGCTGCTGTTCGGGGGTGGCGCGCGCGTAATAGCGGCCCATCGCCACCTCGCCCACTCCAGGGAGAAGCGGGACAAACAGGCGCTGCAGCGTGAAGAGGTTGACGGCCCCGGTGTCGGCCATCGGAAGTGCCGGGTTCACCAGCACCAGCGCGGCGGTTCGATCCGGGTTGGCGGCGGCCTGCAGAATCGATACCAGGCCACCCATCGAGTTCCCGATCAGCGTCACCGGCTGATCGGGGAACATGGCCGACGCGAAGTCATCTAGCAGGCGCTGGTTGGCCTGGACGGTTGCCTTGCGCCCGGCCGGGGGAGTGAGCCCGAAACCCGCCAGGTCGACGGCCAGCACCCGGTGACGTTCAGACAGCCGGTGGGCGACATGGAGCCAGTTGAGGTGAGATCCGCCCAGCCCGTGTACCAGCACCATTGGCGGCCCGCTCCCGCCGTAGTCGGCGTAGTGGACGGGTCCGTCAATGTCGATGATCTCGAGATTGGGCATGGCGCGACGTTAGCTGCCGGGATCGGCCTCTCCACCACCTGTCACGGGATTGGGTACCAACGAGACGATCGTGTCTCCGTCGCCGACACCGGCCAGGGGGTCGCCGGTAGTGCTCAGGATGATCGACATTCGCCCGCCCGGCCGCACAATGAACAGCGGGACGCCGTCTTCAGCCGAGGAGCGGTAGTCATCGAGCGTGTATTCGTCGCTGAGCGTGGTGCGACGGATCTGGCCTCCGGCCTCCAGGGCCTGATTGAGGCTCCAATAATCCCAGCGAGACCCGAAGAGGAACCGACCGCCCAGGTCGGCGGCCGGGTTCGACTCGATGCCGGCCGGCAGCTGAGCGGGATGCAGCTGATACACGTAGGCCCCGCCGAAGACCTCGGCGTAGTGGGCGCTGGCGAGGGTGTTGACGTCGTCGTTTGGCGTGAGAGCCAGCAGCCGCCCTATCCCGGACAGGTCGAGGTCAAGCTCGACGTCGCGATCGAGCAGGTTGCCATAGAAGGAACGTAGGTCCTCCATCCGCGCCTGGTAGTGGTCGCGTCGGTTGGTGGTCGCCACCACCAGATTGACGCCTTCAGCCGCCAGGGCCCCGGCGATGGCTCTCTCCACGCGCCCGGCCCCGAGGATGAGAGCCCCTTCCTGATGACGCACGGCGAGGCCAAGCCGCCGGGCCAACGGTGCCATGCCGAGACCGTAGATCCCGACCGTCCCGACGATCACCGCGAACACGAGGGGAGTGATGTCTTCGGCGCCAACGACCCCTTCGGCCTGTAGTTCGAGGGCGAAGACCGAGGCGATGGAGGCTGCCACGATGCCGCGCGGCGCCACCGCCCCGATGAGAACCCGCTCCCGCCAGTCGAGGTTGGAGCGCCAGGTTGCGACCGCCACCGCCAGGGGGCGTGCCACCAGAACCAGCGCCAGGACAATGGCTGCTGCCGCGGCCAAGTCGAGCTCGAACTGCGACGTATCGAGGCGGGCGCTCAACACGATGAAGAGAACGCCGATGAGCAACACCCGGATGATTTCCGAAAACCGCACAATCTGCTCGGTTCGGATCGGCCGGTGGTTGGCGAGGGTCAGTCCCAGAATGGTGGTGGCCAGCAGACCGGATTCGGCCGCCAGCTCGCCGGCGACGATGAACGCCAGCAGGGCCAGGCTCACCCCAAACAGCGAAAGCAGGTGCTCCGGAACCCAATGGCGCCGCAATGCGATGATGCCGAGCACACCGATAACCAGCCCGACGATGCCCCCGGCGAGCACGAACTTGATGACCTCCCACACGACCTCGACCACAGTGGGATCGAGTACTCGTTCGACGAGCAGTACTTCAAACGCCAACACAGCCAGTAGCGCGCCCACCGGATCGATGAAGATGCTCTCCCATTTCAGAATCGACGAGACCGAGCGGCTCGGACGCACTTGTGACAACAGCGGGCCGACGACGGTGGGGCCCGACACCACCAGGATCGAGCCGATGAGGATGGCAACGCCGGCAGAAACGTCGGTGAAGACGCGGACGATGAGGGTGGCAACCGCCCAGGTGATGATCACCCCCACCGTCACCAGCAGCCACAGCACCCGCTGCTGACCGGCCATTTCCCGCAGCCGCAGGCTCATACCGCCTTCGAACAGTATGAGCCCTACCGCCAGCGCCACGCTCGGCGCCAACAGATCTCCGAACAAAGCGTCGGGGTCGAGGATGTCGAAGACGGGTCCGATGAGGAAGCCGGAGATGAGCAACAGCAGAATCGACGGCACCCGCAAGCGGGCGGCCACCCACTGGGCGGCGACCGCCAGAACAACGATGCCGGCAAGCTGTACGACGGGATCATCAAACATGCGGGATATCACGGTCCTCGAGGAAATGTTCGAGTCTCGATGTTAGAGGTGCATGCTTCAGCGTGAGACTCGCTCCGCCGAAACTAGATGAGGAACCAGGAGCCATATGGCACAAGCTTCGTCCCCCACGTCCACTCGCAGAGATCCATACGTCGACTTCCTACGCGCTTTTTCCTTGGTAGTCGTGGTGGTGTGGCATTGGGTGTTCACCATCCTGGTGATTTCCGAAACCAAGGTGGCTCCGCTCAACCCGATTGGCTTCCTGCGCGGGATGTGGGCGATGACCTGGATTCTGCAGGTCATGCCGGTGTTCTTCTTCGTCGGAGGTTTCGCTCACCGGCGAGCATTCGACAATTATGAAAAAGGAACCTCGCGCCGGTTCCTCGCCCGCCGCCTGCGCCGGTTGCTGCCGCCGGTGCTCGGCTTGATCGCCGCCTGGGTGGCAATCGGCTTTGTGCTGCAGGTGGTCATGGACCCGAAGTGGGGGTGGCCGGCGGTGATACTCGTTCTGTCGCCGTTGTGGTTCATCATCGTCTACCTGGTCCTGGTGGCCATCGCCCCGCTGGGTGTTCGCGCCCATTGGCGATGGGGCGAGCTGGTGGTGGTGTGGCTGCTCGGGCTGGCGGCGGTGCTCGATGTGCTGCGATTCACCCACGGCCAGAGCTGGGCGGCGTGGGCGAACTTCCTGGTTATCTGGGGCCTCGCCCACCAGCTCGGCTTCTTCTACGACCGCCTCGTCGAGGCTCCCCGGCGCACCGGAT
The DNA here is from genome assembly GCA_947259275.1 of uncultured Acidimicrobiaceae bacterium. GTDB lineage: Bacteria > Actinomycetota > Acidimicrobiia > Spongiisociales > SHLN01 > SHLN01. The sequence goes on along the minus strand of CAMYMH010000030.1, from coordinate 30,287 downwards.
GGGCGCTGATGTGGGGCGGCCTGTTTGCCCTCATCGCGTTGACCAACATGGGCTTTTATCCGCGTTCCATGGTTGGGGTGCCGGGAGAGCGGTTCTCCAACATGGGCCCGCCAACCCTCGCCATCGTCGCTCTCACCATCCTCCAGATCGGGGTTGTATTGCTGGTGCGCGATTTCGTCCTCGACCGGCTGGCCGTCGACCGCCGCTGGAAACGGCTGTCCGGCTGGGTGAATACCAATGCCATGGGTCTCTACCTGTTCCATACCACCGGGATGGCACTGGTGGTGGCCGCGCTCTATCTGGCCTTCGCCTACCTGCCGCCGGCCGAACCGACCTTCGAATGGTGGGTCACCCGCCCGGTGTGGATCATCGGTCCGGCGATTGCCACCTACCCCTTCCTGCGGCTGTATCGGCGCATGACCGCCCCGTCCCCGGCGGTCAAGGTCGATTCCCACGCCTGAGTTCCTTAGGATCTCCTCCCAGAGGAGGATCACATGAGTGCACTGGCAGGAAAGACCCTGTTCATCTCGGGTGGAAGCCGGGGCATCGGACTGGCGATCGCCAAACGAGTGGCCGCCGACGGGGCCAACGTTGCCCTGATTGCCAAGACGGCGGAGCCGCACCCGCAGCTCCCCGGGACCGTCTACACGGCGGCATCCGAAATCGAGGAAGCAGGCGGCAAGGCACTTCCCATCGTCGGTGACATCCGCTTCGACCACCACGTTGAAGACGCGGTCGAGCAAGCCGTTGAGGTGTTCGGCGGCATCGACATCTGCGTGAACAACGCATCCGCCATCAACCTGTCGAACACCGAGCAGCTACCGATGAAGGTGTTCGACCTGATGCAGAACATCAACAGCCGCGGCGCCTATCTGGTGTCACGCACGTGCATCCCGCACCTGAAGGAGGCCGAGAACCCCCACATACTCAACCTGAGCCCGCCGCTGAATATGAATCCGAAGTGGTTCGCCAACACACTCGGCTATACCATCGCCAAGTACGGGATGAGCATGTGCACCCTCGGAATGTCGGCCGAGTTCGCCGGGGCCGGCATTGCCGTCAACAGCCTCTGGCCTCGAACGCTGGTGGCCACTGCCGCGGTCCAGAACCTGCTGGGTGGGGACGAGGCGATGCGGCGGTCCCGCCGACCCGAAATCGTCGCCGACGCCGCTTACGAGATCTTTACCCGGCCGAGTACCGAAGCCACCGGCAACTTCTACCTCGACGACGAGGTGCTGGCCGAAGCCGGCATCACCGACCTCGAGCACTACAGCTACCAAGCAAACGCCGACCTCCAACTGGACGGCTTCCTAGACGAATAAGGTCCCCGTCCACCTTCCCCTCGAGGTGATCTATCGCGGTTTGTGTGCGACACCTTCGAGGATTCCCCCTCGTGCTCTGGCTCCTTTCCCTGAGGGGAAGGTGGCCGAGGAGCGTAGCGACGAGGACGGATGGGGGGAGACACTCATGCCCGCGAACCCAGTGATCTGGCAGCTTCCTGGCTTCCCCCACCCCGTCTCCGCCTATCGGCGGGATCCGGGAACGCTTCGCGTTCCTATATGGAGTTGCGAACCAACTCCTAAGCCGGGCGAAGCCCGGGCGCCCGCTTCGCGTTCCTATGGAGTTGCGAACCAACTCCTAAGCCGGGCGAAGCCCGGTCGCCCGCTTCGCGTTCCTATGGAGTTGCGAACCAACTCCTGAGCCGGGCGAAGCCCGGTCGCCCGCTTCGCGTTCCTATGGAGTTGCGAACCAACTCCTGAGCCGGGCGAAGCCCGGTCGCCCTCAGGGCGGGGAGCAAGAGCGACCGACCTCCAACCAGCTGGCGGGCACCGACCACCCGGAACACCCGTTCCCTAGGCGGGAACCGGATTGCGTCACATACCCGTCCAACCCCCAACTCAGGCCGGCAACGGGCTGAGCCGTAAGGGAGATACCAATGCGAAAACGAATGACGATGATCGTGATGATCGCCGCGCTGGCGATGATGGCGACTGCGTGCTCGGACGACGGCGGGGATACCTCCGCTACTACCGGCCCGGCGCGCATTGACCAGAACACCAACACGACAACAGCCGGAGGCGGCAGGACCAGCGGCGGAGACGGCGGCCGAGCCGATAGGGACGACCGCTCGCGAACCACGACAACGACGGAGGCACTATCGGCGACACCCGGAAACACCACGTTTGAGGATTACGGAACAAACCCATTCGTCGATCCGGCCCGTGACGAGCTCTCGACCTTCGCGGTCGATGTCGACACAGGCGCCTACACGCTGATGCGGGCCTGGATCAATGACGGGCTGCTGCCCGATCCGGACTCCGTGCGGGTTGAGGAGTACGTCAACTACTTCGATGCCGGCTATGAGGCACCGGTCGACGAGACGTTCGCGATATACGCGGACGGGGGACCAACCCCGTACTTCGATCGCCGCAACGACATCCTCCGGATCGGAATCAAGGGCCGCGAGGTGCCGGAGCGCCGGCGCCAGGACCTGAGCCTGACGTTTGTCGTCGACGTGTCCGGCTCGATGCAGGAGCAGGGCAAGCTGGATACCGTCAAGGACAGCCTGGCGGTGCTGGTGCAGGAACTGGATCGGTTCGACACGGTCGGCATCGTGTCGTACAACACGTCGGCCCGGGTGGTCCTCGAGCCGATCGCGGCCGATGAGACCGATGAGATCCTCGACGCCATCGAGGACCTGCGGGCCGGGGGGTCGACAAACGCCGAAGCCGGACTGTTGCTCGGCTACGACCTGGCAGACGAGGCGTTCGCCCGCGAGGCAGTCAACCGGGTGGTGCTGCTGTCCGATGGTGTCGCCAACGTTGGCAACACCGGTCCGGAAGCGATTCTCGAGGAGATCGGCGAACGCGCCCGGGAGGGAATCGACCTGGTGACGGTTGGAGTCGGCATCGCCACCTACAACGACGTGCTGCTCGAGCAACTCGCCGATCAAGGGAACGGGTGGTACGCCTACGTCGACACCTACGACGAGGCCGTCCGGCTGTTCCAGGATCGCCTGACTACCAGCCTCGAGACCATCGCCCGTGACATGAAGGTACAGGTGGAGTTCGACGAGGATCTGGTCGAGGAGTACCGGCTGATCGGCTTCGAGAACCGGGACATCGACGACGATGACTTCCGCGACGATGACGTCGATGCGGGAGAGGTCAACGCCGGACACAGCGTGACGGCTCTCTACGAGGTGGGCCTTGCCCGTGACGCCTACCGGAGCGACGAATCGTTCGCGAAGGTGAGCGTCCGGTGGAGCGACCCCGATACCGACCGGGTCGAGGAGATCTTCGGCACGGTGTCCTCCGACGTGCTGGCGGGACGGTTTTCACGGACGGTCCCTGAGTTCCAGGTGGTCGCCACCGTGGCCGCATATGCCGAGGTCCTGCGCGACAGCCGCTACGTCGAGGTCGACCTCGACCGGGTGCTCGATGAAGCCCTCGAGCTTCCGTTGCGCGACCTGGAGGACGCAGCCGTCGACGAGTTCATCGACCTGCTCGAAAGGGCCGTCCGGCTCGATCGCTAACTGAATTAGATCGACGGGGCGGGGCCCGGCGGCCTCGTCCCGTCGCGTCTCCTAGCGGTCGGCGGTCTGCCACTCGTCGAGGGTGGCCGCGATCCACCGTTCGGCCCTGGCCGCGACCTCGGCTGCGTCGCCCGGGGTCCGGTCGATGGGATCGCCGAAGCGAACGGTGACCGTGGTCCCAAACGGAACCGGCTTCAGATTGTGCCGCAGCAGCTTCCAGGCCCCGTCGACGGCCACCGGGACCACCGGAAGCTGATCGGCTCCCTCCAGGAGTGCCCGGCTGCCGGCCCGGCGGAACTTCTGGAGGCGGCCGTCCCGACTGCGCGTGCCTTCGGGAAAGATGGCGACACTGACGTTGCGTTTCTGAGCGGTCTCGGTCATCTCCCGGATGACGGCCACAGCCTGGATGCGGTCCTGGCGGTCGATGATGGCGTTGCCGCCCCATCGGAGGTTGAGCGAGATGCTGGGGAACCAGCGCCCGAGCTCCTGCTTGGCCACATACTTGGGAAAGTTCGTGAACAGCAGCCCACCGATCAGGACGATGTCGAACATGCTCTGATGATTCGAGATGATGGCATAGCCGGTGCGCGGCTGGACGGCCGGCGAGCGCTCGACTCGAATCCGGGTCCCACAGATGCGAAAACAGTTCATCAGGGTTCGCTGGAGGGCAGCCATCACGTATTCGAACCCGCGCAGGCTGAAGGGCCGCACGATCCGGCCAACGATGTCGTAGAAGATGAGCGTTAGCCCGAAAGCGAAGAGGAAGGGGATGGTGCAAATCCAGTCACGGACACGGCGCATCCACCGATCCTAGGATCTGATCATGAGCCATTCATTTCAGGTCACCGTCGATGCCAACGACCCCGCGGCCCTGTCGGACTTCTGGGCGCTTGCCCTTGGTTATGTAATCCAACCACCGCCCGAAGGGTTCGACTCGTGGGACGACTGGGCGCGTGCCATGGAAATCCCCGCAGAGAAGTGGAACGACGCCCGGGCGCTGGTCGATCCCGACGGCAAAGGGCCCCGCCTCTTTTTCCAGAGAGTTCCCGAGGGCAAGGCGGCAAAGAACCGGGTTCATCTGGACGTGAACGCCGGGGGCGGCCTCCAGGTGGAGCGGACCGCGAAAACGGCAGCGGTCGAGGACCACGTCGCCCGGCTGCTCGATGCCGGCGGCGCCTTCGTCGAACGCTTCGACCGAGATCACGAGTACTGGGTAGTCATGCAGGATCCGGAAGGCAACGAGTTCTGCGTTCAATGACCACCAGTGACCCGGAGATCCGTTTGTTCGTCTACGAGTCGGCCCGCGCCGGGCACATCCCGGCTCCGCTCGATGTGGCGAGACATTTCTCGCTGACCCCGCAGCAGGCGGCCGACTCGTTCCAACGCCTCCAGATGGCCGATGCCCTCGTGCTCCTGCCGGACAGCCCGTATATCTGGATGGCGGAGCCGTTCTCGGCGGTGGCGACCGACTACCCGGTTGACAGCCGAGGATCTCGGTGGCACGGCAACTGCATCTGGGACGCCCTCGCCATCGCGGCACTGGTCGGCAGCCACTGCACCATCCCGGTCTCCTGCCCGCACACCGGGACCGCGCTGACCCTGGAAACCGAGACCGAGACTCTGGTAGCCGCCCCCGGCGTGGTGCATTTTGCGGTCCCGCCGGCCAGGTGGTGGGATTCGATCGGCTTCACGTGAGCGACCATGCAGCTCTTCCGGTCGGAGGAGGACGTGGTTGACTGGAGCGAAACGACCGGGATCCCGATCGGCGCCGTGTTCCCACCCGAGCAACTGTGGGAGCTGGCCAAACGATGGTACGACGACCGCTTCGACTTCGATTGGAAACGACGCCCGGTCGACGCCCGCCAGGCCCTCCTCCACCAAGCCGGCCTCACCGGGGAGTTCTGGAGCCTGGAGGGATAGGCCCGCCATCCCGGCCAAGGGGCGCCCACTATCCTCTGCGCCCATGTCAACGGATCCATCGACGCCTGCCGTGGACAAGGGGCTGCTGCTCGACGAGCTGGACGAGAAGTTCGCCGCCTTCCAGGCCTTCCGGAAATCCGACTCGGCGGCCGCCGACGAGATCCTCGGCGGGCTCGGGGCCCAGGACGATGTCGACCGGGAGATCGTGCTCGAGCTTTCCTCGCCGTCGCCGCTGGGACATCCCGATCGGTTTCCCGCGTCGCACCGCCTGGCGGTACGGGCGCTCGAGGTCCTTGACCGCAACGGGGGACGTTCGGTCAAGGTGCGGGGCCTCGGACCACTGAGCCCGATCGCCGCCTTCCTCGTCCAACAGGTGGCCACATTCATCGTCCGCTCCTATCAGGGCTCGGTCGCCGACAAGATGCTCGATCTGTATGGCCGGCGGGAAGCGAACGCCCGGGAGGACGACCCCAGCCGCTACATGCTGATGCGGGCCCGCATGCAGATGGAGCGTTTGAAGCCCGGCTTCAAACGCAACGCCCTCGGGGTTCCGCTCTTTGTGGTGGGCGGCGCGCTGTTTTCCACCCTGCTCAGCCTGATCCAGCAGGCGATCGTGTCGGCTCTGAGCGGGACGGCGGGCCGCATCATCGCCACCGTCGTAATCGGCCTCATCATGCTCGGCGTCGGCTGGGTCATTTTGCGGGGCTCCGCCGTCGCCCACCGCCGAATCCATCTCAGCCTCGACGGTCCCATCGAAGCTCTGTGGCAGACCATCGGCCGCTGTGGGGACCCGCCGCAAGACCCATCCCGCACCTTCGCAATGATCGCCGTGATCCTGGCGCTGCTTCCCTGGATCCTGATCCCAACCGGCCTGCTGGTAAGCGGGATCGCGGCCCTGTTCTAGATCAGATGTCAAACCAGCCAAGCACGCTGCCGGAAGCCGAGCCCGAAGGCGAATTGACCGTCGCCCCCCTCGAGCTGTTCTTCGATCTCGTCTTCGTGTTCGCGATCACCCAGGTGGCGAGCCTGCTGCGCGCCGATCACACCCTCGCCGGCTTCGGCCGGGGCGCCTTGATCCTCACCATGGTCTACTGGGGCTGGTCGTTGTTCACGTGGGCACTCAACGCCACCGGCACCCGACGGCTGTTCGTCCGACTCGGTCTCCTGGCGGCTATGACCACGATCCTGCTGATGGCCGTTGTCATCCCGTCCGCCTTCGGCGATGACGGCGCTTACTTCGCGGCTGCCTATTTCGTCTATCGGATGATCGGCACCGCCGTCTACTACCTGGCCGCCGATCCCGACCAGCGGCTGTCTCTCAACACCTTCTTCCCCTCGGCGACCATTGCGGCGGTGGTTGCCCTGGCCGGTGGCTTTGCCGACGAGAGCGTTCGGCCGTGGATCTGGCTGCTGTCGCTGGCCATCGATTTCGGGGCCACCAAGGCTGCCGAGCGGGCCGATTGGGGTCTCAGCCCGGGCCATTTCGCCGAACGCTATGGGCTGCTCGTGATCGTGGCCCTTGGCGAGACGGTGATCGCCATCGGGGTTGGGTTGGGCGGCGCCGAGGTCGGCTTGTCCCTGGGCGTGACGCTGGTGGCGGCCTTCGTGGCGGCGGCTGCCCTGTGGTGGTCGTACTTCGATTGGGTGTCGAGCGGGGTTGAGGCCCATCTTCGATCCCTCGAGGGGATTGCCCGGGGAACCTTCGCCCGTGACGCCTACACCCTGCTGCATTTGCCGCTCATTGCCGGGATCGTGCTGTTCAGTGTGGCGCTCGAGGAGATCACCGCCCATCCGGGAGAACCGCTCGGGGCCTATGGCAGATGGGTCATGGCGGCCGGCATCGTGCTGGTTTTGTTTGCTTTCATCGCCGCGGCCTACCGGGTGGCCCGGCGGTTCCCGATCGAGCGCTTCGTAGCCGCCGCCCTGGTGACGGTCATCGCCCTGCTCGGCGGGGAGCTGGCCGCTCGGACCCTGCTCTTGCAGATCTCTGCGGTTCTCGTCGCCACGCTCTTCATCGAGACGATCCGATGGAAGCAGGCTCATCCGGAGCGCTACGCCCGGCTCCACTGACCAGGCGGGAGCCGTAGGCTGGCCCGGTCGAAGGGAGTTACATGCCACGAGTATCGAGACGGACGTTCTTGCGAGATTTCGGCCAGGGAACCCTGGCGGTTGCCATCCTCGGCGTCGGGGTCGTGGCCTGCGCCTCCGACGAGGAGACGGACCCGACGACCGGATCGCCCACTACCAGTACCGGCCCAACCGAAACCCAGGCCAGCACGACTCAGGCCACAACCGCGGCTCCTCCCTCGACGGCCGAGCCGGGTGGCGCTGAGCCCGTTGCCTGGGAGCGGGTCGTCCTCGGTGGCGTCTCTGCCTACGTACTGGTTCGGGGTGGCGAGGCACTCGTCGTCGACACCGGCAACCCCGGCGACGCCGGCGCCATTGCTGCCAGCCTCGAGGGTCTGGGGATTGGCTGGGGCAACGTCTCACACGTGGTCCTCACCCACCTCCACCGCGACCACGTCGGCAGTCTCGGCGACGTCATGGAAGCGGCCCCCGAGGCAGTCGGTTTCGCAGGCGAGCCCGACATTCCGAGCATCCCGTCGCCCCGAACGCTCACACCCGTCGGTGATGGCGATACCGTCTTTGGGCTCGAGATCATTGCCACCCCGGGCCACACCCCGGGCTCAATCGTCGTACGCGACCCGGTGGGTGGCCTTCTCGTGGCGGGCGACGCTCTCCGGGGAGAAAACGGTGGCGTGGTTGGCGCCAGCCCGCGCTTCAGCGACGACATGGACCTGGCCAACCAGTCGATCAAGAAACTGGCCGAGCTGCAGTTTGATACCGTCGTCTTCGGGCACGGTGATCCGGTCGTGGGCGGGGCCTCGGAGCAGGTGGCGGCGCTGGCGGCCTCGCTCTGACGGGTACCGGCGAAGCCGAGGCGAGGGGCGGGCAACCCTTCGGGTTGCGGGCAACCCTTCGGGTTGCTGGGCAGTTGCCATGCACCTGAGTAGGGCTGGAGCCACCAAGTGGCTCCCAAGGAACGCGAAGCGTTCCCGTCAGTCGCCGACATCCGCCCGGGCCATCAGGTAACCGCGAGCGCGCTCGGCGAGGGGATATCGGTTGACGAGAGCCCAGAACGCTTTGGTGTGACCCGATTCTCTGAGGTGGGCGAGCTCGTGGGCGATGACGTAGTCGACTACCCAATCGGGGAACCCGGCCAGCCGGTCGGAAAGGCGGATGCGGCCGGTATCAACGCTGCACGAGCCCCACCTGGTGGTCTGACGGGCCGACCAGGTGATGGAGGCCGGGGCGGGGAGATCGAACCGGGCGGCCAGACCTGCCGCCCGAGCCGCCAGGTCGATTGCATCTGTTTCGGTGCGCCGCCGGAACCGTTGCGACATCGTCTCAACCCAGTGCGCCTCCTCGTCGGCCGTCATCCACGAAGGGATCGCCACCCGCAGGGTGCCGTCGACCAGGCGGGCCTCGACGGTCTTGCGCCGACGGGTGCTTCGCTTGACCTCTACGTTCATGGCCCGCAAGATACCGGCCCGCGGTGACAAGTCCCGGCACCGTTATCGTTGCGGCTCGGCATGCTGTTTCCAACCATCACGTTCGCCACGTTCTTCGTGGTCGTCTTCGTTGCCAGCTGGTTCCTGATGCCGTTTCCCAAACGCTGGCGCTGGTTCATGCTGGCCGCCAGCTACTCCTTCTACGGATTCTGGAACTGGCGATTCGTCGGGCTGATCGTTGTCTCGACGCTCGCCAACCAGTTCTTTGCGGTCCGGATCCAACGAACCGGGCCGGATCGCCGTCGCCGAGCGCTCATCGCCGGCGCGGTGGCCGTCAACCTCGGACTGCTCGGGTATTTCAAGTACTACGGCTTCTTCATCGAATCGTTCAATTCCACCCTGGAGGCGCTCGGTCTCGAGGGGTCGCTGCCATTGATTCAGATCACGCTGCCGGTAGGAATCTCGTTCTTCACCTTCCAGGCACTCAGTTACGTCATCGACATCTATCGCCGAAAACTCTCCGCCGCCCCTCCACTCGACTTCGCGGTCTATCTCGCCTTCTTTCCCCAGCTCGTCGCCGGACCAATCGTACGGGGGACCGAACTTCTCCCGCAGTTCAAGGGCCGCCGCGATCCCCGCCGGATCGACGCCGCCCGCGCCTTCTACCTCATCGCCATCGGACTGGCCAAAAAGGTGGTCATCGCCGATTTCCTTGCCAGCAGCCTGGTGGATGCGGTGTTTGCCAGCCCCGGCCGGTACGGAAGCCTCGAGATCCTGATGGCCGTATACGCCTATTCGGTTCAGATCTATGCCGATTTCAGCGCCTATTCCGACATCGCCATCGGAGTGGCACTGTTGCTGGGCTTCCGCTTCCCCGACAACTTCAATGCCCCATACACCGCCGTCAGCATCCAGGACTTCTGGCGCCGCTGGCACATGACGCTGTCACGGTGGCTGCGTGATTACCTGTACATACCCCTCGGGGGCGACCGGGGCGGCCGCTGGCTGACCCGGCGCAACCTCATGCTGACCATGCTCCTCGGCGGCCTGTGGCACGGGGCCGCCTGGCGATTCGTCATCTGGGGCGGACTGCACGGCGTCTGGCTGGTGTGGGAGCGATACCAGAGGGAGACACGGACCTCTCCGGTTGCCGCTACACCCGGGTCCAGGTTCCGACGCCGCTTGGTGACCTTCCACCTGGTGAGTTTCGCCTGGATCTTCTTTCGGGCGTCGTCGCTCTCCACCGCGTGGGAGATGATCCGCCGCCTGTTTACCGAGTGGGGCGGGGGAGCCGACGCCATCACCGTTCCGATCGTGCTGGCAGTGGCGGTCGGTATCGGCGCCCAATACGTCACCCGCCCGGCGGTCGATCGAGTCCTGGCCGGCTTCTCCCGACTGGCGCCTGCCGTCCAGGGCGGGGTCCTGGCGGTTTCTCTGCTCGCCATCGACACCCTCGCCAACGAAGGCGTGGCCGCCTTCATCTACTTCCAGTTCTGATGACCACGCCATCAGCCGCCCCCAGTCCGCCCGCCATCCGGCCCCTGGCCGCCGGGCACGTTCTCGTTGCCATGCTGGTCGCCCTGCTGGGCGGGGCGTTGCTCAACGCCCAGGGCATCCTGCGTACTGCCGAGCGTCAGGAGCTCGGTACCGGTCGGAGTGTGGCTCTTGCCTTGGCCGAACCGCTCGCCTCGGTGAGCTCGTTACTTCGCATCGATGCCCCCCGGGAAGCCATCGATGAGGCGCTCGGCCGGGTGACGCCGCGGCGGGACGTTGACGCCGTCATTCCGGTTGCCACCACCACGACCACCCGACCGGGCGAGGCGCCAGCAACGACGACAACGCGGCCGGCGCTCCGGGCGGTGACAGCGGGCGAGCCCCTCGACGTGTGGATCATCGGTGACTCGTTCGCCGAGTTGTTCGGTCCGGCCCTCGTCAATCGGAGCACCGACACCGGGCTAGTCGAAGCCGAGGTGGATTTCCGGTTTATCTCTGGGCTGAGCCGTCCCGACTACTTCGACTGGCCCGCCTACATCCGAGAGCAGCTCCCCAAGCTCATGCCGGACGCAGCGGTGGTCATCTTCGGTGGGAACGACGCCCAGGACGTTGCGGTGGCCGGCCAACGATTCGAGGTTGGTACCGAGGCTTGGGTGGATCTGTACGCGCAGCGGGTGGGCGAGGCGATGGATGCGCTGGCCGACGGCGTCGATCGTGTGTACTGGGTAGGGCTGCCGATCATGGAGTCGGATTCGTTTACGGCCAACGTCCTGATGATGAACGCCGTCTACGAGTCCGAGGCCGCCGCCCGATCGTCGGTGACTTACATCTCGAGCTTCGACCTGTTCAAGGACGAAGCCGGCGAATACAACGCCTACCTGGACGGCAAGCACATGCGCTATGCCGACGGCGCCCACTTCACGTGGAATGGCGGCTACCGCCTCGCCGACGAGGTACTCGCCGTAATCGGCCGCGAGTGGGACCTGCCGTGAGGGAGTCTCGCTCTGATACCCCTCCCTTTGGGACGGGCTGCGGTGGGGTTCTCTGATACCCCTCCCTTTGTGAGGGGCTGGGGTGGGGTGGGCAACCTGAAGGGTTGCTAGCCCGTTCCTGTGCTCTTTTGCCGGGAACCTCGTTCTCACATGAGACATACCCCTTGAACCGCCAATGGTCCTCCCCTACACCTGGATTCATGAGACGACTGGATCCCATCCAGAAGGAAAAGGCCCGCAACATGCGGCGGACCATGACCGAGCATGAGCTCGAGCTCTGGCACCGTCTCAGGCGCAACCAGCTTGGAGTCCACTTTCGCCGGCAACACCCGATCGGTCCGTACATCGTCGACTTCGCCGCCGTCGGCGCTCGGCTCGTCGTGGAAGTCGACGGGGCCACCCACCAGGATCTCCGGCGGGAGTCACTGCGCGACGCAGAACTCCGAGAGCGTGGATGGCACGTCTTGCACTTCACCAACTTAGAGATCGAGGAGGCGCTCGAATCGGTGCTGACCCGCATCAGGCGAGCCGTGGAAGTGCCAGCTGGAGCAGGCAAGATCGATCGAAGCAAGAGCACGGGAACGCGCTCTCACCCCACCCCCGGCCCCTCCCAAAGGGAGGGGTGACAGAACCCCACCCCCGGCCCCTCCCTTTGGGACGGGTGACTGAACCCCACCCCCGGCGTATCCCAAAGGGAGGGGTGACAGAACCCCACCCCCGGCGTATCCCAAAGGGAGGGGTGACAGAACCCCACCCCCGGCCCCTCCCAAAGGGAGGGGTGACAGAACCAAAGGGAGGGGTGACAGAACCCCACCCCCGGACCCTCCCAAAGGGAGGGGTGACTGAACCCCACCCCCGGCGTATCCCTAAGGGAGGGGTGACTGAACCCCACCCCCGGCGTATCCCAAAGGGAGGGGTGACAGAACCCCTCCCCCGGCGTGTCCCTAAGGGAGGGGTCGCGCCTAGACGCAGAGGCCGTCGGCGGTGACGCCGCGGGCGCACAGGGAGGTGGCTTCGACGCTCATGAGGGAGAATCCCTCCCCGCTTTCCAATGGCTGTCCGAAAACGTGGAGCCGGAGGCCGCGCACCGAGTCGTCGGCGAACCCGACGACGTCGTAGATCACCTCGCCGACGTCGCCAACGCTCGGCTCTCCCGACATCCTGATTCGAAGCGGGCGTTCCGTTGCCGGGTAGGACTCGGCGACGATGAGTCCGAGATCCATCATCGTCTCGGCGGCTGGGATCTCGCCGAGCCGGTCGACGATCTCGGCGGTGATGTCGTCGGTGGAACCGAGATGAGCCAGATAGGTGCTGCTGGCCCAGCCGGTGACCCCGGTGAAGGTCACCTCGTACCAGATGGAGTTGGGAAGTGCCTGGGCTCGCCCGTTGGCGACCACGCGGTCGCTGCGGGCAGGCATCTTCTTGAGAACCTCGAAGTCGGTGCCGGGACCTTCTCGTAGATTGAGCACGTCGTCGAAGGCGACGGCGACTACGCCTAAAACGTCACCGGCGCCCGGCCCCGACTCGAACAGTTCGCCGGGCAGCGTGAGGGTGGCGCCGCCGGGCGCGGCGGTCGTGGACGTGGTGGCCGCTTGGGCCGTCGTGGAGGTGGAGGTAGCTGCCGCCGCCGTCGTGGTGGTAGTAGCGGCGGCGGCAGCCGCCGTCGTGTCGGAAGAGTCCCCTGCGTCACCGCCGCAGGCGGCGGTTACCAGGGCGAGCGCCACCACCAGGCCGATGATTCGCAGGTGGATGGGTTGGGTGCGGTACGCCATGGTGTGCTCCGTTTGATTCAACCATGTGACGCTCACTCGACCGGGTAGGTTCCCGATCGTTCCGTCATGAACGGCTGTCGGCCTCGGCTCGCATCTCACTGGGTCTCTTGGCGATGAAGTACTTCGCCTGCGGATGATGGCAGATCAGCGCCGAAGTCGACTGCTCTGGCTGATACTGGTACCCGGTATCTTCGCCGACGCTGATGCCAATGCGTTCCGCCTCCAGCAAATCGGCCACCTTCTGGTTGTCTTCCAGGTCGGGACATGCCGGGTAGCCCCACGAGTACCGCCCTCCCCGGTACTTCTGCCGGAAGAGCCCTCCGAGCGACGGTCCGTCCTCATGCACGAAGCCCCACTCACTGCGGATGCGCCAATGCCAGTACTCGGCCAGGGCTTCGGCCATCTCGACGCCGAGGCCGTGAAGCTGGAGGTAGTCGTTGTAGCGGTCGGCGGCAAACAACTCGGCGGTCCGTTCCGAAACCCTCGAGCCGACCGACACCAGGTGAAAGGCGGCATAGTCGACCGCAGCGTCCATCGGGCGAAAGAAATCGGAAATGCAGAGAAACTGATCGTCACGCTGGCGGGGAAACGAAAAGCGCATCCGCTCGCGGGATCGATCGGCATCCTCCCAGATGACGAGATCATCGCCGTCCCCGTTAGCGGGGAAATAGCCATACACCAGCTCGGGAATCAGCAGATCGTCGGCTCTCGCCAGCGCCAGCTGCTCCCGGAGCAGCGAACGGAGCCGCGCCTTGAAATCGGCGTCCGTTTCTCCCGCTTCCGGTCGGTACTGCCACTGGTTGCGGAAGAGAGCGGTCTCGTTCAGATAGGCGGCGACGTCGTCGATGGGGATGCCCTTGACCACGCGGCTGCCGGTGAAGGGAGGCACGAACACCTCATTGTCGGTCACGACCGAAGGCGCCCGGGTTGGGAGGTCAACCGGCGCGCCGGCAGCGGGTCTGGCACTGGAGCGCGGCCGTTTGGGTCCGCGCAGGCGGGCCGGTTCCGGACCGGTTTCGCCGGCCACGATGTAGTGCATGGCGTCGAGGCCGGCGAACGCATCCTTGCCGTAGTACACGTGCCCGTCGTAGCGCTCGCGTAGCTGGCCCTCAACGTAGGAACGCGTGAGGGCGGCGCCGCCCAGCAGCACCGGGATGTCACTCAGCCCGCGTCGGGTCAGCTCGTCCAGGTTGTCCCGCATGATCAGGGTGCTCTTGACCAGCAGTCCACTCATGCCGATGGCGTCGGCGTTGACCTCCTGATAGGTGCGCACCATGTCGTCGATGTCCACCTTGATGCCGAGATTGTGCACCTCGAAGCCGTTGTTGGTGAGGATGATGTCGACGAGGTTCTTGCCGATGTCGTGCACGTCGCCCCGGACGGTCGCCAGGACGATCGACCCCCGGGTGGCGGTCTCCTCCTTTTCCATCTTGGGCTCGAGGAACCGGACTGCGGCCTTCATGGATTCCGCCGAGCGCAGCACGAACGGCAACTGCATCTCGCCCGAGGCGAACAGCTCTCCAACCGTCTTCATCCCTGCCAGCAGGATGTCGTTGATGATCTCCAGCGGCCCCAGGCCGGTGAAGAGGGCCTCGTCGAGCTCGTCCTCGATTCCGTTCCGGTTGCCATCGACGATCCGCTCGCGGAGACGGCGATCGATCGGCCATCCGCTACGGTCCTCAACCTCGTCGGCCTCAACCACCGCGTCTGCAAACAATTCGAGAAGCGCCTCGAGCGGGTCGTAGTCGGGCCGGCGCCGGTCGTAGATGAGGTCGAGGCACACCTGGCGCTGGTCGTCCGGGATCTTGTTGAGGGGAAGCAGCTTGCCGGCATGGATGATGGCCGAGTCGAGGCCTGCCTCAACACACTCGTGGAGGAACACCGAATTGAGCACCCGCCGGGACACGGGGGAGAGGCCGAAGGAGACGTTGGACACCCCCAGAACCGTCGATACTCCGGGAAGCTCTCGCTTGATGCGTTTGAGTGCCTCGATGGTCTCGATGGCATCACCCCTCAGGTCGTCATCACCGGTGCTGAGAGGGAAGGTGAGCGGGTCGAAGATGAGGTCGGATGGCTCGAGGCCGTAGCCGTTGACCGCCAGGTCATGAATTCGATGCGCAATCTCGAGTTTCCAATCGAGGGTCCGGGCCTGGCCGCGCTCGTCGATGAGGAGGCAGATGACCGCGGCGCCATGCTCGCGGGCCAGCCGAAAGACCCGGTCGAGGCGCGATCCCGGTTCCTCCCCGTCCTCGAGGTTGGCCGAATTCAACACGCTGCGGCCCCCGATCAGCTCGAGGCCGGCTTCCATGACTTCGGGCTCGGTCGAGTCCAGCACCACCGGAACGGTCACCTCGGTCGCAAACCGGCCACCGAGAAGGTTCATATCTTCCACCCCGTCGCGTCCTACGTAGTCGACGCATAGGTCGAGCAGGTGGGCCGACTCGGCTACCTGCTCGTCGGCGATACCGAGGCAGGCGTCGACATCGTCTGCCAGCAGGGCATCCCGAAAGGCTCGGGAGCCGTTGGCGTTGGTGCGTTCCCCGATGATGAGAAACGACGTGTCTTGCCGGAAAGGAACGCTGGAGTAGGTCGAGGCGGCGGCGGGGGTGGGCTGGGGGGAGCGGGACACAGCCGTGAGAGGTCGACATCGGTCGACGACCGCTTGCAGGTGCTGGGGCGTGGTCCCGCAGCACCCACCGATGACCTGCACGCCGAATTCGGTGACGAACGCCTCGAGGTGATCGGCCAGCGCGTTGGCCGTCAGATCATAGGCCATCTCGCCATCGACCACCTGGGGAAGGCCGGCGTTGGGTATCACCGAGATCGGGACTCGTGAATTGGCAGACAGATAGCGGAGCGGCTCGTACATCTCAGCGGGACCGGTGGCGCAGTTGATTCCGATCACGTCGGGTCGGAGGGCATCCAGCGTGGTGAGCGCGGCGCCGATCTCAGTCCCCGGCAGCATCCGGCCGGTCAGCTCAATGGTCACTTGCACCTGCAGCGGCACCTCGCGGCCGGAGTGGACCATGGCCTTGCGGGCACCGTTGATGGCGGCCTTGGCCCCGAGCAGATCGAACTGGGTCTCGATGAGGATGAAGTCACACCCGGCGTCGATCAGCGCGGCGGCCTCGATTTCGTAGCCGTCGCGCAGGTCGGCATATCGGATCTGACCCAGCGAGGCAAACTTGGTGCCGGGGCCGATGGAACCGGCCACCCAGCGGGGACGGCCATCGGCGGCAATGTACTCGTCGGTTACCCGCCGGGCGATGGCGGTGGCGGCGGCTGCCAGCTCGTAGGTTCGCTCGGCGATGCCGTATTCGCCGAGTGGCACCGGGAAGGCGCCGAAGGTGTTGGTCTCGGTGGCATCCACTCCCACATCGAAGAAGGAGCGGTGAACCGCTTCAACCACGTCTGGTCGATTGACACTGAGAAGCTCGTTGCAGCCTTCGAAGGTCGGCCCCCCGAAGTCATCGAGGGTGAGGCCAAAACCTTGCAGTGAAGTGCCGGTGGCACCATCCAGAATGACCACCGACCCGGAGTTGACGGCGTCGAGGTAGGAACTCATGTGGTGGGGTCGCAATCGGTCATATCTCCTCTTCTCTCGAAACGCTCACGGAGCGCCTCGAGCGGAGAAGACCGCTCGCCGGCAGCTCATCGATCAGGCATTGGCACCGTGCCGGTTGGCCGGTTGCCGCGGTTTCGCAGGGCCTGTCCCTCCACCGCTCGTGATAAACGCTTCGTTGTACAGGTCATGGTAGCCGAGAAAGGAAGTAGACATTGACATGGCGGCTCTCGCTCGGTAGCTTCTCGACCCATGACCTGGCATATGTGTCGCTGTTATCGCTCTCGGGTGGGCCACCCGGGTGCCGGCACTCGTGCCTCGCACTCCTGACCAGACGAACCACCTCGAGAGTCACCACCCTTCGTCTGACCGCTGAAACACTGGGCATATCTGCCAGCGCATGGACCACCCGAGGAGTACGAAATGAGACAGGACACCCAGCTGGTACGCGGAGGACAGACGCGCTCGCAGTTCGATGAGACCGCCGAGGCACTGTTCCTCACCTCGGGATATGTGTACGAATCGGCCGAACAAGCCGAAGCCTCCTTCGCCGGAGACGTCGATCACTACCTGTACTCGCGGTTTGGCAACCCGACCGTGACGATGTTCGAAGAGCGACTGCGGTTACTGGAAGGCGCCGAAGGAGTATGGTCAACCGCCTCCGGCATGGCGGCCGTGTTCTGGTCGCTGGCCGCCCTGTTGGAGCAGGGTGATCGAGTTGTTGCCTCGCGCGATCTGTTCGGATCGTGCTTCGTGATCCTCAATGAGCTGCTCCCGCGCTGGGGGATTCATACCGACTTCGTGAACGGAGCCTCGCTCGACGAGTGGGAGCAAGCCCTGGCATCCCCGGCCAAGGTGGTGTTCTTCGAGACACCCTCCAACCCGATGCAGGGCCTGGTTGACATCGCCGCGGTATCCGACCTGGCCCACAACGCCGGAGCAACGGTAGTGGTCGACAACGTGTTCGCGACTCCCGTCCTTCAGAAGCCGCTCGAGCTCGGCGCCGATATCGTCGTCTACTCCACGACCAAACACATCGACGGTCAAGGACGAACCATGGGTGGGGCGATTCTGGGGAGTGTCGAGTATGTGCAGGAACAACTCAAACCGTTCATGCGCCACACCGGCCCCACGCTCAGCCCGTTCAACGCCTGGGTGCTGGTGAAGAGCCTCGAGACGCTGGCGTTGCGAGTGCGGCATCAGACGGCATCAACTCTGGTGCTGGCCGGGGCGCTCGAGAGCATCCCGGTGGTAGACCGGGTGTGGTATCCCGGGCTCGCGTCACACCCCCAGGCGACATTGGCCAAGGCTCAGATGTCGGGTGGCGGCACCGTCGTCACCTTCGAGGTAGCCGGTGGCAAGGAGGCCGCCTTCCGGGTTCTCAATGCCACCCGCATCATCGACATCTCCAACAACTTGGGGGACAGCAAATCGCTCATCACCCATCCCGCCACGACTACCCACCGCCGAATCGGGCCGGAGGCGCGGGCGGCGGTCGGAATCACCGACGGGGTGATCCGGGTATCGGTGGGACTGGAAGCTGTCGAGGATCTGGTGGAAGATCTCACCGGTGCTCTGGAGCTCCTGTGACCACCGCCGCAACCCGGTAGACGTCAACGTGCCCCGCTTCAACCAGGCGATGGTGGCCGCCCTCGTACGGGCAGGCGCCTCGCCGACGCTGTCCGAGGTCGGCACCATCGACTCGCCGGCCTGGCGATCCGCTCCCTGCCGGTGGCGCTGGTTGTGGATAGGGCGGGAGCAGTGGTCGTGCGCCGGTCGGGGCAGGCCGCGCTCGAACCAGCCGAGCGAGCACGGCTTCTCTGATTAGCGGTGGACATCTGCTCAGGCAGCCGTCTAACCTCGCGAAAACGCACCTTGTCGGGAGAAAATGATGAGCGTCGTCATTCTGGTCGGTCGCATTCTGTTCGCCTTGATCTTCGTCGGCTCCGGCTCGGCCGGACATCTCCTGCAAACGGAGGGAACGGCCGGCTACGCCGGATCACGCGGCGTCCCGAACTCCAAGTTCCTCACCCAGCTGAGCGGCGCTCTCATCTTCGTGGGTGGAGCCGGAGTCATCCTCGGGATCTTTGCCGACCTGGCCGCTCTCGGCCTGGTTGCCTACTCCCTCATCGCCGCCTTTTGGGTCCACCACTTCTGGACCGATGAGGACCCGATGACCCAGCAGCTCGAGATGTCGATGTTCATGAAGAATCTTTCGATGGCGGGCGGGGGTTTGATTCTGTTCGCCTTCCTGGCCGCGGTGGGCGACGGAGTGGACTTCATGATCACCGACCCGGTCTTCGATCTCGACTTCTAGGAGGTTCCCGCCGGGAACTCCTCCATCAGCGCGGTGAACCGATCGACGCCGATGTTGCCCCCTGAGAGGGTGACTCCCACCCGCTGACCGATGGCGTCTACTTTTCCTGTCATGAGGGCGGCGAGGGCAGAGGCGCCGCTCGGCTCGAGCACCACGTTCATGCGTTCAAAGGCGAAGCGCATCGCCGCGACGATGTCGGCGTCGGCCACCGTCACAATGTCGTCGACCCGCTCCCGCATAACCGCAAACGTGCGCTCACCCACCGAGGTGGTCTGCTGGCCGTCGGCGATGGTTCGCGGGGTCGGGATGACGACGATGCGGTTCTCCTGCAGCGAGCGGCGGGCATCATCGCCTGCCTCCGGTTCAACCCCGATCACCCGGGGTGGCCCGGTCTGGGCCTTGGCCACGGTGGCACAGCCCGAGATGAGCCCGCCCCCTCCGACGCACACCAGCAGCGTGTCGAGCCGCTCGACCTCGGCGAACAGCTCGAGGGCGGCCGTCCCCTGTCCGGCGATGACGTCCCAGTGATCGAAGGGGGGTATCAGGGTCAGGCCGCGCTCATCGGCGAGGTCCTCCCCGAGCGAGGTGCGTTCGAGCCGGTAGCGGTCGTAGGTGACGATCTCGGCGCCGTAGCCGCGGGTGGCGGCCAGCTTCGACGCCGGAGCGTCCGCCGGCATCAGAATGACGGCGCGGATGTCGTGGAGGGCGGCGGCGAGTGCGAACGCCTGGGCGTGGTTGCCGGAGGAGTACGACGCCACCCCCCGGACCCGCTCGGGTGTCGACAAGCTGGCAATCGAGTTGAACGCCCCGCGGAACTTGAACGATCCGGTTCGCTGAAAGCACTCTGCCTTGAGGTAGACCTCAGCGCCGACCAGATGGTTGAGGGTGCGGCTGGTGAGCGTCGGCGTTCGGTTGGCAGCGCCTTCCAGCCGCGCCGCGGCCGCCTCCACATCATCGAGGGTCACTATCGCTTCGCTCACTAGGGCAGGCTAGGAGGCCGGGGAGCCGCCGGTGTCACCATCTTCACCACTAGACCGGCAGCTGACCGAAGTAGTCGTTTAGCTTGTCGTCGGCGTCATCTCCGAAGAGGATCTCGGCCACCTCCCGCAGCCCGGGCGAGTTGCGCACCTCGGACTCGGGGATCACCTGGGTGATCTTCGAGCGACGCCGCAGGAAGTCCTCGAGCTTGGTCACCATCTCGGTGCCGGCCGCCAGGTGAAGCTCGACCCTCAAGTAGTCGGCACTCTTCATGATGTCCTCACCCATGGCAGGGTCCTGCCTGATGGCATCGAGCATCTGGAACGCCCGGCGCCCGTAGCGGCGCCACAGCCGGTCGGTCAGCGGCTCTACGCCCGGCTTGCGACGCAGGTCATCGAGCCTCATCAGCCGGGCCTGGCGATAGAACTCGGTCCGGGTTGCCCTGGCGGGCTCTCCGTACCAGCTCCCGGTGTCCTCCTCCAGCGGCACCCCGAGCTGCTCAACCGCCTCCGCGACTTCCTCACCGACATTCAGGCAGTCGGTGAGCTTGCCGCCGAATATGGTGATGACGCGTCGGCTGCTGTCGACCTCTACTTCGTGCTTGCGGGACAGTTTGGTCCAGTCGGCCTCGCTCTGATCGCCTGCGCCCCGCTTCACCACCAGCGGCCTCACCCCTGCGCGACCGGCGATCACGTCGGCGGCGGTGAGCGGCGTTTCCAGATCGAGCCGGGAATTGATCTGCCCGAGCAGAAAATCGCGGTCGTCGTCGGTCACTTCGGTGTATGGAGAGTCGACCCGGGTATCGGTGGTTCCGATCACCGACCGCAGGCCCATTGGGATGACGTAGAAGAGCCGCCGGGTATCGTCAAAGAATGCCAGCACGCGCTCGTGGTCGGTGAGTTGAGGAACCACCAGGTGGATTCCCTTTGAATAGACGATGCGGTGATCCGTGCGGGGTCCCAGGTCCTGATTGAGGTCGTCCACAAACGGGCCGGCGGCGTTGATGATGACCCGGGAATGACAGGTGATGTCGGTTCCGCCCCCGTCAACGTCGCGCAGGGTCGCCCGCCACCCGTGCTCGACTCTCTTGGCGGCCACCAGCTCGACGTAATTGGCGGCGGTGGCACCCACGTCCATCGCCGAGCGGACAAAGCTGAACACGAAACGAGAGTCGTTGTCGGTGAGGTAGGCGTCGTAATACTCGATCCCGCCCTGGGCGCGGCTGGTGTCGATGATCGGCTCGACCGACTCGATCTTGCTGGCCGAGAGCATGCGCGGCCGATGGGTCTTGAAGCTCCCGATGGCCCAGTAAGCAAGTGCCCCGAGCGCAGCCAGCCAGCGGGGAAACGGCGAAGTCTGGTCGAGGGTGGCGAGGAATCCGATCGGCTTGATGTTGTCGGGGTACGCCTTCATCAACCGATTGCGCGAGACGCACAGTTTGCGCACCAGGAGGAATTCATAGTTCTCCAGGTACTTGAATCCGCCCCAAACCAGGTTCGACGATTCCTGGCTGGTGAACCCGCCGAAGTCGCCCCGATCGATGAGAGCCACGCTGGCTCCGCGGCCGGCCAGCACCGCGGCGGATACGGCTCCGTTGATGCCGCCCCCGACGATGAGAACATCGAACGAGCCGCCGTCGAGGTGTTCGCGGGCAGTGTCGCGCAGTGCCATGCCGCGAGGCTACCGGGGGTGGTTCCCCAGCCGGGGCACGGTATCGTCCGAGAGCGAGAAGGAGGTCGCGGAGCGGTGAAGACCATCGGCTTGCTGGGGGGTATGAGCTGGGAATCCTCCATCGAGTATGAGCGAATCATCAACACGGAGGTTCGACGCCGGCTCGGGGGGACCCACTCGGCCGACCTGATCATCCGTTCATACGACTTCGCCGTCATCGAGGCGCTCCAGGAGCGAGACGAGTGGGACCAAGCAGGTGACCGGTTGGCTGCCGACGCCGTCCGGCTGGAGCAGGCCGGGGCTGAGCTCATCGTGCTGTGCACCAACACGATGCACCGTCTGGCACCGGCCATCGAGGCAGCAATTGGTATCCCGTTCCTTCATATCGCCGATGCCACCGCCACCGCCATCGACGCGGCGGGCCTCTCGCGGATTGCCCTCCTGGGGACCCGCTACACGATGGAGCAGGACTTCTACCGCGGTCGACTCGAGGCCGGGGGGCTCGACGTCCGGGTTCCCGCCGGTCCGGACCGGGACATGGTGCACGGGGTCATCTTCGATGAACTGGTACGCGGTGAGGTGCGGGGTGAGTCACGCCGGCGTTTCGTCGACCTGATCGAGCGAATGGTGGGGGAGGGCGCTGAGGGGGTCATCGCCGGATGCACCGAGATCGAGCTGCTGGTGCGGCCCGAGGACGTGCCAGGTGCCTACTTCCCAACCACGACCCTCCATGCCCTGGCGGCAGTGGATGCCGCCCTGACCTAGAACGTCCGGTTCTCTGTTCGGAACTGCTGC
This sequence comes from uncultured Acidimicrobiaceae bacterium, assembly GCA_947259275.1. Classification (GTDB taxonomy): domain Bacteria; phylum Actinomycetota; class Acidimicrobiia; order Spongiisociales; family SHLN01; genus SHLN01. Next base: position 7,739 of record CAMYMH010000030.1, on the reverse strand, counting down.
CCCTGGGTAGGAACGGCGGGGACACCGACAGGTAGGTGTATGTTCGCGTCGGGGGTGGTTTCTCTGGGCTTGGCGCCGGCGGCGCCGGCCGTCGTTATCTCAAATTCGGCGGTAGCACTCGCATTTCTCCGCCATCTACGCGGAGGTGCCGGGAGCGCGGCGGAGAAATCGAAAGGAGAGTGGGGGTCGAGTCCACTTCCTCGCGCCAGAGACGGCGTGCGAACGCGATGGGGTCGACGCCCTCCGCCAGCCGATACCCGACCGGCGAGGCGATCCAATGGCTCAGCTGTCTGGAGGTTGCGTCGCCTTCGTCGCGCAGCAGCAAGGCGAGTTCATCGGACCACACGAACACCAATCTGACCTCCTTCGCACATCCCCGTCTCACGATAGAGGACGTGTCAAGTCATCGAGCCGGTTCCGACTTCGGCCGGATAGACCGAGCCGGACCGTAGACTCGCCCCTCACCGGAGGAGTCTCATGTCAGATTGGAATGCGGGAATCATCACCGAGTTTCGGGAGAACGCCGGCGCGGTCGGCGGCATGTTCGAAGGCAAGCCGCTGCTATTGCTCAGGCATATCGGAGCCAAGTCCGGACGGGAGCGGGTGAGCCCGCTCATGTATCAAGCCGTCAACGGCGGCTACGCGATCTTTGCGTCTAAAGCCGGGGCCCACACCCATCCAGACTGGATGCACAATCTGATCGCCGATCCAGATGTTTCGGTAGAGGTCGGCACTGAGACGGTGGCGGTGACCGCCCGCTTCGCCGACGACGAGGAGCGCGCGCCGATCTGGTCGAAGCAGAAGGCCGAATTCCCTCAGTTCGCCGAATACGAAGCCGGGACCGACCGCATCATCCCGGTCATCATCCTGGAACCTCGCTAGACGTCCAGCTTGGCGAGCACGCTGTTGACGAGGCGGGCGCTCTGCATGACATAGAAGTGCACGGACGGCACGCCGCCCTCCAGCAGTTCTCGGGTTTGCTGGGTCGCCCACTCGACCCCGATCTTGGAGGCGTCTTCTTCAGGGGCGGCCATGACCTCCTCGGCCAGCGCGGCAGGAACTTCGCAGTGGAAGGTGCGGGGGATGCTCACAACCTGGCGCTGGTTGGCCAGGATCTTGACGCCGGGGATGATGGGGACGGCGATTCCCTGGCTGCGACATTCGTCCACGAAGTTGAAGTAGTGAGCGTTGTCGAAGAACATCTGCGTCACGATATATTCGGCGCCCGCCGCTACCTTCTGCTTGACCCTGGCAACGTCGGCCGACAGGTTGGGCGCCTCGAAGTGCTTCTCCGGGTAGCCGGCAGCGCCGATGCAGAACTCGGTCGGAGCCGCGTCCAGCAGCTCCTCCAGGTAGATGCCCTTGTTCATGTCGGTGATCTGGGCGATCAGGTCAGAGGCGTAGAGGTTGCGGCTCCTCCCGTGCTCGAGGCGCTTCTCATAGCCTGACGAATCGCCCCGGATGGCCAGCACGTTGTCGATATCCAAGTAGCGGAGCTCGATGAGGAAGTCCTCGGTTTCCTCTCGGGTGAACCCTTCGCAGAGGATGTGGGGGACGGCGTCGGTATTGAACTTGTTCTGGACCAGGGCACACACCCCCAGGGTCCCCGGCCGCTTGCGTTTGATGCGCTTCTCGTAGCCGGTCGGCACCTCTTCATACACCACCTCGGCCGCATGGCTGGTGATGTCGACAAAAGGCGGACGATGGGCCATGAGATCCTCGATCAGGCCCAGCAGGCTCGGTAGATCGCCTCCCCGGGTGGGAGGAATGATCTCAAACGTGATGAACGGGTCGGTGGCCCGCTCGAGGTGCTCGGTGACCTTCATGCGGAATCACTTTACGCCAGGGGCGCCCCCGGATGGGGGAGTAGCCCTCGGTTTCAGTAGCCGTGAGCAGATACGTGTTTGTTCCCGTGTCTGGATGTTCGGGGAGTGTCTGCTGAGCACGGGTTGCGATGCCGTCCAGTCGGGGCCTCGAGAGAATCGGCCAGCTGCCGATAGGGCTTCCATGAAGCGTTTGGTAGCGGTCGTGGCCCTGGTCTGCGCCGGGTGCGCGGCCGCCGCCCCGGTCCAGGGACCGGTCGAGAGCCCCAACACACCCCTCTTCGTCCTCGAGAACTCCGGCCAGTCGGCGGGGCAGGTGAGCAATCACTACGAAGACGTCAACCGCCTGACCGAGGAGCTGTTTCAACAGCCTTAGCTCTCATGCAGCCGGACCGGGCCGGCTAGTTGTCGAGGGGGAGCCCAGCCGCCTGCCAGGCGATGATGCCTCCGTCGACGTCGAAGACCTCCGAGAACCCGAGATCCGCCATGATGTCCATGGTCATTGAGCTGCGATTGCCCGAACGGCAATACACGACGTAGGGGACATCTTTGGGGAGGTCGTCGAGACGGGAGGCGAAATCGGCGGCGTAGTAGTCGATGTTCACCGAGCCCGGGACGTGAATCTCTCCGAACTCTTCGGGGGTGCGAACGTCGAGCAATACGACATCGGCGGCCCGCTGCTCGAGTACCTGGACGGCTTCGGTGGGCGCCACCAGCTCGATGGCTGCGGTCGCACCGCCGCTGCAGGCAGCCACGGTCATCGCCACCAGGACGAATCCGGTGACAACTCGATAGCGTCTTGTGAGAGGTTTCACAGCTGAGAGGATACCGGAGCCGTCCGGCCACAAATCCGTTTGCCGGCGTCCTGGGCGGTAGCGTTGGCAACCGAGTGCGGGACCAACCGTAGAGATGACCATGCCTTCGAAGATCGCTTTCATCGGATCCCATTCGGTGCGAAAGACCAATGCCGTGCACTCCTTCGCAGGAGCGGTTGGCCGGAGCGGGCGCAGCGTTGAGGTCGGTCGCGAGGTCATCCGTTTCAACCCGCTTGGTCTCAACGAAGGGGCAACGCCGGAGGCTCAGCTGTGGGTGATCATGGCGCAGATTCAGCAGGAGCTGGAGCTGCGCAATCGGGCTGAGGTGCTGGTGACCGATCGAGCCGTGATCGACAACTTCGCCTACTTCCTGCGCGCCACCGGGGGAGCCGACCCCTTCGACGTCAAGCCGCTGGTCCGCAATTGGTGCGCAACCTACGACCTGTTCGTTCGGCTGCTTCCCGACATTCCGCTGCGGAGCGATGGGGTCCGCAGCACCCGCCAGGAGTTCCGCGACGAGATTGAGGCGATCCTGGACGAGATTGTGCCGACCTATATCGGCGAGGACCGTCTCGCCACCATTCCGGCGTCGCAGATCACGGAAGGGTTCGATTGGGCGGCGCTGCTGGAGCGCCTGATGGGGCCGTCTGAGTCGGACCGTGCGGCGCGATCCGTCACTCTGGTCCCCACCCTTTTTGACTAGTAGCCGAGATGCCAGACGCCCAGCCAAACCATCCCGATGAGCTGTTCGAAGGTTTCTACCGGCGAGCGGGTCGCGATGCTGAAGCGCTCCCATGGGCGAGGATGGCGCCGAGTCCAATCGTGGTCGAATGGCTCGAAGGGTTGCGCTCACCGGCCGGCGATGCAGTAATCGTGGCCTGTGGACTGGGCGACGACGCCGAAGCGCTGGCTGTGCACGGGTGGAAGGTGACGGCCTTCGACATCGCACCCACCGCCATCGAATGGTGCCTGGATCGGTTTCCGGCGACGACCGTCCGCTACGTGGTCGGCGACCTCTTCGAGCTGCCCCGCGATTGGATCGGGGCATTCGGGTTGGTGGTTGAGGTGTTCACGATTCAGTCGCTCGCCCCCGAAGCCCAGGAGCGAGCGATGGCACGCATCGCTTCGCTGGTTGGACCGGGGGGGACTCTGCTGGTGTCCACGATGGAACGCCCGGGCCCGTCTCGGGAAGCGGGCCCGCCGTGGCCGGTTTCGAGAGCCGAGCTCGATGAGTTCACGACTCACGGCCTCGACGCAGTTCGTCTCGATCGGGCGCCGAGCTCGTGGGAGGGCTACGACCTCCTCAACGTCGAGTACCGGCGGTTTTAGGCGCCGGCGGCGGGTGGTTACATCTCGGGGACGGGCATCAACTCGTAGATGTCGATGGCGTAGTCGCCCTTGCCCTCACTGAGATACGGGTGGCCGACCGTGAACGATTGCGCCTCCTCTAGCTCCCATACTGCCGGGGCCAGTGTACAGGCACGCCCGGTCGTGAAGACGACGGCCTTGAGTCGTACCGGGCTCGTGAGCCGGATGCTCATGCGCGCGCCGATCCCCATTCGGGCCGGTCCGGTTGCTCGTTGTGGGCCGGTTGACGCGGTTGGCCGGGAAGAGTAGTGTTTAGGTATTCCTATGAGTATCGAAATACACTGGTGCGGGTGACGATGACGGAGTTGGCGGGGATCTTCAAGGCGTTGGGGGACGGCACCCGGCTTGCCATCTTCGAGTTGATACGGGAACGGTGTCGAGGGGTTGGTATCCCTGAGGATCAGGTGGGTAACACGGTGTCGAAGATCGCCGCGGAGTTCGAGGTGTCGCTGTCGACGGTCTCGCATCATCTCAAGGAGCTCCGTAACGCCGGGCTGATCGTGTGCGAGAAAAGGGGCCAGTCGGTGCACTGCATCCCCAACGAGGAGACCCTCAAAGAGGTCGAACGGTTCTTGGGGGTCACCGCGTGAAGAGCCGGGCTGACATCGTCTGCCTTTCGGGTTCCCATAATTCGGTGTTCATGGAACGAGGAGGCTATGGGTAGTGATCCGTTTGACGTGAGTGCTCGAAGGTGCTGCCGGCGCCGGGTTCCCAGGACGCCGTGCGATGGAGCGGCGACAACTGGGTTGGGATTGACACTGGAGGAGCTGATGGAGGATCTGGTCCCCGGCTGGGGGGAGGGGACCGTGGTCGCGATGGGGGGCGATGGCCGTTGAACGGGGAACGGACCGTCGAGCCAATGATTGAGGCCCCGGTCACGACTGCCGCGATCCGTCGGGCATATGACGGGTGGAGCCGGTTCTACGGAACGGTGGCCCGCCTCGAGCGGGGTCCCCGCCGGAGGGGGCTCGAATTGGCCGACATCAAAGCCGATGATCGGGTGCTCGAGGTGGCCGTAGGCACTGGAGCGGCCCTGCTCGAGGTCCTGCAGCGTGTGAACTCTGTCACCACGGTCACCGGGGTCGACCTGTCGGCACGGATGCTGCACAGGACACAACAGGCGGTGACCCGTGCCGGGTATCGCAACGTCGACCTCCACCAGGGGGACGCCCGCGACCTTCCCTTCGCTGATAGATCGTTCGATGTCGTGTTCAACAGCTACATGCTCGACCTGATCCCCCTCGCCGATATCCCGGTGGTGCTGGGCGAGTTCCGACGAGTCCTCACCGATGACGGCCGACTAGTGCTGGTGAACATGAGTCGAGGGCTACGCCTCACCCGCTGGGAGAAGCTGTACCGGGCAACCCCGGCTCGGCTCGTGCCCTACCTGTACGGAGGCTGCCGCCCGGTCCTGATCGAACAACCAGCCCTCGATGCGGGGTTCCGCAACATACGACGCGAATTCGTTGCCGGGGCGATCCCTTCTGAGGTCGTGATCGCCCGCAAGTGAGGGCTGACACCATCAGTCGTAGTACGCCGCTGACGTCTGGTGTCGTTGCACAACCCGTTGGGTGGTGGGGAAGAGAAAGAGAGCCCAGCTTTACATAACGGGGATTATGGGCGGTTAGTGTCCGTGGCGGAAACGCTACCCTCACACGATGGCCGACGACTGCACTCACATTCCGTCCGAGATAGGCGATATCACTCCCAGTGCAGACGGCTGCGAGGAATGCCTCCGGATCGGCTCGACCTGGGTCCACTTGCGGGTGTGCGCAGATTGCGGCCATGTCGGATGCTGCGATCAATCCGAGCACCACCACATCCGCCACCACCACGAAACCAACCCCGAGCACGTCCTGATTCGGAGCTTCGAGCCCGAGGAGGCATGGTGGTACTGCTGGATCGACGATGTCGGATTTGAAATCGAGGGGGTTGGCGCCCTCCGCCCGGGTTAGCCGATTTCAAGGGGTCTCGGGCCGGACCTCACATTAGGCATTGTTACGTCACAGTGACGTTTTGTTGGGTCTTTGTTGGGTAGGGCCACTAGTGGTGGTGGCGATGGTGGCCACCGCTGGCGGCGGTGATGATTCCGGGCGGGCACCACTTCTCGACCAAAGCCACCACGACGACGGATTCTGCCGAGAGTGAGTCGGACTCGGTGACTGGAGGCCGGACCACCACTCCCCCACTTCCGGGCTGCGAGCTGTAGGAAGAACCGGAGCCCCGGTAAAGTAAGCGGTCACGACTACGCGAGGGGGTTGCTATGAAGACATTCGGGGTTGTTCGCCGCCTCGTGGTTGCCCTCCTGGGAGTCGTCATCATTCTCATCGGGGTCGTGCTTCTGTTTATCCCCGGCCCCGGCACGGTGGTCATCATCGCCGGTCTGGCCGTGCTCGGAAGCGAATTCGAGCGCCCCCGCCGTTGGGTTCAATCGCTGCGGGAGCGGGCCCGCCGCGCCATGAACCGATAGCGAGAGACTTCTGGGCCTATTCGGAGCCGAGTGCCCGCGGCTCGAGCCGAAACGAAGCGGTGCGCCGTGCCGCCTCGTACACCAGCTGGAACGCCTCGGTGTACTCGCGCAACGCCGGGGCATCCCCCAGGTCTTGTTGAGCGTCTTCCAGGGCAGCCTCCAACTGATACCTTCGATCGCGCCATTCGTCGAACTGCTGGCGCGTCAGCAGGACCTCGTCGGCCGCAATTCCCTGGGCGGCGGCAAGCCGGCGTGCCTCGTAGTGGCGCTGACGATGGGACCGTTTGCAGAATCGACGTGGCCGGCCCGGCCCATCGGCTCGCGGCACAATCTCGGCACACCAGGCACAGCGTTGGAACTCACTAGATATCGTCACAGTGATGATTTTAAGCCCCGAGTACCGACTAACGTCACATCTCATGTTGCACCCGGTGCTCGAGGATGCCATCAACACACTTCTCATCACCTGGCGGCACTACGACGACGTCTCGCGCAGACGTGACAATTACCCGGCGCGGGCGGCCGCCCGCCGTCGGCTCGACGACCACCGGATCCGAGTTCACCGACTGCGCCGGGGCCTCCACCCCGAGGCGCGCGAGCTCGAAGAAGTCTCGCTCAGCTCACATTGCCCCTCGCTCGGGGTGCCTGTGTTCATCCGTCACACTGATGTCCTCGACCAAGGGTCGTACGCGTGCCCCTGCGGCGCCATCGTGACGAATACTCATTGATGGCCGTGGACACGTATAGTGGCGGCAGGCGAACGGTTGGGGCACAGCGTTGGACCTGTTTGATGCTCGGTTTCTGAATCGGCTGGCTCGACGCGTCCTCCTGGTCGCGCTGTTCGGAGGCATCGGTTTCGTAGCCTTCCAAGCTCTGATAGGTACGACACCACCCGCCCCCTCTACTGTGCTCGGTGCCCGGCTTACCACTCTGGCTCCCTCAGATAGCCCGGCGTCCGATACCGAGGTGCTGAGCGTCGAAGGCATTCTCGGTGCGCTGGGAGGCGACACGTCGACTCTTACCGCAACCACGGTGGCGTCTGTCGCGACGGCATCCTCCACCACCTCAACTACTTCTGGTACGCCAGCAACACTTGCACAATCCAATGGTGAGACCACGACCACCGCCACGGATTCGCCGCCGACCGTGCCACCCGCGACCACAACCACAGGGGCGACCACTACCACAGGGGCGACCACTACCACAGGGGCGACCACTACCACAGGGGCGACCACTACCACAGGGGCGACCACTACCACAGGG
>CAMYMH010000029.1 GCA_947259275.1 uncultured Acidimicrobiaceae bacterium | reverse complement strand
GGAAGCGCCCGCCTGCGGGACGGTCGACTCCGCATCTCGGGCGATGACGGCGTGGCGAGTAGCGGCCTCCCGGCCGGCAAGATCCATCAGGCGGTGACCACAAGCGATGCGTTCACCGTGGAAGCGTGGGTCAGGCCGGCCGACCTGCTCCAGCGCGGCCCCGCCCGCATCGTCTCCATCTCCGGCAGCACCAGTCTGGGCGATGTCAGCTTTCACCTGGGTCAGGAGCGCACTTGCCTGAGCTTTCGGATCGCCCCCGGCGAGGGTGAGGCCGAGTGGCTGCTGATCGAGGGTGTATTCACGACACCTCAACCCAGCTGGCACCTGGCGGTGACCTATGACCGGGGGGCAATCGGGTTCTTCGTGGACGGGGTCCTCGTTGAGCGGGATCGAGTTGGTGGTGACGATGAGGTCGGCCGGCCGCTCTTCTCCCTGGCTTCCTGGGATGAGACTCTGCCGCTGCTGATCGGCAATGAGGCGACCCTCGACCGCCCATTCCGGGGGGACATCCTCGCCGCCGCCATGTACGACCGGGCTCTCACTGCCGCCGAGATCGATCGGAATTTCAGGGCGGGAGCCGTGCTGGGTGGCGGCTGAGCAGCCAAGACGACCAGAGGTGAGAGTTACGCCGCCTCGTCGGCCGGCTTCTCAGCGGTACTCGCGATCGGCAGCGTGAAGGTGAAGACCGATATACCGTCGATCCGTTGGTATGAAAGGTCGCCGTCCATGGCTTCGGCCAACATGCCGGCGATGAACAGGCCGAGGCCGACGCTGCCGGTGGTGAGCGGGGTCTCGCCCTGGTGGACGAACCGGCTGAACAAGCGCTCCACCAGCTCCTCTGGTACCCCTTCGCCGTCGTCCATCACCCGCACCGCGTACTCGCCATCACTCACCCGGCCCTCAATCGCAAGGTTCGGTCCTCCGTGCTTGGTGGCATTGCTCACCAGGTTGCGCACCAGCTGGGCGACGTGGTGGCGGTCGATGCTGAGCACGGCCGGCTCGCAGTCGACCGTGAGGGTTGCGCCCTGACGACGGAACAGGTCGACGGCGGATTCGATGACCGGGCCCACCTCGAGTTCTTCGAGCACCATTTGCAGCGATCCGCCCTCTTGCTTGGCAGCGGTCAGCAGGTCGTCGACCATCCGATTGAGCTCGCTGGCTTCCGACAGGATGACGCCGGTGGTATCCGCCATTACGTCGAACTCGAGATGCTCGGGACCCTGGCTGAGCATGTCGTCGAGGACCAGGGCGAACCCGAAGATGCCGGTGAGAGGGGTGCGCAGCTCGTGGGAGAGGTTGGCGACAAACTCGTCTTTGGTCTTGACGAGCTCGCGCTCCTGCTTCAGTTGCAGCTGAAGCTCGGCGTTGCGCTGGCGGCGGCGCATGGTCCCCCGGAAGACGAAGAAGGCGATGCCGGGAACGAGAAGCGCCACCCCCAGGCTGGCCAGCCGGGCGAGGGTTCCCGCCGAGCTTCGGAGGGCGTCGAGGCGAGCGGCGGCCTGGTTGCGTTCGGTGGCAATGATGGTGTTGAGGCGGTCGAGGTCGGGGAGCACCTTGGAGAGCGCCACCGACTCGGCGACCTCGACCTCGTCGGTGCGGATGGCGCCGACCGTGGCGTCGACCGACTCATCAACTGCAGCCATGGAAGAGAGGGCCAACTGGCTTGGCTGGTCGAGCTGTTCTGACCACTCATCGACCAGGAGTGACAGTATTGCCAGGTTCGCCTCTAGCTCGCCGAGCTCCACCTCGAGGTCGGCGACTTCCAGACCGTTAGCAGCGGAGCGAGCCAGAACCAGGACGACACCCAGGTCGGCGCGAGCAACACTGCTCACGGTCAGGACCCGCTCGGAGCGGCGAACCAGGTCGGACTCCGTGGCGTACTGCTCGGTCTGGGTGCCGGTGGCGAATGCGATCGACAGCCCAACGATCAACCCGACCAGGCCGACCGCGGCGCCGGCAATGAGGCCGGAAAGACGCGAGCTCCCGGCAGGTGCTTCAGCTGTTTCTTGCACGATAAATATGTTTCGACCACGGATCGGGCGGGCTCAAGCGAAGATTGGGCCGAGGATGAAGGGACTAGTCAGTTCGGCATCTGCCAGAATGCTTGCCCGGACAAGGCCTTCGACGGTTCAGATACTTCCCGTGCCGGTCGATGACAAGCCCATGGCCGCAAGAACCGTCTCCGCCTTCGTCTTCGGCTCCGCCATTCTGGTTTTCGGGGCATTATCGCTGCCCTCGCATCCGGTTCAGGCGGGACAAACCCCTGAGCAATCGATCGCCTCGATCGAACAGAAGCTGGCCGCGGCGCTTGTCAACATCGAGCACATCGCTTCCGATTGCACCGTTGAAGTAGCCGAGGCGGAGAACGAAGCCGCGGCCGCCGCCACCCGTGATGGCTGTCTGGCCGATCTCGCCACCCGGCTCGACGAAGCCCGCACCGACATAACCGGCAAATACGAACAGAACCCCGACGACCCAGGAGTGCAATCAGCATATGCGGCCGCGCTTGCCGAGCTCGAGGCGGCCGAAGCGTCGGCACAGGCCGCAATGGCCGACGCGTATGCGGCCTGGCTGGAATCCAACGGGTCACCCACCACCACTACTACCACCGTCGCTCCCACTACCACCACGAGCGTCGCTCCCACTACCACCACGAGCGTCGCTCCCACTACCACCACGAGCGTCGCTCCCACTACCACCACGAGCGTCGCTCCCACTACCACCACGACCACTACCACTATCGCCAACACCACTACCACGACCACCGTCGCCAACGGGAATAAGCCTCCGAAGCCCGACAAACAGTCCGAATCGTCGACATCCAGCACCACCCTCGCCAACGGGAATAAGCCTCCGAAGCCCGACAAACAGTCCGAATCGTCGACATCCAGCACCACCACCCTCGTAGCGGCGGTGCCACCGGTCAAGCCGGTTCCGCCCCGGGACGCCCGGCTTTCATTCATGCCCGAACTCCAGGACCTGGCCGTGTCGTCGAAGGTGGCGACCACAGAGGGTGCCGACTCCGAGATCGCAACAGTTGGCTTTGTGCGGCGCGTCGTCGACTCGCAGCTTCCGGCCGGAGTGGCCGACGTTGCCGCCGGGCCACTCGTGGTGCTGGGGCTGATCATCGATGCAATCCGAGCCGCCGGAGCTCTCATGGTGGTGCCTTGGATGGTCCTCGGCATCTACATGTTCACGCTGGTGCGGGGACGACCACGTCTCAGCCCGGTGGCGAAATAGGGTTCGCCTACCACAAAGCTGTCTCCAGCGGCCGGACCGTCCCCGTTCACGCCATCCCCACCGCGTATGAAGGCTTCGTCGCCCAGATCAGCAATCTCGGTGATCGGCTGGCCTCCCGGATCGGTCCGCATGAAATCGAACTCCTCGGAATCGCGCAGAATGGCCAATCGGAGGTTGAGATTCCCTCCGGCGTACTGGCCGCTGGTCGGGATCGGGCAGGAACACGGCCCGACCAGGCGAGCGACTGACCGGTCGCCCGCACGACGGGTGCGCCTAGGTCAAACCGACTTCCAGCAACCGCACCGCCCCTTTCTTGTCCAGCGGATCGTTGAAGTTGCCACACTTGGGGGATTGGACGCATGAGGGGCACCCGGCCTCGCACGGGCACTCCCGGATGACCTCCATGGTGGCAACCAGTAGGCGCCGCCCGTGGTCGTAGCCGACCGGGGCGATGCCGGCCCCTCCCGGGTATCCGTCGTAGATGAACCACACCGCCCCGCCGATCTCAGGGTGCATGGCGGTTGAGAGCCCCCCGATGTCCCAGCGGTCGCAGATGGCGAACAGCGGGAGCATCCCGATGGCGGCGTGCTCGGCGGCGTGGAGAGTGCCCGGAAGCTCGCCTGCCTCGATGCCGGCGGTGTGGATGAGCAAATCGGGGACCTCGATCCAGAACGCCTGGGTTTCATAGCGACGGGGCGGCAAGTCGAGCGGCTCGTAGCCGAGGATCTGGCGGGTGCGGATCTCCTTGCGCTGATAGGCGACGACGGTTGACTCCACCTCGACTCGCCCGTGGGCGAGCTCGAAGCGTCCCAGGCGGGTTCGAGCGATGATCTCGCGCAGCCCGATCCACTTCTCCTCCTTCGGCTGGGTGTAATAGCCGACCTTTGACGGGACCACTCTGGCTTCGCGGGCCTCTAGGTCGAGTCTTTCCACCAGATACGTTTCACCTTGATGGAGGTAGACGGCCCCGGCGTGAGCCTGCATGAAGGCGGCGCCTTCGTCGAGGGTGCCGAGCAGCTTGCCGGTGGTGTCGTCGACGATGTTGTACGGTCCGCCGCCGGCGGTCCGGATGCCGACGTCGGGGGCAGGGGAGCGCCGGCTGGCCCAGTAGAGCTTGCCGTCGCGTACCCGCAGCCGTTCGGTCTGTACCAGCTGGGCGGCCCGTTCCTCGAGCTCCTCACCCAAATATCCCCGGTCTTCGGGGGTGAGCGGAAGCTCATAGGCGGCGCATCCGATGTGAGCACCGAGTACCTCAGGGTTGGCCGGGTTTACCACCGCCGCCTCGGGGGGGCGGTCGAACAGCTCCTCGGGGTGATTCATGAAGTATTGGTCGAGGGCATCCTGACCACCTACCAGCACGGCGAGCGACTCCTCAACCGAGCGTCCAGCCCGGCCGGTCTGCTGGCGGAAAGAGGCGATGGTGCCCGGGTAGGTGGTGAGTACCGCCGCGTCGAGGCTCCCTACATCGATGCCGAGCTCGAGGGCATTGGTGGTGACCACTCCCCGCAACTCACCGGCGAACAGATCGGCCTCGATCTTCCTTCGCTCCTGCGGGAGGTAGCCGCCCCGGTAGGCGGCGATGGCGTCGGCCAGCTCGGGCGCCAGGCGCTCCTTCGCCCACCGATACATGAGCTCGGTGCCCTTGCGGCTGCGGGTGAAGGCGATGGTGTGGAGGTCATGGCCGATCAGGTCGAGGAACACATCGGTGGCCTCGCCGAGCGCCGAGGCCCGCGTCCCATCCCCATCGTCGAGCAAGGGCGGGTTCCACAGCACGTAGGTCTTGTCCCCGACCGGCGAGGTGTCGGCGTCTATCACGTTGGCTGGGAGGCCGGTGAGTTTCTGTGCCAGGTCGCCGGGGTTGCCGATTGTGGCCGACGCGAACACGAAGGTCGGCTGGGCGCCATAGTGGGCGGCCAGGCGCCGCAGGCGGCGGAGCACGTGGCTCACATGGCTGCCGAAAATCCCTCGCAGCATGTGCATCTCGTCGACGACGACAAATCGGAGTTGAGACAGGAAAGCGGCCCACCTGCCGTGATGGGGGAGGATGCCGATGTGGAGCATGTCGGGGTTGGTGAGCACCACGTTTGCGTGGCGGCGAACCCAGGTGCGCTGGTCGGTTTCAGTATCCCCGTCGTAGGTGGCCTCCACCATCTCGGGCACGGCCAGCTTGTGGATGGAGCGCAGCTGGTCCTGGGCGAGGGCCTTGGTCGGGTAGAGGAGAAGAGCGGTGGCGGCATCGTCGGCAAGGAGTGATTCGATGATCGGGACCTGGTAGCAGAGCGATTTGCCGGAGGCGGTGCCCGCTACCACCACCGTGTTGATGCCGGCCCGGATCGACTCGATGGCCTGTACCTGATGGCGATACAGGCGCTCGACGCCGAGACCGGCGAGCTGGTCGGTCAATTCGGCGCGAAGGGCAGGACGGAGCGTGGCGTAGGCGGCGCCGGTGGCCGCCACCTTCTCGACGTGGACAACGCGACCATCGGGATCAGCCAGCCAGCCATCGACGAGTGCTTCCATGGGCACCGAGGGTAGAGCGCCGCGGTGACAGAAGGCCCGCTACACGTCTTCTCGATGCCGGACAAGGGCAGGAACGGTACGCAACAGGATGCCGAGGTCGGTCTTCAGTGAAACCTGCTCGAGATAGCCGAGGTCGATGGAGAGGTGGTCGGTGAGGTCGCGGCCATCACCGCGTGCCTGCGATTGCCACGGTCCGGTGAGGCCGGGCCTGACGGTCAGGCGCAACCCGCCGGCCGCCTTCGGCTCGACGATGGTCGTCGGAGGTAGCGGCCGGGGGCCGACCAGGCTCATGTTGCCGAGGGCGACGTTCCACAACTGTGGGAGCTCATCCAGGCTCGTACTCCGCAGCCAACGGCTGAATCGCAGCTGTCGGCCCCGCAGGTCGGTTTGATAGTCCCGGCGGGTGTTGACCCGGAAGAGATTGAAGTGGTGGCCCCGGTGGCCGATCCGCGACACTCGCTGCAGAGGGGCCCACCCGAACGCGATCCACGCCATCACGAGCAACGTCAGCAGCAGGGGAAGGGTGATGATCGCCAGGATCGCCCCGAGGATGCGGTCCAGCATCCACTTCCCATACCGCCGGTAGATGCTCTGAGGCGTGGTGGTCACGTCGCTCTCCATCTCAGTCACGCTAATCCGCAGGCGCAGATCCGACGACTGGTCCTTTAGCCGGGGGCTCGGCGTGCCGAAGGAACAGCCATGACCGCACCGATCTTTCTCGTCATTCTGCTCGGCGCTCTTCTGAACGGCGGCACCGCCGCCATGGAACAGGAAGACGTTGTGCGACACTCGCTCTTCGGAGCAGCCGGCGGCGCCACCGCGGTGGCACTCCTGGCGGGGATTTTCTGGATCCTCGGCCTCTTCATTGAGTTCGATCTCTCAACGTTCAGCCTCCGCTAGCGGCGAAAGCTCGCCGCTGTCCTTTCCCGACCACCCGACTATTCCGCGGTCGGGTCGTCGAATCGGTACCCAAAGGTCTCGATGTCGTAGGCGAAGAAGTCCGCCACGATATCGGACGTTTTGTCGGTGTAGTAATCCCGGTACGGATTGTGACTTCCCGTGTTGGAGCGGGTTGCGTAATCCAGATGCAAGCCGGGCCACTCGCGCTCGACGACCGGGCGAAGCTCTTCTTCCAGGTGCTCGATCCGGATGATGTGATCGACGATTCTCTCGCCCCGTTCATGGAACATCTCATAGCTGTTCCAGCGGCCCTGCAGCCCGCTCTGCCAGGTCCGCAACTCGTTGATCACGAACTCGTCGAATGTGTAGTCGAAGCCGACCCGCTTGACGGTCGCGTACAGAGAGACCGTTCTCGCCCACGGGTTGCGTACCTCACTGATGGACGTGTACTCGGCGAAGTCCCAGCCCAACCGGGCGAATTCCTGGCGCATCAGCGACGCCGGGTAGTGAGCCATCACGTCGTAGTCCTTGCCGAAGATGCGCTTGCACTCGGCCCGGGTAGCCCAGTCGAACTCGGTGTAGGGGGCGAACATGTCGGCAATGGTCGAGCAGCCGCATTTCCAGTTGCTGATGAGCATGAGCTTGTGGTCGTGGCTGAATCGCATCACACGGTCGCTTGGTCGAGAAAGTCCCCGTCAGGCTACTGAGGCGCCTCAGGGAGCCGGGCGACCGACCCGGGCGGCCGGCCGGTAACCTTTCGGTCCTATGGCCGACGAAACGCACCTTCCCCGGACCTGGGTTGAGTCCGACCGGGTCATCCCTACCCGGTTTGCCCGCCCGCTCCGGCGGTTCACCCAGCTGGAGGCAGCTTCGGGGATTGTGCTGCTGGTCGCCGCCTTCGCCGCCATCCTCTGGGCCAACCTGCCGGTCTTCGGTGACAGCTACACCGAGTTTTGGGAGACCGAGTTCGACGTGTCCCTGGGCAGCCTCCTGCACCTCCAGGAAACCCTCAAAGAAGTTGTCAACGACGGCCTCATGGTCATCTTCTTTTTCGTCGTCGGCCTCGAGATCAAACGTGAGCTTCGACTCGGGGATCTGCGCGACCGGCGGGCGGCTGCGCTGCCCGCCATTGCCGCCCTCGGGGGCATGATCGTGCCTGCGGCCATCTTTCTGTCGTTCAACGCCGCCACCGAAGCCTCGAGCGGGTGGGGGATTCCCATGGCTACCGACATTGCGTTCGCGGTCGGGATCGTGGCGCTTCTGGGATCCCGGGTCCCTTCCACCGCCAAGCTGTTCCTGCTGGCGCTCGCCATTGCCGACGACATCGGGGCGATCGCCGTGATCGCGATCTTCTACACGGACGAACTCAGCCTTCCCTGGCTGGCCACCGGACTCCTGCTGTTAGCGGTCATCTTTGGGGCCAAACACAACCACGTGCGAAATGTCGGGTTCTACTGGCTGGTGGGGATCGGGGTTTGGTTCGCAATCTTCGAATCGGGGGTGCACGCCACCCTCGCCGGAGTGGCGCTCGGCTTCATGACCCCCTCCTCGGCGTACTACGGCGGGCGCGAGTACGACCGCAAGGCCCGCGAGACGCTCGACCTGTACTCGGCAGACGACTCAACGACACCGGCCCGGGAGCACGTCGAGCACGAGGCGCTGCAGCTGGCGACGGTGGCCCGGGAATCGGTTTCCCCACTCACTCGGCTCGAAGAAGCGCTCCACCCATGGTCGTCGTTTCTCGTCATCCCAATTTTTGCCCTCGCCAATGCCGGGGTGGTCTTCTCCGACATCAGCGTGGGTGATGCCCTCACGAGCTCGGTGGCCCTCGGAGTCTCGATCGGGCTGGTTGCCGGCAAGATCATCGGGATTACCCTCGCCACCTGGATCGCCATCCGCCTCGGCCTGGGGGTGTTCCCGCGCGGCACCGGCTGGGTCGACATCGTTGGCCTTTCCGCTCTCGCCGGAGTCGGCTTCACCGTCTCGCTGTTTATCACCGAGCTGGCCTTCGAGAACCCGCTCTTCACCGACCAGGCCAAGATCGGCATCTTCCTCGGCTCGTTCCTCGCCGGTGCGATCGGATACACGCTTCTACGGGCAAAACCCCACCGGGGGCCGGGCTAGGAATCGCGTGCTACTTGCGGCGGGCGATGCAGTAGTACCCGCCGGGGATCCGGTCTTTCTGAGTTGAGAATCGCGTCAGGTGGTCAAAGAGTTGTAGCGGCCAGCACACCACCGCAAACAGGCCCTTCGTTGGCAAGTAGAGCTTCGGGTGCACGACACCGGCCCATCCTGGTGTTCGGGGGAAGACCATCGATCGAGGACTACGGCACTGCTGCTCCGGCCTGTGCAAGGGAAAGGACTCCGTCGTAGATGCCATCCCATTGGCCGGTCTCGTCTCTTGCCAGCGTTCCTGCTGGTTCGTCGAGACGCCAGTATCCGATTGGTGAATCTCCCATAACCAGCTTTCCGTAGGCAACCGGATCACCAATAGTCGCGTAATGATCCGCCACCTGGGACGCAGTCAACGCCTGGCCATAGACGGCGACCTCATCCAATCTCCCGTCATACTCATTCGCATAGCCATCACCGATCACCAGCGGCAACGAAGAATCGGAGGGCACCACCGTGAACGTCCTCCCCGTGTCCGGCGACCCATTCACATACCACCTCACCCGTCGCCCTGAGCGGGTCACCACCGCATGGGACCAGACTCCCGAAGGCAACGGCGAAGATCGCAGAAAATCATTGTCCCCCCCATCACCATGGTCAAAAGTCAACCGCCCATCCGTCCCCTGGGTCACCATCGCCTCGCCCGTGAACGTCTTCCCGATGGGATTGCGCAACACAGTCCTATCCCCTGGCAATACCCAGAACTCGATGCTGATGTCTTCTGACAATCCCGGGATGTCACCGACGTCCACATGGCCGCCTGCAAATGCAACCGAGGAGCCGAGCACTGGTTCAGGAAGCTGAAAGGGGAGTGCCAGGGTGTCGCTGGTGGTCAAATCGAAATCGTCGGTGTAGGTGACCGTCAGGACGAATTGAGAACCTTCGCGAGCTGCCCCGGTCGGCGTCACCATGACCGAAGACCCGAACTGAGTGGTTGAATCGGTCACGAGGCAGTCGCCCTGACCGGGGCATTGCTTCGCTTCCAATCTCCATTGCAGGTTCGACGCGCGGACCTCGTTGTCGTCGTCAACCTGCGCGGACACTTCGAGGGGAACACCCTCGATCACCGTGGATCCGGAGGGCGGGTTGGTAATGGTCACCTTGGGGGCGACGCTCCCGGCGCGGGTCTCATCGAGCGCCTCGTCGGCGGCTTGCGTGAGAGGAGGTACAGAAAGCTGGCTCATCGAGGGCTGCAGACCGGGCTGGATGGTTGTGAGGTGGCCGTCCCCATCGAAGCCGATTGGCCCGCCGAGGTCGTTATCAGCGACCAGCCCAACGCACGGAGCCGAGGCGATGGTGGCTGCTACCTCTTCGCCCGGATTGCGTTCCCAGATCAAGATGTCGAAAAGCGTCCGAAGCGCGAGGGCATCGCCGTCGGCCGAGAGGTCTGCTCCGGTCACGGATTCGTCGATGCCGGCTACCGCCGCAAGCTCGCCGGTCCCTTCCACTGAGATGGGTGCCGAAGCCCGGTGGAGCTTTGACCTGCGCCGTGCCGTGGAGACAACGTACAGATCGCCGCTATCCCCATCGATCATCAGGGCCGTTGCCGGTGGGCGCTGTCCCGAGGATGAGAACTTCAGCAGCGTGGGTTCGGAGTCGAGTTGCGGCGCAGAGGGGTCCGGCTCGGTGACGCGTAGCACTTCGAGCACGCTCGCATCGAGGTCAGGGTCGTCGAGCAACAGATACAGATCGTCCCCGTCTGTGCCGGGACCGATCGCCATATCGATAACGCCCGCCAGATCCGCTGGGAGTGCCGCCTCGCCAAGCGGCTCACCGTCGTCACGCCCGACAGCCCACAATCGAAGTTCATCCCGAACCTCGCCGAGGACCCAGATCACGTCGGCGTGGCGACGGCTGGCCACCAGTCCATGCACTTCCGAAGTCCGACCAATCCCCAAGTCAGTTCGCTCGAGGGAGAATAAGTCACCACAGAGGGGGTTCTCGGCGGTCGCAACGTCCCGGGTGGTCGGAGTCGCCGATTCTGTGGCCTGAGTGCACCCGCCAGCCGCCAGCGCCACCAGGACGACCTGCAGCAGCCACCGGCTCGGAGGGCGATTCACGAACCGGTCCCTCCGGCGTGAGACACCAGGCATGGTGCCTCTACGGAGTCCCGGACGCTCCTGACAATCCCTCTTCTCCATGAGTCGTCAACATACAACGAAACCCGAGCGCGCATTCACCGTACATCGCGCCGGATGCCTGCACGGCGAGGCGCAGACTCTCGGACAGTTCCGTTAACCTGGCCGGGACCGGCTCGGCGGGGGTCTGATTCGTTATACTCCCGCCGATTTCCGACCCCTGTGGAGCTGTTCTGTGGAAGATGTTGTTTGGATTTATCTCGCGCTCGTAGCCGGGTTGGCAGCTCTGGTGCTGGCCTATTTCTATGCCAACCAGGTAATCGCCGCCCCGCAGGGTTCGGACCGCATGAAGGAGATCTCGGCGGCCATCTCGGACGGAGCCAACGCCTTCTTGCGCCGCGAGTACACCTGGGTCGCCGCCTTCGTCGTGATCCTGGCGATCCTCATCTCGGTGCTCCTCGACTGGGGCTGGCCGTGGGGCGCGCTCGCCTACATCTTCGGGGCCGCCCTGTCGGCGCTGGCCGGCTTCGTCGGCATGCGGGTGGCCACTGCCGCCAATGCCCGGACCACAGAAGCCGCCCGGTTGGGCGGCGTCGAAAAGGCACTACCGCTTGCCTTCCGAGGCGGGGCCGTCATGGGCTTCACCGTCGCCGGTCTCGGCTTGGCCGGCTTCGCCCTCGCCTACCTGTTCTTCGTTGAATGGCTCGAGGTCGAAGACGCCTTCGAGGTCATCGCCGCCGTCGGCCTGGGAGGCTCCTCGATCGCCCTGTTCGCCCGGGTTGGTGGCGGCATCTATACCAAGGCCGCCGACGTGGGCGCCGACCTGGTCGGGAAGGTGGAAGCCGGCATTCCCGAGGATGATCCGCGTAACCCGGCCACCATCGCCGACAACGTCGGGGACAACGTCGGCGATGTCGCCGGCATGGGCGCCGACCTGTTTGAGAGCTACGTCGGTTCGCTCGTGGCGCCGATCATCTTCGCCGCCACCGTGTTCGCCGGCCAGGAGTTCATCACCGAAGCCATCGTGTACCCACTTGCGATCGCCGCCATCGGCATGCTCGCTTCCATCATCGGATCGTTCCTGGTGCGGCCGACCGGCGGCAAGCTGGCCGCCGCCCTCCACCGGGGAACGAACAGTGCCGCGGTCCTGGCAGCCATCGGGACCTTCGTTATTACGTTCGTCCTGTTCGACGGCGAGGCAGGAGTGGAGAACTGGCCGGGTCTGTTCGTCGCGGTTGTGGTTGGCCTGGCGGTCGGTTATCTCATCGGGCAGCTGTCCGAGGTATTCACCTCCGACCATTACCGGACTGTCAAGGAGATTGCCCGTCAGTCCGAGACCGGCCCCGCCACGGTGGCATTGGCGGGAATCGCCGAAGGGAAGCGCTCGGCCGCCTTTTCCGTGCTCGTAACCGCGGTCGGCATCTTCGCGGCCCACGAGGCCGCCGAGTGGGCCTTTGCCGATTCTGTGGACTTCGCGGGGATCTACGGGGTGGCCATCGCCGCGATTGGAGTGCTCGCCACCCTGGGGATCACCGTTTCGGTCGACGCCTACGGCCCGATTGCCGACAACGCCGGCGGGATCGCCGAGATGGCCCATCTGGACCCGGAGGTGCGGGAAGCCACCGATGCCCTCGATTCGCTCGGGAACACAACTGCGGCGGTGGCCAAAGGCTTTGCCATCGGGTCGGCCGCCGTCACTGCCCTGGCCCTGTTCTTCTCGTTCACGCAGAACGTCGGTCTCACCGAGCTCAATCTGCTCGACGTGAAGGTCACCGTTGGGCTCTTCCTCGGTGCCGCCTTCCCATATCTATTCGCCGCACTCACCA
The DNA here is from genome assembly GCA_947259275.1 of uncultured Acidimicrobiaceae bacterium. Classification (GTDB taxonomy): domain Bacteria; phylum Actinomycetota; class Acidimicrobiia; order Spongiisociales; family SHLN01; genus SHLN01. The sequence continues at coordinate 19,347 of CAMYMH010000029.1, read as the reverse complement.
TCAAGGCGGTGGGCCGAGCCGCGTTCCAGATGATCGAAGAGGTCCGCCGCCAGTTCCGGGAGATCCCGGGCCTGCGCGAGGGCAAGGAAGGGGTAGTCGCCGACTACGCCCGGTGCGTCGACATCTCCACTGCCGCCGCGTTGCGAGAGATGGTGGTCCCGGGCGGTCTGGCGGTCGGCCTGCCGATAATCATCGGCTACATCTCGGTGGAAACCCTCGGCGGGTTCCTTGCCGGAGCGCTCGTGTCGGGCTTCCTGCTGGCGATCTACATGGCGAATGCGGGTGGTGCCTGGGACAACGCCAAGAAGTTCATCGAAGCCGGGGCGTTTGGCGGCAAAGGCTCGGACGCTCACAAGGCGGCAGTGGTCGGCGACACCATTGGCGACCCCTTCAAGGACACCTCGGGCCCGGCCATGAACATCGTCATCAAGGTGATGACGATCGTCTCGGTGATCTTCGCCAGCGCCTTCGTCTAAGCGAGTCCCAAGTCCCAAGACCCAAGACCCAAGACCCAAGGTAGGGGGCCGGGGCGCGCGAGACTTGACCCATGGAGATAACCGTCGTGCGCCATGGGCAATCGGAGTCGAACCGGAGCGGGCTCTGGCAAGGCCAGGGCGACTCACCGTTGTCCCAGGAAGGACGCCTCCAGGCGGAGGCCCTCGCCTATCGACTGGATGGCCACCATTACGACCGCGTCGTCGCTTCCGACCTGCAGCGGGCCGCTCACACCGCCGAGTCGCTCGGCCGCCGACCGGAGATCGATCCGATGTGGCGGGAGCTGGACATCGGCACCTGGGAGGGCCGGTCACAGGAGGAGGTTGCGGCCGACGACGCCGAAGTGCTGGCCGCAGTTCGCAGAGGTGAAGATGTCAAGCTGGGCGGCGGCGAAAGCCTGGCCGAATTCGATGCCCGCGTTGGAGCCGCTTTCGAGAAGCTGCTAGCCGGGCTCGGACCGGACGATCGCGCCCTGGTGGTGGCCCACGGCGGAGTCATCGCCTCACTCAGCCGCCATGTGCTCGGTCAAGCGCGGACGTTCTGGTCCGGCTTCGGCCCCCTCGAGAACACGTCGCTGACGCACTTCCGGGTGTACGAGTCGGGACCGATGCTGATCAGTTACAACGACGCCACCCACCTCGGTCCGCTCAACCGATGGGCCCAAGAGAGGCACGACGAGGGAAACACGCTGCTCACCCTGATTCGTCATGGCGAGACCGACGCCAACATCGACGACCGCTGGCAGGGTGTGACCGACGGCGAGCTCAGCGTGGATGGCCATGCCCAGGCGGCCGCGCTTGCCGGCTGGTATCCCGGACTCGACTCGCTGTACTCCTCACCATTGCGTCGAGCCCAGGACACCGCGGCCGCCCTGGCCGCGGTATTGGGGGTTCCGGTGGAACAACACGAGGGCGTGATCGAAATGCACCTCGGTGAGTGGGAGGATCTCACCACCCCGACCATCCAGTCCGAGTGGGCCAACCTGTGGGAGCAGATCTACGACCGGGGCGAGGACCTGCCCCGGGGAACCACCGGCGAATCGCTAATGGACACTGCCGCCCGGATGGAGGGAGCTCTGCAGGAGCTGGCCCACCGGCACGCCGGCGCCCGGGTCGGAGTGGTGACTCACGGGGCGGCGATTCGCTCCTACGTGCTCGACCTGCTCGACATCGGTCACTCCGGTCGCGACCGGCTCGCCTTTGTCGCCAACACAGCGGTTACTCACATCCTCATCAGCGAAGATTCCGCCACCATCGCCGACTACAACGTTGCTCCCCACCTGGAGTGAGGGGCAACCCTTCGGGTTGCTGGGCAACCCTTCGGGTTGCGAATGCGCGTTCCTGTGGTCGAGGGGCCCGGTCAACCTAGCGAGGAGGCGGTAGCCGAAGAGCCAAGGGAACGTTGCTCCCCACCTGGAGTCGCCTGATCCGAGCCGCCAGGATGTCCCCGACCGAGGCCCTCCGAACGAGTTGGCAATGCTGCACGCGATCAAGCGACCGCCTCGGCAGGGTCGGCCTTCACACTGACGGGGGTCTCCGATATCGGGAGGTGGATCAGTCCGGCCACCAGGCCAAGCACCACAGCTGCCACCCAGACCGGTTCATAGGACCCGGTCGCGTCAAATACCCGTCCCCCCAGCCACACGCCGAGGAAGGCGCCCACCTGATGGCTGAGAAACGTAATCCCGTACAGAGTTGACAGGTATCGAGATCCGAAAATCTGAGCAACGATTCCGCTCGTGAGGGGGACGGTAGCCAGCCATAAAAAGCCGATCACCGATCCGAAGATCAAGGCGGTTGCAGATGTGAGCGGCAATAGCAGGAACAACGTGAAAACCACCGCCCGCGATATGTAGAGAATCGAGAGCAACGTACGTTTCCGGAAGCGATCGCCCAGGACCCCGAAGGTCGATGATCCGATGATATTGAAGACGCCGATGAGCGACAGGGCGCTGGCGCCAACCAGCTCAGTCAACCCGTTGTCGGTGAGGTAGGCCGGCAGGTGGGTGGCGACGAATGCCACATGGAACCCGCATACGAAGAAACCCGCCGTGAGCAGGAGATACCCTTTGTGGGTCCATGCTCTCCTCAGCACCGTAGGCAGCGGTTCGTCGAGGTGGGCGTCGTCGGCGTCGGCCGTGTGGGCCGGGAAGGCCAAGCCCAGTACCGCGATCAGGCCAACACCGATGGCGGTCACCTGGAGCGCATTCCGCCAGCCGAGATTGCTGAGCAGCCACTGGGCTCCGGGAATCACGGCGAACATTCCGAAGGATCCAGCGGCCGTGATCAACCCGAATGCGGTCGAGCGCCGCTCGGGGGTCACGATCCGCCCCACCGCACCGAGGACCACGACATACGATGCGCCGCTCAGGGCCAGTCCGGGGAGTATTCCCCAAGCCCCGAAGATCCCGGCTGCGGTGTCGACCGAGCTGGCAATCAGCAGCCCGACCGCATACACAACACCCGACGCGAAGAGGACCTTCCGGGCTCCCACCCTGTCGGCGAGCATTCCGACGAGCGGCAACCCGAAAATGAGATTCTGGAGTGCAACCGCCAGCGAGAACGTCTCGCGACCAATCCCGAGGTCCTCAGTGATGGGGGAGAGAAAGAGCCCAAACGACTGCCGGACGCCCATGGCGATGAGAACGATGACAGAGCCGAGCACGATGATGGTGCGGGGAGAGCGGGTGGACATGGCGTCGCAGTGTATCGATAGGTGGTGGGACGTTCCGCCGGTACCATCCACCATCGTATGAATGGGTTGAGGGGACTTCGGCAACCCTCCGGGTTGCGGCAACCCTCCGGGTTGCGGCAACCCTCCGGGTTGCTTGGCAGTTGCACAGCAATCCGAGGTCTGCCGGCATCTGCGGGGTTGGCGATGAGGCTGCTCCTCATCACCAACGACAACGGCAACCCTTCGGGTTGCTTGGCAGGTGCTGCGCACCAGCGGGGTTGGCGATGAGGCTGCTCCTCATCACCAACGACTACGGCAACCCTTCGGGTTGCTTGGCAGGTGCTGCGCACCAGCGGGGTTGGCGATGAGGCTGCTCCTCATCACCAACGACTACTTGCCCAAGGCGGGGGGGATTCAGCAATACCTGGGGAACCTGGTGAACCGCTATGACGGGCCGGTCCAGGTCATCGCGCCCAAGGAAAAGAGTGCCGCACGTGACGCCCAGGTGGTTCGCAGCAGTCGACGGTTCATGTGGCCGACTCGACGCACCCGACGCTGGATCGAGGAACAGGCCGGCCGGTTCGATCCCGATGTCATCCTGTTCGGCGCCCCGTATCCGCTACCCACTCTCGGGCCAGCATTGCGACAATCGCTTGGTGTGCCATACGGGGTCATCGCCCACGGCGCCGAGATCACTGTGCCGGCCGCCTTCCCGGGTTCGCGTCAGCTCATTGCCGGACCGCTCAAGAAGGCCGATGTCCTCTTCGCAAACAGTCGGTGGACGGCCGGCAGAGTGGAGCGGCTCGCCAAGCGGCCGGTCACCTATCTCGGCATCGGCGTCGACCTGGACACTTTCCGCCCTTCCGAGGGTCGATGGAGCGACGAGATCGTGGTCGGGTGTGTCAGCCGGTTCATTCCTCGCAAGGGCCACGCCGAGGTACTCCATGCCGTCGCCGAGCTGCGTGCCACCGGGCATGACGTCCGGGCCAAGATCGTCGGCCGAGGCCGGTTGGAGGGGCGGCTCCGCAAGGTGGCCGCCACTCTCGAAGTGCCCGCCGATTTCCATGTCAACGTTCCGTGGATCGATCTGCCGATCCGCTATCGCGAGATGGACTTGTTTGCCATGCCGTGTCGCAGCCGCTGGCTGGGCCTCGAGCAGGAGGGCCTCGGGATCGTGTTCCTCGAAGCCGCCGCCAGCGGTCTTCCCGTCGTCGCCGGTGCCTCGGGCGGAGCTCCCGAGACGGTACTCCCGGGTAAGTCCGGATTCGTCGTTCACGACCGCGACGGTTTGGTCGAGGCGCTCCAGATGCTGGTGGCCGATCCAGTTCGATCGAAGCACATGGGCGAGGCAGGACGGCGGCTCATGGAGAGCGACTACTCGTGGGACGGGGTCATGGAACGACTCAGGTCCGGCCTGGAACTGGCCGTAAAGAACGCGAGTTAGATCAGCACCGGGATACTGTCGCCCCTTGACACGGGCGCCCGAACCCCGTAAAAACAGTCGCCTCCTACAGGAGATCCATGACGAAGCCGCTCGTCATCGTTGAGTCACCGGCCAAAGCCAGGACCATATCGGGGTTCCTGGGCGATGGCTACGTGGTGGAATCCAGCATCGGTCACATCCGGGATCTCCCGCGCAATGCGGCGGAAGTGCCGAACTCCCACAAGGCCGAACCGTGGGCACGGCTGGGGGTTGATACCGAAAACGACTTCAAGCCTCTCTATGTCGTTCCCAAGGACAAGCAGGACCAGGTCAAGAAACTGAAAGGCCTCCTGAAAGAGGCGAGCGAGCTCTACCTGGCAACCGACGAAGACCGCGAGGGCGAATCGATCGCTTGGCACCTGCTCGAGACGCTCAATCCCAAGGTGCCGGTCAAGCGGATGGTCTTTCACGAGATCACCGCTCACGCCATCGAAGAAGCCATCGAGAACTCGAGAGACCTCGACCGTCATCTCGTGGATGCCCAGGAGGCCCGCCGCATTCTGGACCGCCTGGTCGGGTACGAGGTGTCGCCCGTGCTGTGGAAGATGGTGCGGCCCAAGCTTTCGGCCGGCCGGGTGCAGAGCCCGGCGGTGCGAATCATCGTCGAGCGGGAGCGGGAGCGGATGCAGTTCCGGGCGGCCGGCTACTGGGACCTCGAGGGCACCTTCGCAACCCGGCCGGGAAGTGCCGAGGAAGGCTCATTCGGTGCCAAGCTGCTGACTCTCGATGGAACCCGCCTGGCCGGCGGCAAGGACTTCTCGCTCACCGGTGAGCTCACCACCAAAAAGAAGCTGGTGCTGCTCGACGAGGCTGCCGCCGCTCAGCTGGCATCCGAGCTCAACGAGGCCGACTTCGCGGTGCGCTCGGTCGAGCGCAAGCCTTACACGAAGAAACCGACCGCTCCCTTCCGCACCTCGACCCTTCAGCAGGAGGCCGGCCGCAAGCTGCGTTTCGCCGCCGCCCGCACGATGTCAATTGCCCAGCGGCTCTACGAGAACGGATTCATCACCTATATGCGGACCGATAGCACCACGTTGTCGGAAACAGCCATTGCCGCCGCCCGCGCCCAAGCCACTGAACTGTACGGAGCCGAGTTCGTTCCGGCCGAGCCACGGGTCTATGCGTCCAAGGTCAAGAACGCCCAGGAAGCCCACGAGGCCATCCGGCCGGCCGGCGACGAGTTCCGCACCCCCGCCCAAGTGACCAAGGAGGTCGGTGCCGACGAGTCGAAGCTGTATGAGCTCATTTGGATGCGGACGATTGCTTCCCAGATGAAAGATGCCAAGGGCGAGCGAGTACAGGTGCGCCTCGGGGCCGTAACCGCCGCTGGCCGGGATGCCGGGTTCGGCGCCAGCGGCCTCATCATCACGTTCCCGGGCTTCATGAAGGCATATGTGGAGGGTGCCGAAAACGGCGAGCCGAACGGAAACGGAAACGGCAAGGAGGACGAGGAGCGCCGCCTACCTGCCATGGCCGAGGGAGACCCTCTCGACGCCTTGGAGCTGGCGTCGAGCGGTCACGAGACCAAACCGCCGGCCCGCTACACCGAGGTCAGCCTGGTTCGGCGTCTCGAAGAGCTATCGATCGGCCGTCCTTCAACCTACGCGTCCATCATCTCCACCATTCAGGACCGCGGCTACGTTTGGAAGAAGGGAACAGCCCTGGTGCCGTCGTTCACCGCCTTCGCCACCATCACCCTGCTGGAAACTCATTTCCCGGAGTTCGTCGACTTCGCATTCACGGCCCGCATGGAGGACGATCTCGACCGCATCGCCCGCGGCGAAACCGAGGCGATTCCCTGGCTGTCCGGCTTCTACTTCGGGAACGGCCGGCCGGGACTACATCAGCTGGTAACCGACCAGCTGGGCGAGATGGATCCGCGGCAGCTGAACTCCATCGTCATCGGTGCCGACCCGAACGGCGAGAAGATTGAAGCCAGGTCGGGGCGGTATGGGCCGTTCCTCTCCCGCGGGGAGGACACTGCTCCTATCCCCGAGGATCTTCCCCCCGACGAGCTCACAGTTGAGCTTGCCGTCGAGCTGCTCGAGGCGCCGAGCGGCGACCGCCCACTTGGAGCCCACCCCGAGACTGGCCAGGAAGTTGTCGCCAAGACCGGCCGCTTTGGGCCGTATGTCGTGATCGAAGAGCCTGAGGAGTCCAAGCAGAAGCCCAAGACGGCCTCGCTGTTCAAAGACATGAGTCTCGAAACCGTCACGCTGGAGGAGGCGCTATTGGTGTTGTCGCTTCCACGCGTGGTGGGGACCGATCCGGAGACCAACGAAGAGATCACCGCTCAGAACGGCCGCTATGGGCCGTACCTGAAGCGAGGAACTGACTCACGCAGCCTCGAGGCCGAGGACCAGCTGCTCTCGATCGACCTCGACGGCGCCTTGAAGCTGTTCGCCCAGCCGAAGAAACGCCGCACAGCCAAGCCGCCCCTCAAAGAGCTCGGAATCGACCCCGTCAGCCGGGCGGAGATGGTGGTGAAGGACGGCCGCTTCGGCCCGTATGTCACCGACGGCGAATACAACGCGTCGCTCCGGGTCGGGGACACCGTTGACTCCATCACCCCCGAACGTGGCTCCGAGCTGCTGGCCGAACGCCGCGCCAAAGGCCCAGCCAAAAAGGCGAAGAAGAAGTAGGCGTCGGACTTGGGTCTCGGGACTGGCGACTATCGTCCCCCCGTGGCCGTCGAGACTGAAGCGCATCCGTCGCGAACCACGTTCCAGCTGATTGCACGGGGCCCATTTGCCCGCCTCTGGTGGGCCGGGTTGTTTTCCAGCATGGGCGATTGGGTAGCGCTGTTCGCAACCCTGACCCTCGCCGCCCGCCTCGGTGGCAGCCAGGCCGAGACCGCCATCCTGGTTCCCCTGGTGGCGAGGCTGCTTCCCGGGCTGTTCTTCGTGGCGGTGGGTGGAGTGCTTGCCGACCGCTTCAACCGCAAGGTCATGATGATCGTCGCAGATGTCGGCCGCGGCGTCTTCGTGCTCAGCCTGGCGTTCGTCGACAATCTCGTGCAGCTGTTCGTGGTTTCGCTCATCCTCGAGCTCTTCACGCTGCTGTGGCAGCCGTCCAAGGAAGCGTCGGTCCCCAATTTCGTCAACAGCACCGACCTTGCCACCGTGAACGGCCTGTCGCTCGGCGCTGCCTACGGAACCTTCCCGCTGGGTGCGGCCCTCATCTGGATTCTCGACCTGGTTCCCGACTTCGGATTCACGGAAGCCATCGACTCGGGGCCCGAGACCTTGGCTTTCATCGTCGATGCCGCCACCTTTCTTTTCTCCGCCGCCTTGATTGCCTCAATCGCTTTTCCGCCCCGCATCAGAAAACCTCGCCGTGCCGGACAGGGGACCCTGACCGCCCCGTTCCACGACCTGAAGGAGGGCGTGAGTTTCGTTGCCCGGAACCAGACTGTTCGCACCATCGTGCTTGGCATGGCGGTCGGCCTGTTCGGCGGCGGAGTGCTGTTTGCGCTCGGAGAGTCTTATGCCCGACGGGTGGTGGGTGCCGACCAGCAGGGTTTCTACGCCTTGCTGTTTGCCCTCGGCACCGGGGCTGCGCTCGGCATTATCGGAGCATCGATGCTCGGTTCTCGCAACGCCCGAGCCGACGTGGTCTTCGGCTTTGGGCTCACCCTCACCGGCGTCTCACTGCTTGCCACCGCTGCGGTCAAGACCATCGTCGGGGCGATGGGGTGGATTACGTTTGTGGGGGTCGGTACCGGCATTGCCTACGTGATGGGCTTCAGCCATCTCCACGAGAACGTGGAGGACGAGTTCCGGGGTCGAACGTTCGCCGCGCTGATTGCCCTGCTCCGCACCGGCTTGCTGGCCTCGCTGGCGGTGGCCGGCGTCGCCGCGAAACTGTTCGATGGGCAGTTCAGCTCGCCGTTCGATAACGGCACCCGCAATGTCATTGCCCTTGGTGGTGTGATTGTGCTGACCACCGCCGTCCTCTCGTTGTGGTCGGTGCGCGACCGAATCGGCGAGCCCCTGGAGACCCTCAGAAGCCTCAATCGAGCGCGCAACCCCTTTATCGATGATGAGAAACGGGAGCAGAAATGAGCGGGCGGTATATCGCCTTCGAGGGGATTGATGGAGCGGGGAAGTCGACGGTGGCCGAGGCCGTTGCCGAGGAATTGCGGTCTGGTGAACGGGTCGTGGTCACGGTGCGGGAGCCGGGCGGAACGCCGGTCGGAGAGGCAATTCGTGAGATCCTTCTGCATTCCCACGACGACCTCGAGCCTTGGTCGGAGGCGCTTCTGTTCGCCGCTGCTCGCGCTCAGCTGGCGGCCGAGACGGTCGCTCCGCTGTTGGACTCAGGAGCGTGGGTGCTGTCTGACCGGTCGGTGTACTCATCGCTCGCCTACCAGGGCGCGGGTCGTGGTCTTGGTATCGACCTGGTCCGGACCGTCAACGCGGCCGGTCTCGGTGATGTATGGCCCGATCTCGTGGTCGTGCTCGAGCTGGACGCGACCGCCGGCCTTGCCCGCCAAGAGGAGCCCGACCGCATCGGGGGCGAGGGGATCGCACTCCAGGAACAGGTCGCGGCCGCCTACCGCCAGATCGCCGAGACCGATGCCCGGGTGGTGTTCGTCGATGGCAGCCGCAGCCTGACCGAAGTCGTGCGAGACTCGGTGGCGGTTATCCGGGAGCGGTTGATTGAATCTGTTTGAGGGCGTGATCGGTCACGATCGGGTGGTGGCGATGCTCGAGCGCGAGGCAGAGCGACCCGCTCATGCCTATCTCTTCACGGGCCCATCCGGGGTCGGGAAGGCCACTGTGGCCCGCCGATTCGCCGGAGCGCTGCTGTGCCCGGGAGACGCCGACGGGTTGCGGAGGGTGGATGATGCCACCCACCCCGATCTGCATCTGGTCGAACCGGAAGGCCGGACCGCCCTGACTGTCGACCAGGCCCGTGCCACCGTCGCCCGGGCTACCCGCACTCCCGTCGAAGCCAACCAGAAGGTGTTCCTGTTCGAGGAAGCCGGGATGATGAACGACGAATCGGCCAATGCCTTGCTCAAGACGCTCGAGGAGCCCTCGGCCACTGCGGTGTTCATCCTGGTTGTTGAGTCTGAGGACGACCTGCCGACCACGGTGGCCAGCCGGTGCCGGGTCGTTCGGTTCGGTCGGGCAGGCGAGGCCGAGATCCGCCAGGCGCTCGTGGATCGGGACTACCACCCCGATCAGGCGAGTGAGGCGGCCCGCATCTCGGGCGGCCGCCCCGGATTGGCGCTCGCCCTGGCGGAAGAATCCGACGTTGCCGACTACCGGAAGGTGTGGCTCGACGTTCCTGGGCAGCTTTCGCTGGCGGCCGGCGACGCGTTTCGGCTCGCCGAGCACGTGGTGGGAGCGGCCAAGCCGCTGCTCTCGGCTATCGAGGAGACTCAGGCCGGAGGGGATACCAAGGAGGCGAAGGATCGGATGGACCGAGCCACTCGTCGAGCCGGGCTGGCCTTGCAGGTGAGCGGTCTGGAGATTCTGGCCTCGTGGTATCGGGATGCTGCGGCCGCCCAGTTCGGGGCGGCCGTTCGCAACACCGATGTTCCGGCCGTCGACTTCGCCTCGATTCGTCCCCAGGCGGCGATGCAACGGGCCGAACGGGTGCTTGCCACGGTGCAAGTACTGGAGGGAAACCAGCGCCCGGTCCTCGCCCTCGCCTCCCTCTTCGCCGACCTGGCAGTGATTGAATAAGGCCCACTGTCAACCGGTCGCTCGCTCCGCTCGCTGCCGCCCACCGCCCGCCGGTCGCTCGCTGCCCGCCCATCGCATTCGGTTGGCGGTGGGCGGTGGGCGCCCTAAAACAAAGCGGCCCCACCTCCTCGAGATGGCTGTATTCTGCTTTCCCCATGCCGGGGTAGCTCAGGGGTAGAGCAGCTCACTCGTAATGAGCAGGTCCGGGGTTCGAATCCCCGCTCCGGCTCCAACCAGCGGAGGGTGTTTGACAGCCTTGACCGACGACCCCTCTGTGGGAAGGACACCTAAGGAGTTGCTTCGCAACTCCAATCGAGTCTTCAGGCCTCGTGTTTGAGCAGCCGTGGACGGAACGCTGGGTTTCGAAACGGGTGCTGAGGCGGCTGCCGCAGGTGGTGGCTGGCACGGCTCTTCTCGGGTTCGGCGTGGCGCTGATGGCGTCGGGCCGTCTCGGGTTTGGGCCGTGGTCGGTGCTGGCCGAGGGAGTGGCTATCCAGCTCGGGATTGCGCTGGGTACCGCCGACATCCTGCTCGGCCTTCCCATCTTGCTGGCGTGGTTGATCATCCGGGAGAAGCCGGGTGTGGGCACCATCGTCAGCGCACTCGGCGTCGGCGTCATGATCAATGCCGGCCAGGCGGTGTTGCCGGAACCGGAGGCCATGTGGAGCCGCCTGTCCATGACGGTAAGCGGCGTAGTTGTTGTCGGCGCGGGCGTGGCGCTCTACCTGGCTGCCGATCTCGGGCCGGGTCCGCGGGACGGACTCACCACCGGCCTCCATCGCCGCCTCGGCCGGAGCATTCGGCTGGTGCGGAGCATCATTGAAGGGCTGGTGCTGGTGCTCGGCTTCTTCCTGGGCGGCACCGTCGGTCTCGGCACCCTATTGATGGCTTTCGGAGTCGGTGCGGTCATCCAGGCGGGGCTCACGGTCTTCGATCGCGAAGGACGCGTCATGCAGCACAGGGTCGGGGCCTAGGGTCTGCTTGAGGCTCTGCCTGTCGCAGGCACCGAGTACCCTGGTTGTTCCACCAAGAAGGATCACGATGGCCGAGCAGGCCAATTTCGAGAAGGACGCCATGCAGTTTGCGCCGCAGCTGTATTCGGCGGCGTTGCGCATGACGCGCAACCCGGCCGATGCCGAGGACGTGGTGCAGGAGACCTTCCTCAAGGCATACCGCGGGTATCACACCTTCCAGGAGGGCACCAATCTCAAGGCATGGCTCTATCGGATCCTCACCAACACCTACATCAACCGTTATCGGAAGAAGACCCGCCGACCCCAGGAAGTAGAGCTCGGCGAGCTGGAGGATCTCTACCTCTTCAAACGGCTCAACGAGAGCGGCAGCACCGGGGGAGCCAGCCGCAGCGCCGAGGAAGAAGTGCTCGAGCGGTTCGGCGACTCGGACATCAAGGAGGCAGTCGAGTCGCTGCCCGAGCACTTCCGGCTCCCGGTCCTTCTAGCCGATGTCGAGGGGTTTTCGTATAAAGAAATCGCCGAAATCCTCGATGTACCAATCGGAACCGTGATGTCGCGGCTCCATCGTGGAAGAAAGGCGCTCCAACAGCGGTTGTTTGAGTTTGCAAAGGAACATGGACTCGTAGGGCCCAAAGAATGAACTGTGACAAGGTCGTCAATGATGTGTACACATTTCTCGATGGCGAGCTCACCGGTGTCCGGCGGTCACAGATCGAATGGCACTTGCGCAAGTGCTCTCCGTGTGCCGATTCGTTCCACTTCGAAGAGCGCCTGATGCTCTTGGTAAAACGTTCCTGCAGCGACGGTGACGAAGTTCCCGCGGAACTTTTTGACCGCCTCCGAGCGTTAATACAACAAGAGACTACTGAGGGGATTTCCGGCGAGTAACTGCCGGGTCTGGTTCCCCAGGGGGTCAAGAAAGAATATGAGTGATTCAACCCTGAAGGGCAACCGCATTCGCGGTGGTGTTCGCCCTTCTCGTACCTACCAATCCGGCCGCGTCTGTGCGGAAAAAGGATGCAGCACCCGGTTGTCGCAATACAACCGGCGTGAGCATTGCTTCCAACACGCCCCGACCCGTTTCCCCCGGTTGCGGGGACGCATTGTTGCTGATTAATCAGTCCCCCCTTCGGGGGGAAAGTACCGCAGCGGCGAAGCCGCTGGGGTAGGGGGGAAATATCCACGCGAGCAAAGCACGACCACCGGGATCTTCGGAGTCCGGTGGTCGTTCTTCGCCGTTCCCGGTGTGCAGAAACCGAAGGGTCGGGGAAAGGGCGGATCTCCACTAATCTCGACGCCATGAAGCGTCTTGCTGCCCTGGTGCTCGCCCTCATGAGCCTGGCTCTTCCCGCCCATGGAGTCACCGCCCCGGTGGTGGTGGCCCAGCAGGCCCAGGATGGTCCGGCGGTGGTCATCGATGACTCGGAAGCCATTCCCGCCGATGAGGCTTGGACGTTCCGCTACCTGGTTCCCACGCTCATGGCCCTGGTTCTCGTCCTCGTGGTCGGCCTCTTCGTCTGGTATCAGCGGGCCGTGAGCGGGCGATATCGGGTTACCGAGTAGTGGCTTGTGATGCGTCATTCGACGGCTTCTCCAGGTAGCGCCCGCTTATCTTGGCGGCGGCTACTGGTGCGAGCGACCGCCCGATGATCGACTGGGACCTGGCGGTTCGGGTGGCGTCACGGTTCGCCGGTACTTATCCCCTCGAGGAGACCTATCACTCCGATCTTCTCTCCCGGGAAGCGCCCAGCATCGTGGCAGAAGCCGCCCAGATGGTGGAGGCCGAAACTCGACTCGCCTACGTCGGTGCCCCGGAAGTCGCCGTCGTGAGCCGTCGGGAGTGGGCGAAATCGAACGTGGCGGTCTTCTCTCGGCTTCTCGCTCCCGCCGAGGCCGCCATCAAGAAGTCCAACCCGCTGGCCTCGCGGATCGTGGCCGCGGAGATGGGTGCGGTACTCGGGTTCCTCGCCCGCAAGGTTCTCGGTCAATACGAGCTGGTGCTTCCCGGCGATGACGACAACGGTGACGTCGTCTATCTCGTGGGTGCCAACGTTCTTTCGATGGAGCGGGCCAACCAGTTCCGGCCCCAGGAGTTCCGTTTGTGGATTGCGCTCCATGAGTGCGCTCATCGACTCCAGTTCGTCGGCGTTCCTTGGCTCCGGGGGTATTTCCTCGATCTCGTCGGCGAACTGGTCGCTTCGGCCGTACCGGAACCGGGACGGTGGGCGAGGGTTATGGCAGACGTCCGAAGGGCCAACGAAGACGGTGAGCCGCTCATCGGCGAGACCGGACTTTTCGGCCTGTTCGCCTCGTCCTCTCAAAAAGACCTCCTCGAGCGCGTACAGGCCCTCATGTCGCTGCTGGAAGGACACGGACATGTGGTCATGGACCGGATCGGCAAGCGAGAACTCGGTTCCCAGCAGCGGATGGCGGCGGTCCTCAAGCAGCGGCGCAAAGACCCCCGCACGGCCACCTTTCTCCGCATCAGTGGGCTCGAGATGAAGATGCGCCAGTACGAACAGGGGGAGCGTTTCGTTCTGGCGGTTGAACGCGAAGCCGGCTGGGAGGCCCTTGACCGGGTGTGGCAGGGCCCCGAGTCGCTCCCTACGCTGGCGGAGATCAACGAGCCGGGTCAATGGCTGCGCCGGGTGGCCTGACGCCGCTGGCGGCGAATGTCCAGTCCCGGGTGGAGATGCCGGGCGGCCCGCTCGTCGTTGCCCTGTCCGGGGGAGCCGATAGCGCCGTTCTGGCGTGGGTGGCAGTCGAGCTGTCCGGCACCGTCAGGGCCGTTTTCGTCGACCATGGATTGGAGGCCTCCCACCGGCTGCGGGCGGCCGCCGGGGGCATCGCCGCCGCCCTCGACATCGCGCTCGACGTGATTGAGGCGCCCGTGGCCCGAGGTGAACCCTCATTCGAGGATGTTGCCCGGGAAGCCCGGTACAGCGCATTGATGACCGCCGCCAAGCCGGACGAGTTCATCCTCACCGGTCACACCGCCGATGACCAGGCCGAGACCGTGCTCGGCAACTTCTTGAGGGGTGCCGGGGCGGCCGGGTTGGCGGGAATCCCGTCCCGGCGCGGTCGGATCGTCCGCCCCCTCCTGGGGGTGACCCGGGAAGAAACCCGCCGGCTTGCCGGCGAGCTGGCGCTGCCCTTCGTCGACGATCCCGAAAACCAATCCGCCGACGCGCGTCGAAACCGCCTCCGAAACCAGCTCATCCCTCACCTCGAAGCGACCTACAATCCGCAGCTGCGGTCTGTGCTCGGCCGAACCGCCGCCGTACTGGCCGCCGATGACGCTGCCCTCGAGGCCGAAGCGGCCCGGGTACCGGTGCAGTCCGACGGCGAGGTGGTTTGGCTGCCCGCCACTCTGCTGGCAGTGCTGCCCGCGGTGGTGGCCGCCCGGGCGGTGCGGCGGGCGCTGCGTGACATGCGCGGCCCCCACGCTGGTTCGCACGACGAAGTGACCGCGGTCCGTCAGGTAGCGGCGAGTGGCCGGGCCGGCGCCGAACTGGCGAGCGGGGTCCGGGCGGAACGAGAAGGACCCATGGTGGTGCTGAGCGTTGGGGACCTCCTGCCGGCGGACCCTGAGGGGTTGGAGCTTCCCTCCGAGGTCCGGTTCGATCGCTGGTACCTGCGATTCACGATCTCGGAATCGGCACCCAGCCCCCGCCCGCTCGGCACCCGCACCCTCACCCTCGACTCAGACGCAGTCGGTACCAGCTTGGTGATTCGGTCGACCCGCCCCGAGGACCGGATCGACATCGGCACCGGAAGCAAGCCGGTGCGCCAAGCCATGGCCGAGCGCGGAGTTCCCCGGCGGTTGCGGGGGCGCTGGCCGGTAGTGGCCTGGGGGGACCGGGTGGTGGCGATCCCCGGCGTGAGGGCTGCGGCCTGGGCCCGGCCGAGCGCCTCCACCGTGCGCTACCTTGTGGCCTACATCGAAACCACGGGCACGGGCTCATCGGCGGAAGGGACCTGATGGAGACCATCGGAGACGTACTCATTACCGAGGGGCAAATCGCCGACGCGGTAAGTCGCATGGGCAAGCAGATCTCGGCGGACTACGACGGCAAAGAGCTGCTGCTGGTCGGCATCCTCAAGGGGGCATTTCTCACCATGGCCGATCTCGCCCGTGCCATCAACGTGCCGGTCGAGTTCGATTTCATGGCGGTCTCCTCCTATGGCGATGCCACCAAATCGTCGGGAGTGGTGCGAATCCTCAAGGACCTCGACCAGGAGATCTCCAACCGCCACGTTGTGATTGTCGAAGATATCGTCGACACCGGCCTCACCCTCAACTACCTGCTCGAGAACCTGCGAGTTCGGCAGCCGGCGTCGCTGGAGATAGCAGCCCTGCTGGTCAAGGAAGGAATCCAGCAGATCCCGATTGATGTCAAGTACCGGGGGTTCGACATCCCGCCGGACTTCGTCGTTGGATATGGACTCGACTACGCCGGTTTGTACCGGAATCTCCCCTATGTGACGGTGCTGGGCGAAGACGACATCGGCTAACCGACTGGCATGAATAGTGCCGACCGGTTGAGGCTGGTCGGAGCAAGCGGGTACTCGCGGGCCGAAGACCATTCAGATTGGCCTGTCGCTTGCCGACTGAGTTACCTACCATTGGACACTACCGTGAACCGCTCGGAGGCGGGAATGTCCCGCCATCCCGACGGTCTGATAAGGACAGCGTGAGCCGAACCGTTCGAAACTTCTTGATCTACCTGGCCGTGATCGTCGTGCTGGCGATTGCGGTTCAGTCGATCATGTCGAGTGCGAGCGCACCGGCCGAGGTCAAGTACACCGAGCTGCTGTCCCAAATCGACCAGGGAAATGTCGAAACGGTGACAATCCTGGCCGAGTCGAACGTGGCCGAAGGGACGTTTGTCCAGGCGGTCGACGGCGAGCTGGATTTCAAGACCCCCTATCCCAACGAATCCGAAGCCGACCTCGACAAGCGACTCCAGGAAGCCGGCGTCGACTTCGATGTGGATCAGGAAGGCACCACGCTGGTCGAGCTCCTCATTGGACTGCTGCCGTGGATTCTCATCTTCGGTTTCATGATCTTCGTCATCATGCAGGCCCAGGGTGGCGGGAGCCGGGTCATGCAGTTCGGCAAGGCCAAGGCAAAGCAGGTCACGAAGGACCAACCCAAGGTGACCTTCGACGACGTCGCCGGCATCGATGAAGCCGTCGAGGAGCTCCAGGAGATCAAGGAGTTCCTCCAGAACCCCCAGAAGTTCCGGCAAATCGGAGCGAAGATCCCCAAGGGCGTTTTGCTGTTCGGGCCGCCCGGAACCGGCAAGACGCTGCTCGCCCGGGCGGTGGCGGGCGAGGCGGGCGTGCCCTTCTTTTCCATCTCCGGCTCGGACTTCGTCGAGATGTTCGTGGGCGTCGGCGCCAGCCGGGTACGCGACTTGTTCGAGCAGGCCAAAGCGCAGGCGCCGGCGATCGTGTTTATCGACGAGATTGATGCCGTCGGCCGCCATCGTGGAGCCGGCCTGGGCGGCGGCCATGACGAGAGGGAGCAGACGCTGAACCAGCTCCTGGTCGAGATGGACGGGTTCGATGCCAACCTCGGAGTCATCCTCATCGCCGGAACCAACCGCCCCGACATCCTCGACCCGGCCCTGCTGCGTCCCGGCCGCTTCGATCGCCAGATCATCGTCGACCGCCCCGACCTCAAGGGCCGGATGGCGATCCTCACGGTCCACTGCAAGGGCAAGCCGCTCGCTCCCGAGATCGACCTCGAAGTGCTTGCCCGCCAGACTCCTGGCTTCACGGGTGCCGACCTGGCCAACCTCATCAACGAAGCAGCCATCCTGGCCGCCCGACACGGCAAAGAGCAGATCTCGATGGAGGAGCTCGAGGAGTCGATCAACCGGGTGGTTGCCGGTCCCGAGCGCAAGAGCCGGCTCATCAGCGAGGAAGAAAAGCTGGTAATCGCCTACCACGAGGGTGGTCACGCCCTGGTCGGTCACGCGGTTCCCAATGGCGACCCCATCCACAAGGTCACCATTATTCCGCGCGGCATGTCGTTGGGTCACACGCTGGCGCTGCCGACCGAGGACCGTTACATCACCCGCCGGTCCGAGATGGTGGACCAACTGGCCATGATGCTGGGAGGCCGCACCGCTGAGGAGCTCATCTTCAAGGACCCCAGCACCGGTGCCGCCGACGACATCGAAAAGGCAACCAATCTCGCTCGCAAGATGGTCATGGAGTTCGGTATGTCCGACAAGCTCGGGCCAATGAAGTACGGCAACAACCAGGGCGAGGTCTTCCTGGGCAAGGATTATGTGCAGCACCAGGACTACTCCGACGAGCTCGCCTCCCTCATCGACACCGAAGTGCGCAAGCTCATCACGCAGGCCCACGACGAGGCCCGGGCCATCCTCACGACCCACCGAGACGTGCTCGACCGCCTTGCCAAAGAGCTGATCGAGCGCGAATCCCTCGACCGGGAGGAAGTTTCCGAAGTGTTTACCCCGGTCGGCAAGTGGGTGTACGCCGACAACGGGGGCGGCCGCATCGAGCCGCCGGCCGGTGACCTCGACGGGTCGGACGACCTGACCGGGGCCGGTGGCCACGCCGCCTCGGCTGCCGAAGGCGGAGGCGGATCCACCTGATCTGGTCGGCGGGCGGCATCTCGCTGTGGGACGGGTCCCGCACGGTGATCATGGGGGTTGTCAATGTCACACCGGATTCTTTCTCGGACGGCGGGCGCTACTCGACCCTCGAAACCGCCATCGCCCATGGTCGAAGGATGGCAAATGAGGGGGCGGACCTCATCGATGTTGGTGGCGAGTCGACTCGCCCCGGAGCCGAGCCGGTCGCGGTCGAGGACGAGCTGGCCAGAGTGATTCCGGTGGCGGCGGCCCTGGCCGCCGATGGCATCGCCGTTTCCATCGATACCGCCAAACCCGAGGTTGCCGGGGCAGCCCTGGAGGCGGGGGCGATCGTCGTCAACGATGTAACCGGGCTTGCCGACCCGGCGATGGCATCGCTGGTGGCCGAGTCCTCGGCCGGGGTCGTCATCATGCACATGCAAGGTGAGCCTCGCACCATGCAGTCGGATCCCCAGTACGAGAATGTGGTGGTCGAAGTCCGGGACTTCCTTGTGGAGCGGTCCAAGCAGGCGGAAGCGGCCGGGGTGCGGCGTGACCACATCGCCATCGATCCGGGCATCGGATTCGGCAAAACCTTCGATCACAACCTCGAGCTGCTGAGAAGTCTCCAGGTTTTGGTAGAGACTGGCTATCCGGTGCTCCTCGGGGCCTCGCGCAAAGCGTTCTTGGGCCGGATTCTCGGGGGATCGGTGCCGGCGGCCGAGCGCGACCCTGCGACCGGCGCTACCGTAGCCCTGGCTATCGAGCAAGGGGTGGCCGCGGTGCGAGTTCACAATGTGGCAATGACAACGCAGATCGCGCGGACCGTTGAGGCAATCATGAGGTCCGGATAGTGGCCGGTCTCGAACCACGGGGATTTGTTTGGGTGATTTCCCGCCGTCTGGCGCTATCCGAGCGCATCGGCGGCCAGGGCCTGCAGCATCGGAGGGTTCGCCGCAGTGAGGAGATCGACTGGCTCCACGACGAGGGCTTCACCGACGTTCTCTCCTTGCTCGAAGGCAATCAGAACCTTGCCTCCTACCGCGAGGCCGGGATACGTCCCCATCACGTGTCCCTACCGTCGGATTACGAGGACGGCGAGGCCGAGGCGGTGTTCATCGCATTGGAGCGGATCCTTTCCGAGCCGCGCAACGTCCTGCTGGTGCACCGCGACCACCTCGACGACACCCTGGTCGGATTCATGGGCGGCTACCTGGTCCGTTCCGGCATGATCGAGGATCCGATCATGGCAACCGCCACCATTCAGGAAATCGCCGGGCGGCCGCTGGGACCCGAAGGCCGCAGGCTGGTGACCGCCTCACTCGAGTGAGGCGAGCCGCGTGACGCGAGTCGCCGTCGGATTCGGGTCGAACCTGGGTGATCGGAAGGCCCATCTCAACGCCGGATTGGCCGCC
>CAMYMH010000028.1 GCA_947259275.1 uncultured Acidimicrobiaceae bacterium | reverse complement strand
CGTACTCGAATCCAACGCACCACCAGGACCACCCACCCCATCAACCCCATGACAATCCACACAATTACCCGAATACAAACCAGCCGCATCCACCCCACCCACCGTCGTAGTGATCGCCGGCGGAGTCGTGGTCGTAGAGACGGCGGTGACGGTCAGCAGCACGGTGGCGACGTTCGACTGGTTGACGCCGTCGCTGGCGCGGTATTGGAATGAGTCCTCGCCCTCGAATCCGGCCATCGGGGTGTAGATGAACATCCCGTCGGGGGTCGCCGTCAATGATCCATGGGCAGTTCCCCCCACCGGGATCAGAGACAGTGGGTCTCCGTCGGGGTCGACATCGTTCCCGAGAACGCCAGGGGCGGCAACACTCAAAGTGGACCCGGACTGAAGCGAATAGAAGTCATCAACGGCCGTGGGTGCTCCGGTTGGAACCTGAAAGATGACAGGATCGAGAACCACAGGTCGATCACTGCCAAGCGCGGAGGCAATTCCGGATGCACCAGCGGCGAACGCCGCCAGAAGAATGAGGCTGAGCCCGAAGATCCGCCACAGCCGCCGCGTTCCTAGACCCCGGCCCGTGTGTGAAATCGATTGTCCAAACGGATTGCGTGTAGGTTCCAACGCCATACCTTCGCCAGCCGTACTCTAATCTATCAACAATGCCACTCAGAGTGCATTACACCTTACCAAATGGTCAACGCAGCCCCAACTTCTGTGAGGTCCCGGGAGATAGGGTCCTTAGTCCCTGGCAATCGACAAGCCAGTAAAACCGCGCTTTGCAGTGGTTTCGCGTCCGCCCGCGTCTTCCGCGCGGCGCGACCAGCCTTGGTTCGTCGACCCGCGCGTAGTGCGTTGGGCAGCACACAGGCGCAGGGAAACGTCCATCGGAGGCTCTTCCCCGCTCCGGAAAGCCCGCGCTCGAGAAGGGATCAGAGCGTGGCCGAGGGCCAGCCTATGAATCGTCTCCGTCGCCCTTGGCTCCGAGGGAGGCCAGCCACTCGGCCGGGTTGGCGGGGAGCTCCTCCTCGCCTTCTCCGAGGTCACCGGCGCCGTCGCCGAACAGATCGCCGGGGGTCATGACCGTGGCGTTTGGCAGCAGCGGCTGGACAACCTGGTACTCGTCGGCACCAGTGCCGGCGGGTATGAGCTTCCCGATGATGACGTTCTCCTTGAGCCCTCGCAGGAAGTCCGACTTGGACTGCAAGGCCGCCTCGGTCAGCACCCGGGTGGTCTCCTGGAAGGAAGCCGCCGACAACCATGAATCGGTGGCCAAGGATGCCTTGGTGATACCCATCAGCTCGGGACGACCCTCGGCCGGACTCTTCTTGTCCGAGACCAGACCGCGGTTCACCTCGAGGAAGAGGCGATCGTCGACCAGTTCGGCCGGCAAGAACTCCGAGTCGCCGGGTGAGACCACCCGAACCTTGCGGAGCATCTGGCGCACGATCATCTCGATGTGCTTGTCATGGATGTCAACGCCCTGGCTGCGGTACACCTCCTGCACCTGGTCGACGAGGTAAAGCTGGGCGGCTCGCACACCCTGCACCTCCAGGACCTCCTTCGGGTCGAGCGGACCCTCGGTGAGCTGGGTGCCGGGTTCGACGATGTCGCCTTCGGCGACCCGCAACCGGGCCCGGCGGGGCAGCGAGTATTCGAACTCCTCATCCTTGCCGACGATGACAATGGCCCGTCCGCCTTCCTCATTCTCAACCAGCTTGACCGCGCCCCCCTCCGAGGACAGCAATGCCTTGCCCTTAGGAGTCCGAGCTTCGAAGAGCTCCACCACCCGGGGCAGGCCGTGCGTGATGTCCTCGCCGGCGACTCCGCCGGTATGGAAGGTGCGCATGGTGAGCTGGGTGCCCGGCTCGCCGATTGACTGAGCGGCAACAATGCCGACCGCTTCACCCATCTCGACCGCCCGACCGGTGGCCAGTGATTGTCCATAACAAGTGCCACAGATGCCGTAGCGGGTGGCACAGGTAAGCACCGACCGGCAGCGCACGCTCTCGACCTCATCGGCGATCTCCAGCGCCGTCAGCTCCAGCTTGCCGAGCAATGTGCCGGCCTTGAGCGACTGGCCTTCCGCCGTCTTGACGAGCTTGCGATCGACCTTGACATCCTCGGCCAGGATGCGGCTGAAGACCCGGCTCCGCAAGTTGCGGATGACCTGGCCGTTTTCCCGAATGTTGATGAGGATTCCGCGGTCGGTCTCGCAGTCGGCCTCGCGCACGATGACTTCCTGGCTGACATCGACCAGACGCCGCGTCAGATACCCCGAGTCGGCGGTGCGAAGCGCCGTGTCGGCGAGACCTTTGCGGGCACCGTGGGTCGAGATGAAGTACTCGAGGACGGACAGGCCCTCCCGGAAGTTCGAGATGATGGGCCGGGGAATGATGTCACCGCGCGGGTTGGCCACCAGGCCGCGCATGCCGGCGATCTGGCGAACCTGCATGACGTTTCCTCTGGCGCCGGATCGGACCATCATGTCGATCGGGTTGAACTGGTGGGACTTCATGGTGACTTCCATGGCGTCCTTCACCCGATCGGTCGCCTCGGTCCAGATCTCGATGAGCTCCTGGCGGCGTTCATCGTCGGTAATGACACCCTGCTGATACAGCTGCTCGACCTTCGAGGCCCGATCTTCGAACTCCGCGAGGATCTGGCTCTTCTCTGGTGGAGTCTTCACGTCATCGAGCGCGATGGTCAGCCCCGCCTGGGTTGCGTATGCGAACCCGAGGTCCTTGACCTCATCCAGCGTGTTCTGCACGACCGCCTTGTCGAAGTGATCGATGATCTCCTCCACCAGCATGCGGATGTCACTCTTGAGAATGGGAGCGTCGACATATGGGAAGTCGACCGGCAGGGCCTGGTTGAGCAGCGCCCGCCCAAGCGTGGTTTCGGTGAGAACACTCCCGTTCACCGGCTCCTCGGCGAACAGATGGCCGACGCGGTCCTTGAGTGAGGCGTGCAGTTCAGGATCTCCCGCCAGGTCACCGAGGCGGAGCTTGATGGGAGCATGGAGGCCGAGCTCGCCGAGGTCGTAGGCCATGCGGGCCTCATCGATATCGAGAAAGATCCGGCCCGCCCCGGGAGCATCCTCCACCAGCTCAGACAGGTAGTACACACCGATCACCATGTCCTGCGACGGAGTGACGATGGGCCGTCCGCTGGCCGGTGACCGCACATTGTTGGTCGACAACATGAGGATCCGGGCCTCGGCCTGAGCCTCGGCAGACAACGGAAGATGCACGGCCATCTGGTCGCCATCGAAGTCGGCGTTGAACGCCTCACACACCAGCGGGTGGATCTGAATCGCCTTGCCCTCAACCAGGATGGGCTCGAAGGCTTGAATGCCGAGACGATGCAACGTGGGCGCCCGGTTCAGAAGAACCGGATGCTCCTGAATCACCTCGGCCAGCACGTCCCACACCTGGGGTCGAGCCCGCTCCACCATCCGCTTGGCGGATTTGATGTTTTGCGCCAGGTCCTGATCAACGAGCCGCTTCATGACGAACGGCTTGAAGAGCTCGAGGGCCATCTTCTTGGGAAGGCCGCACTGGTGCAGCCTGAGCTGCGGACCCACCACAATGACCGAACGGCCCGAGTAGTCGACCCGCTTCCCGAGCAGATTCTGGCGGAAGCGACCCTGCTTGCCCTTGAGCATGTCCGACAGCGACTTGAGGGGCCGGTTGCCCGGGCCCGTCACGGCCCGTCCGCGCCGGCCATTGTCGAACAGGGCGTCAACGGCCTCCTGCAACATACGCTTCTCGTTGTTGACGATGATCTCGGGGGCGCCGAGATCGAGCAGTCGCTTGAGGCGGTTGTTGCGGTTGATGACCCGCCGGTACAGATCGTTCAGGTCGCTCGTGGCAAAACGTCCACCGTCGAGCTGCACCATCGGACGCAGATCCGGCGGGATGACCGGAACGGCCTCCAGCACCATCGAATCGGGTGAGTTCTTGCCCTCCGCGAAGGGCGTAACCACCTTGAGCCGCTTGGTGGCGCGCTGGCGGCGCTGCGCGGACTTGGCGTCCAAATCCTCACGCAGCTGAACGATTTCGGCATCGAGATCGATCCTGCCGAGCAGATCCTTGACCGCTTCGGCGCCCATGCCGCCGGTGTAGTAGGCCTCGTAGCGATCGACGATCTCACGCCACAGCGCCTCGGACTCGACGATGGTCTTGGACTTCATGGTACGGAACGTGTCGAAGGCCTCCTCGACCAGCTCGCGCTCGTTTTGGGAACGCTCCTTGCGGTCTTTGATTTCCTTCTCGACCTCACGGCGGCGGGCGTTGATCTCCTGGGTGGTTGCTCCGCCTTCCTCCATCTGCCCCAACTCCTGCTCGAGGCGTTCGAGGCGCGCTTCCTCCCACTCTTCGAACTCGACACCAATCGCCTCCAGCTCGTGGTGCATCGCCTCTTCCAGCTCGGTGACATCCTTCTGCCGCTTGTCGTCGTCGACCGAGGTGACGAGATAGGCGGCGAAGTAGATGATCTTCTCGAGCTCCTTGGGCGACATGTCGAGCAGGTAGCCGAGACGGCTCGGGACACCCTTGAAGTACCAAATGTGGGTGACCGGGGCCGCCAGTTCGATGTGGCCCATCCGCTCGCGGCGTACCTTGGAGCGGGTGACTTCCACTCCGCATCGCTCACACACAACTCCGCGGAACCGCACTCGCTTGTACTTGCCGCAGTAGCACTCCCAGTCGCGCGATGGCCCGAAGATACGCTCGTCGAACAGGCCGTCCTTTTCGGGCTTCAGCGTCCGATAGTTGATGGTCTCGGGCTTCTTGACCTCTCCAAATGACCAGGCACGAATCTCGTCGGCACTGGCCAAGCCGATTTTCAGTTCATCGAACAGTTGTGGCACGCGGGTCCCCTTGTCTCAGTCCATCTCGGTCGTCATACGTTGTTGCGAGCCGCTCCTGCCTGCGGCTCAGTTTGTCCATCGCCGGTTGCTACGCCTCGGTCCTCTCGGGGCGCGAAATGTCAATGCCTAGTGATTCAGCGGTGCGGAAAACGTCCTCGTCGAGCTCTTTGAGCTGCACTTCCTCACCCGCCGAGAGCATCTCGACGTTGAGGCAGAGGGATTGCATCTCCTTCACCAATACCTTGAAACTCTCGGGTATTCCCGGCTCGGGGATGTTCTCGCCCTTGACGATGGCCTCGTACACCTTGACGCGGCCGTTGACATCGTCTGACTTGATGGTCAGCAGCTCCTGGAGGGCGTAAGCGGCGCCGTATGCCTCGAGGGCCCACACTTCCATCTCACCGAACCGCTGCCCACCGAACTGTGCCTTACCACCCAGCGGCTGCTGGGTGATCATCGAGTACGGACCGGTTGAGCGGGCATGGATCTTGTCGTCGACCAAGTGGAGCAGCTTCAGTACGTACAGGTACCCGACGGTGACGGGCTGGTCGAATGCCCTCCCGTCGCGCCCGTCGATGAGGCGGGCTTTGCCGTCGTCGTCAACCAGCTTCATGCCGTCCTGGTTCTCGAGCGAGTTGGTCAGCAGCGCGGCGATCTCCTCTTCCAGGGCCCCGTCGAACACCGGGGTAGCCACCCGCTGCCACGGCTTGGCTCCTCCGTTGGCCGGGCTGGAGGCCTTGAAGGGCTTCCAGCCATGGGCAGCCGCCCAGCCGAGGTGAGTCTCGAGCACCTGGCCGAGATTCATGCGGGACGGAACGCCCAGCGGCGACAAGACGATGTCGACGGGAGTGCCGTCGGCCAGGAAAGGCATGTCTTCCACAGGGAGAATCTTGGCGATGACTCCCTTGTTTCCATGCCGCCCGGCCAGCTTGTCACCCTCGGATATCTTGCGCTGCTGGGCAACGTAGACCCGAACCAGCTCGTTCATCCCGGGCGGGAGGTCGTCGCCGTCATCGCGGCTGAACACCTTGACATCGATGACCTTGCCACCTTCGCCGTGCGGAATCTTGAGAGACGTGTCTCGCACCTCGCGCGCCTTCTCGCCAAAGATGGCCCGCAGCAGCCGCTCCTCGGGGGTTAGCTCCGTCTCGCCCTTCGGCGTGACTTTCCCAACCAGGTAGTCGCCGGGCCCGACCTCGGCTCCCACCCGAATGATGCCCTCGTCGTCCAGGTCGCGCAGGACCTCCTCGGCGACGTTGGGAATATCCCGAGTGATCTCCTCGGCGCCCAGCTTGGTGTCGCGGGCTTCGATCTCGTATTCCTCGATGTGGATTGAGGTGAGCACGTCGTCCTTGACCAGGCGCTCGGACAGCACGATGGCGTCCTCGTAGTTGTGGCCCTTCCAGGGCATAAAGGCCACCAGCAGGTTCTTGCCAAGCGCCAGTTCGCCGGCATCGGTCGATGGTCCGTCGGCGATGACATCACCCTGCTTGACCGTGTCACCCTCGGAGACCACCGGCTTCTGGTTGAGGTTGGTCCCCTGGTTCGAGCGCTCGAACTTCTTGAGCTTGTAGGTCTTCTTGCGGTTGTTCGACGATTCCTTCACCACGATGTGGTCGCCGGTGATCTCGGTGACCTCGCCGGCGCCTTCCGCCACCACCATGTCTCCCGAGTCGTAGGCGGCCCGGGGCTCGACCCCGGTTCCTACCAGGGGCGCTTCCGCCTTCAGGAGGGGAACGGCCTGGCGCATCATGTTCGAGCCCATCAGGGCACGGTTGGCGTCATCGTGCTCGAGAAACGGAATCAGCGCCGTCGCCACCGAGACGATCTGCTTGGGAGACACGTCCATGTAGTCGACGTTCTTGCCGCTGACATATTCGATCTCACCACCCGTCTTGCGGACCAGCACCCGGGGGTTGGCGAAATCGCCACTGTCCTTGAGGGGGGCGTTGGCCTGGGCAATGACGAAGTTCTCCTCCTCGGAAGCGGTGAGGAAGTCGACCCGGCTGGTCACCCGGCCCTTGTCAACCCGCCGATAGGGGGTCTCGATGAATCCGAACCGGTTGACCTTGGCATAGGTGGCCAGCGAGCCGATCAGGCCGATGTTCGGCCCCTCCGGGGTCTCGATCGGACACATGCGGCCGTAGTGGCTGGGATGCACGTCTCGCACTTCGAAGCCGGCCCGCTCGCGGGAGAGGCCGCCCGGGCCGAGCGCCGACAGGCGGCGCCGATGGGTGAGGCCGGCGAGGGGGTTGGGCTGGTCCATGAATTGGCTCAGCTGGCTGGTGCCGAAGAACTCCTTGATGGAGGCCACCACCGGCCGGATGTTGATAAGGCTCTGCGGGGTGATGACCTCCGGGTCCTGGGTGGTCATCCGCTCGCGCACCACTCGCTCCAGGCGAGTGAGCCCGACCCGCACCTGGTTCTGGATGAGCTCACCCACGGTTCGGATCCGGCGGTTGCCGAAATGGTCGATGTCGTCGGTGCGGTAGCCCTCCTGGCCTTCATGGAGGGCCACGATGTAACGGATGGTGTCGAGGATGTCGTCGCGCGACAGCAGGCCGTGCTCCTCGCTGATGTACTTGTCCGAGTCGAGTACTTTGCGGCCAAACTTGCCCGACAGCTTGTAGCGGCCCACTCGGGTGAGGTCGTAGCGCTTCGGGTTGTAGAAGAGCGTATTGATGAGTCCGCGGGCGGACTCAACCGTGGTCAGCTCGCCGGGGCGCAGCTTGCGGTACAGGTCGAGCAAAGCCTCGTCCCGGTCTTCCGTGGCGTCCTTTTCGAGCGTGTTCTTGATGGACTCGGCGCCGTCGAACAGCTCGAGGATCTCCTCATCGCTCTCGCCGATCTCGAGCGCGCGCAGGAAGGTGGTGACAAGCTGGCGGCGCTTGCGGTCCACCCGCACGCCAACCGTATCTTTCTTGTCGGTGTCGAACTCGAGCCAGGCGCCCCGACCCGGGATCACCTTGGCGGTGTAGAGGTCCTTGTCCGAGGTCTTGTCCACCACCTGGTCGAAGTAGACGCCGGGTGACCGGACCAGCTGGCTCACCACCACGCGCTCGGTCCCGTTGACGATGAACGTCCCATTCACCGTCATGATGGGGAAGTCACCGAGGAACACCTGCTGCTCCTTGATCTCACCGGTCTGGCGATTCATGAAGCGGGCGGTTACGAACAGCGGACGCGAGTAGTTGGAGTCGCGCTCCTTGGCCTCCTCGATTGTGAGGGTGGGCTCGGCGAACCAGTGGTTCCTCAAGTCGAGGGCAAGGCTGCCCGTGAAGTCCTCGATGGGGAAGACCTCGTCGAACAGCTCCTGGAGGCCCGTTTCCAGGAACCAGTTGAAACTTTCGTGTTGGGTGGCCAGCAAATCGGGAAGGGGCTGGACTTCGGGGATCTTGGCAAAGGACAAACGCTGGGCGACACGCGCAGGGGCCAAGGCGGGTTCCTCCTAAAACAGGGCGGCATGGGACGGCGAACGGCAATAATAGCACATATGCGAAGATAAACAAACCTTCGCACTTCACGTGCTATAGGTGACCTCGACCTCTCGGGAGGTCTGCTCAGTTGTCCTGGGATGCAACATACCGCGCGGGACGGTGAGGGTCAAGGAGCTTTCGGCGGCCGGTCATCCGTCGCCGGTCTCCAGCCAAGAACCCCTCACTTTGGGGGGGACAGGGGCGGCTGCCCGAAGGGCAGACGACGGAGGGGGGAGGCTGGGAACGGTTCCCGTTCCCGGCAACCCGCAGGGTTGCCCCCACCGCGACCTCGGCAGCCCTCCGGGCTGCTTCGCGCAGCAACTCCACAAGAACGCCGAAGGCGTTCTTGGCCACCCCGCCCTCAGGGCGGGAAGAAGGCACACGACAACCCGATCTTCAACGACCTCGGCCGCCTCCTTGCGGTGGGCTGTTGGCGGTTGGAGGTGGGCTCATGCCCCCCACCCGCCACCGCCCGGGGTTCGCACCAGGAGTCGATCGCCCGGCTTCACATCCACGGTCACTTTGCCGGGAAGACTTTCCGGAGTTGATCCCTTGCGGATGAGCCAGTCCTCGCCCCGGGCGCCCGGGCGGCCGCCCGCCAGGCCCCAGGGTGGGAGGACTCGACGCTCCCCCATGAGGGACAACGTTGCCGCCGACTGGAACTCGAGCTCGCGCTCGATGCCTTCCCCACCGGGATAGCGGCCTGCTCCTCCGCTTCCGCGCCGGAGGGCGTAACGGAGCACCCGGAACGGATAGTGGGATTCGAGCGACTCGATGGGCGTGTTCTTGGTGTTGGTCATGCCGGTGTGGATCCCCGACTGGCCGGCGCCGCCCGGGCGGGCTCCCTGACCTCCGGCCAGCGTCTCGTAATAGGCGAAGTCGTCGTTGCCGATGAGGATGTTATTCATGGTCCCCTGGCCGGCCGCCGGTACCCGACCCGGTGCCGCGCCGGCCAGCGCACCCAGCAGCACATCGGCGATGCGCTGGCTGGTCTCGACGTTGCCGGCCGCTACTGCCGCGGGTGGATTGGCGTTGACGAGCGAGCCCTCCGGAGCCAGCAGCGTCAGGGGCCGGTAGCAGCCCCCGTTGGCCGGGATGGTCGGATCAGTGGCCACCCGCACCGCGTAGTAGAGGCAGGAACGGGTAACGGCCTCGACCGCGTTGATGTTGCCCTGGATCTGACCCGCCGAGCCGGCGAAGTCGGCCGTCAACCCGTCACCGACGATGGTGATCGAGACCCGGATCGGAAGCAGCTCCGACCCGAACTCCATGAAGTCGGTGAAGGTGTACTCCCCGTTGGGGAGGGCCGCCAGGGCCGCTCGCATGCGACGCTCGCCGTAATCGAGCAGCGCGGTGGTTACTTCGGCGAAACGACCACCGCCCTCAGCCACCACATCCAAAACCCGTCGTGCCCCAGCCTCGTTGGCCCCCAACTGAGCCGACAGGTCACCGAGCCGTTCGGCCGGCGTGCGAGTGGCCGCCAGGAAGGGTTCCACGAACTCGGGAAGCCACTCGCCGTCGCGGACGGCGAGTGTGGGTGCCACCCGGTGGCCCTCCTGATCGACGGTGACAGCGTGGGCCGGCATCGAACCCGGGGACTCGCCCCCGACGTCGGCATGATGCGCCCGGTTGGCGACCCAGGCGATCAGTGACTCGCCGTGGAACACGGGCCGCACGAGCGTCAGGTCGTTGAGGTGGGTCCCCCCGGCGAACGGATCGTTGACCGCGTACTGGGCATCCGGTTCCACCTCAGCGCCGAAGCGCGCCAGCACCGCGGCTACGGAAGCCGGCATGGAACCGAGATGTACCGGGATGTGCTCGGCTTGCGCCAACATCTCACCGGAGGCAACAAACACGGCCGCCGAACAATCGGCGCGCTCCTTTATGTTGGGTGAATAGGCGGTTCGCCGCAGCACCACACCCATCTCGTCGGCGATCTGGGCGAACCGGTTGCGGGCGACCTCGAGGGTGATGGCGTCTACCACTCGACCTCCAGGGCCCCGTTCTCATGGACATTGGCCCGCTCTCGTGGGCCGAGGACCGTGGTCGCTTCCGGCTCCTCGATCACGGCCGGCCCAACCACCTCGGCTCCCGGCGCCAGCGCCGGCCGCCAGACCACGACCGCGTCAACCGACTTCCGGCCCCACACGATCTGGCGAAGGCCGCGGCCGGGCTCACCGCGGGGCCGTAGGGGAGGAAGGTCTGCCAACGCCAGGGCGGGGGCACCGAGGGCAGACGCCCGGATGGTCACCGCTTCGATGGGGTCCTCCGGCCGGGCGAAGCCGTTGCGCTCGGCGTGCAGCTGATGGAACCGCCCGGCCAGCCGCTCCCAGCCATCGCCGGGTGCATAGTCGACCGTCAACTCATGCGATTGTCCCGTGTACCGAACATCTACCGCCGACGAGGTGGTTACCGGTTCCACATCGGAAGATCGCAAATCATCGGCGGTGAGCTGAGCGAGCGACCTGAGGGCGGCGTCGAGCGCCCCGGCATCGGTCGTCATGATGGTCCGGGAGGCGTCGACGCGGGGTGGGCTCAGCAGCAGCCCGAACGCCGAGAAGACGCCGGCGT
This sequence comes from uncultured Acidimicrobiaceae bacterium, assembly GCA_947259275.1. Lineage (GTDB taxonomy): Bacteria > Actinomycetota > Acidimicrobiia > Spongiisociales > SHLN01 > SHLN01. The sequence goes on along the minus strand of CAMYMH010000028.1, from coordinate 25,420 downwards.
TGTTTGGAACCAGGACTCCCGCCATGTCGAGACGACGGGCGAGGGCGGTGGCGTGGAGGCCACCGGCTCCGCCAAAGGCCACCAGGGCGGCGCGGCGCGGGTCGGCCCCCTGCTCAATCGAGACCCGGCGGATTGCCCCCGCCATGATTTCCTCGACCACCTCGAGCATGCCGGCGGCGGTCTCGACCGGCCCCAGATCCAGTTGGCTTCCCAGCGTGGCGAGTGCCTGCCGAGCCCGATCGGGTTGCAGGTCGAGGTCGACTCCAAACCGGGCGGCCGGGTTGATGCGGCCTAGCGCCACGTTGGCATCCGTCACTGCCGAGTCGCGACCGCCGTGACCGTATGAAGCCGGGCCGGGGCGGGCTCCGGCGCTGCGCGGTCCCACCCGGAGGGCACCTCCCGAATCAACCCAGCCAAGGCTGCCGCCTCCGGCCCCCACCGTGTGGATGGCCACTGATGGAAGTCGGCATGGGTACCCGGCGATGTCGCGCTCGTGGGAGATCTCCGGACGGGAGTCGTCGATACGGCAGACGTCGGTCGACGTACCGCCCATATCAAACGAGATGAGGTGCCCCTTGCCGAGTGCCCGGCCCAGCTCGGTGGCCGCCACAACTCCCCCGGCGGGGCCCGACAGCAGGGCGATGGCCGGGGTGGCGGCTGCACCCTCGGCGGTGGTGAGGCCGCCAGAGGAGCGCATTACGAGAACGTCGCTTGGAAGGCCGGCGCCGGCAGCCGCAGCAGCCAGACGGGATAGATAACGACTCATCACCGGCTGGACATAGGCGTTGAGCACGGTGGTCGAAGCGCGCTCGTACTCCCGGAATTCCGGCGCCACTTCGCTCGAGATCGAAACCGGAAGATCAGGACGGATCCGCCGAATCGCGTCTCGCACGGCCATTTCGGCTGCCGGATCCTGGTACGAGTAAAGCAGCGACACTGCGATGGATTCGACCTCTCTCAGAGCATCGGGTGCGATGCCGTCTGCGGGGACCCGCCGCTCCCGAGGCACCAGTGGCGGGCGACGCTGCATCTCCGGGTCGTAGAGCGAGGGGCGGTCCTGGCGGCCGATCTCGAGAACATCCTCGAAGCCGGGGGTGGCGACCAGCGCAGTGAGTGCCCCGGCCCGCTCGAGCAGCGCGTTGGTGGCGACCGTCGTGCCGTGCAAGAAGCGATCGGCCCCATCGGCAGCCGCTTCGGCGCCGGCCAGGACTCCCCGGCTCTGATCGTCCGGTGTGCTGGGGACCTTGGCGGTACGCAATTGTTTCCCGTCCCACACGACTACGTCGGTAAATGTGCCTCCGACATCGACCGTCAGCGTGCGGCTCATAGCGCTTTGCGATAGATGGGACGACGCGGTTTGCGGCGAGCCACCTCGGTGAAACCGGCATTCACGAACATCGACTCGAGGCCGTGCCAGGCATCGGTATCGCCGAGCTCGCCCTCGGGCGCCACCGGATATCCCTCCAGCACAGTCGCTCCCAACTCTCGGGCTCGCCGCGCCGCCCCGGCCAGCAGGGCGGTGGCCACCCCCAAACCGCGCTGGCCCTTCTTCACCACGAAGCAGGTCACCGACCAAACCTCGACGTCGTCGACCGGCTTGGTCACTGGTGATCGGCCCAGGCGGGAGTACTCCGGGCGCGGTGCCAGCGCCGCCCAGCCGACCGCGGTGTCCCCGTCATAGGCAAGGATGCCGAACTCGTGACCGCCCGCCAGGTTGGCCCGCAGCGCCTTCCGATTGGGCTCGTAGTTGTTCTCCTGGAAACCGGCGTTCGTCTGCCGATTCCACATGCACCAGCACCCGGACCAGGCGCCGTTTGGACCGAACAGGTCCTCCAGGTCGGCGAAGTTGTCGGTGGCCGGCTCGATGCGGTAGGTCACGGCCTGGAGGCTACCGATCGAGGCCCGATCAGAAGGCGAAGCCCCACCGACATCTTTGAGAGCAGCCAGCTCGGCGAAGCTGACCCAATGAGCGCTCCGGACAGCGACCGATCTGGAGTGCCCAAGATTGCTGCGTTGTCGCGGCAGAACGGCCACCGCTGAGCTCCGAGCTGACTAGGGTCGCGGCGTGAAGTTTGGGGCGTTTGTGCCACAGGGATGGCGACTCGATCTCGTGGGGATCGAGCAAGCCGAGCACTGGCCGACCATGCTTGAAATCGCCCGCACCATCGAGTCTTCCGGTTTCGAGTCATTGTGGGTCTTCGATCACTTCCACACCGTCCCCACGCCCACCCAGGAAGTGACCTACGAGGCATGGACGTTGATGGCGGCCCTCGCGGCCACCACCAGCACCGTGCGTCTCGGCCAGATGTGCACATGCAATTCCTACCGACCACCGTCGTATCTGGCAAAAGTGGCCGCGTCGGTTGATGTCATATCCGGCGGGAGGCTCGAGATGGGCATCGGAGCGGGGTGGTACGAGCATGAATACGTCGGGTACGGGTACGAGTTTGCCAAGCCCTCGGTTCGGATCGGACGCCTCGGGGAAGCGGTCGACATCATGCAGCGCATGTGGACCGAGGATGAGGTGGTGTTCAAGGGGAAGCACTATTCACTCGACGGCGCCATTTGCCAGCCCAAGCCGGTGCAGAAACCCCACATACCGATCTGGGTGGCCGGTGGTGGAGAGCAGCTCACTTTGCGCGTGGCGGCCACTTCCGCCACCTACACCAACTTCGGAACGTCCGTCGACGAGTTCCGCCACAAATCGGAGGTTCTGGCCGCGCACTGCGAGGCGGTAGGACGGGACTTCGACACCATCACCCGCAGCTCCAATTTCACGATCGTGTGCGCGGACACCGAAGCCGGTGCCGCCGAGCACGTCGATGCCATCCGCGCCCACTACGGCCGCTATGTCGAGGGTGCCACGTTGGAACGGAGCATGCGTATGTACGGGTCAATGGCTGGAACACCCGAGCAACTCATAGACATGTTGCGCCCCTGGGTCGAGGCGGGCATGGCCTACGCCATCGTCAACTTCCCCGACGTCGCCACCGACCGCGGCGGGCTCGAGCTCTTCGCACGGGAGGTCATCCCGGCCCTCTCGTAGGTGGGTATCGGCTACGGGGTCGTCGGTGGGATAGAGCGCGTCATGTCACCACTATGAGCCCGGTTGCTCGTGTTCGTCACCTCCGCTGCAGTCCTGGTGCTGGAGATCATCGCCGGGCGGCTGCTAGCCCGGTCGGTCTTGAACAGAACGACCTGCTGTGCGCGGCCGATCCGTCGCCGGAAGCCCTTGACTCGTCGGGAACGAAATCGGCATTGGCTAGGGGTCGCGCTCAGCCAGCCTCTTGATCTCGAGCATCATCTTGCGGCTCATCACGAAAGTGATCACTTCGATAGGGAAGCGTCCAAACGCGAGGCGGCTCTTCCAATCCGGGGTGTAGTCGTAACGGCCCCTGGTCAGTAGCCGGCTGTCGCCATCGGGTCCACGGTTGACGACGAATTGCCAAGTTGACACTCCCCCGCCCTCCTCGATACCGATATCGGCGGGTGACCCAAATAGCACGAGAGCGGTCGGAGGATCCACGATCTCTATTCGCATCGGCGGTGCGGTCGGATGCAGGTAGATGTCGTCGCCAACCACCGGATGCTGGTGATCGGGCAGGATCTCGGTCGTGTTGGCGATCCTGCAACCGGCCATGTTCTCAAGCGTCTGATAGGTGTAGAAACCGCCGCGGCCCTGTCCGATCTGGGCGATCCAGGGCCATACATCCTCCGGCGATGCATCGACGGCGATTCCCAGGGTGTACGACCACTTGGGCTCAGGCACGAACTCATCGCCCGGAAGCGAATCAGTTGTCTCGGTTCTCACCGTGCCCCACCGCAGCCGCCTCCGCCCGATGAATGGGGTGGCGACCAGGTGCCACACGATGAGGGCGACGCCCTCAAGCGCAGCCAGAACGCCGACACCGGGAGGGCGAGCCGTGTGATGTCCAAGCCGTGTGATATCCGATTCCGGTCCGGCCGCCATGTTGCCCTCCTCGATGTCCTTTCGATCATCTTGCCGCGGCGCCGGGATGTCTCCAGGGGCCGGAGGTCCCAATTCGAATCGGACTTCTACAGAGAACCGTTCGTTGACCCGCACACAACGGCACCTCGCGCTCGGATCTTGGGACTATGGCCGACCGCCAGGCGTGGCGCCAAGTGACATTTGACGGCTCGGGCGGAGCGCGGACCCGGTCCCGTTCGGATATCTGCTGGACCGCTAACTCGGACACCCTTGACAGCGAGCGGTATCCTCGCCGGATGAACGTCCTGCTCCTAGGCGGTGGAGGTCGCGAGCACGCTATCGGATGGAAGCTCGCTCAGAGTCCTCGCCTCGACCACCTCGTCAGTGCTCCCGGCAATCCCGGGCTGGCGCAGATCGGCTCCATCGCGGACGTCGATCCGACCGATCCGGTCGCGGTGATCGAGCTCGCCTCCTCCGAGTCCATTGACCTGGTCGTCATCGGCCCCGAGGCGCCGCTGGCTGCCGGAGTGGCCGACGCCCTCGGCGAGGCCTCCATTCCTGTGTTCGGTCCGGTTCGAGCAGCCGCCCAGCTCGAAACCTCGAAGACGTTTGCCAAGGACATCATGCGCCGTGCCGGGGTCCCTACCGGTGGGTCAGCGACCTTCAGCGCGGCCGACGCTGCCCACGACTACCTGATTCACGCCTCCGGGCCCTACGTCATCAAGGCCGATGGATTGGCGGCCGGCAAGGGTGTGTTGGTCACCGAGGACCTCGACCAGGCCATTGCCTGGGTCGACGACTGCTTCTCGGGCCGGTTCGGGAAGGCGGGCAACCTCGTGGTGATCGAGGAGTTCCTGGACGGCGACGAGGTCAGTGTGTTCGGCTTGTGCGACGGCACCGATGTCATCGGGCTGCGACCGGCCCGCGATTACAAGCGGCTGGCCGACGGCGACCGGGGCCCAAATACCGGCGGGATGGGGTCGTTCACTCCGGTGGCTGGATTCGGCGACGACTTCGTGGAAGACACCATCGACCAGATGGCCAAGCCGGTACTAAAGGTGATGGCCGAAGATGGCATCCCCTACGTCGGATTCATCTATGCCGGGCTCATGCTCACGAAGACCGGACCGAAGGTGCTCGAGTTCAATTGTCGGCTTGGCGATCCCGAGACCCAGGCGCTCCTGCCGATTATGGAGAGCGACCTCCTCGAGCTCATCGCTGCCTGTGTCGAAGGTTCGGCCGCAACCGCAAGCGTTGAATGGTCGGACCAGCACGCCGTCAATGTCGTGCTGGCGGCCAAGGGTTACCCCGAGGGTCCGGTGCGGGGTGACGAGATCGCGGGGCTCGACCTGCCGGAGACGGGCTCAGTGGTGTTTCAGGCCGGGACGGCGGCAGACGCCGGCCGTCTCGTAACGGCGGGAGGACGGGTGCTGAGCGTGATTGGGCTCGGCCCCGACCTCGACACCGCCCGCTCCCGCGCCTACGCCCGCGCCTCCACCATCGACTTCGCCGGCAAGCAGTATCGAACCGACATCGCGACGTGAGGAGCGTGCAATGAGGAAAGTCTCGGTCCTCATGGGATCGGAGAAGGACCTGCCGGTGATGGGCAAAGCCGCCGAGGTTCTCGAGCAATTCGGCGTGCCCCACGACGTTTTGGTTGTGTCCGCCCACAAGACGCTCGACCGGGCTCTCGAATTCGCGGATGGGGCCGCCACTGATGGAGTCGGGGTCATCATCGCCGGCGCCGGCAAAGCCGCCCACCTCGCCGGTGTCATGGCGGGGCGAACCACGCTGCCGGTCATCGGTGTGCCACTCAGCGCCAGCCTGGATGGGCTGGATGCTCTGCTGGCCACCGTGCAGATGCCGACCGGGGTGCCGGTGGCGACAGTGGCAATCGACGGTGCGGCCAACGCTGCTCTGCTGGCAGTGGCCATCCTGGCACTCACGGACGAGAGCCTCGCCAAGGCGCTCACCGAATACCGGGAGCAACTGGCTGAGGAGACTTTTCGCGAGGTGTACCGGGGATAGGTGGAGTCCGAGGTCGCCGACCCTACAATCGCGCGCGTGCTGGCACACATCGCTTCGGGCAAGGTTCGTGAGATCTATGAGATCGATCAACGGCGCCTGCTCTTCGTCGCCAGCGACCGTATCTCCGCCTACGACGTCGTCCTGCCCGACACCATCCCCGACAAGGGACGGGTGCTGACCGGCCTCTCGCTGCACTGGTTCGATTTCCTCGCCACCCCGAACCATTTCCTGTCCACCGACCTCTCCGGCCTCGGCCTGACCGCGTCCGAACGAGCCGACCTGGCGGGGCGGGCCATGATCGTGCGACGGGCCGAGGTGATCCCCATGGAGTGCGTGGTGCGCGGCTACCTCTACGGGAGCAGCTGGAGCGAGTACCGGGCCGGCGGCGGGCCGACCACCGAGCACCTGCCGGCCGGGCTCAAGCAGGGCGAGAAGCTGGCCGAGCCGATCTTCACGCCGGCCACCAAGGCCGCCGAGGGCCACGACGAGAACCTCACCGTCACAGGAGCCGTCGACCTGGTGGGGGCCGACCTCTACCAACGCCTCCGTTCGCTCTCCATCGACATCTACCAGCGGGCGGCCGAGGCTGCGGCCTCCAATGGAGTACTGCTGGCCGACACCAAGTTCGAGTTCGGATGGGCCGACGACGAGCTGCTGCTCATCGACGAGGTGCTGACCCCCGATTCGAGCCGCTACTGGCCGGCCGACGAATACCAGCCGGGGCGGGTGATGCCCTCGTTCGACAAGCAATACGTGCGTGACTGGCTCGACTCGACCGGATGGGACCACTCCCCGCCCGCCCCGGCGATGCCGGCCGACGTCCGGACCGGCACTCGCGCCCGCTACGTGGAAGCCTATGAGTTGATCACCGGATCGGATTTCCCGGAGACACCGGCATGAGAGCAGTGGTCACCATCACCCGGCGAGACGAGATCGCCGATCCCGAGGGAGCCACTATTGCCCGAGCCCTGGTGGACCTCGGCTACGGCGACGTCGGCACCGTGCGGGTGAATCGAACCGTCGAGGTCTCCATGCCCGGCCGCGACCGCGAGTACGTCCTGTCGGCAGTGCGCGGGATGTGCGAGAAGATGCTCGCCAACCCGGTGATGGAGGACTACGAGATCGAGATCTTCGATTGACCGTCGGCATCGTTGCGTTCCCGGGCACCAACTGCGAGCACGATGTGGGTTACGCCCTCGAATCTTTCGGCGCCACCACCGTGCCGGTGTGGCACCGCGAGACCTCGCTCGACGGGCTCGAGGCGGTGGTGCTCCCGGGCGGCTTCGCCCACGGCGACTACCTCCGCACCGGAGCCATCGCCCGCTTCTCCCCAGTTATGGCGGCGGTCGAAAAGCTCGCCGCCGAGGGACGCCCGGTGCTCGGCATCTGCAACGGGTTCCAGGTCCTGTGCGAGGCCGGGCTGCTGCCGGGGGCCCTCATCGCCAATCGCGACCTCCGGTTCATTTGCCGGCCGGTCCAGCTCAGGGTCGAGTCGACCGATTCAATCCTCACCCGGGCCGCCGCTGTGGGCCAGGTGCTGACCATCCCGCTCAACTCGTACGAGGGCAACTACGTGCCCGGTCCCGATGCCCCCAACACCATCCTCCGCTATTGCGAGCCGGATGGGTCGATCACCGGACGGGCCAACCCGAACGGCTCTTCGGGCAGCGTGGCCGGCATCGCCAACCAGACCGGGACCATTGCCGGGCTGATGCCACATCCGGAAAGGGCGATTGAGGATTTCATGGCCTCGACCGATGGGCGGGTGTTGCTCGAGTCCTTCGTCGCCTCCGTCGAGTCGGTGGGAGTATCCCGTGCCTGAGACCCTCCACCGGCGGCTCGGCATGACCGACGACGAATTCCAGGCAGTCCACCAGATCCTCGGCCGCCCGCCCGAGGATCCCGAGCTGGCCATGTACTCGGTGATGTGGTCGGAGCACTGCTCTTACAAGTCGTCGCGCGCCCACCTCGGAAGCCTCCCCACCGACGCACCCTGGGTGGTGGTCGGTCCGGGAGAGAACGCCGGTGTGGTCGACATCGGCGACGGATGGCTGGCGGCGCTGCGCATCGAGAGTCACAACCATCCGTCCTTCGTCGAGCCATACCAGGGAGCCGCCACCGGGGTGGGAGGCATCCTGCGCGACATCTTCACCATGGGTGCCCGGCCGGTCGGATTATGGAATCAGATCCGCTTTGGCGATCTGGCCGACCCTCACACCCGGTACCTGTTCAACGGGGTTGTGGCCGGCATCGCTGGATATGGCAATGCGGTCGGGGTACCGACGCTGGGCGGGGAAGTCGAGTTCGACCCCGTCTACGCCGGCAACCCACTCGTCAATGTCATGTGCCTGGGAATCCTGCGGGATGACCAGCTGGTGCTCGGCACCGCCGGGCCGCCCGGCACGGTGGCGGTGCTGCTGGGTGCATCGACCGGCCGGGACGGCATCGGCGGCGCCTCGGTCCTGGCCTCGGCCGGCTTCGACGAGGACGCGGGAGCCAAGCGGCCATCGGTTCAGGTGGGCGACCCATTCGAAGAGAAGAAGCTCATCGAGGCCTGCCTCGACCTGTACGAACGGCGCCTGGTGGTCGGCGTCCAGGACCTGGGCGCCGCCGGTCTCACCTGTGCCACCAGCGAGCCTGCCGCCCGAGCCGGGGTGGGCATGGACCTGAACCTCGACGCCGTCCATCTGCGCGAGGCCGAGATGACCGCCCCCGAGATGTTGATGTCCGAGTCACAGGAGCGGATGATGGCGTTCGTGGCGCCCGCTCAGGTCGACGAAGTGCTCGAGGTCGCAGCCAAGTGGGAGATCGAAGCCTCCGTGGTCGGCACCGTTGCCGATGGCGACCGGCTGCGGGTTTATCACAACGGCGCCCAGGTGGTCGATGTGCCGGCCGCCTCCCTGACCGACGAGGCGCCCATCCTGCGGCGCCCGATCGCCCGACCCGACTGGCTGAAGGACCTGTGGAATCTCGCCGAACCAGCCGCCGACGTCCCGTTCGACGTGGCCCTGCTCGCCCTGCTGGGAGACCCGGCGCTGGGGGACCGGTCCTGGGTATACGAGCAGTTCGACCACATGCTGTTTCTCAACACCGTGCACGGTCCGGGCCGGGATGGGTCGCTCATCCGGGTGCGGGGCACCGACAAGGGACTGGCGGTTTCCACCGACGGCAACGGCCGGCTTTGCCAGCTCGACCCCCGGCGAGGTGCCGAGCGCCTGGTATACGAGGCCGCCCTCAATGTTGCCGTGCTCGGAGCCCGCCCCCTGGCGGTCGTCGACAACCTCAATCTCGGGAACCCGGAAAAGCCGGAAGTCATGTGGCAATTCACCGAGACGCTCGCCGGCCTCGGCGCCGCCTGTGAGACCCTGGGAGTTCCCATCGTCGGCGGCAACGTGTCCTTCTACAACGAGACCGACGGGCACGACATCTTTCCCACCCCCGTCGTTGGCCTGCTCGGCCTGGCGGAGCCGATCCCGGTGCGGCCCCGTCAACTCGAAGCAGGCATGGCCATCCTGCTCATCGGTCCCGCCCAGAGCGACAACCTGGCAGGCAGCGCCTATCAGCGGGTGGTGCGCGGCACGCTCGGGGGCCGGCCGACCCGCATCGACGCCGACGAGGGCGGACGCAGCATCGAGCTGGCGATTCGCATCGCCCACGTGGTTCCCGGCGCGGTGCTCCACGATGTCTCGCAGGGCGGCGCGCTGATCGCGGCCGCCGAGCTGCTGGTGGCCGCCGGGGTGGGGGGGCAGGTCGAGGTCGACTCGGTACCGGGGGCGTTCGGCGAGGACCCCCACCGCTTTCTGTGCCTGGTCCCGTCCGACCGGGCGGCCGAGGTCGGTCAGCTTGCTCGTGAAGAAGGGTGCGAAGTCCGCGATATCGGAATCACCGGGGGGTCGGACATCTCCATCGTGAACCAGACGACGGTAGAGGTGCCGCTAGCACGGATCACGGCGGTATGGACCGATGCCATCGCCGCCAAGATGCGCGGAGCGCTCCATGAATAGCCCCTTCGCCGATAAGCCGGGTGAGGCATGCGGTGTGTTTGGCGCCTACGCGCCGGGAACTCACATCGCCAACCTCATCTACTTCGGTCTGTTCGCGCTCCAACATCGCGGCCAGGAGAGCGCCGGGATTGCGGTTTCCGACGGCAATCGCCTCACCGCATACAAGAACATGGGATTGCTGTCCACGGTGTTCGACCACAACAAGCTGGCCGGACTGCGCGGTGACATCGGCATCGGCCACACCCGCTATTCGACCACCGGTTCGAGCACGTGGGAGAACGCCCAGCCGGCATTCCGGGCGGTCGGCCACCGCAGCATCGCCCTCGGCCACAACGGCAACCTCACCAACACCTCGGCCTTGGCGATGCGACTCGGGTCGGCCGCCGGGACCACCGACTCCGAGCTCATGGCCAGCGCGATTGCCGAACAGATCCACAAGGACGAGAACATCCCCTTGCCGGATGCGATCGCCGCGGTGGTACCAGAATTCGAAGGCGCCTACACCCTGGTAGTGATGGACGACACTTCCGTGGTGGCCGTGCGCGACCCGCGCGGATTCCGTCCTTTGTCGCTCGGCCGCATTGGTGATGACGGCTGGGTGGTGGCCTCCGAGACCGCAGCCCTCGACCTGGTCGGCGCCCGTTTCGAACACGATGTCCTGCCGGGCGAGATGATCGTGCTCGCCGAGGCCGGCGTCACCTCTTCGTTCCCGCAGGGAACCGCACCTTCGCGTTTGTGCGTGTTCGAATACGTGTACTTCGCCCGGCCCGACAGCATCCTCGCCGGCCAGAACGTGCACGCCGCCCGGGTGTTGATGGGACGTCGGCTCGCCCAGGAGTCGCCGGTGGACGCCGACGTCGTAGTGCCCGTGCCCGAATCCGGTATCCCGGCCGCCCAGGGCTTCGCCTGGGAGTCGGGCATCCCCTACGAAGACGGGCTGGTCAAGAACCGCTACGTCGGGCGGACCTTCATCGAGCCCGAGCAGATGTTGCGCGAGCAGGGCATCCGATTGAAGCTCAACCCCATCAAGGACACGCTGGACGGCCGACGTGTGATCCTGGTGGACGACTCGGTGGTGCGGGGCTCAACCACCCGCCAATTGGTTGAGCTGGTGCGAGCGGCTGGTGCCCGGGAGGTTCACCTCCGGATTTCGTCGCCCCCATACCGATGGCCGTGCTTCTACGGGATGGACACCTCCGACCAGAGCTCGCTGCTGGCCGCCCATCGGACCGAGGCCGAGATCGCCAAGTTTCTCGAAGTCGATTCACTCGGTTACCTGACGCTCGAGGGTCTGGAATCGGCGCTGCCCGACGCCAACCAGACGTTCTGTAATGCCTGCCTATCGGGGGAATACCCCACGTCGATCGGCGACCACAAGTTCGTGCTGGAGCAGCCGTGACCTCGTATTCGGAAGCCGGCGTCGATGTGGCGGCCGCCGACCGATTCACCGACTCGATCGCCGACAAGGTCACGGCTACCTGGGGCGACAATGTGGTCGGCCGCTTCGGTGGATTCGCCGCCGGATTGACCATCCCGGCTGGATACGACGAGCCGGTGCTCATGATGACGACCGATGGGGTCGGTACCAAGGCCGAGATCGCCCGGGTGCTGGGCATCTTCGACGGGATCGGTTGGGACGTCGTGGCGATGTGCGTCGACGATCTGGCGGCGGCCGGCGCCGCCCCGTTTGGCTTCACCGACTATCTGGCGGTTGGAGCGTTGGACTCGATCCGAGATCAGTCACTGGTGGCCTCGGTGGCCGACGCCTGCGCCGCCGCCGGATGTGCCCTGCTGGGCGGTGAAACCGCCGTCCACCCCGGGGTGATGGATCCAACCCAGTTCGACCTCGCCGGGGCTGCCCTCGGGGTGGCAGAACGAAGCGCCATCAGGGATCCAGCCCGGGTACCGGAGGGGGCTTCGATTGTGGGGGTGGCCAGCCCCAACCTGCGGTCCAACGGCTTCTCCCTGGTTCGCTCATTGTTCTCCGAGTCCGACTTCCAGCGGCCGGCCCTGGGGTCGTCCCTCGGCCGACTGCTACTCGAGCCGTCGGTGGTGTATGCACCGGCCGTACTGGAGGTGACCAGGCGCTTGCCGGTCCTCGGCATGGTGCACGTCACCGGGGGCGGCCTCCCCGGCAATTTGCCGCGGGCCCTCCCCGACGGTCTCACCGCCCACGTCGATCCGTCGCGCTGGGAGCCGCCGCCCATCTTTGGGCTGATTCGAGATCAGGGGCGCATTGCGCAAGACGAGATGTTTCGCACCTTCAACATGGGCGTTGGGTTTGCACTCATCACGGTTGATGACGCGGCGCCAGGCGTGATCGAACTGCTGGCCGGCCAGGGTCACGAGGCCTTCGTGATCGGCACGGTCGCGGCCGGAGAAGCGGTCACGGTCGGATCGTAATCTCCGGCAGCGGCAAGTCTGCTCTCGCCAAGCCACCCCCGCTCGTCACAGGACGGCGGCCAGGCGGTCGAGTGCCTCGACCAGACGGGCCCGCGGCGTGGCAATGTTCAAACGGACAAACCCTGAGCCGGCGGTCCCAAAGGAGGTGCCGGGCTCGACCGCCACCCCGGCCTGGTCGAGAATCCGATTTCCGAGCTCATCGTCCGAGAGCCCGAGGCCCCGGCAATCGAGCCAGACGAGAAACGAGGCGTCGGGCTTGATGACTTCGATGCGCGGAAGTTCACCGGCAAGGCGGGTCTGCAGGATCTCGAGGTTCGTCTGGAGGTAGGTAGAAACGGCGTCGAGCCACTCGGCTCCCCTGGTGTAGGCCGCCTCGAGGGCGACCGCCCCCAGAGCATTGATCCCGAAGTCCTCGTTGACCCGGTGCAGCTCGAGACGAAAGGCGGCCCGCAGTTCCGCGCCGGGAATAACCACTACCGCGGTTCTCAGCCCCGGAAGGCTGAACCCCTTGCTGGGACCGTAAAGCGTCGCGAACCGTGACGGGGAGTCGGCCACGGCCGCATAGGTCACGAAGGTCGCCCACGGGTAGACGATTTCGGCGTGGATCTCATCGCTGATCACGAGCAGGTCGTTGGCGGCACAGATGTCGCCGACCAGCTCGAGCTCGGACTGCGACCACACCCGTCCGATCGGATTATGCGGGCTGCACAGAACGAATGCTCGAACCTGAGCCTGCTCGGCCGCCGATCGGAGGCCCTCCAGGTCCATCTCATACCGATCGCCCACCAGGGCCAGCGGGTTCTCGACCACGCGTAGGCCGTTTTGCTCGATGATGGTTGGGATCGGTGAGAACGCCGGGGTCTGGACGATGACTCCCTCTCCCGGCCGGAGGGCGGCCCTGAGCAGATAGGCCATCGAGGGCATGATGCCCGGGCCGGCGGTGATCCAATCGGGCTCGACCGTCCAGCCGCGCCGCGCCTGCGTCCATCGGATGACTGCGTCGAGGAAACCAGAGCCGACCTCGGTGTACCCGAACACTGCGTGCTCCACCCGATCCGCCAGCGCTTCGACGATCGCCGGCGCGGTCGGGAAGTCCATGTCGGCCAGGCCCATGGCAAGCCGATCGGCTCCTGCCTCCGCCCATTTCATGGATCCCGTACCGGCCCGGTCGATCGGGGTGTCGAAATCGAACTGCATCAGGCATGGCCTCCGCGCGTCTGTATCACCGACATACTGGCAGCGACTGCAGGCGGGTATCCGGGCTAGCCTCGGCCACGAAGGAGCGACGCATCACACTCGGGCTCATCGCATCGTCTTTTCTGCTGGGTCTGCGCCACGGCGTGGATTGGGATCACCTGGCTGCGATCAGCGACATCGCGGCCACTCAGGACTCCCCGCGCCGCGGCGTCAGCATGAGTTCCCTGTACGTCGCCGGCCACGCCGCCATCGTCTTGCTGATCGGAACCGTGGCCATCATCACGGGCCGCAACCTGCCGGGCTGGGCGGACACCCTCATGGGCATGGTGGTCGGTTGGACGCTCATCATCCTCGGTGCGTACGTCGCCTACACCCTCGTTCGCCACCGGGGAACAGTACCGCTCCGGAGCCGCTGGATGATCGTGCTGAGTGCGGTGCGACGGGCCTACATTTGGGTGCGGTCCCGTCTCGCTCCCCGGGCTTCGGATCCGGTGGCACACGCTCACTCTCACAGTGCCCTCGCCACCTTCCACCATGATGGAATCGAGGCTGCGCCCGAAGGTCGACTCCCCCGCCATAGCCACCACCACGTGCACGACCCCGACCACGAACCGTTCACCGACTACACCCCCGCCACGTCGATTGGGATCGGGATGCTGCACGGGATCGGGGCCGAGACCCCCACCCAGGTGCTGGTATTCCTGGCGGCGGCCAACGCCGGCGGGAGCCTGGCAGGCCTAGCGGTGCTGGTCGCCTTCCTGACCGGCCTAGTGCTGGCGAACTCCGCCATCACCGTGGGTGCCGCCTACGGGTTCTTCGCCGCCAACCGTCGCAGCTGGGTCTATGCCGGCCTGGCCGGAGCTACCGCCGTGGTCAGCCTGGTGGTCGGCACCATGCTGGTGATGGGCCAGGACGCGTTCTTGCCCGCGTTGTTTGCGGGATAACCCAAGACCCAAGACCCAAGACCCAAGACCCAAGACCCAAGACCCAAGACCCAAGACCCAAGACCCAAGACCCAAGCGGAGCGTTCCCGGCCTCGTCGATAGCTTGGTCCCTTCTGGCTTGGGACTCGCGGCTCGGGACTTGGGACTCTTAGTGCCTGAAGTGGCGCATTCCTGTGAAGATGAGCACCATGCCGTGTTCGTCGGCGGCGTCGATGACCTCTTGGTCGTTGCGGGAGCCGCCGGTTTCCACCAGCGCAACCACGCCGGCCGCCGCCAACGCGTCCGGCCCGTCGCGGAAGGGAATCAGCGCCTCGCTGGCGGCCACGGCTCCGGCGGTTCGGTCGCCCGCCTGGTCGACTGCTCGCTCGGCAGCTCCCACCCGGCTCTGATCTCCCACCCCAATGCCGACGGCGGCGCCCTGCTGCACGATCACGATGCTGTTGGACTTGCAGTGGCTGGTGACGGTCCACGCCAGCCGCAGCTCCTCGAGCTGGTCATCCGTCGGCTGTGCCTTCGAAACCACCTTCCAATCGTCCGGGATTGTCCGGCGGGGATCGGTTTCCTGGATGAGGGCCCCGCCATCGATCTCACGGACCTCAACCGCAGCCCCACCAGGCGGTGGCGCCACCAGTACCCGCAGGTTCTTCTTGGCTGCCAGCAACGCAGCAGCTTCGTCGGCGATCCCCGGGCAGATGATCACCTCGAGGAACATCTCGGACATCTCCTTGGCGGTGGCTTCGTCGAGCCGGGCGTTGACGGCCACCACCCCACCAAACGCAGACAGCGGATCACAATCCCGGGCGGCCACGAATGCCCCGTGCAGGGTGTCACGGTGCGCAACTCCACACGGGTTCATGTGCTTGACCACGACACAGCCGGGTGAAGAGAGTCGGTTGACGAGGTCCCAGGCGGATTCGGTGTCCGCGTAGTTGTTGAACGACAGCTCCTTGCCCTGCAGCTGAGTCACCTCGAACGCCCAGCCGGTGGTTCCCGCCCGGCGGTAGATGGCAGCTCGTTGGTGGGGGTTCTCACCGTACCGGAGATGGTTGACGCGCTCATATGCCATCAACCGGGACTCGGGCAATAGCTCATCGCCGGTCAGCCAGGTGTGGATGAGCGTGTCGTACCGCCCGGTGTGGGCGAACGCCTCGGTGGCGAGACGCCGGCGATCTTCCAAGGTGGTGCCGCCATTCTGGAGGGCGGAAACCACCGTCTGGTAGGCAGTGGGGTTGGTCACGACAGCCACCCGCGTGTGGTTCTTGGCGGCCGCCCGAATCATCGCCGGACCGCCGATATCGATGTTCTCGACGACCTCGGCGGCGGGCTTGCCGGCCGCAACCGTCGCCTCGAACGGGTAGAGATTGCACACCACCAGGTCAATGGGTGTGATGCCGTTGGCCTCGAGGTCTGCTGCGTGATCCGCCACCGAGGTGTCGGCGAGAATCGCACCGTGGATCTGGGGATGCAGCGTCTTGACCCGGCCTCCCAGCATCTCGGGCGCGCTGGTGATATCGGCAACTGCCGTCACTTCGATACCAGCCGCTTGCAGGGCCCGGCTGGTTCCACCCGAGGCGATGATCTCCGCGTCGGCCGCTATCAATGCCCTGGCCAGGGGCACGAGGTCGGTCTTGTCCGAGACCGAGAGCAACGCCCGCTTGATGGGAATCCGGTCGGTCATGCTTTCTCCACTTTCCCAGTTGCCAATGCGTTGATCACTTGCGGGTAGAGCTCGTGTTCTTGTTCCTGGATACGGGCGTGCAGCAGGTCGGCGTCATCGCCCGGATAGATGGGGACCGATCGCTGAGCGAGGATGGGGCCGGCATCGACGTCTTCCACCACCAAGTGAACGGTGACGCCGGTCTCGGTCGCTCCGGCTTCGAGGGCGTCCTCGACCGCATGGGCGCCGGGGAAAGCTGGGAGCAGCGAGGGATGGATGTTGACGATCTGCGACGGGAATCGCTCAATCGCCACCGGAGCCAGGATGCGCATGAACCCTGCCAGCACAACGAACTCGCAGCTAAAGGCGTCGATCTCATCGCAAAGCGCGGCGGTGAATGAAGCGCGGTCGGGATGATCAGACCAGCGCACGATCCGGGTCGGCACCTGGACCTTCTGCGCCCACTCCAGCCCGGTGGCGTCACGGTCGGCGATGACGACCGCCACGCGATAGGCAGAGTCTGCCTCCATTTCGAGAATCCGGCGCAAATTGGAGCCACGCCCTGAGATGAGCACGGCGATGGGAACCTGCGCCATACCGGGAGGATAGGGGCGCAGCGGGTATGATCAGCCGGTTAGCAAGTAGCCCGTAACCCGTTACCCGTCACCCGGGGCCCGCCGGAGGCGCGGGACGGACTCAAGGGAATCAGGACCATCGCCGACACTGTGAGAAGGAAAGGAACACCAGGGGTGCACCATGCTGCTCTCGTTTGCGATGATGGCGACAGGAGGAGTCTTCATCTTTCGCGGCGTCGGCGTCATCGACTGTCAGTCGGTCTCCTTCTCGCGCCGATTCGCCACCTGCTTTGAGAACGACTTCGGTGCAATACCTGGGACCATCGCCGGTGGGGCTCTCATCGCAGTCGGCATCGTCCTCTTCTTTGCCGCCATGGCCCGGTTCGCGACTGTGAGGTAGCTACCGCTACCCGGTGAGCAGACTTACCATCCCACCATGCGATCGGTGGTCGGCACGGCTTGCGTCCTGGCTCTGACGCTCGGTGGGTGTGGGGGTTCGGAAGCGGTCACAACCATCTCGAGTACTGCCACGACGACATCGACGGTGGCGCCCACCACGACTTCGAGTGCACCGACGACGACCACGACCACAATGCCGCCCACCACGACCACCACGCCTCCTCCACCCGAGCCTGTGAGGTACCGGTTGGTGGTCGACAACACCTGGAGCGAGGCCACCCACCCAGGAGCCGTTCCCGGTGACGCGCATTTTTCATGGCTGGCCGGCGCCACCCACGATGCCACCGCGTCCATCTGGAGCGTCGGCGCACCCGCCGGCCCCGGTGTCACCGAAATGGCCGAGACCGGCCGGAGCGACATCCTGGTCGGCGAGATCGAAGCCGCCGACGGGATCGACGAGGTGCTCGACTGGCCCTGGTGGTTTTGCCCTGAGACCACCCGCAACTCCAAGTGTGGAGAGCTTACGGTCGAGTTCGAGGTCGATCCCGGGTATCCCTATCTATCTCTGGCCGCCATGATCGGGCCGAGCCCCGATTGGTTCGTCGGCGTCGACGGCCTCCCTCTCCTCGAAGGCGGGCAATGGCGCAACCAGGTCGTCGCAACCCTGTATCCATACGACGCCGGAACTCGCACCAGCAACCGGTTCGCTCTCTTCGGCCCCCAGGATGATCCACCGGGCCCGATCACTGAGATCACCACCGAATCCGGACAGCTCATCGGCCCCCAGGAAATCGGGACCTATACGCTCGAGCTGGTCGAAGAGGGGTAGCAGGGGTCGTTACCCGTTACCCGAAGCCCGTTACCTGAAAGACGCGATGAAGCACCCCGCGCGGGGTGCTTCATGTCGCTGTCAGACCGCTCCCAGTGCGGAAACGGGAAACCGGTAACCGGTAACGGGTACCGGGTTCTTACTTCAGCTCCACCTGGGCGCCGGCGCCTTCCAGGGCTTCCTTAGCTTTGTTGGCGGCTTCTTGGTCAACAGCCTCGAGGACGGCCACCGGAGCACTCTCCACGAGCTCCTTGGCCTCCTTCAAGCCGAGGCTGGTCAGCGACCGGACTTCCTTGATGACCTGGATCTTCTTGTCACCGGCCGCGGTCAACATGACATCGAACTCGTCTTTCTCCTCCACGGGAGCGGCCCCCCCGCCATCGCCGCCAGCGACGGCCACGGCCACGGGAGCGGCGGCGGTCACCTCGAACTTCTCCTCGAAGGCCTTTACGAACTCGGAGAGCTCGAGGACGGTCATGCCCTCGAAGTGTCCAAGCAGGTCATCGGTAGTCATTTTGGCCATATCAATTCTCCTTATGAGAGTTACTCATCTTCAGAATCTTCAGAATCGTCGGTCTCGGCCGCAGGCTCCTCAGCCTCGGTCTCGGCCGCAGGCTCCTCAGCCTCGGTCTCGGCAGCAGGCTCCTCAGCCTCGGTCTCAGCCGCAGACTCCTCAGCCGCAGGCTCCTCAGCCGCAGGCTCGGCAGCAGGCTCCTCAGCCTCGGTCTCGGCAGCAGGCTCAGCCGCAGACTCCTCAGCCGCAGACTCCTCAGCCGCAGACTCCTCAGCCGCAGGCTCCTCGGCGGAGTCCTCTTCGGCCGGGGGCTCCCCGGCGGCGTCCTCTTCGGCAGGCTCCTCAGCGGAGTCCTCTTCGGCTTGGGACTCGGGACTTGGGTCTGGGGACTCCTCCTCCTTCTTCTCCAGAAGCTGCTGCATCGCCGTCGCCGGCTGACGCAGGATGGCGGTCATCAGGCCGGCCAGCTTGGACATGGGAGCACTCATCGCCCCCGCCAGCTTGGCCAGCAGAACATCGCGCGGCTCGATATCCGCCAGCTTGCGAACCGCCTCGGCGTCTAGCGTGGCGCCCGCCAACAAGCCGCCTTTGACCACGAGGTGCCCATTGGCGTCCGAGAAGTCCTTGAGGCTCTTGGCGGTTGGGACCGGGTCGCCGGTGGTGAAGGCAATCGCGGTTGGACCTTCCAGCCATACCAGCAGGTCGGTGAACCCGGCTGCCTCGGCAGCCAACCGGGCCAGGCTCATCTTGAATACTTTGTATTCGGCGTCAGCCTTGCTCAGCGAGCGGCGAAGCTCCTGCTGCTGGCCGACGGTGAGACCGCGGTACTCGGTTACGAACACGGCCTCGGCCGCTTCCAGCTTGTCTTTGATCTCGTCGACAACGGCGACCTTCTCGGGTCGTGCCATGCCTGCTCCTCTTCGTCAGTAGCAAAGGCTCCGACCGGATAGGTGGGAGCCTCGAGGGTTCCGACCTGCGCAGGCATCTTCGGCCACGAATGGCACCGGCGGTCTCCGGTCTGGAGCTATTGGGTTGTGAGGCGGGAGGTTAACCAACCGGGCGAGCTACCGCCAACCTATGAATCGCCGACCCACGAGTCTTCCATCTCCTCCTTGGTTGGCAAGGGCGTTAGGACGTCGATGCTGCGCAACGGCGGGGCCTTTCCGCGGACCAGGCCGAGGATCGCGAGGCCGGCTGCAAGCGCCGACAGAAACCCGAGACTGGCGATCCGCTGCTTCGACTCCTCATAGCAGCGCCGGCGCAGGAAGGTTCCCTCAACCCCCGGCTCGTAGGTGTCCTGAAAGAACACGCCGAAGGTCGAACCGCATAGGTGATCGCGTGGGGTCGACCCAAACGATCCGCCGGTCGTGACCGTGAACTCCCAAGAACTGATCAGCAAAGCGAGTGCTATCAGCAGGCCGGCGGCTACAAGCAATCCTCGCCGGTACATAGGTCAAACACTACCGGCACCGTCACATTGCCAACCCCGAAAGGGCGTTGGCTGGCGACTGGCGACTGGCGACTGGGTTAGTGCACCATCGCAGCTAAGTCGTCGATGTGGGACAGGTCGACCCGAACCCCCGGCCCCATGGTCGAAGACACCGACAGATTGCGGATAAAACGGCCTTTGGTGGCTGCCGGCCGGGAGCGGACGATCTCGTCGGTGAAGGCGGCCAGGTTGACCACAAGCTGCTCGAGCTCGAAGGAGGCCTTGCCGATTACGCCGTGAACATTGCCGGCCCGGTCGTTGCGATATTCGATCTTGCCGGCCTTGAACTCCTCGACGGTCTTCGAGATGTCGAAGGTCACCGTGCCCGCCTTGGGGTTTGGCATGAGCCCGCGCGGCCCGAGGATCTTGCCCACCTTGCCCACTTCGGACATGAGGTCCGGCGTCGCAATGGTGAGATCGAAGTCCAGATCGCGGCCGCCCTGGATGGCTTCGGCGAGCTCCTTGCCACCCACCAAATCTGCTCCGGCGTCCTCGGCCTCCTTGGCCTTGTCGCCGGTGGCGAACACGGCAACCCGGATCGACTTGCCGGTGCCGTGCGGCAGCGAGACGGTGCCTCTCACGTTCTGGTCGGCGTGGCGAGAGTCAATCCCGAGGCGATAGTTGGCCTCAATGGTCTCGTCGAACTTGGCGACGGCTCCGGCCTTGACGAATCCGAGCGCCTGGCGCGGCTCATAGCTTTCGGCGGGGTCGATGGGCTCGGATGCGACGTTGAATCTCTTGCCGTGCTTTGGCATATCTACTCCTCGTGGTGCAAGCGGCCGTCGGCCTCCCACGCTCGGTTGTTGTGTTATCCCTCGACGGTGAAGCCCATCGAACGGGCGGTTCCTTCAACGATCTTCATGGCCGCCTCAATGTCGTTGGCATTGAGGTCGGGCATCTTTGTCTCCGCGATCTCCTTGACCTGGGCCCGGGTGACCGAGGCCACTTTCTCTTTGTGCGGTTCGGGTGATCCCTTGGCGACCCGGGCCGCCTGGCGCAGGAGCACGGCCGCCGGAGGTGTCTTGGTGATGAACGTGAAGCTGCGGTCCTCGTACACGTTGATCTCGACCGGAACGATGGTGCCGCGCTGGTCGGCAGTCTGAGCGTTGTACGCCTGCACGAAGTCCATGATGTTGACACCGTGCTGACCGAGCGCCGGGCCAACCGGCGGAGCCGGGCTCGCCTGGCCGGCGGGCACCTGCAGCTTGATGACGGCCATCAGTTTCTTACGACCCATCAGTGCTCCTGAATCCGGGGGTGGCGGTTGTCGTGGGCACTACAGCTTCACAATCTGTTCGAAGTTGAGCTCGACCGGGGTCTCGCGGCCGAAGATGTTAACCAGAACGCGGACCTTGGACTGATCGAGGTTGATCTCCTCGATGACGCCGTTGAAATCGGCGAACGGACCGTCCGTCACCCGGACAGTCTCTCCCACGCCCCAGCTGGGCTGGAAGCGTGGAGCAGCCTTGCCGACCGCCTCTTCCTTCTTGACGCCGAGGATGCGTTCGACCTCACGCCGGGAGAGGGGTACCGGCTTGGTGCCCGAGCCGACGAATCCGGTGACCCCCGGCGTGTTGCGGACCGCGAACCACGAGTCGTCGGTCAGATACATGCGAACCAGGATGTAACCGGGGAACACCTTCTTGGGCACGGTGACCTTGCGGCCGCCCTTGATCTCCACGACGTCCTCCATTGGAATGACGACGTCGAAGATCTCGCCCTCCATGTGCATTGAGTGGATGCGAGTCTCGAGGTTTGCCTTGACCTTGTTCTCGTAACCGGAGTACGAGTGAATGACGTACCAGTCTCCCGCAAGGTCATAGGGACTGGCGGGTCCGGCATCGACCGGTGCTTCAGCGTCCTCTGCGTCCTCTTCGTCCTCTGCTTCCTCACCCTCCGCCTCAGCCTCATCTTCCGCCGCCGGAGCAGCTTCAGCCTCCACTTCAGCCTCGGTGGTTGCCTCGGCCACTGCAACTTCGGCCGCCTCGGGAGCGGCTTTGGCCTCGGCGGCGGGCGCTTCTACCGTTTCCTCGGATTCGGGCTCCTCGGATGGTTCGGCCTCCTCCTCCCGATGTGAGAGCACTTCCTCGAGGCGGTCGCTGGATGTCAGACCAACCGAGGCAAAGGCGGCCGCAAACGCGCCGCCGGCTTCAGGCTCTTCCGACACGGGAGCGTCGGCGGAATCCGGATCGACGCCGACCGGTTCGGCTTCGACCGAATCGGATGCCTCGACGTCCTCGTCGGCAGGTAGATCCACCTGCGGAGTGGCCTGGTCTTCCATGCTGGTCATCCGAGAAGCAGGTCGACGAATGCGTTCTTGAACACGAAGTCGAGCCCGGCGGTGTAGAAGGTGAGGGCAATGGTGGCGATGAGCGAAACCGCCGTGTAGGTAGTGAGGGTGTGGCGATCGGGCCAGGCGACCTTGGCGAGTTCCTGCCGGACCTCGTGGAGGTAGGTACGGATGCTGCGGCGCTCGCGGCTCTCACCCACGGCCTTGCCGGCGGCGCGCTGGGCGGCAGCCTGCTTGCTCGGCTTCCCTTGTTTCTTGTCGAGCCGCTCCTGGCGAGCTTGCTGCCGACGAAGTTCTCTGTTCATCAGATCCTCTGTACACAGGCCCCCTTTGGCTGGGAGCCTTAAGCAGGGGCGGTGGGACTCGAACCCACAACCTCCGGTTTTGGAGACCGGCGCTCTGCCAATTCGAGCTACACCCCTTTGTGGTGAGCCGAATCCTAGGGCGACAGCCCTGCGAGACGGCCCGAGTATAAGCGCACGTTCACCCAACGGGGCATCGCTGGTGCGCTTTCGTCGAGCAGCTTAGGCGCTCAGGCTGCGACGCCAGAGTGCCACGGCACCGGCCACCGCGGCCAGGCCGGCCGCCGCCACCGCCGCTTCGACTCCTGATGCCTTCTTCGGCACCGCAGGCTCCTCACCCAAGCCGGACCGGATGACGCCGGCGAAACCTGGTGGGGCATCAACCGCTTGCAGTCGCAGAAGCGCCAGCTGGCGCCGGAGAGTGCGATACCGAACTGCCTCCACCTGGCAGTGGAGACACGAGGCAATGTGGCCGTCATTGAGATCCGGGTCGCCGGCAAGACGATGAGACCGCACGGCGCAGGCGAGCGTCACTCCATTTCTCGCCACAGCTTCTCCTTGAGTTTTTGGCGGGCACGGTGCAACCGGACCTTGGCCGCCGTCACGCTGATGTCCAACGCCTTGGCGACCTCGGCGTGCGACCACCCGTAGATGTCCTTGAGCACCACGACGGCCCGTTGCGGGTCTGGCAGCTCTGAGACGGCGGCCCGCAAACGGCCGCCCAGCTCGGCGGTCTCGGCCGATGCCTCCGGGGAAGGTGCCGAATCATCGTTCAGGGGGAGCGCCTCATCGAGGACGACGGCGGAATGACGTTGGGCGCGACGGCCGAGCGTCCAACTGGTGTTGACGGTTATCCGGTGCAGCCAAGTCGAGAGGGCGGCGTCGCCCCGGAACCGGGGAAGCGCCCGCCAGGCGCGGATGAATGTTTCCTGGGCAGCATCGGCTGCCAGCTCGTAGTTACCGAGCAGCCGCAATGCCAGTGTGAACACCTCGTTTTGATGGTGACGCACGAGCTCGGTGAATGCACCCTCGTCGCCCTGCCGGGCGCGATCGAGCAACTCATCGGTTGCTTTGACGTTGCGATCGGCCATCGGGTTACTCCCTAGGAAGGTGTTGAATAATGCCGTTGCCGATATCGGCGGCCAGGCGCGCCAATCGCAAGGACGCAGACCGAGTCAATACTGGACGAAGTATTGGCGAGCGTCGAGGACGCCGCTCCCTGCTCAATGGTCATGACCTCCGCTCCGCGCCGGCACTGGCGAAGGTACAGTGCTCGCTCGCTCATGACCGCCTCGGTGATGATTGGCCGTCGAGATGGGTGGTGACATGCATTGTTCAGCGGCCTCCCAAGGTTGCGTCTGCGGTCACCAGGTCCGTACCGGCGGACCGGATGACGCAGGCTAGAACATCAGGCGACTTTACGTCGGCCGAGATTTCGGCCTGAACCCCTGGCCGCAGCGGCTGGCGGAATCGCAGTCGCATGTGGCGCAGCGGCGCCGGGCCGCCAACCACCCGGCCGGCGGCCTGCGATACCCATGCCGCCATCAGCAGACCATGGCCGATGACGCCGGGCAGCCCGGCCGCCACCGCCGCATCGTGGTCCCAGTGGATCGGGTTCCAATCCCGGGTGGCGCCCGCGTATCGCACCAGGTCGGCCCGGCTGGCCGACTTGAGCATCGGTGGCAGCGACTCGCCGATCCCCGGAAGGTCGACCGGGACCGGGAGCTGGTTCTCGGCCCGCTCATCCCAGGCGGGCTCGGACTCCACCGCAACCTTCTCTTGGGGCAACGAACCCTCCGTCATCAGAAAGGTCGACGAGGCTTCGACGAACAAAACGCCGTCGTCGCCCTCGGTGCGAGTGGTGAAGGTGACAAAGAACATCTCTCCCCGGTGGCGGACGCTTTCGACCTGACCGGTCACTCTGGTGTCGATCTCCTGGGGAAACGGCCGGTGCCAGCGAAAGGTCTGATCCACATGCACGAGGGTCTTGGCGTAGTCGGCCGCGTCCTCGTCTTCGAAAAAGGCGGGGGCGGATTTGAACAGGGCAACCGCCGCGAACCCGGGCGGCACGTGGAACTCCCACCGCTCCGGATCGTCGCCGGTGGCGTGTACGAACTCCTCGACCTTCTCAACCGACGTGCGGAGGTGGAACGGACCGTACGTCCGCCCGGCCAGGTCGGCGAGGTCCCCGCTCATGGCGCCGGGACCAACGAGGTCATCGGGTCTCTTTGTGCGGGGTGTGCTTGCGGCACCGGTTGCAGTACTTCTTGAGCTCCAACCGATCGCGTGTGTTTGATCTGTTCTTGTCGGTGACGTAATTCCGCCCCTTGCACTCTTCGCAAGCCAGCGTGATTATCGGTCGCTTCTGGGATGGCATGTTGAACCTCTCTGTCCGTAGCGGCGGGTGGACTTGAACCACCGACCTCTCGATTATGAGCCGAGCGCTCTAACCAGTCTGAGCTACGCCGCCGAGCCCCCTCGCGGATTCGAACCGCGGACCCCTTCCTTACCATGGAAGTGCTCTACCACTGAGCTAAGGGGGCGAACTTCAGGTGAAGCGCCGGAAAGGATAGTCCTGGTCAGAACCGCGGACCCCTTCATAACCATGACCCACCCACTCGAGCTGCTCTACCACTGAGCTAAGGGGGCGAACTTCAGGTGAAGCGCCGAAAGGATAGTCCTGGTCAGAACCGCGGACCCCTTCATAACCATGACCCACCCACTCGAGCTGCTCTACCACGCATGGGTGACTGGCCTTTGAGTTCTGAGTGGGGTCGGTGGTGATTGTATTTGTGTAGGAAGGCCTCGAGGGCGTGGCGGCGGTGTTGGTTGGTTTCGTA
>CAMYMH010000027.1:82579-88308 GCA_947259275.1 uncultured Acidimicrobiaceae bacterium | reverse complement strand
GCCCGCCTGCGGCCCGAGCTGGAAATGGCGACACCGGTGGTCCTGTTCTCCGGAATTCTGTTCGTGGTGGTGTGGGGCGATGTGGCGGTCCGGACCGCCCATATCGACGACGCCATCACTCTGGCGGCAACCGCGGCCGCGGTGTGGTCGCTTGCCCGCGGACGGCCCGGGTGGGTGGTAGTGGCGCTGGCGGTGGCCGGGGCCGCCAAGCCGTGGGGGCTGATCTTCGCTCCGCTGGCGGCGGTGCTGCCGGGGAAGCGACGCTGGCTCCGAGTGCTACTAGTAGCCGGCCTGGCCGGACTCACCTGGGTGCCATTCGTCCTCGCCGACGCCGGGACCCTGGATGCCTCCAGCTTCGAGATCATCAACGAGCCGTCGTCGTCTCTGCGGGTCCTGGGCGTTGACGCAGCAACCACTCCAGGCTGGGTAAGGCCGCTCCAACTGGTGGGCGGCACCGCGATCGCGGCCGCGCTGGTTGTGCAGAATCGGTGGACTGCGGCCGTGATGGCGGGAGTAGCTTTCCGCCTCCTCATCGACCCGGCGGCCAACCGCTATTACACCGTCGGTCTGGTCCTGGGGGTGCTGCTGTTCGAGCTCGTGCGATCACCACGGCGACGCCCGTGGCTCGCCCTGGTTGCCGCCGCGGTGCTCGAATTCGGCCAGTTCGAATTCCCCGCCCGGCCGTCCGGGTGGCTCCGGCTGGGGGTGACGGTTTCGCTCCTGGTGCTGGCGTTTGTGGGAAGGCAGCGGGAACGCCCTGGCGTTCCGAAGGAGTTGCGCAGCAACCCCCAAGCCGGACGAAGCCCGGCCGGGGACTGACAGACCCGCGCGCTAGGGAATGAAGATGTCGTCCCGGTGCACCGGCCGGTGGCTGCGGCGGCCGGGCAGGCCCGAGACCCATACGATGAAGCGCAGCAGGGAGGCAAGGGCCAGGAGCACCAGGAGCAGGACCACGGCCAGCCGGGCTCCGCGGAAGTTGCCGACCCGGCACGAGTCGATGCCGGCCTCGCACAGGCCCCAGCCGGTTCCGTCGCCGGACAGGTCGAGCAGAATCATGAGCGGTACGGCCGCCACCGCCAGAATGGCAAGGATGGCGACCACCACCAGGGCCCTGACCGCGTTCGGATGCATGGGCCGATGGTAGTTGCGCATGCGGTTACGGCACGCGCACCCCGCAGCCTCGATTTGCAAAGCGTGCCCGATCCCCGGATAATTACATCCCTGTAACTTTGCGTCTGAAGAGCGAGATCGCCGCTCCGGAGGAGGAACGTTGTATTTCGAAGAGTCCTTCACCAGCGACGAGCAAGCGGTGTTGGCCCGCTACTTCACCAACCTCGATCGGCCGGTTTTTGCGCTCATCAATCTGCCTGAGGTGGTGAAGGGAGCGCTGTTCGCCCGCTACAGCCGCACTCACAAGTCGCTCCGCCGATTGCTGCTCGACGAATTCCTGGCCGATCCCGACCAGGGTATCGAGGCGATCGCCTCGCAACTGCAAGCCGACGACCTGGTGGCAACCCATAAGGCCGAGGCGCTCTATCAGCGGGTGTTCAGCGAGTATGGGGACGACTCGGTCGCCCAACTCGGCGGTGTCCACCTGGCCACCGAGCAGGCGTCCAACCTGTTGACCAAGGTGCTCGAACGGGGCCGCCTGGCCGCCTACCTCGAACAGAGCACCCGCTACATCTACTACGACCGGCCGCTCGGCGACCGCTACCGATACTTCACCCCCGTCGAAGTGGCGGAGGCCGGCCTACAGGACGAGTACACGGTCACCATGGACTGGCTGTTCGGCGCATATACGGAGTTGATCGCACAGCTGGTTCCCCACTTCGAGGCACAGTTCCCGCCGGGGCCGGATGTCTCGGACTTCGTGTGGAAATCCACCATCCGGGCCAAGGCCTGCGATGCGGCCCGTGGCTTGCTCCCGGCGGCGACCACGTCGAATGTCGGAATCTATGCCACCGGGCAGGCCTACGAATCCCTCCTGCTGCGAATGCGCGCTCATCCGCTGGCCGAAGCTCGTGACTATTCACAGCTCATGCTCGAGGAATTGCGCAAAGTGATACCGTCGTTTGTCAAGCGGGTCGACCTGCCGGATCGGGGGGGCGTGTGGAGTGACTATCTGGCCACCATCCGGGCCGACATGGACGAGCGAGGCCGGACGCTCGGCGTCGAGCCGGAGAGCCGCCCGGAGGTCGTCCTCACCGATTGGGATCCCGATGGAGAGTTGAAGGTGGCGGCGGCGGCACTCTACGCCCATAGCGACCTGCCGGACGATCAACTGCTGGCCATTGCCCGCCGACTCCCAGCTGAAGCCCAGGCCAAATTGATCCGCTCGTACGTCGGGAACCGGTCGAACCGGCGTCACAAACCGGGACGCGGCATGGAGCGAACCGGGTATCGGTTTGACATCCTGTGCGACTACGGCATCTTCCGCGACCTGCAGCGACACCGTCTCATGACTCTCGACTGGCAACGACTCGGGACCCGGCACGGCTACATCACCCCCGACCCGGTGCGAGCGGTTGGGGCGGTTCGGCTCTGGGATGAGGCCATGGACCGGGCCGCTCACCTCGCCGAACGAATCGAGGCCGGCGCCGGCTCTGACGTCGCCCAGTACGCGGTCCCTTTTGCCTACAAGATCCGCTTCTACATGGATCTCAATGCCCGCGAGGCCTTCCATCTCATCGAGCTGCGAACCGGCGAGGGGGGCCATGCCGACTACCGCCGGGTGTGCCAGCAAATGCATCGCCTGATTCGCGAACAAGCCGGACACATCCAGATCGCAGATGCGATGTCGTACGTCGACTACAACGACTACGAGCTCGGCAGGTTGGAGAGCGAGCAACGATCCGAGGCCCGGAGAACCGCACAGGGCGTACCCCAACCCGCGGTCTGAGCAGCTGCCCCGCGGGAAGGTGCCTAACGCGGCGAGAGATGCAGACCCGCCGTATGACGCGGCGGAGAAATCGAAGGGAGGCACTGTTGAGCAGCTGCCCTGCGGGAAGGTGCCAAACGCGGCGAGAGATCGAACCTAAGCGGGGTTTCTCTGGGCCTGGCGCCGGCGGCGCCGGCCGTAGATCAGCTCGAGTCCGGCGGCAGCACTCGCATTTCTCCGCCATCGACGCAGACCCGCCGTAGGACGCGGCGGAGAAATCGAAAGGAAGCACTGCACTAGGTTTGCGGTATGGCAGAACTCGACGTTGACGCCCTCATCGAGCGATTCCGTGAGCGGGCGGAAGCCGTCAAAGAACGGGGCCTCCCCCCGGTGGCGGGCGATGAGAGGCAGCTGTTCATCAAGCAGGCCGAGCTCGACTATCTCGATTACCGACTCATCGGCTCCGCCGACTGGGCCGTAGAAGACGACCGACTGGTGCTGCGCATCCCCCTCGCCTCCGACGGCGGCTGACCCCTTGCTGGATCGCTCGCTCGTTCTAGTGAGTGGAAAGGGTGGGGTTGGCAAGTCAGCCGTAACCGCCGCCCTCAGCATCCTGGCCGCCCGGCGCGGACAATCGGTGCTGGCCCTCTCCATGCTCGACGATCTCGGGTTGGCGGCCCACCTCGGCGTCGGCCGGCTCGGCTCCGCCCCCAAGCGGCTGCGACCCGGCATCCACGCCGCCACCATCGATCGCTCACACGCCCTCGACGAGTACATTCGCCTGCAATTGCATGCCCCCCGGATCGCTCCCCTCGGGCCGGTGGCCCGCGGCCTCAACGCCCTCGCCGACACGGTGCCGGGCATCCGGGACATCATCACCATCGGCAAGGCCCTGTTCGAGAGCGGCAAAGGGCAATGGGATGTAGTGATTGCCGACGCTCCCCCGCTCGGGCAGCTCACCTCGTATCTGCGGGCGCCGGTGACGATCGCCGGCCTGGTCCCGGTCGGCCGGGTGCGGGATCAGGCGCTCAGCTACGAACAACAGCTGCGCGACCCGGCTGCCACCGGCCTGGTGCTGGTGGCAACGCCCGAGGAGCTGCCGGTGGTGGAAACCATGGAGTCCTACGGCGAAATCGCCGCCCTGGTCGACATCGCCTCGGTCATCACCAACCGGGTGCTCGACCCGCTCGGCGTATCCGAAGATACGCTGAGCGAGATTGCCGCCGGGCCGCACCGCGACGCCGGGCTGCTCCACCGGGGGCTGTATGCGGCGCAACGTCGCTGGAGCGCCGACCTTCCCGAAGGGCCAGAGATACCGTTCTTCTTCGGCGTGCATACTCCCGGCGAGGTGACCGTGCTCATCGCCGACAGCATTGGGCCATTGCTGTGACCCGGGCGGTACTCATCACCGGCGGCGGCGGGGTTGGCAAGACGACCATCGCCGCTGCCCTCGGGGTTGCCGGGGCCGAGGCCGGGCGCCGGACGCTGGTGCTCACGGTCGATCCGGCGCGCCGGCTCGCGACCGCCCTCGGGCTGGAACAGCTGGGAAACCGGCCCGAACCAAACCCGAAGCTCGACGGCCTGTACGCCGCCATGCTCGACTCGGCCGCCTCGTGGGATGCCATCGCCTACCGCCACGCTCCCGCCGCGGTGGCCGATCGGCTGGTCACCAACCCGCTATTCGAGGCGGTCGCCAGTCGGTTTCCCTCAGGACAGGCTTACGCAGCCGCCGAAGAAATGGTGGTTCATCTCGAGAGCGGCGAGTGGGACCTGGTGGTGGTGGACACACCGCCGGCATCCGGAGGCATCGACTTCTTCGAAGCGCCCGCCCGGATGCGTGACCTGGTCGGGGGACGGCTCCTGCGCTGGCTGACCGGCGCCCGGCTGCCCGGCAGGCGCGGGCTCTTCAACCTGGCGGGCCGGCCGGCCCTGCGATTGGCCGACGCATTGTTGGGTGGCCCGCTGCTGGAACAGGTGGCCGAGTTCCTCTTCGACCTTCGCACCACCTATGACGGAATCACCGCCAAAGCGGCGGCCATCAATCGTCACTTGGCGGCCGCCGCCACCGTGGTCGTGACCACTGCCGACCCCGGGCCGCTCCGCGAGGCGTTGCGGTTCCACGAGGTCGGGATCGCACCGGCTCTCGTGATCTTCAACCGCGCCCTCCCGGGCTCGTGGGCGGAACCCGTCGAACCGTTGACCGATGGTCGTCCGGCGGCCGCCCTCAACGAGAACCTGGCCCGGTGGGCGCTCGAGGTGCGTCGGCAGGAGGATGCCAGGGCGGATTTCAGCGGCCGGGTCGGCACCACCATGGTGACGATCCCCTGGCTGGCCGACGCCCCCATCGACCTGGACGGCTTGCAGGCCGTGTTCTCGGGTGCACCGGCGTTGACCCTGGAGCGCCTGGGGGTTTAGGGAGCGCTGCCCGCTTCAACTCTTCCTTCCCCTTGAGGGGAAGGAAGGCCGAGGAGCGCAGCGACGAGGACGGATGGGGGGAGGCGGTGACCAAGCACACGGTCAAGGCGATCGTTTCTCCCTCCGGAGGGGGGAGAAAGACGAAGTCGGGTGGGGGGCGTACGCGGGTGGCTGGAGAGAACGCCCCCTCCGACCCTACGGGCCACCTCCCCCTCCGGGGGAGGAAACAGAAGCAACCGTGAATTGAAGCCTGAGGGCGGGGAAGAGTTTGTCCGCAGGCCGCCGCTCCGAAAAGGGAACCGATCGCCCAGTCAGTGGCGTCTGAGACGAAAGAGATCGGGAGGTCTTATGGCGCGCTGGAATCGTGGCTGGATGATCGGGGTCGTGTTGTTGGCAGCTTTCTCGTTGGTGGCCGCCGCCTGTGGCGGTGGGGACT